>CAZCZI010000036.1:62471-69292 GCA_964503045.1 uncultured Candidatus Obscuribacterales bacterium
TACAAGAATGTTCGAGTCTCAGAGCCGGAAGAGGTTGAGGGTGCCATCCTTGTACATGTTTGGGATCCATGCGGAGTTTTGCTGATCTTCATTCAATGATAGCTGCTCTCTATTTGGACTTGGCGCCGTTCCAACTGCCGCTAGGCTCTACTTCATCTCCTGTGTAGTATTCGCCTTCGAAGCTGGCGAGATCGTCGGCGAACTTCACCTTCAAATCGCCGGATCCATATTGATCTTTCCAGGCAAATGTGGCGGTTCGCTTTTTCGTTTTCTCTTTGAGCTTGAGGGTTCCATCATACTTTTGTCCTCGAAATTCTGAGGTATAAGATCCCAAAAGCAATCCCTTTTCGTCCAGCCAAAGTTTGGTGGTAACCGAGTTTTCCGTGGTCTTTGGATAGACCGCGATGGCTCCATTGTAGTCTCCGACAATAGACTTGATCCATTTACTTTCTCCCAGAGCAGGAGAGATTACTGAAATCGCGAGCGCGGTCAAAACTCCAAGCTGAACTAAAACTGGACGCATACCAACCTCCGATAGAGCGGAGGATTATTTTAGCGCACGAGGTTGATGGTTTGCAGAGTTTCAGATTCCATCAATTTCTGCTTTTAAACAGACGCAGTTTTGACATGTGCGAATCGATATCTTGTCTGACAGTGTCCGGCAGCAACAAATCATAGCGATTACGTGTCCAGACTGATTTGACTTTCTCAATCGTTTCCTCGGCAATTGTTGTGGTCAACTTCTCTGAAGCCTTCGCCGCGTTTGCTAGTTTCGCGAATTTGTCTAAAGTGACGGCATGAAAATCCTTGGTTCCTCCTAAATTAAGAGCGAGAGAGTCATTCTCTATGTATGAAATGGTCGGGACAAAATCATATGCTGGAGAGAGCTCAGGCTTTTGTGGGTTGGAGTAAAGAAGGCTCCAATTCTTCAGGTGCATGTCGCCATTTCCAATTGCAATGGTGAATACTAGACGACGGACAAACTCACAGTAACAGTCTTCGCCTGTCTCGGAGAGCAAGACTTGTGCTATGTGTGCATAACCAGCCTTTTGGTACTTATCTTGCGGGTAGACACCATAGACTTGTGCGAAGTCTTCCATGTGAATTCTGCCACCAGAATCAGTGCGATCAAATCGCTTGATCGCCAGACTTTTCCCTCTCAAATTTCCAAATTCTTTGGGGAGTCCATCGATGGCGCTCGTGGATACTAACTCGCACTCAGGAACATTTATCCCTGCAAGCTTTGCCAGTGTGAGCATTGAGAATTCTACTTCCGGAATTTTTTCGTGCTGTTCGCTGGGGAGTTTTACTATCCATGAACCACCGGCACCACTTGCTGGGATGGTGAAAGTTCCTTTTGCTTCTGCAATAGCGGAGAATTTCAGCTGCACTCCGGCAAGAGAAAACCTAAGGGGGCGAGACTGTTGGTTCTTCGCCCCTTGCTTCTCTGTGAATTCTTCAGACATCGCACCTAACGGTTCGGCTATAACGGCACCCGGTAAATCTAAACCAAGTGCTGCTAGAAGGAAGAATTCGCGGTGACTACCAATACCTAGCTTCCGTGCCAGGTATTCGCGAAGATGTCCTTCAGGCAAGAGATTGGAAAAAAATGGTGATAGACGGGAACCCGTTCGTGGTCTATCTGGCACGAGTGTATCGTTCGAGCCTTTGAAGCCAAGGCTCAATATCGGCCGGTTTTCATCAGCTTCGTACTTTGGATCAAACGCGAATACGATTGTTTCGTTAACAAGACGTGTCAGAGTTCCCACGGTTCTCGCGTTCAATTTGATTATGAGCGTGTCTGGAAATGAGACCATTGCCGCTGCCAGCTAATCCACACTATCTTCTGGACTGTCGTCGAGATCGTCCAATGTATAGAGTGGACGATTTTCGATGTGAGAATCTTTAGAGCGTAATAGAGTTTGTACGGTGGGCACCACTGTATTTGGTACCAATACAATTTCTTGATTGAGATACCTAGCCACGTCAACGAGGCTGCTCAAACGCATATCGAGCCTCCCGCTCTCCATTCTGGAAATGTAGCTTTGGGGCACTCCTAGTCGCCGCGCCATTTCACTTTGAGTGAGCCCTTTTGCTTTCCTGGCCGCCACCAACGATTTGATAATGTCTTCGATAGCGCTATGCTTCATTAGATATACTTTGGGACTTTTATATTATATCGGATATAACTTACTGTAAATTATTATAGCAAATTGAATATGGCACGAAAATACCATACTCGATTAGATATATCCAAATAGCTGTGGAGCGAGGTACAAATTTCGCCGAGTATTGGTTACTTAGAATTGCAATTCAACGGATCGCCAACCATTAGCGAGAGCACTCGCTTCTCGAAATCCTGTTGCGCGATCGATCCCACATCGCGTCCCTTGTAATTGCCATTTGAATCAATGTAGATGAGCGTCGGAAAACTCTCCACGTCGAAGTAGCGTTTCAACCTGTGTGGATCTGCTCCTTCCAAAGCAATCGTCTCGAAATTGCATTGTTCGCCGTGACGAGTCATAGCGACTTGCCATGCCGGTTCAAAGGCTTTGCAAGGGACGCAGCCTTCCATCGTGAAATGCAAAATTACAGGTTTGCGTGATCGAACAATTTGCTTTTGATATGCCTGAAATGCTTCTTTTGCTTCTGCGTCGTGCTGGCTGCTTTCGGAGAATGTGATCAGTAGGCTTGCGAGAATTCCAACGGTTGCAATTGCAATGAGGATGTATTTCAGTGGCGTGGGCATTGCTGTGCGACCTGCATAACGGGGCTATACCAACGCTTTCTTCTGCCGTTCTTTCAGTCGTTTCACCATCGTGCACATGTCGTCATAGCGTCCAAAAGAGGGAACCAAGTAGGTGCCCTGACAAACCGGCCGCAACTCTTCCAAAAGTTCTTCGGCTAGTTTTAATCCGACTGCGGCACCTTCTTCTCCGGCTTTGGCCATGGCGTTTCGCACGTTCTCCGGAATGCTGATGCCCGGTACTTCGTTGTGCAGATACTCCGCATGTTTAGAACTATGCAACGGCATAATTCCAACCAAAATCGGCACCGGAATATCGCCGAAATCTTCGAGAAAATCTGTGAGGTCACTCTTTCGATAAATCGGTTGCGTCATCACGAAGTGCGCCCCGGCTTCCAACTTTGCCTTGCAGCGTTGTTTTTCGAGACGGCGATCTTCATGTGTCGGGTTGAGCGCGCAAGCAATTGACAGACTTGTTGGAGAACCAATCGAATTGCCGGCGATATCTTTGCCTTGATTGAGCTGATTGATGATTTTGATCAAACCAATCGAATCAACATCGTAGACAGCAGTGGCGTGCGCGTAGTTGCCCAAGCCGGGTGGGTCTCCGGTGAGTGCGAGAATGTTGCGAATACCGAGTGCCTGGCACCCGAGAAGATCGGCTTGAATTCCCATCAAGTTGCGATCGCGTGTGGTGAAGTGAATGATGGTGTCGACGCCGACTTGCTGATTGATCAGTTGGCACGTCGCAAGCGACGACATGCGAACTCTTGCCATCGGGCTGTCACCAACATTGATGGCATCGGCCCCTGCTTGATACAACATATCCGCGGCTTGAAGAATCTTCTTGGTGACTGCACCCTTTGGTGGGTCGAGCTCGACGCTGATATAGAAGTCTTTGTCGTTGCCGTTTTTCTTGATTGCACGAAGGCGCTCAGCCAGAGCAAGGGGCGAACTCTTGGATTTTTCCGCGCCGTCTTCTTTGGTTTTTTCTTCAACTGATTCAGCTTTCGCTTCGACAGGTTTTGATGAAATCGAAAGTCCGGAAGATTGCGCCGGCAGATTTTGCAAGGTTTGATTTGCAACTTCTTTCGATTGTGCGATGTATTTGTCGAGCTGCTTGCGCATCGCTTTGATGTGTTCTGGCGTTGTTCCGCAACAGCCGCCAATCAGTCTTGCGCCGGCGCGAACGTAGGGCTCGACATATGATGCGCAGTAATCGGGCCGGCTCATAAACAAATAACGTCCGCCGCTCAAACTGGGTTGACCGGCGTTAGGAACGCACGAGAACGTCACGTTCTTTGCCTTGGCGAATGACTTCACCACAGAGGTCATTCGCAAGAATGAATCAAAGACCGGTCCTGGTCCGGCACCGCAATTGATACCAATCACTTCGGGGATGTCGGACTCTGGAAGTTCTGCAAAAACCTTGACTGCATCTTCCGGAGTGACGCCCAAAAGTGTGTGACCTTCTACGGAGAAGCTCAGCTGTGCAACGATCGGAAGCTTTGAAAGTTTTCTGGCGGCTCGAATCGCCAGCACCGTTTCCTCAATCGATGACATCGTTTCGATCATGAAGAGGTCGACGCCGCCGGCGAGCAATCCCTCCATTTGTTCGATGTAGGCGGTTACGATTTCTTCAGGCGTGGTGTCGCCGAGCGGGCGCAGGAGCTTACCGGTTGGACCGATGGAACCTGCAATAAATGTCGGTTGTCCGGCAATTTCTCGTGCCGCGCGCGCCACTTTGGCGGCCCAGACGTTGATTTTGTAGACGTCAGCCTCAAGCCCGAATGAAGACAAGCGGAATCTGTTGCCTGAAAACGAATTTGTCTCGATCACCTCAGAGCCGGCATTGATATAGTCAATGTGTACCTGCTGAACGAGCTCTTGCTTGGTAAGGTTGAGATGCTCGAAGCTCGACTCGCTTGAAGCGCCTCTTGAAAGCAGAAGGGTTCCGATACCGCCGTCAGCCAACAGGGGCCGCTGGTTTATTGCTTCGAGAAATGGATGCATGCACTGCCTCTATTCGGGCGTTTAGCCCTTCTTTGGGTTTCCGTCTTGTTTGGTTGAAGGTCGCGGCTTCACCGATTGCGGGTCAAACGTGTCTTTAACACGCTCGAAAGTGAAGATTGCGTGCGCTTCTTTGCCATCTTGATCGAAACTCCAATCATGAACCATGTGGGTGTCGTCAGGAAGGCTGATGCTTAGACTCTTTATGTGCCCATCTTTGGGACTCTTCAAATTAGTGATATCTACGAAATCAAAATCAATCGTCTTCCTTTCGGGGCTCAAAGCTTTCAGCCTGAGCCGAGGCTGGTTGTTCATGTTGCAGTAGTGAGTCATCATCATCGTGTCGCCGTCGCGATGATAAACCGACGTCATGCAAGGGTGCGTGCCTGTCTGCAGCTTTTCGATGACGATGGTTCCACCGGACGAAACCTCGTAGTTGCAAGTCACCGGCTGGTTGTCGTCATCTTTGCCCGTCCAGTTGCCGGCCAGTTTTTTGATTGTTTCAAAGGCTGTCTCGCCCGAGCTGTTTGCATCTAATGCGACTGACGGCGAGCTCATTGTCATCGCCAAAACAGCGCAAATAGCCACTGCTTGTGGGAGTCCGCTCAATACTCTTGATGGAACGATTTTCGACATAAATAAATCCCGACAACCATTAAGTTTTGTCAAGCTCGATCATTATACAGAAGATTCTAGCCATAATTCTACCCTCTACAAACCAGCGTGACATGACGTCTTATGCCATCTAGAAGAAAAGGCTCAATTTTTTTGAGACCGTTGGCAGTGTTGGTGTTGGTATCACTGGTGACACCAGCACCTGCTTCGGATTCTGTCTCCTATTTGAAATTGAAAGATTCGCGCGACGCATTGATGAACCAACAAAGAGCGTTGCAGAAAGCTTATGACGAAGCCGGTTCGCAGATTGATGAGCTGAAGCGACGGCAAGCAATTTTGGATGCGTATTTGCATCAGATCGAACGCTCGATTCGAGACGTCGATGGCGCAATGGCTCAGTTGCCGCATTGAGGAGGAACATTGGAAGTGTCGGCGAGTCCCAAATTCAATAGGTTGGAACGTTTTGCATTCTCTGTGATGTTTGCTTGGGTGACGGCAGTCGGCTGCTCTTCTTCGTTGGCGCTTGCCGAAGGAGCACATGGATCGTTGGGAACTATTCCCTCGCAGACTTCCGCTGCAGCCGCCTCCGAACCGTCGTCTAAATCTCCCAAATCATCGACTTCTTCGACTGTTGCCGCTTCGAATCAAAGTTCCGATGCTGATTCCAGTATTGAATGTTCCGAACCGCATATGGTGCCTGAGGTGCATTCACCGAAACCGGAAGCTCCGGCAGTACTTGAAACCGTGAAGGTAATGGCCAAAGCTGCTGCGCGTGGCGACGTAGACAAATACAAGGCTTGTCTCGACGAGGCGTGCACCATATTCGATGAGTCGACAAACAAAATGTCGACCGGAAAAGACGCGGCCGCCGACAGCATGATGAAAGAGTTTCAGCGCGATAAGAGCAAAGGCAAGCACCGCACCGTCACGATTAAGATCGACCAACCCTTCATCAAGGTCGCCGGCGACAGCGCAGTGGTCAGTTATCACGGCGAGAAAACCGTCACTTTCGATGGTGAGAAACCCGTAACGCGTGAAGCATTTGTCACCCAAGTCTTCATTAAGGATGGCGATGACTGGCGAATGTCGTCGCACACTCGCGGGCAGTGGCAAGAAAAACCTGCAAAGTGATAGATTCATAAACGGATCTATCGCATACAAAGTAATAATTAAGCGCTCTTGGCTTTACGCCTGGTAATATACCGAAATCGCCCGCAGACGCGGCGAACGGGTCGCGACGATAAGATCCGGTTCATACTTCTTGGAGTCTGGTGCAAAAAGTGGGTACTGATCCCAGGTTTATTCGAAACTTCTCGATCATTGCTCACATCGATCACGGCAAGTCGACGCTTGCCGATCGGCTGCTGGAGACGACCAACACCATTTCTAAGCGCGAGATGCAAGATCAGGTGCTCGACACCATGGATCTCGAGCGCGAGCGCGGCATCAC
>CAZCZI010000037.1:0-17061 GCA_964503045.1 uncultured Candidatus Obscuribacterales bacterium
AAGTGGGTATAGACATATAGTCATGCTCTTTCCTAGATTGAAATTAGCGCACAAAGGAATCATGCTTGTAGCACTACCACTGGTGCTGCAGGGCGCGTTTTACTTGCACATGAAACAGCAGTTTCTGCAAGTCGAGGAGCAAGCCAAAGCCCAAGACGTATCAAAACGAATCGTCTCCAACGTCAATTACTTGATTCTGCACATCTCCCTGCTTTTCGATGCGCTGGTGGCGGATAACACTGGGCGCACGCCGCGAACCCAAAAACACATGCAGCAGTTATTGATGGAGACTCCGAAGACCATAGGGAATGTCGTCGATGCATTGAAAGCAGACGGACACCATGATCTGCAAGCAGAACGCGTGAATCGGCTTGGCACACGCTTCCTCAACGAATTGAGACGGTTGCAGGAGCGTACATTCGGTGAAGATGAGCTCTCGGTCTTTATGACGTTCGTCAACAGTGCTGCCTTCAGAGAATCAGCCAGCATGCTGGATCACGAGCTGAAAGACATCGGAGCAAAAGAAAACAAATTGGTTTTAGCGGCCACCGAGCAAGAAAAACTGGCAAGACAACAAATGCAGCAGTGGTCTGACATTGCAGTTTTTGGCAATGCAGGGCTTGCGATTGTCTTGACTCTGATTTTCTTTAGAGGAACAGTCAGCCACCTCGGCGTGCTCAAGGAAAACAGTCGCCGTCTGGCGCAGAATCAGCCGCTCTTAAAAGAGATCAACTCGGCTGATGAGGTCGGCGATGTCGACAGAGTGTTTCATGAGATGGCAGACAAGCTCAAAGCTTCTGCTGCGCGAGAGCAGTCGTTTACAACACTGCTGCGCCTGAGTGAATCGAGGCTCAAGTCTGTGATTGCAACCATTCCTGCATCCCTTGTGGTTGTAGATGAAGGGGGCAGCATCGAGTCAGTCAATCCGACCGCAGAGCGCCTTTTCAACTACCAATCGGAAGATCTGCTGACCAAACGGGTTTCCATTCTTCTCCATACAAAGTCGGCTGACACGACTACTGCCGCTCTGATTGAACGATTGCTTACCGAATCAAGGGAACGGCCTCTGATCATGGAAGGAATCGACTCACAACGAGAATACATTCCTCTGGAAGTCTCGGCATCGAAGTTTGCAACCGCTGACGGTGATCGCATTCTTCTTACAATGGTAGACATAACCGAAAGAATCAAGCTAGAACAGTTGAAGCGAGACTTCGTGGCAATGGTCAGTCACGACATACGAACCCCCCTGACTTCGATTTCAACGACCATCGATCTCGTGCGTGCAGGTCGATACGGAGAACTAACCGAACAAGCCCAGAAGACACTCGAGACCGCCGAAACCAACGCCGAAAGACTGCTTCAGATGGTAGAGCGATTGTTGAACATCGAAAAGTTGGAATCGGGTCTAGTTGAATTCTCTATGAGTTCATTTGCCATTGTTGAAATGTTTAGAGACGCATTGCAGTCGGTCGAACAAACAGCGAAAGAGAAAAACGTGACGATTGAAATCGAAGAAACCACTGCGTCTGCTTCTGCAGATCGCGACAGCATTACCCAGGTTATGCTCAATCTGCTATCCAACGCTGTGCGACATTCGCCCCAACAGTCAAAAATACTTGTCAGAGCAGAAGACATAGACAGGAAACACTGGGAGATTCAAGTTATTGACGAGGGAAAAGGGGTTCCTGAACACTTGCAGTCTCAGATATTTGAACGCTTCAAACAAGCCGACGCAAGACAGGACAAGAAAGAGGGGTTCGGCTTAGGTTTGTCCATCTGCAAATCGATCGTCACCCAACACGGTCAACGAATCGGAGTTCGCAGCAGAGCAAGCGACGATGCAAACGGAAATCACGGCAGTGTTTTCTGGTTTACCTTAGCTAAGGCTGAAGCCGATAGCCGACCCCGCGAACCGTCTGAATAAGCGGTTGTTTGTTATCGTCTTCACTCTCGACTCTTTGTCGGAGTCTTTGAATAGTGGTTCGCACAGTTTCTACCGACGCGTCGGAATCAGTTGGCCAAACCCGGTCAAGAAGGTCATTGGCTGAGAACAAACGATTTGGATTGCGCATGAACAACTCAAGAAGCGTGAACTCTTTCGGATATAGTTTCAACACTTCATCGCCACGCTTAACTGTGTGTCCAAGGGGATCAAGCGTAATATCGCGCGCTTTCAAAATCTTGTTGGTGACGACAGGCGGACGTCTAAGAAGCGCACGCACACGAGACGTCAACTCTCTTGTGTGAAACGGTTTGGTCAAGTAGTCATCAGCACCGGCATCCAAACCCGAGACTTTATCGTCCACATCAGTGCGACCAGTGAGCATTAGGATAGGGCTGGTGCCGCCTTTTCTCCGATACTCCATGCACACATCAACACCGCTTCCATCAGGAAGGTTCCAATCAACAACCAACATATCGTAAGTTACTGAATCAAGATAAGCCTTACAATCAGCCACATTCAGTACTCTGTCCACCAAGTGCCGTTCGTCGGTCAATACCTGTTCGATAACTGGGCCCAGCGACTCGTCATCTTCGACTATCAGAATCTTCGCCAAGGTCGCTCTCGCTTTTCTTGAAAGGGTTCATGCAATTATAGCTCTAGAAAAATTAGCATCAATGGCAGCGCACCTTGACTACACCAACTGCATCGAAAATAACCTGCTAAATTAAGAAGACGGCAAAAATTCTGTATCTAATCGTACTCGAGGCACCCTATGACCGCAGATCACAAATCCAACGAACATAAGTTGGAAAAGAAGACAGAATCCCAAACATCAAACTCTGATAAGGCAGCCAGAGAAAGTCAGAAAGGTAAGGAATACCTGGTTCAAAAACAGAAATCGCACAACGCATTTCTCAAGGCGGGCGGGAGCAGCGGAATCACCAACGAATTTGGAAAGCCGGCATTGAAGTTCTCAAAGGAGTTCGTCAAGCCTTCGGAAAAGACTGCCACAACTAAATCCGAGAAAGCAACAACGCACGATGAAAAAATGCATGCTGATTCTGCAGACAAATCTGAAAAGGACAAGATAGATAAGCCCAAAGACAACGCAGATCAAAAGAAGGAAGATCCGCAGGGCATAGCAGGGGTAATTGATTCTTCCAAACAATACTGGAAGGATTCTGCAGATGCCGGCCGACAAGAAGGTGGCTTGAGTGGTCACACATCGGCTCTAGCCGCCGATCTTATGGGCAAGGGTACAGACGCTTTCAAGCTGGGAAGTGATTTATACAACACTGCTTTTCCTGACGGAGCAATTGATACCGCACGTCAACACTGGCAGGGTGCGGCGGCTGACGGAGCCGGTGAGGGTGGAATTTCGGGGGCAGCAAAATGGGCGGGGGCGAACGCTGCGGATGGATTGCTGGCGCTAAGCGGCTTGGGTAATGTTGAAGATGGTGCCAACAAAGTTATAGAAGGTCTCAATAAGTCAGAACACTCCGATCAACTACAACATGATGTGAAATGGTTAGCTGTGGACACGGGACTCGCAGCGCTCACATTCCTTCCAGGCACTGCCGGACTGAAGGCACTGGCCAAAGGAGAAAGCGTCTTGCTCACCGCAAAAGCAGGAACCGAAATCGCAGGCATGGCAGTAACGGAATCTCGTTTAGCAGGCAATGTGGCCACGAGAATGACCGAGGCAATTGCCGAAACCTTACCGAAAACAGGGGAAAAACTGACAAAAACACACACAGAAAATTTTGTCGCCAAACTTAAGGAAATTGGCGCGGATTACGGCATTGCCTTAAAAGAAGGCGGCGTAGTCGGTGAAAGCACAGGCACCATTAACCTGATCGAATACAGCAGCAAAGCCGGAGGTCCGCATGAAGTGGCCCATGTCGCGCAGCAGCTACAAACTAGAATTACTGCGCTGGAAGGCTATGCGGCTCAGTTAGGAAAATCTGTAGACGAGCTTACAAAAGTTGATCGCGATGATGCTTTCAAAACCATCGTAAAACCCTTTGAAGATATTGCATACAATCACCACGAAATGTTTGCAGGAGCCGCGCACTCCTGGGGCAAGACTAGCCCGAAATATGCAGAAATTCTCAAGGCAAATGTGGCAAGCTTCGAGAAAGCCTTGACGAATGCAACAGTTCCGGAAGCCAATCTGGGTGTGATCCCTCGAGTTTACGGGGAACTTGCAAATTATCTAGGACGCAGCCAAGCATCGATCGCAAGAAATCTTGCCCCAACCGCGAATATTTTTTACTATCAGTTGAAAGATCTAATTTGAAGCCACGAAAATTGCTTTCCCATATTTTGAATATGGGTTCTGTTGGGAGAATAAAAGAAGCGAGCGCCTGACTCTCAAGCGCCCGCGAATTTCTCAGTGGCATCGAATTATGTCACGATCAATGGCATGACTATGCGTACTTCAATCCCGCCTGATCCATGCCCTTGCCTGTCCAATTGAAAAGAACACGTCCGATGCTTCTGGCGGATTTTTGCGATTGAACAATGTCTATAGTCTGCCTGGCGCGATAGCTAACGTATGGATTCACGTCTTCCGTAAGCTTCTCCAGTAGCTCAATCGGAGTGTTTACATCGTCAGCCAATCCAAGCCTTACATTTGGATCCTCATCGAACGCGAGAGGAAAACATACATAGGCAGGGGTCGAACGATTAGTGCCGACAGCGACGCGAACGTCGGGATTTCTGTCCGTGGCAAGAAGCTCGAGTGTTTCTATTGGTGTTTTTGGGTTTTCGGCCACCCTCAATCTGATGAGGTCGATCTCACTGTGAGCCATTGCTTCCAGGATCAATGGAGAAGAGCTCTGGCTGCCAGCTTTTATATAATTGCTGAGTACGTCTCCGTAGAACTTTGCATTCATCATAGGCGGAACCTCCGTCAGTCTATTTAGCTAGATCCGGCTGTATGAGCCGGTTGAAGGAAAATAGCCATCGAGAGATTCGGTCGAAAAACCGAGGATCTCTGAAAGGCATAATTGTTCAGCTCGGCAGCCCCAGACTCTGAGGCTGCCATTTTTCGCTGTATCCAGCCTGGCGGGCCGGTGTTATCATGCTTTGGAACTATTCAAAATCACTACTCGTTAAAACTGCGCAAACCCTCCATAGTGCAAGAATCTGGGCTTTCCAAACGAAGGAATTTGAACCTTCCAATTTATTTTTATAGCAGAAAACTTTTGCGCTCGTCAAGCCTTAATGTTTCCTTTATAATCCCGTCAGCGCGTGCAGGTCCAGCGTCTCCAGGTTTGAATTCGAGGCAGATTCCGAAAACCTCGACAAAATCTGCGTTTCCAAAATCTTTAAAAAATCGTGCAAACTCGCAACCAGTGTCATTCTCTTTGAGTAAATTTATTGGTGTAAGTCATTCAAAGTTTCAATCCATTGAATGGCACCAAACGATGGACCCTGGATTCGGTGCGGGTCAGGTCCAATTAATAGGATGACCTGATTCTGCATTCCGACGTATCTAAAGAAGGAGGCGTAGGATATGTTGTTTCAGAGATTTGCTGACAACGATTTGTTTGGCTCACTGCACGACATGCAGAGGCTGCAAGACTCGCTCAATCGCACACTGTCGGCCAGCGCGGCAAATAATGCACCAGAATTTCCACCTATAAATGTATGGACCAGCGAGAGCGGCGCCATTGTTCGCGCTGAGATACCGGGCATTGCGCCTGAGGATGTAGATATTTCTCTGATGCATGACACTCTGACAATTAGAGGGTCTCGCCAAGCAGAAGATCTCAGAGGAGCATCGCGCCACAGGCACGAACGTGGTCACGGGCAGTTTACACGCTCGCTTCAACTTCCTTTCGGTGTCGATGCGGATAAGGTACAAGCGAAATTCTCGAATGGTGTTTTGCAGATCACACTGCCGCGTGCCGAAGCAGAAAAACCAAGAAGAATCACCGTCGTATCCGAGTCGTAATCTAAAAGGAGGTTGTGTTATGCCAAACGATCTTATGGAAATGAACAAGCAAGAAGTTGCGAGCCGTGACAGTGCCGAGCAGACACGCCCGCATAAGCTCTATACTCCGGCAACCGACATTTACGAAACGCAAGAGCAGCTTGTTTTGCTCGCCGACATGCCTGGTGTGAAGCAGGATGATGTAGACATCACATTGGAGCAAAACATCCTCACAATTTACGGGCATGTCGATCAGTCCGAGTTCCCTGGCTACAGCCTGACCTATGCAGAATACGGCATGGGTAGTTACAGGCGGCGCTTTGCTCTCTCGAATGAAATAGATAGAGAAGGCATTCAGGCCTCGGTTAAAAACGGCGTTCTCAAGCTGATTCTTCCCAAGAGCAAGCATGCCATGCCCAGGAAGATCGCTGTACAAGCCGAATAGATTGCAACGCAGTTTATAGGAGGATAGCAATATGGGTAATCTCATACCTTGGAACTGGGGCAAGAAGAATCTTCCTATTCGAAAAGAGGACAACAACTCGTCACACAGTGAGTTCAGTCCGTATCTCTCGCTCCAGCACGACATGAATCGCGTATTCGACAATTTTTTCCGCACGTTTGAAACAGGCATAATGAGCCCGTTTTCAGAGATGTCGGAAGGAATGTTTCAGCCTCGCGTTGAAATAAAGGAAAACGCGAACGATCTGCGTGTTTCTATCGAGTTGCCAGGCATCGATGACAAGGATCTTGATGTCTCGATTACAGATGATGCTCTGACGATATCGGGTGAGAAACGCGAAGAAAAAGAAGAGAACACGCGTGGCTACTATCGCATGGAGCGCAGTTATGGTTCGTTCCATAGACGCATTCCATTTCCTTGCGCGATAAACAAAGACAAAGCGGAAGCGACATTCAAAAAGGGTGTTCTCAACGTAGTTGTGCCCAAATCTACCGACGCATTGCAACACGTAAAAAAAATACAAATCAAGAATGGTTGATATGTATTGCCGGGGCGCCCTAGTCGGGCGCTCCAGCCACCATCTTCTCTCAAGCTGAAAAGGAGGTTCAGTATGAAATTAGCTTGCAATTCTGAATTGATGCAAAAAGTGCGACCAAGCAAAATCACTCTGCTTGCGCTGTCGCTCGGTCTGGCATTTGGTTTTGCTAGCGGACAGATGCTTCATTCCCAAGCGGAAACGTCGACTGAAGCCAAAGCACCGGCCGCAGCTCCGGAGCCGGGTGTTTCAGTGCGAGTGCATTCAGGCAAAACATCTTCGCCGCAAAGGCATCCCGACAACACGGCGATAAACAAGTTGCGCTCTTCTGCATCGCTGTTCAGCCTTCCGTCCAGGATGTTCGATCCCTGGTGCAACTTTGATGTACTGTCGTCCGATCTGGATCACAACTGGGTATTTCCGGTTGGCATGGGCGCATATATCCCGCAGCTGGACACAATTGAGCAGGGAGATGACATCAAAATTACGGCCGAGGTGCCCGGCATCGACGAGAACAATCTCGATGTCACTGTCAACGAAGATTCGATCACAATCAAAGGCGACAAGAAAGGTGAGGTCAGCCAATCCAAGAACGATAAGTCCTTTCATGTCATCGAGCGCTCATACGGATCTTTCGAACGCACGGTCTCATTGCCATGCAAGGTACAAGGCGAGAAGGCTCAAGCTGTGCTGAATAATGGTGTTCTAACAATCACCGTACCGAAAAGCCAGGAGCCTGAGAGCCAGGGCAGAAAGCTGACCATTCGCCGTGAGTAACGAGCGCAGCATAACGTTAGATAAAGCGGCTACTTGTAACGGGAGATTCTCGTCGCAACGGCTTTCGATTGCCGCTTGAAGGCGCAACACCATGCTCCTTTTGTGAGCGTTGAACGGTGCTCACAAAGTCGCTCAATGTCTCGAGATCTTGAAGCGCCTCCGGCTCGAGAGGCGCGTCGCAGATTTCTTTGGCGAGAGTTTCGGAATCGCGAGTGTCCGACTCGGTCTTAACTGCCTTCCCGGAGTCATCTAAACGCAAGACACCTCCCCATGGATTGACATTCACTTGATGCAAAAAGGTCACCACCTCTGGTGCATACGGTGGCGGTTGGGTCCAACTGACAGCATGACTCCAGAGTAATTGTCCCGGGAGGCACTCCCACAACAATTTCAAGAGTTCGTCTTCCAGATTTCCAATGTCGTAGGCAACAACCAATCCAGGCTTACGGCCCGCTTCTCCCCATGGTTTAGTCTCAACGCCTAAAATTCTAGCGCAAGCCAAACCCAAGATTTCACTCGGTCGATCCGGAAGTGTGTATACACAGGGAACCTCAAACTTCAGCGCTTTCAATACCGACTGAATTCTCAGAATTCCTTCCTTCAAAAGTCCGTTGTTATCTTGAACGAATGCATATCGGCCATTCATGCTTTCGAAACCATAAGGGGAGATATGAGTGAGGATGCTCCCGTTGAGTACATAATGCCATCCGCGCAAATCTCGCTCGTCTAGTGTCGCATTCGACTTGATGGTGTCTGCCCTTGATACCATTCCTGCGATCGCATTCGCCATGTATTTGTGCTGCGAACTATCGGACTTCTGCAAATCCGGAAGAATACGTCTGGGCTCTTCCAGATCACCCATTGCAAGTGAATTATAAGCTAGCAAATACTTCACCATGAAGCTCTCTTTCAAGAGCCTTGGCTGCTCTCGAATCAAGTCACATGCCGTCTTGTGAATTCCAGAACATTCAAGTGCAGTAACCAATTCGCACAGAATTCCCTCCTCACCTGGTCGCAATCGATTGGCGCGATGCAAAACCGTAGCCGCTACTTCAGGCAACCCAAACTCAATTAGCTGATAGCCCAGGTCGTACAGGTTATCGATGTTGTTGATATCTTGACGTGCAGCCCTAATAAACTTGGCAAAATCCGGCCCGACAATCATAGTCGAGATTTTTTCAAAGACTTCGAGCGCGTCCTTCCAGCGCGCATCGCTATCAAGCTGTCCAGGGAAATTCAGTGCAGGTCTGAAAGACCTTAATGCTCCATCAGTATCGCCCGCTTCCAATTGAGCGAGCGCACCCTGCCGACACTCTTCGTAGCCAATTTTTTGATCGGTCATATTGCCACTCGAAAGACTAGGTTATCATCAGCGATGGATCGTTATAGCAAACTGACAATATACATCAAAATCCCCGAACTCAAACCACGCTGTCAGCACCAAACAGTTCCACCAGCATCTCGCGGTCTGTCGGGGGTGCATACAGTCTTGGTTACTCGTTTGAAATTGATTCTTTGGAAGTTGGACCTGTGAGAAAGCATCATGTTGTCGTCTCTGTAAGCAACGACGCTCCAGAATTTCCACTGATAGGCCAATCTTTCTTTGGAGACAGCAAGTACGTAATCGACAATGACAGCAAGGTTATTCGCTTCCGGCGATAACAAGGCTTTGAGCCAAACTAGCCCTTCTTTGAATGATACGCGATGGCTTTCTCAACGTAGTCAGCGATTTTGGTGTTGGATTGTTTACGCATATCAGCCGCAAACTCTTTCAATGTTGTCGAAGTTTTTGGATCTTCAGGATTCATCCGAAGCGTCTTTGCTGCCAGCTCGTAATAGCGTAGAAACTGCGCTCGTGCATCGGCGGTTTTTCCAGCTTTCTCACACGTATCGCCCAACAACCCAACTATGTCCATAAGGCGTTCACCAGATTGCGAGCTCTTCTCGATTATCTGTGCCGAGCGCTTCAGAGACGAAATGGCCTCTTCGTAGCGCTTCTGCTTAATGTAGAAGTGAGACAAGTTCCAGTAGCTCATTGCAATAAAATCGCTGTTGGGACCTTCGCTTGCCAAGCCAATTTCAATCGTTCTCTTGTACATCGCCTCAACCTTGTCGAGCTTGTTTTGATCTTTGTACAAATTGGCCATGTTGTTGAGCGTCACTGCGACCGCTAAATCCTTGGGCCCAAGAAGCTTTTCTCTGATTGCCAGAGCCCTATTGTAAGCAGCCTCGGACTCAGAAAAACGTTTGGCCTCATCGTAAATCACACCAAGATCGTTGAGCGCTTCTGCGACGTACAACTCACCTTTTGGCCCAGCCTTTTCAGCCGCTTTTACTGCGTCGTTCAAGTCTTTCTCTGCTTTCGCCATGTTGCCCTGAGCATAGGCAGCTTCGCCCGACTTGATCAAATCAGAGTATTCGGCAGCAAGACAGCTCTGACACACTGGAAAGACAGCGATCGCAGCGAAAGCAAACATGGCAACGCTGCGTCTAAAATTGCTCATTGAACTGATTCGTAAAATGTTATGCATTGCTTCACCTAATGCTCGAAGAATAGGCAACAGAAGAAGGATTCCGTCTCACCAGAGGTGCAGAATCATATCATAAGGACTAAACCGAATCGTCGCCTAAATCAAAACGTAGTTGGATTTGACTTATTGTAGCGCAGCTAATTGATGGCGGTCTTTCCTCGAGTAGCAGCCATCAACCCGGCAACAACAACCGCCGCGCCGCCCACCTCAAGCAAGAGTTGCACAAGATTGATGGAGTTGGCTCTGCGTGTATCCAGATTGACGTTTATCTCCAAACCAAAAATGTTGGCATGGCCTTTTACTTCCTCCACTGGAGGGTTCCACAAAAATCCATAACCAAGATTGTGCTTAGCTCCACTGGAATCAACAATTTGCCACGGCGGATACGCCACCATCGCCGCAACCATCGCGATTCCGACACACAAAATTACTCTCTGCATTTGATTCATGACATCAACCTCTAGCCGAACAGTTCCTAGACGCAGATAAGTCGATTTAGTGCCCGACTTCTTTTATTTGTTTTGCTTTCTAGGTTTCGTGTTAAGGTCTGAGAGGAACGGCTGGGACTGGGGCGGCTGATTGAGCTACACACGAAGATTGGCGACAAGCACTCCTGAGGACTAGCGTAGATGGAGCGAAAACGCGAACCCGAGCTAATGGATGATGCTGGACTGGACCCCACCAAGCACGAACAAGCGCTCAACGATCTCACGTTTCTCAACATGCTGAGCGGCTCGCCAAGCATCATGCTGCGTGAGATCTTTGCAGAGTACGGACATGCAAACTCAAAGACGTTCTCAATTTTGGACATCGCCACCGGCGCCGGTGACATACCTATTGCGCTAGCCAGAGCCGCAAAGCAGGCAGGTATCCAGCTCGACATCACAGCATCAGATATAAGCGATCGAGCTCTCAAATACGTAAATGCTGGTGCTCAACACAACCAGGTGATCGTCAAAACGCTCAAGCTAGACATTCTTTCGAGCTCCCCAAAGGCAAAGTACGATGTGGTTACGACGTCGTTGTTTACTCACCATCTCGACCCTCCTGAGGTGGTGGAGCTTATGCGCTCAATGGCAAAATCGGCAAAACGCTTAGTCCTGATTAATGATCTCGTCAGGAGCCCAATTAATCTAACGCTAATCAAAGTCGCAACAAAGCTCTTGACGAGCAGCGAGGTCGTACAATATGACGGTCCGGTATCTGTAAAAGCGGCCTACACGATCGCTGAAATGCGCGAGCTGGCAGACAACGCCGGGCTCAAAGGCGCAAAGATCGAACCAAAGTTTCCATGCCGAATGCTGCTGTCTTGGAAAGTTAAGAGTGACTAATATTCTAAATTTCTCGGTACCACAAAGCATCTTAGACGCACAGATAGAGCCTTCAGTAAGCATCGATCAACTGGAGAGACTCTGGGACGTGGTCGTGATCGGCGCGGGTCCAGCGGGCGCTCTGAGTGCATTTTTGGCTGCAAACAAAGGCTTGCGAACTCTGCTGGTGGACAAAAGTGAATTTCCGCGCAGCAAGGTTTGTGGTTCGTGTCTTAATCATGTCGCACTCTCATCACTTGAAGAAGCAGGATTGATTGGAACAATCGAGAGCCTCGGCGCAGTAGATCTGCATTCTCTGGAGCTATCAATAAATGGGGTCAAGTCCAGTGTCGCCCTTTCCTGCGGCAAGTCTTTGTCTCGCAAAGCGTTGGATGCAAGTCTCGTAAAAGAAGCGATACGGAAGGGCGCCGCGTTTGTTCCAAATACCGTTGCGCGTTTGGTTTCACAGCAGCAGGGTCCTGACTTGCTCGAATTCGCGCCTGGTGAGCCCCTCATCGAGGAAATCCGCGAATCAGACTTTCGCACGATAGAGCTTCGAATCGGCAATTCAACCGTACACACGCAGGCAAAAATCGTAATCGTTGCCGACGGAATTGCGGGCCATGCACTCGATCAAGAGCCAGGTTTCGAAAGAACACTTTCAGAAGGATCCAGAATCGGAGCCGGTGCAACCGTTGCAGCTAGCGATGTGCCGCCCTTCTACAAATCAGGCCACATTTTCATGGCATCGTCACAAGGTGGATATGTAGGCGTAGTTCAGCTTGAAAACGGCGATTACGACGTTGCTTGCGCATTCGACCGAGAATTTGTAAAAACGCACGGCGACCCTGGAAATGCTGCAACAGCAATTTTGAAACGAGCAAAAATGCCATTGATTGCATTGGACAAATGCACATGGCGCGGCACTCCTGCACTGACACAGTCAATTACTCCAAAAGCAACTGCTCGCATCTTTGTTATCGGTGACGCCTCCGGATATACCGAACCCTTTACTGGAGAGGGCATCGGCTGGGCATATTCATCGGCGCTGCAACTTGCGCCGATAGTCAGTCGCGCTGTATTGGTGCCAGCCGAGCAACTCCGCGATCTCTACAAACACTGGGAGTGGGCTCATAACAGACTTTTGACAAAGCGACACTCAACAAGTTCGCAAATTGCAAGCTTGCTTAGATGGCAATATCTACCGGAAATGGTCTCGCTTGCAGTATCAAGAAGTAAGTCAATCGAGACAGCAGTCGTTCGCACAGCACTGGGACCACAAATGTCTGCGCCTCCGCACACCCATTGAAGCTGCAGAACAATGGCAAAAATTATCGGCTTATCGACGGCGGTTCCACATAGATTCGGGCAAGCAGAGTCGGCAGAGTTTGCGAAATCGTACTGCTGCCAGACGGAAAAAGAGCAAAAAGTACTTGAAAAACTCTATGCTCACGCGGCTATAGATAGGCGTTCCTCATCATTGAATCTCCAAGCTGAAAGCAGTGGCCCAACCAATGAAAACAACGGTCTAAGCTCAAATTTCTACCCGCTGCGCATCAGTTCATCAGACATGGGTCCAACCACACTGGAGCGAATGAAGGCATACGAGCGTCACGCTTCTCAGTTAGCACGCGAATCCACGGTTGGCGCTCTTCAAGATGCTCAAGTTCAACCAGATGAGATAACACATCTCGTCACGGTTTCATGCACCGGATTTGGTGCGCCCGGTGTCGACATCGAATTGATTTTGGATCTGGGAATGAATCGCAGCGTGCAACGCACCAATGTCGGGTTCATGGGATGTCACGGCGCTGTTAATGGATTGCGCGCGGCGTCAGCAATCGCTGCCTCGCAACCGACATCGACGGTGCTGTTGTGCGCTACAGAACTTTGCTCTCTGCACTTCCAATACGGCTGGTCATCTAACGCGGTTGTTGCAAACTCGCTGTTTTCTGATGGTTCTGCCGCTGCCGTATTGCGAAACGACTCGTTCGAAACCTCGGAAAGACAAAGATGCCTGCGTCTTGAAGCTTGCGCCACTTACCTGATTCCGAACACGTTAGACGCCATGCAATGGCACATCGGCAACCACGGCTTCACTATGCACCTCTCGCCGAGCGTTCCGTCGATTGTCGGTGAATCTCTTAGAGACTGGATGGTGAATTGGCTTGCTGAACAATCACTGTCGATCTGCGACATTGGCGGGTGGGCGATTCACCCAGGTGGTCCACGCCTTCTATCTGCAGTTCAAGAAGCTCTCGCACTCAGCCAACAACATATGGCGCCATCATTTTCTGTCCTAAGAGAATTTGGCAATATGTCATCTCCGACAATTTTGTTCATTTTGGATGCACTTCTAAATGCCTCGACACCACGTCCCTACGTAGTTCTTGCGTTCGGTCCGGGGCTCACAATCGAAGCCGCATTGTTAATTTAGCGATGCCACGTTATTGCCACGATAGCGCCACGTACCCACCACATTCGGTCAGTATATTCAATGCCATCGAAGCGCTGGCGCTCACCGAATCGCACCCACCGCGGTTGAAGCTATGCCATCAAACAGTTTAAACAGGGCCTGCACTGCCACCGCCAAGGGTGGCATTGCTACTTTTTGGGGTTCATGAACCGAGGTTCTGCGATCTACAAATCGACTTCAAGCTTTCGGCAAAGCGACATGAAACGTGCTCCCCTTGCCGGGTTCGCTGGT
Organism: uncultured Candidatus Obscuribacterales bacterium; assembly: GCA_964503045.1. Taxonomy (GTDB): domain Bacteria; phylum Cyanobacteriota; class Vampirovibrionia; order Obscuribacterales; family Obscuribacteraceae; genus CAYZJR01. Next base: position 14,212 of record CAZCZI010000037.1, read on the forward strand.
TACCCATATTGTTCCGCCCAGTAATGCGACAATTTTGCTGCATACGAACAAACCCAAACCCGAGCCGCCTTTTGCGCTATGCTCCTTATCATCAATCTGTTGAAAACGTTCAAAAATCGTTTTTTGCATTTCAGGTGGAACGCCGGGACCCTCGTCTGTGACTGTGAATTCGACTGTTTTGTCGGCTTCGGTGGCGGCGAGAGTTATTGTCCCATTTTTCGGAGAGAATTTGACCGCGTTCGATACGAGGTTAAACAGCACTCTGTCTAGTTTCTCTTGATCTGCCTTCACGAAAAGAGCGGTGTCTTGAACCTTTAGATGTATATTGTGTTCCTTAAGCAGATCGGCAAGACCCAGTCGTACTTCCTCAAAAACATCTGCTAGGCAGACATCTGTTGTCGCTATCGTCATCATTCCGGAGTTGATTTTTTGAATGTCCAACATGTCGTTGATCAACCCAATCATTCTCTTACTGTTGCGTTCAGCCAGCGACAGCAGGCGATCTTCGCGCTCGCCTTTCGCTTCTGCGGACTGAACCATCTCGAGACTGCCGCGAATCGCCATAAGCGGCGAGCGCAGGTCGTGTGTCAACATATTGACCATGTCTTGCTTAGTACGCGCGGCTTCTTCGAGTGAGTCAGCCATTTGGTGGAAGACTCGATCTAGTTCTGCAATTTCATCATTGCCATAGAGTCTCCTATTCAGAGGCTTATTTTCAGACAGTTTTCGCGTGTTGTCGCTCATCACCTTGAGCCTGTTTGTGATGTTTCCTATGATGAACAAGGCCAGCATGATGCTGAAAATCGAGTTCATCAGCGCCGCGAAGAGTCCATATTGCAAAATCTCATAACGAATTGCTGCCTGACGACCATCACTGGCCTCAGCATACATACGCTCGTTGCGAGCGGTCATCACCAACTGTTCCGACAAAATTCTCTTAAACAAAAAACTGATGCGCTCAGTTCGTTCAACGTACGAACTCATTACCTCAAGTGCACGCCCTTCCTGAATGTCCTGGCAGGCTTGCTTTAGATTTCCCTCAATCTCATCGAGGGTTCTTATCGACTGCAAAACGGCGTTTCTAAGGTCTGGCTTGTTCTCCGCCAACTTCAACAGCTTGGAGTATTGAAGTCGTGTCTTCGCCAAGATGTTTTGGTATTTGGGGTCGATTATGCCCCGCGCCAATGACTTTTTGAGTTTCCCATCACCCAGCATCTTTACCGCTTCATAGAAGTCGCCGCTGAGATTTGTGATCTCATCGGAAATTTCTCTGGCTTCGCGAGCGCGTTTAGCTTCCATCTCAGCTTGCATTTGGAATTGCGATAGCAGAACGACAAAGGCAATTTCAAAGCAGAGCGGTATTGATACCAGTATCAGGCTTTTCGCTGCAAGGGAGAGCTTCATAGAATTGCCGTAGTAAGGGGTGCCCGGGTGGACCTATGTTAACACTTGGGTTCGCCACGTTATCGCCACAATAGCGATGTATTCTCAAACCGTACTAAGTCGCCGACAAAAAGGTTCAAACCAATTGGGAGCCGTCGCTCCCGGGATTAGGACAGTATCTGTTGATAAAGCCACTGAAGCGCGAGTCGAGGCTGGGGCGCCATTAAAAATGGGCTCCGAGCTCACGTCGCACCGAGTGGCTTTTCGCGATGGCATGTCCAGCAAACAGTACGGGAGTTTACGAAGATTTTCTCGCCGCTGCAGACCCTGAAAGAGCGGGAAAACCAGGGAAACTTGCCGGCGCTTCAATTGACCAATTTATCGAACAATCGCCCCGCGTCGCCCGCAGGATTGACCTCGATGGAGATGGACACCTGAGTCGCCGGGAAGTCTCTGTGGCGAAGATTGAGTCTTCGAAATGACCGCTGCCGGGGCCTTTGCCGTATTCAAGAGCATAAGTGTTGAGGACAAATAGAGCATCGTGTATTCTTCCTTTCGGGGTGGAACATTGCAGAGCGAAGAATCGCCACGCAATTAACAAACCTGATTGCTAGGAAACGATGACCAAAATCCTGCTTGTTGAAGACGACAAAGACTTGACTCAAGTCATTTCCGAATGGCTTATGTCACAAAACTATGGCTTGGAAATAGCCCACGACGGGCTCTCTGGCTATGAGTTTCTGCGCCAAGGACATTTCGACATTGCCATTCTCGACTGGGACTTGCCTGGAATGACAGGCATGGAGATTTTGAAAAAGTACAGAGCAAGTAAGGGAACGATTCCAGTCTTGATGCTCACAGGCAAAAGCAACATCACAGAGAAGGAAGAAGGTCTCGACTCCGGGGCTGATGATTATTTGACAAAACCATTTAGTATGCGGGAACTGTCTGCGCGCCTGCGCGCGCTTGCCAGACGCCCCGCCGAAACCGTGACTGACGTAATCAAAGTCGGTGAGTTGGAACTCGATACCGTCAAACACAAGGTATACAAGAGCGGCAAGGATATTCATCTGTTGCCGAAGGATTTTGCTTTGCTGGAGTTTCTCATGCGACATCCAGAGGAAGTATTCAGCAGCGACACGCTAATTCAGAGGGTTTGGAACTTCGACTCGGAAGCGACATCAGATGCGGTGCGCACATCGATCAAGCGAATTCGCAAGAAACTCGATGACAGCGAAGACGAAGATCAATCAATCATCGAGAACGTCAGGCGCATTGGGTATCGGCTCAAGGCCGGCAAGTAGGCGCTTCACTTGCTATGTTTTTCGAGGAACTCGCGGCGGTGCTTTTGCCGAAATCCTGCGTGCGAGGTCACTTGTCGTGTGATCACGCGCCGCGTGGCCACCACATACGATGCTTAGTCACCACATGCGATGGCCATGCGCTGCGTGATCACGTGCCGCGTGA
>CAZCZI010000037.1:17161-43925 GCA_964503045.1 uncultured Candidatus Obscuribacterales bacterium
CACGCAGGCGAGCCCATTTCTTCTATATCCATTAGTATAAACAAAATCACGAAGAAAGAGGCAAAAGCGTTTCCACTTGTGCCTCTTTATGGTTCTTCCTTCATCTCAGCACCGCTCAGCTCTTACGCTTTCTGCTAAAGAGGGCGATGAGTCCGAAGATGATTGCAAGAATCGGATGCTTCGCAATGAGCATCAGGATTGCCAGTATCAGAAATACGAATGACATGGTTTTTTCCTTTTGTGCGGGTTTGTCCGCGGTGAATGACTAAAAATTGAGCTGAAACCTCTGGTTGTACCAGTTGGTTGGTTGGTCATCAGGCTGCCTCAGCATGCCGGTTTCGACAAGGAGTTCAACGACAGCTTGCACGCATTCCTTGTCCACACCGTTTTGGTATTGGCACACTGCGTCTACGGCTTGCTGTCCCGTGAATGTTCCTTGCGTTTTTGCAAGTTGCATGACGGCGAATTGACCCCAAGTCAAAAACCTGATGTTCGGCTGCTTGAACAACTTTGCTCTGCGAAAAGCGCTCATAGTCGATTGTTTGCGGTGCTGTGTGACGCAAAAGCAAACCCGCACCCGGTCTGCCTTCATAATTGCAATTGGGATTAATCTTCGGCTCGACTACCTTCTGTTGTTATCGTGTTCAACAGGCCGCGCGCGACCAAGCGGCTGCGCCAGAATTTCGTCCAGCGAGTTCAAATCAATCAGGTCGCGCCTCCCGGAATTCATTGTCATCAGCTTAAACAACTCCTCGTCCGCCACTCCCTCTTCAATCTTGAGTGAAAGCACATCGTCTACCACTGTGATGGTTACGCGATCTGCATAACCAACCACCTCCTGGCTCGTAACTCTGCCCAATACCGGAACGATGACCTGCTCGACTACCTTCTTGATGGCGGCTGCGTTTCCACCCAAGGGGTCAGCCAACTGCAGGACCTTCTGGCATGCAGCGTCATCGATCAGAATTCGAAAACACTGTTTTGCTTGAAGCACAGTTAAAGCACGTTCCTGAATTTGGGCGATTTCCGCTTTGACGATACCCTTCAAGTCTTCGCGGGAGTGCTGCTTGAAGACAACCACCTTGTCGAGACGGTTGCGAAACTCTGGTTTAAACCTGCGCTTCAAAGCTTTGAACACAACACCTTCGATATCTGCATGTGTTATCTGCGTATCGACGGTCTTGAATCCAACGCTCTCTCCAAGGCGTTCCACCTTATCCATCCCCAAGTTCATCGTCAGAATGAAGACGGTGTTGGCGTAGTTGGCTTCGATGCCGTTGCCGAATGTGAACTTGCCATCGTCGAAGATGCCCATGAAGAGCTGATACAACTCCTCGATGCCTCTATCAAACTCGTCCAAGATGACGATATTGACCGGGCAGCGAGAACCCATTCTGGCACGCCTCAAGTTGTGAGGCGAAATCTTAGAGGTCGGGTCTTTCTGGTTGGGCTTGAGAGCCTCTACTTCAGAAGGCTCCATGTAACCTTTGTAGCTTGTCGGTGCACCTTTTATGTCGATGAGCTGGTGGTCTGAAATGTAATCGCCGCAGTCGATTTTCGTCAGGGCGTCTTCACTCTTGTGAAACAGCTTAGCAAGAGCCTTCGCTGTCATCGTTTTACCAGTTCTCGATTGACCAATCAAAGCGAACACACCAAGGGGTCTGCGCCTGTCGCGCAGCGGATTGTTAAACGCGGTGAAAACCATTTCGGCGATTTCTTCCGCGCCTGGTTGCCCTACAACAATCTGTCTGAAACGTTCGACAAACGCAGCGCTTTGCTGGTCTGTGCCGAAGTCTTCGAATTGAAATACTTTTTCCATTTTTCAGATGTTTTGTGAGGGCTCCATACGCATGTACGAACGCCCTCGGTTAGAAATTCATTTTGTGATCCTTCTGGTGCGCGTGCTTTGCGCATCCGGTTGTTTAGCCACCTCGGCTAAGCGCGACCTGATTTTGTGGATTTGCGTTGCGCTCTTATGAGGATGAAGAGAATGGCACCGACAATGATTGACGGAATGATGACCGCGTTGAAACCCTTGTATCCGAAAAGGAAGTCAACCCAGACATCAATACAGCCAGGTGCCAGGATAACGAGTCCGAGAATCAAGAAAACTCTTGCCACCATATCTGGTATGTTTTAGTTATAAAATTTGATTGCCCGCCCTGTGCCCACAACGCCGCCTGCCATGATTGTTTCCATGCGAAGTTTCGCAGGAATCAAGGTTCTGTCGCTGGGGGTGATATGGTTTGCCGTATCAAAGGACTTGCGCATCTGCCAGAGCTCAGTGTCTGTGGTTTCAGGCGCAAAGTGGATTCCCTCGTGAGTACAGAAGGCGGAGCCATCTGCTTTTACATCAAGGAGTTCGCCACAGCATGGGCATTTGTGTGTTTCGTTTGTCACGGATTCCGGCATACCCAGAATGGTGAATGCATCTACTATTTTCATTTTTGTTGAATATTATGGATAAGCTTGTTGCTGTTTGGAATTGTTTTCAGCAACAGCTCATCCTGGTTAAACAATAGTGGACAAGCCACTCTTTACTGCTTGTACTGTTGCCACACTTTGACTTGCGCCCCATCCTTAACAGGAATGGAGAGCTTGCCGCGAAACCTTTTGATCAGCCTCAACGCCGATGGAACAATGAGCTTCCCGTTGGTCAGGACTCCTTCGAAGTACTGAGAAAGGATGACTCTGTTTGGCGTGATTGCAACAGTGGTTTTCTTCGCGGGTGTGATGGTTCCCGAATCAATTTCGACGGCGCAGCCAAGCTCCTTACAGATGCCGTATTCGAATGTGAGTTTTTCGCCGTCTTCGGTTTCAAGTTCTGCTGTGTGAATCCAGATTGGGAGCCTGTTTGAATCAATGGTACTCATGACGTACTGTTTTTGTGGTGAAAAATTTGGTTGGGTCCAACTATCAGATGGAACGCACAAATGCTTGCAGTTCCTTTTCAAACAATTCGACATCTGCCGGGTCCATTTTATTGTGACCGGAGTTAGGCAGAAGCACGAGTTTGCTTGGCTTTGACGCCTTCTGATAGACGATCTTTGCGTGTTGCACAGAGATTAGATCGTCCTTTTCTCCATGCAGGATCAAAAGCGGTGGGTGTGCCTTCGCCAGGAGTTTCTCATTGTTCAACTCAGGGCGGGGGAACATCCAATCGGGATACAGTCGAAGCAACGGCACTTTTTCTCTGGCAATGCTCGATAGAGAAGCGAATCCTGATTGGATTACCAGCCCTCCGGCATCGCGCTCGTCAGCGACTATTGCGGCAACTGAGGCGCCCAATGAGGCACCATATACGATGATCTGTTTGTGAGTGTAGTGCAGACTGTCGCGCACGACATCAAAGGCAGCCAGACCATCTTCGACGATATGCTTAACCGTCGGTCTTCCTTGGCTCTTTCCAAAACCGCGTGGCTCGTAGATAAACACGGAGCAGCCGCTGGCAAGGAAAGTCTTCACGAGTTCAAGGTGGGCAGGAATGTTGCCCGAATTCCCCTGGTGAAACAGTATGATCTTTTTCGCTCCAGGCAAGCCGAAATACCAGCCTCTGAGCACAGATCCATCGCTCACCACAAAGTTGACTTGTCTGTTTGGCACATCATTAAAGCTAGTCAACGCTGAGTCAGACGCAACACGCAGGTTCGGGTAAAACAGCTTTTTGGCATAAAGTCGAGGAAGCACTCTGGGTGAGAGACTCAGCCAGATTGTGAACAGGCCGGCGACGATCAACAGCGCAGCTTTAGCTGGAATTCTGTATAGATGGCATTGCGACCAGGGTTTGAAACGCCGTTTCATGGAACATATGTTTTAAACGTGAGTAGGTTGGAGTCGCCCTTTTCGCAACCCCGATTAGAAAGAAAGCAAGTCACCGCGGCGCTGGGCGCGGGGCTTGCATTGATGGCCCTAGAGAGGCCATTGAAAGATCTGAAACTTGCAGGATGTCTATTCCCGAGAAGTTTCAAACCTCATTAACGGAAAATCCATCGCATGAGCAAGAAGAAGCCGACGAAGGCGGCGATACCGATACGGTAATCGTCAGCCCACATCAGCTTCAACGTAAGCAGCGCAAGACCCACGACAAATAATCCGATGAGGATTTCTCGCAGGACTTTCATGCTATTGGATTTTAGTGTTGCGAATCGGAGTCGGTGTTGGCTTCGAACTGCTTGGTGCGGCTCAAAGCAACACGTGTTCCGTCTTCCTGCATGGCGATGATGCTGACATCAACGCGATCTCCTTCCTTGAAGGATTCGGTTTGTCCACCAGCTATCACCTGCAGTTCAGACCAGTGCAAAAGACCCACAACACCGCCCAGGTCAACGAAGTAACCGTAGGTTTCAACCTTGTCCACGCGACCGTTCAGGATCTGACCCACAGCCAGGCTGGCAGCCAGGCGTCTGCGGTCGAGACCTTTCATGCCGAGGCTGATCTTGCCGTCTTTCGGGTTGACGCGCATTACCTCGAAGTCGCGTTGCAAGCCCGGTGTAAGCACATCCTTGATGTTCACCTTCGGATGTCCTGTCACCTGAGATTCATGCACGAAGCCGGTGATGCCGTTGTCGAGTTCAATCAGCGCACCTTGCGCATTTTTGTTCTCTCCGACTTTGATCACTTTCTTCACGCTGCCCGAAACGATAGCGCCGACTTCCATCAATGCCACCTGTTCAGCCAGTTTCTCCTGCAGACAACGATTGATGCTCACAACCAGGCTGCCGAACTGTCTGCCGCGGGTCGGCTCAACGGTCAGCACTTTCACTTCTACCATGGTGTTCACATACGCTTCGTAGTTAGTCCCACGCGGAACTTCGCTGCGAGGAATGAACCCGCGGATACCGGCAAACTCTCCCTCCTCAAACACGATGCGCAAACCATGAACGTTGCGATCGCGTTTGCCGACAGCGGTGCAGAAAACTTTTGCAACCACTGTTTCGCCGGTTTCGGATGCTTCGGCCAGACGTTCCCAGGCGTGTGCTTTCTGCCGCGACATCCAAACTGCGCCCTCCTCTTCATCGCTCTCCAGTACCCAGAAGGCAGCTGTGTCTCCCAGTTTCAGGTCGCCTGATTCTTTCTTGGAGACGAAGCCGCCAGCTTTTCTGCCGGGGATGTCGATGACAAAGAAGTCTTTGCTTTCGTGAACGGCTGTGCCAGTTACGATAGCACCGGCTCTGGGTGAGCGGAGAAACTCAAAGCCTTCCAGAGCTTGCGCGAACAGTTGAGCATTCAGTTGATTCTGTTCGCTTGTTGTTGAATCTTCGCCATCAAAGGAAGTGGCGAGGTCGAAATTGTACTTTCTCATTCGATTGAAATTTATGCTTCTTGCGAAGCGGTTTAACAATTACACTTTCTCATCGCGTGACGACGTGGGGAAAACAGCTTGATGTGCGGATTTGCGATTGTTTTGCTGGTTTGAAGCCCCTGATGCACGGAGTGATATGAGTGATTACCCACACCCTAATAAGTTCGACTTATTAAACACAACACATTTAGTAATTCCCGCAGCCCGACAGGCCCGGCACAGAAGGCAATACAGGTGAACCCTTAGCACCCCTTAATAGATGGAACACCAAATGTGGTGCTTAAAAAGTGGCGAAAAAGGAGCGAATGTAAAGTTACTCAGTTGGTGAGGTCGGTGGTTTCGGTGTCCGGAACATAGTCATCCGTTTGCCCGGTACAGTGGGCGAGTTGAACAACCACACAGTTAGCTTAGCCGAGTAACTCAACACCTATCGAAGCTGAGTGACCATGCAATTGGTAACAGCGTTAGCGGACGTTAATGCTTAGCGGGTTGGTGCCATCCGAGTCACCTGATCACCTGACGAGGTTGTAATTGGCCACGCGTCGCGTGATCACGCGTCGCGAGATCATGCCACTCAGAAAGCCAGCTTGAATTTTATATGCAAAAACGACAAGGGGAGAAAACCTCCCCTCATCCGGCCTAACCTATGTTCCCTTCAATCAGGATGTACACCTTATCCGCGGGCTCCTTACCGGCCCTCCGCGGGCTCCTTACGGGCTCTGAAAGTCCACTAAAACGTGGTTGAATTCAGGAACTCTCGAGCGAACATACCACACGACTTGTGGTGCATAATGCCGTTCGAGCACTGTATTTAGTACCGTCCGTTCTCTGCCGGTAGCAATAGAATAAGCCCTGATTAGCGGCTCTATCGCACGCGGTACCTTTAGCCATCCCAGAAGTTCGGCTGCCTGTTCGCGAACATTTGCTGATGGATGTTGCAGCTCTCGTGCAAGACGCTCATGACCAGAATTCTTGGCGATCGCCTTGATTGCTTGCTTCGCGCGGTTGACCGAAAGATGTCCGCAACCGGTTGCGATGTTGTCCAAGAGCGCTCTTACAGCGATGAATCTATTGGTTCGATTCTTCGAGGCATAGTCGACGATGTAGTTAACCAGCGGTTCTTCCCAAACTCGCAGCCGTGACGCTGTCGATACTCCAATGCGCACGTCAGGACGACTTCCTTTCATGAGGCGCATCAATTTGTGAAATGCTTCCTGCCTTCCAGCCTCAGATTCGCATGTTTCAGCACGCTCGCGAAGAACACGCAATTCTTCAATACGAACCAACTCGGCCACTTGTACGGTACACAGAGACTGACTTATAGTGGGCTCGACTGCAATTTGTTTTGTCGAGAAATCGAAATCGCAGATCGATTCATCGAGCGTTGGAACGCAAGAAAAAGAATCGGTCTGCGCTTCGTGCGCCAGCGACACGGGGAGTACCTGAGGCGCTTGGACAGACACTTGTTGTTGAGGTTGAGCCTTTGACTCTAGGCTTAACGAGGATTGCGGCAACTGATGAACAGTGCCGTCCGCCTGAGAGGGCAGTGACAATGAGTTCAAATTCGAGCTGTGCTGTTGTGCCATAGCAAAAATAAGGGGACACGAGCTACGCCAGGTGGCTGAACTCTATGGCACGAACATAACAATCACATCACAGACTCAATTTTTGCTGTTCTCCTCCCACTGTTCCAAACAAACGCATCAACGCTTCTTGCCTATACTCGATTAACGATGGAAGCGACCCGCAGTGCAGTTGATTGACCTTTGGCCCCAAGAATCACACGATTCGTCGGCTTTGGTGGGATTTTGGAGACGTAAATATCTTGGCTCTTCAGTGAATATAGAAGCAAAGCGAGCCAGGCAAAAGGCACGAAGCAACATAAGAAATTGATGGAAACGATGAAGTCCTTCCTGCGGTGGTGATTCCGAAATGCAATCACCGAGGGCAGAAAGCCGTATCCAACAACTACACAGATTGCAGGCGGTATCAACACACAGCAAAGGGCGACTTGGACCAACAGATCGTCGCCCAAGAGCATCATTAGGCTGGTTGTACATTGGGCGGTCTGAAAACCTACAACGCCTCCGACGGCGGCCATGCCGAGAAATATTGCTCCTATCTTCGCCTTACCTTTGACAAAGAGAATGATTGCTGCCAATACAAGGTAAAACAAACTGCCCAAAGAGAATATTTCAATGGTGTTGAGAAGGACATTCAAAACGGTTTCTAGGTCGCTCATCTTGAAGCTCCGCCGAGTTGTTCGTTCCAAACAATGCGGTCCCACCTCGCTCCTGGAGTGCAGACCCATCGCTTTGGTTTACTTCGCTCTGTCTAACAATGCGGTCCCACCTCGCTCCTGGAGTGCAGACCCACTGTTTTTACAGTTCCTTCCCTTCTCTTAATGCAGTCCCACCTCGCTTCTGGAGTGCAGACCCACTAATCATCAGGGATTTAGTAATATCAGCTGTTTGCATCGCTCGCAGTCCTGATGCTGTTACTTTAGCCGCGAGTTGTAATGGAGTCGTAAACGTCGCAGCAGGAAAAAATTGCCTTAAATGAAGTCTTCAAGTGACAGTTTTTATATTTGCGCCGTGTCGCAAGCGAAATTAACGGGCAATATCTTTTCAGAGATACCTAAAAAGTAACCCTGTAGTCGATGCGAATGAAAATCGCACCGACCATAGTCACGCATTTGCGCCGGAGAGGTTCAACGTGTCCAACGATAAGAGTGTTCTGAGAAATCTGCTTGATGAGGCAATGTCCACGCCATCGCGGAAGGAAGTTTTGCAAAAGGCATCTGGTCGATTTCTCGACTATCTGCAACTCAGCCAAAACGAACTCGCGTCGACTTTGGCGGGCGCCATGGCCGCTTCTGGAGCACTCGATGAATCTTTGACCAGCGGTGGGCTCTCCGCCAGTCAACGACTTCAAACATTTCAGGCAGGACAAGCCGACCTATTGTCGCCCAAACCAAGAACACAATCGACAGCGGCTTCTACACCTCAATCTCAGCAAACCCCGGCGCTTCTAAAGACGCAAAAACTGCCGGCAAGTCCAAAATTTCAAAATTTGCAGCCACCACAATCCGCAGCAAGAGTGGCTATCCCAGCCGTTCCCCCTGCAGCACCAGACTTGGGTGGACGTCAAAAAAGAATTACCGGTGGCGCCGCAAAAGAAGAAGGATTCGCAGTATCGCTGCGATCGGGATTGACGCGAGAGTTTGGAAAACTCGATTTCGTCAACTCGCCTCAATTGCAGTTTACGCCAGCTTCACCCGACAAATCGTTGCAAGCGCCGCCGAAAAAAGACAGCGGGAAATTCAAAATCTCCGGCAAACACAAAGCTGCAACCGGCAAAGTCACGAAAAACGCCAAAGGAGAAGTGGCGGAAATTTCGTATACTGACGGTTCGAAGCGCGTTCTTACCTATAGCAACAAACGCCTGGTCTCGGTCATCGACAAAGACTCGACGACGTGGAATGAGACAGTCCCTGGATTGTGGGTGCAGTTTTTGCCCAACGGATCGGCCAGCGGCAACATTTGGGAAGGTTCGGTTTCTACGGATGCTGATGGAAACTATATTTACGAAGACTCCACCGGCTCACGCGTGGTTGAGCGCATCGATGGTTCTCGCCTAATCGAAGAGCCAACAGGCGGAACCATCGAGACTGACAGCAACGGTTTTATCATCAATCTTTTCTACTTTGATGGAACAGTCAGGCAGTTAAAGAACGATGAACAGGGTAATTTGATTGAAGTAAAAGATCTCGATGGAACCACTCTTACATCGACAGGAAAAGAGAATTGGGTTCGCAGAGCCGCTTCCGGAGATGTTATCGAGCAAATAAAATCATCGCGAATCGCAGTCGATACCGATGGCAACTTTGTAGTGGAGAACACAACAACCGGCGCCATGTTGAAAGAAACACTCGACAAACGAAGAATCAGTCAAGGTGCGGATGGATACGCCGTCACCGAACACCTCGACCAGTCGCGTGAGGTGGAATGCCCGGATGGCACGCACATCACATTTTTGCTTGATGGAACAATTATCACTCGCACTCAAACCGGCAGTATCAGGCAGAAGCCCGATGGTTCGAGAATTGAATCTGACATCCACGGCAACGTGACCAAAATCAATCTGCCAAATGGCAAGGCGCGAGAACTTCAATACGACCTCGATGGAAACATCTTTCGATTCAAAGATACTGACGAATCGGTCTGGGTTCGCTGCCTGCCAGAAAAGTGGGTGCAGTTTGACGCCAATCTTGCCGACTCGGGACGACGCAGAAAGGGGGTTCTCTCTGTCGAAGACTCAGGCAACATCACATTTCGCGAAATGGATCGCTCGATGACTTTCACCTACCGCACCAATTGCACCTCGTCTATTCAATACGCAAATGGCTCACAGACAGAGCTTGGAGCAAACAAGAAGCGCCTCGGATTCATAAGTGTGACCGGCCGCAAGTTTCAGCTCAGCGACGATGGAATGCTGCGCTATGAGGCAAAGGAAGGCGAAACAATCGAACAGATTGCAGCCGATTTTCTTGCTTACGCACACAGAAATGAGCACGACTACACCATTCCAGTCAATGAAATCACGGCAATGACCAAGAAGATTGAACGCGAGAATTGGGGCGGAAAGACAGGAACCCTCAAAGACAAAGACGTATTAATGGTCAAACTGGCGACCGCCGCGACACCAACAAGCGAAGTGATTCCTGCTGCGCAAAACAAAGTCACGATTGTCAGGGAAGAAACCGAAGTAGATCCCGACAAGGTTGACCTAGAGACAGCTGCCGCAGAAGACCTTGCCGAAGCCTGTTCGTCATGGCAGGAGGTTCACACAGCCATGACCGAGGCAGGCGCCACACAGCCAGTTGCACCCCTCGAGCAAAATGTCGCTCAAAAGTACAAAGCAAACAGTACTCGCATCGAATACGACGAAAGTGGAAAGGTAGTGCGTGTCGAATACAGCGACGATACCGATCGGATCTTCATCTACAACGAGAGCGGAGACTGCGTAGAGATCGCTCAGAGCACCGGGCGTAAAATGCGCCGCACAGGCGAAGACGAGTGGACGATGTTCGACGAAGATGACGAGCAGATGAAAACCACGCGTAGCGTGCAAGTGCGGATCAGCCCAAATGGAGACGTGATAACGACACATCTTGATACCGGCAATAATACCATCCAGCGCGTTGACTCCTGCTCAGTCAGAGTCAATAAAGATGGGCAACTCCTGCTGTTCCTCACACCAACCGGGCGCCGATTTTCGGTCGTCGCACCCAACATCGCGCAGTACTCATTCTCGGAAGATGCGGATGAAGATTCTGAAGAACTTATTGCCGATCTTTACCGGGTAATGAACTGGAATCTTATGTACCAATCACCCAGCGAATCCCAGCTGGAGGAGTGCATTCAAACGATCAAGGCAACAAACAGAGTGGGCAACGTGCTCGATCTATTTGGAATGAAAGATATCGTCGTCCCTATTTCTTCAAAGGCAACAGTGGTAACCGAGTCTCAGGTGTCAATACGGTAGTTTCATCAGTGGAGGATAAAGCATGTCGGACAAAGCAAAAGTACAAGACAAGGCGGAAGAAAAATCAGCAGACTCGAAAGTATCCACACAAGCAGCTGGTGAAGCCAATGCCGGAATGAAAGAACAAACTCAATCATACAAAGAGTATGTGAAAGAACGAAAAGAAGGAATGCGCGATAAAGACACCAAGGCGCATTTAGGCGAGCAGCCGAAGTTTTATGACAGTCAAAGCGATTCGAAGGCACAGGGAAAGCAGGACGGCAAGCCAGATAAATCTGATGATGGCGATAAAGCCTCAGACAAGGCTCAAAAACCGAAGGAGGCATCGGACAAATCTGGCGACTCGGCCCCGACTCCGGAAGAGAAGAAGGACATCGATCGTTTTGCGAATGACCTCAAAGAAGCTCAAAAGACAGGGGACTACAGCAAGGTGATCAAAGACTACAACGAGTTGGCGGAGAAGTACGATGACACCACGGAGACCTCTGCATACCGCAACGACAAATTCGCGGACAAGCTCAACGACGAGTTGCATCGCCAAGGTATTTTGCCCGAGGGCGTCACAGTCAGATCACCACACACAATGAGAACACTGCTGGGCACCAAGGGAGACAAGTCCGAAATTGATGCAATCGTGATTGAATCGCGAGACCCAAGAAGCGGTGTCCTGCGCTCGCAAGCAGCCTATGACAAAGACGGCAATATAAGTCCGGACACTTTCGTGCCGACCGGACCAGCCCCTGACTCAATCAAGGAAATGGTGGCGGATGAGAATCTTCGCGAAGAACAGCTTACCGTAAAGAAATTGCAGCAGTTCATAGATTCTAAATACGACGAAATAGATAAAAACAATAATGGCCGAATCACTGAAAAGGAGATCGACCAATACGAGAAAGAAAAAGGTGCAAATTTAGATCCTGATGAGAAGAAGTATTTGGACTATTTGAAAGATCACAAAAAAGAAATCAAACACAACGTTGATGACAAGGGCTTTGATTTTACCGGTATAAGCAAAGAAGACATCAAAGCCCACAAAGAAAAAATTGACGCTAAGGCGCAAAAAGAACTACCGGAAAACAACCCAGATGTCGGATTCGACAAGAAGGCGTATCAAGATCAAAAGAGGAAGGAGAAAGAGGCGGAAGCAGCCAGCAAACCAGCTGCAGATTCTACAAGCAAACCTGCGGGCGACGCGGTTCCTGGTGGCATCATAAATCCGTTCGACGATCCAAACAACATCAAACAACCCGAGAAAAAGCCAGAGAAGAAGCCAGAAAAGAAACCCAAAAAGGAAAAAAGCAGCATAATCGATCCATTCGAAACTAACTGATGCAGGAAGGCTCCACAGATACACTCAACGACGCCAAGCTAATCGGGCAGACAATCGCCGGTAAATTCGAACTTGTTTCGATACTGGGACGCGGCGGTACCAGCACCGTTTATCTTGGCGTCGATCTTGCATCAAAAGCGGAGTTTGCAATAAAAATTCTGCGCCCTGAATTCAATCAAGATTACATTGTATTGAAACGCTTCCAGCGCGAAGCGCAGGCAGCGAAGAGGTTTAGCCACCCCAATATCGTGTCGGTCCATGCAGACGGAAAGACGAAGGATGGATTTCACTACATCGTAATTGATATCATATGCGGTATCAGCCTGGCAGACGTTTTAGAAGATGAAGTACATCTTTCAGTCGAACGCGCTATCCCTATCTTCACCCAAATCACCTCTGCACTGGCCCATGCACATGCAAGTGGAATAGTGCACCGCGATCTCAAGCCAGCCAACATCATGATCTCGCAAACCCCGCAGGAAGACATGGTTAGACTGGTGGATTTCGGAATCGCGAAAGTAACGGCGGAAAAGGGCAAGAGACTTCAGAAGCTTACTTCGCCTGGAGAGATTTTCGGAACTTGCCTCTATCTCAGCCCCGAACAGTGCGTCGGTAAACCGGCCGATCCTCGTTCGGACATTTACTCGTTGGGTTGCCTGATGTACGAGGTGCTGTCAGGACTCCCTCCCTTTGTGGGTTTTAGCCCATTCGAAACAATTGAAATGCATCTAAATGAAAATGTCGTACCGCTTACGGACCTTCACGAAGAGCTCATAATCCCTGATGAGCTCAGTGAGATCGTACTTCAATGCCTGAGGCGAAACCCACGAGATCGCTATCAATCTATGGCAGAAGTTGAGAAAGAGTTGAATGAATTCGCTCAGTGTGCAGGCTCAGCCTAACTCGCGATCATCCATCGCTCTCAGGTCGTATGGTGTTCTACTCAACACAATTTGAAGTCCTTCGGCAGAACTCTATTATTTGGTGGAGACGCCTGCTCGTTGCAGTTCTGCGAGTGCTTGCTTGTATTCACTTGGATGAAAACTCGACATTTCAGTTCGCAGATATTGCCCCATGCTTGTCGCATAGCGAAGGCGTAAAGTCTCGTCCATTGCTCTGATTTGGGATGATGTGCGGCGGTACAAAATGCCGACCGCTTCTTTTGCGTTGCGCGAAAATGGCGCGAAGCACTTGCGTAGTTGCTTAACGCTCTCGTCGCTGTTGTCGACTTCTTCGGCTGGACCAAAGTCGTATTGTTCGCCTTCGACTTCAGGATCGAAATCAAAAAGATTCGTCATTCCAGCGCCGAACTCGATGGCTGTAACTGGCTTGCCTTCAGCGGCTTGCGCAAATCGATTTTGCATGTATTGCAGGTAGACTGTGTCGAGTTGAACGTAAGAATCTTTTGCCATGGTAAAAGTCCTTTCTCCGCCAGAGGAACAACCGCTTGAATGAAGTGTGGGGATTGCGGTTGATAGCAACGATAAACTCGAAAAGTTACTGAGTGGTTAAATCGGAAAATCTACCGCGGTAGGTGGAAGGTGCGACTATACTATTGTCAGAGCCCAAAGCGAGGGTAAGCAGATGTTTTTGGAACTCGAAGCGATGGCAACCATATTGCAGCTCTTACTGGACACAGGCCAAAATGTCCCGCCCGATGCCTATCCAGGCGCAATACCTCCAGGCTATGGTGGCTTTCCTCCGGGAAGTCCAGGTGCATCGCTTCCGAGGCTTCCAATACCTGGAGATCCAGATGCCGACCAGTATAGGTCAGCATCGGAGAACTGTCGCAATCTGTACAACGGAATCAACGCTTTAGCGCAGGACACCGGACATCATCGGATAGGTCCAGGAGGCGAGGCCGTCATACCAATAAACAAGGACACTGAACAGACCATAAGTGCTAATGAGAGCTGTAAGAAACTTGGCTGGCGCCCCGAAGTACTTTGAGGACTTATGAAATTTTTGCCGCAAACCGAAAAGACCCGGTTCATCGCAATTGGGATTTGGCTGGCGTTCATCGTAATTCGTACGGGCACAAACGGATTCATGGCGATTTGGGATGCCACTATATTTGGCGCCTTTCTCCTTGGAGTCACAGTCTTCACACGTAGCGTTCGTTTGCGCACTTTGCTATCCATGATTGCCTTGGGTGGCTTTGCCATGGGACTGGAAGGATTTATCAGCCGAGTCATCCTACCGACATCCCCAACCACTCGTTCCTTCTTTGTTCCAATTTTGGAGAATGTGGCTTTTCTGATACCACCGGCGGTTCTGCTCTGGAGAAAGCGCCCTTATCTCTATAGCTTCGGCGCTTCTGATGTTATGCTCTTGATGGCTGCGAGCGCTTCCGGTTTCTTTCTAATGGAAGAGGCATTCATTCGGCAAAACGGCGATTGGCATGCCGGTCCTATTTTCTTAGCTCCATCCATAACCACCACCGGATCCCGCCTGGTGGGCGACTATCTTTGCTCCTCTCAGCCTGTTTGGGGTGCAATGGCGGGCATCGCTGTCGGGTTAGCGCTTTTCGCGCGCGCGAAAAACAAGTCGTTGTTCTGGCCAATCGTCGCTTTTGGCTTCGGGCTTGGAGTATTCGATCACTTCACAAACAACTATTTTGTTGGGCAGTCGCAGGACGCCTTGCGCACGTTTAACATGGGTGTAATGCTGGGAGGATGGCTTCCTGTGGCTGTTTTCTTCCTTGGTTTGCCACTTGCTGTTGTGGTCGATTTGTGGATGATTTTCAACTTGCCTAAACCAATGCGTTTGCGCGGGCCATTCGATCCGCTACAACACTCACTCGCATACGAACACTTCTACGCCCAGAACATGACGGGTGACGACAAATACCGAGCCGAGGTCTGTGCTGGTATTCGCCTGGCACACTTGATGACAGACAAAGCAGAGACTAAAGAACCAGAGGCTAAAGAACCAAAGACTACAGAACCAAAGGCCACAGAACCAGAGGCTAAAGAACCAAAGACTGCAGAACCAAAGGCCGCAGAACCAGAGGCTAAAGGAACTTCGACCTAGTTACTGCTTGTGCGATCGGCTTGGGGGAACCTGCCTATCCTGCGGCCGCGCGGTCCTCCTCAAAGCAAACAATTTATACTGTATTCCATAGTAATCAAACATAAAAAAGACAGAGCGGCGAAGAGCTCCGTGAGGAGTGGTTCTTCGCCGCCTGTCAGTGGCATGCAGTTCTCTACAAATGTCATCAAAGCGCGCTTTTAAGGCGAACGCCTAAATTACACTTGCGGTACTGATGCCGATTACTGCCGAAATCAGCTGGATAAGCCGAATGGCGTGGTCACCGACAGCAGTGTTACTTGCTGTCTTTCTTCTCAGCGTGCGCACGCTTGGCGCGCTCGGAGATGGGCTTCCACATCCAGAGGTTCTCCTGGCCGATGTTGTCCTGGGGCCAGATCGGTCCATCCAGGTCGAGCTCCTTCGGACGGTGCTCCTTGGGGAGGCTCTGGATCACGCAGACCCAGGACTCCTGCGGACGAGTCAGCTTCATGCCGCCCGCCTTGAGCTTCTTGATGCCGTCCGTCAGCCCCTTGAGGGCAGCCGCGTGTTTCGCATCTTCGTAGAGGTAGCCGTTGGCTTCCGTCCACTTTGCCACGTGGAAGTGGCTCGGCGCGTTCTCCAGGTAGTCGTAGCCCTTGGACGCAGCGAGCTTTTCGAAAGCCATCGCCACGTGCTTGGACACGTCAGGAACGGGGTTGCCGTTCTGACCCGGACCACGCTTGGTCTTCCACGCACGCCAGAAGAGCTTGAGGAACAGCTCGGGGCGATCCAGGAACGTGTAGGGTTTCTCCACGAACTGATCGAACTCGAGGTCGCCGCAAGCCTCGACGATGCGAGAGCCAGGCATGAAGGTGTACGCAGACAGCTCGCAAGAGCTGGCGTTTTCCACGACACCGTCGACAACGGAAGTGAGCTTCGCGTTGTAGGTCGGGTCATCGTAGGGGAAGTCGAGGAGCGCAGTGTCGTTGGCACGCTTGGAGCCGTCGAAACGACGGTCGCGCAGCGCCAGCTTGAGGACGAGGTCAGGAGTGCCCTTCTCGGTGTCGCCGACCCAGCACCAGGCTTTCACCTTGAGGCCGTCTCGCTTCACCTGAAAAGCACCGTAAGTCGTTTTGTAGAACGACTCGATGTACGGATAGCGGACGTAGCCGTCCTTGCCGCCGTACAGCTTGTGGTCGTTGAGGTTGGAGGTCTCATCGCCAGCGAAGCGCCCTGCCGTAGTCTCCTTGACGGACACGACTCCACCCTGGATCGCACCCAGCAAAGCTTTGACCTGGTCGGTGACAAGCTGATCCCAGATCTCTTCGTCAGTAATCAAAGCAACGGGAGTGAACCCGAGAAGTCCGGGTACATCAATGTTCTGAAACTTGGACATGGTGCCTCCGTGTTCTTATTCAGAGGGCGGCTCGCGGTGTAGGGGGACTGAGAACAGTCCAAACCCGCCACCGGAGCCGTTTTTTGTTATTCAGCAAAGGAAGTGTTTAGAACACCTGGCAGTTCATGCCTTCTTCGGACACAGACAGTTTCTGTGCGGCTTAAACGCCTTGGCGCGCTCGCTCAGAGGCTTGTACAGCCAGAGACAGCGCTTATCGATGTTGTCTTGCGGCCACTCGGGACCGTTCAAGAACAACTCGGCCGGAATCTTGTCCGTCGGACGCAGGCTCTGCACGACGCAAACCCAGGACTGCTGAGTGCGAGTCAGCGGTTTGCCCGCTGCTCGAATTTTCTCAAGCCCGTCCGAGAGTTCTTTGAGCGTCTGTGCCTGTGCGTCGTCAGCGAACACGTATCCGCCGTCGAGGCCCCACTTGCACACGTGGAAGTGGCTGGGAGCCATCTCGATCAAGTCATAGCCGCACGCAAGCGCAATGCGCTCCAAACCAGGCATCACGAATTTTGCCAGGTCGGGAATCGGCGCTGCATGCTGACCGGGTGCGCGCCTGGTTTTCCAAGCGCGGTTGAAGTAGGTCAAGAACAAATCAGGATTATGCAGAAAGCCAAAAGGCTGGTGCACGAAGTCATCGTACTCCTGCTCGCCGGTGACATCCACCACGCGCGAACCGGGCATGTAGCCGTAAATCGAGAGCTCAACAGAGCTGAGCTCATCGGAAAGCGGCCTCTGAAAGTCCGGGTCGTCGTACGGGAAGTCCAGCATTGCGCTGTCGTTGGCGCGTACCGTGCCATCAAACCTGCGGTCGCGGAGACCGACTTTGAAAATCAGCTCTCCCTTTCCGCTGTCGACATCGCCGAACACGCCCAGCGCCTCGAATTTCATACCGTCACGCTTGACGATAAAGGCGCCGTTAGTAGTCCGGTAGAAGGACACGATGAAGGGAAAGCGAACATAACCCTTTTGACCGCCGTACATCCGGTGATCGTTGAGGTTTGTCACCTCGTCACCGGGAAACAGGGTCGCGAGCGTATCTTGTACGCGCGCAGGGTCTTTTCGAACAATGGGGCCCAGAAGGCCCTTGACGGTAGGACTGACCAGCTGCCGCCAGATCTCCTTGTCGGAAACCTGACTGATGGGCGTATAGCCCAGCATGCCAGCCATGTCCAGTTTGTTAAATTCGAACTTGGGCATGCTTCGTTTCCTCTTATTTCTTTAGGCCCTAGTTCTTCGCTAGCGATAACGAGGCATAGGCGCTCGCTATCTCAAACAAAGACATGTGGGCGTGTTCGACAAGCGAAAATTGCAGTGGAAACTGCTCATTCACTGCAGTTGGAAAACTGCCGGTCACCACGAATGCGGTGTGCAGTGATTTGAGTGAAACGTGTCGAACTTCTTGAGCGATACCGACGAACTCTTTCCAGGGTTCGGCCAGGCTCGAACAAGAACTTGCGACAAATCTCTCAAGGGCAAGGTTCTTCGACCTTCCTTAGTCTTTCTTGGCTCGTAATCTAAGGCCTGAACTTGTTCTTCATCACCATAAAGATGACGTCCGTGCGTGAAATCGCGCGCAGGGGTTAAAGTTATGATTTCAAAGAATAAGAACGACGACTCCAGAAACAAGATCAAAAAAGAACATCTAAAGATATTGAGCTTTAACTTTAAGATGCAATTCTCTTGAAAACCCAATTTTGAAAGCCATTTGCAGGTTTTCAATTTCTTTTTGGGTGTGGATCTTGGCTACAATTTTGCGATTCCAGCTTCTGACAACCCGCATGCGGTGCTAGCTCGCGCGATGTATAAACCGAAAAACTTTGCAAAAACGCTAAGATTTGATGATGAAAAACCCGCATGACAACCCGGGATTTAACACGCCTCGCGCGAGCGCTACAACAACTCTTGGAAACCAAATTTCGATGCATTCTTTCGAAAGCTTGTCTTCAAGCAACGGTCCCTTAGAGCATCGAAGATTCGCTGGTCAGCAGGATTTATCGGCTGCCTTGGCCGCGCCACAACTTCGTCTACAGAAGCGAGACCATACTATTCGTTGATCAGCTCAATAATTTCTGCCGTATCAAACCCGACCAAACCAAGATCGTCGACCTTGCGTCCTTTCTTGGAGAGTTCTTGACGAGTAATCGCCGACGACAAATCGATAAGGCTATTAGTTACAGGCGCTTGCACTCGCGCAAGTCGCGCTAAATCAGCAAGAAGCACGAGCATTTCGGTGACATCTCGCTTCAAAAGATCTTGCCAGCGATCGAGTTCATCGCCGCCATCGGTCGATCCTGAAACAACAATTGTTGACTGCGATTGTCCGGGCAAAACTCCGAACAAGCTCTCGCCAAGCCATGAAATTGCATCTTCTATGTTGTTGATTGACGCCTCTCTGGGATCATCAACATCACTCAAAACGTAGTCTTTGATCGATGTCACGAAATCCGGCACCACACACTTGAAAACCTTTGCGAGCTGCTGAACTTCTTGATTCAACCCAGCAAGCACCGATACCAGCTGTGGGTTCACCAATGACGCCAATCTGTTGACATCCCTTCCGCTTATCAACGCCACCAAAAGCAGGGCCGGACGCAGAATTCTTTCAACTTCTCCCAGTCCTCTCTCTATGACATTCGAGGTAGGCACCAAGCCGCGGCATAGCGCAGATGCGATAGGCATGCCACGCCTGGTGGCATTTCGCGAGTTACCGCATATTGTCACGCGATCTCTCACTCCCGAAACCAGCAATACACCGCTTTCGATGTGCGCTGAATCGAACAGACTGCCAAGTTCGACGACATCAACCTGAAGTTTTCGCCGTTTTGAATTGAGCAGGCTGGCAAACTGTAATCCGCCGCAAAGCGGCGAAGAGACAAGATAAACCGTCTGCCCATCTTGCAGGTGCGGCGCCAGTTGCGCGGCGATTACACCATATTCGGTGGCACCAGCGGCAACGATAACGCCACGAGCAGACTTCAGAGTTTCTTCAGGAGACTGACTGATTGTCCTAATATCACAACTTCCGCGAATGCACGACACGGAAGATTTGCGTTTGCGCACCTCGAACTCAGAAGGCACCGAGATCGTTTTTTGATCTTGAATATCTGAAATTTCCCGATTGGTCCAAATCGAGGCCGGTTGAATTTCACGGCCGACCGCAAGCAAGCTGGCGATAGCAATGCTCGCTGCACTGTCACCAACGACGCAGAAAGTCCGCTCACCGAGCCGATCTTGACTTTGTGCAACAGTCGAGGAGATTAGAGAATCTGCTTGATTGTTAACGGCATGCCCAGAACTCAACATTCCTGACCTTCTCCGTTACGCCATACGCCTTGAACCATGCATTCAATCCCTAAGCCTCGGTCGAGAGACCTAGCTCGCTATGCAACCTAATTGGTAAGCGAAGGCTTGAAGCAACTTGAACAGCATAGTCACGAAATGATCCGAAGACAAGACCTTCCGGCAAGGTTTAACCTGATTTGTAATCTGAGTGCCAAGTGATCATGCACCTTATATAAAGTGCGGTCATTCAGAACCACACACTTATATACTGAGCTCCTGTGCGCGTTTACAGCTATTACATTGAATTTGAAACAGAAGAGATTAACCGGTTTATTAATCACAAATTCTTCAACATTGCCACCACGGACCGTGCAGCCTGCAATTCGTTCAATTGCCCAAAAGGCTGAACCTGTTTGCGATGCGCCAGTTCAATCGGTGCCAAGTACAAATCTTAAGTTTGCATCTGCGCAAAAAAAATTCAACAACGTAAACGAAACTACAAGTGGTATCAGCCCTTTTTACGACCGAGCAAAGCCTGCAGCTCTGAAGCTTTCTCAGCACTTATCGTGCCTTTTCGAAGCGCGAGATTCACTGTGGCCAATCCCATAGTTCTGTAAACTTGTTCGAAGCTTTTGTCTTCGACCGCTCCGAGTTGTTTGAGATGCAGCGCCACCGTGTCTTTATCTCCACGTGAGACCGGCCCTGTGAGAGCCCGTTCTGTCCCGATTTTCGACACGTTCTCGACTGTTCCCAACACTAGAGGCATCAAGGCTTCTCGCGCAACGGACTGATCTACACCTGTTTGCTGCATGAGCTGGAATGACACGTCCAACAAGGCAATCAAGCAGTTGCAGGCAACAACGGAAGCGGCGTGATATAGAGGTTTAGCCTCTTTCGCGATATGCGCCACGTTACCACCGATCGATCCGATAATACTTTCCATTACAGAGGTTGCTTCGACATCACCTTCGACAAACCAATATTCACCGTTGCTTCTCACGTCTGAACCTGCTTGCGCAAATGATCTCAGCGGATGAGCCGAGGCTACGAAACATCCCGCGGCCTTTGCCGAGGAAAGAACGTCACTGGTAAGTGCACCACTGAAATGCACTACTACTGTTCCTTTTCGCAAAACCTTGCTCGAGGCCAATTCAGAACAAACTGCTTCAATTGAATCATCACTGACAGAAATCAAAACAACATCTGCTTTGCGCGCAGCCTCTGAAATTGAGCCTTGACAGACATCGCCACCAAGAAAACTGCAGGCGACGCTTACACGTCCGGGATTTCTGCCACCAATTGCAACAACGTTAAGACCAGCTGACTTTGCCATGACAGCCATTGAGCAGCCAACTTTTCCAGGACCGATTACCGCGATTTGTTTCTCAGTCATTGTCCTTGAGCCGCTGTTCACTTCCAAGCAATCACATTGTCAATCAGTCGCACATCACCGAATTTCGCAGCCACCAGCACCACCATTGGTGCTCTCGCTTGAGTTATTGTCTCCAAAGACTCAGCATCACAAGCTTCCAGATACTGCACGACAACCGATGGCAATGCCTCGAGATCGCGCCTGCCTTTTGCAAGTGCATCAAGAAGGCTTACCTTGCCGCTAAGCGAGCCCTCCAGCACGTCGCGCAAGGTTCTATTCAAAATCGGGGCCTTGTCTCGCAGCTCTTTCGACAGATACACATTGCGTGAGCTCAACGCCAATCCATCTCGATCGCGCACTGTCGGCACGCCAATGATTTCAACGGGAATATCGAGGTCTTTGGCCATGCGCTTGACCACGGCCAGCTGCTGAAAGTCCTTCTCGCCGAAGTAGGCTACTTCCGGTTCAACCATGTTCAAAAGTTTAGAAACGACAGTGGCTACACCGATAAAATGTCCTGGGCGAAACAGCCCGCATAGCTGGTTTACGATTGTATCGGGAGGCACCACTTTTGTCAGATCATTTTGTCCGTGAGGATACATTTCCTCGACAGACGGGTGGTAAATGACGTCGACACCAGCCTGCGCGCAGAGTGCCAGGTCTTGCTCAAAGGTACGCGGATACTTGCTTAGATCTTCGTTGGGTCCAAATTGAATCGGATTTACAAAAATCGATACCACGACTTTCCCGCATTCCTGCTTGGCCTTGCGAATGAGAGTCATGTGCCCTTCGTGGAGCGCGCCCATGGTAGGAACGAAACCAACCGCTCTAATCGTTGACGAAGCCGGCGACTGAGCTTGTTCTTTCCTTAACGACGTTCGCCACTGCTTCAGTTCGGCGACCGTAGTGAGGACATTAACGCCCGTCCTTGTCTCTTGACTCGGTGTTTTCATCTATGCTCCGTTTGTGCGAACCATTCACAGGTGGTTCGCAGCCCGGCAAATTATATAACAAGAAAGCCGATCAGTCTTTTCCGGCAACCGGAGCTGGATCTCTGCGATAATACAGATTCAGTTATTTGCAACGCCGGCTCCATGAAGACTCAGTCTCATTTTCATTGTCTATCGAAAGCTAGAAAGGGTTGGCTTCTTGCCTTGAGCGTTGCACTTGTGCAACAGGGCGGGGCACTCTCACAAAATCAGCTTGAAACTCAGACGGCAAGCACGGTTCAACCTGGCACCGACGCCGCTGCCAAGGCACTGGGCCACCCGACACAAACTCCGGCGGCTCGCAAGCTGGCTCTGCAAATCGTCAACGCCTTCGGCGGAATGGAGAACCTTAAAAGGTTTCACGAAACTCCCTACAAAGGCACCGGCAAAATCGAACAAGTGTCAACGATCTCCGGTACCTCAAACAACTTTGACATCGAAGTCTTTTCCAAAGGTGTAAAACAGTACTGCAAAATCGACCTGCTCGGCCAGCCTCTGATAAGCGGCTATGATGGCGATGTCAGCTGGACTCAGCAAGGCGATCAGGTTTTTCCTGCCGATCCGCAGACGACCAAACAGGTGGCAGAAGACATCAAACATGGCACTCTGCTTCTTTTGAGCCTCGATCGCTCTGACACCAAAATGTACGTGGGAAAGCCCAGAGCAGTGCAAGGCGTGATGTGCGATGCGCTCGTGGTCACGCCTGACGACGGAAAGCCCACGACTTTTCTTGCCGATCAAAAAAACCACATTGTTCTTCGAAGCGAGTACAAAGGACTCGATCTCGAGCAAGGAATCGAGGCTGAGAAGGCTTACGAATACAAAGATTATCGACTTGTCGACGGCACACAACAAGCTTTTGACACTATTGAATTCACCGGATCAAAGCAACACTCCAAAGTTTTGTTTACCAGTTTGATGAAACAGCCGGGATTGCCCGAGTCGATCTTCTCTATGCCCGCAGAAAAGCCGATTGCCAGGCTCAAGGAAGGTCCGGTAACGGTTCCTTTTGAATACGTCAACAACGAAATTCTCGTCAAAGTAAGAGTAAACAACTCGCATGACCTGCGCTTCATTCTCGACACCGGCGCCACGCAATCAATCGTCGACGAGCAAACTGCCAAGTTGTTCGGCCCCTCACAGAAATCCAATCTCTCGATGACTACTGGTTCTGGTTCGATCAAGATGAACCAGATGACACTAGATACAATGGCACTAGGCGAAGTGACACTGAGCCATATTCCGGTTGCAGTGGCAAACTTGCAGGGGTTCTCGGAGATTCTCCAACAACGCCCGGCTGGGCTTTTGGGCGCAAACATTTTGCGAAGATTTTTGGTGACCGTCGATTATGATGAAAGAAAAGTGACTCTGTCGGACCCGACAAATGTGACTGTTCCTGCCAATGCTCATATCGTTCAAACCAAGCCAACATTAGGAACAGCAGGGCTGGCCGTCAATGGAACGATTGACGGCAAAGTCAAACTGACATTTCTGGTAGATAGCGGCGCTGCCTTCAATAACGTCAGCGAATCGCTGGTAAAGCCGCTTTTGAAGACACCCATTTTGCCGGTTGGAACACTGAAAGGACTGGACGGGCATCCTGTAAAAATCGCCTCTCTGCGCTTTGACACGTTAGACCTCGATTCGCTCAGGGTGCAGCATCCCATTTTTTCCGTGGCGCCGCCGCCATCAAGCAAAGATCCATCAGGTTTGATTGCCTCGGGCAACATTGCGATATTGGGAAATCCGCTGTGGAGCCAGTTTAGGCTTACCGTTGATTATCGAAATCAGCGTTTGATTCTTGAAGAAACCTCAAAACGCAAGAAAGAAAATAGTATCTTGCGACGCGTAGATGCAATCACCATGAGCCTGCGCAAAACCAAACACTACGAGCAGGCTGTAACTGCATACAGGCTCATGGCAGATGAAGCCAGAGAGGCGGGATTGGTTGATGCTGAGTCGCAATGCCATTTATGGGCAGCCATGGCACTTGGCGAGAAGTTGGCGGCTTCGAAGAATTCGCCCTCCGCTTCGGCGATTCTTGCCGAGGCGAACAGTGAGTTTAATAAGGCGCACACACTGGCGCAAAGCCCGACGGTAAGAGGCAAAGTTCTCGCCTACTGGGGTTATGTCTACATCACCGAAGGCAAGCCAGGACAAGATATTCGCACCGGACGAGAGATGATCGCGCGGGCAATCACGATTGCTCCGTCCGAGCCGGCGGTGTTTGCTGTTACAGGGTTCATGCTCCGGAAATTCAACATTTCAAGCCGGTCCGGTGTCAGCGCAGCCTCGGTGACCGATCAAGCACTCATGCTTGATCCGACGAACTGGTTGGCCCTGTGGACGAAATACAAGTCGTCCATTCAAGAAGGCAAAGCAGAAACAGCAGCGCTGGTAGCGCTGCAGTTGCAGCGTTACTTTCCGGGGGTTCCCGAGGTGATGTCACTCTCGACCGAGATGCCACAGACGGTGGCACCAGCCGCGTCAAAAGTTCGTCAAACACCGCCTTCGGGGCTGGTTGGCAATGGCGATGGCCGCATTCCGGCTTCGTTCAGATTACCTCCCGCCCGAAATTAGCTACCGACGCCGTGAGCGTTTTGAGTTTATGATTTTATTTTATGCCTGCTTACCTGATGCCGCCGCTTGATTGGCGTTGGCAATCATCTCAGGATCGAGGTGAATAACCTGGAAGGGCAAGGAGCCAAGCACCTTTCCACCGACTTCCAAAACCACCGTATAGCCGCCTTCGGCTTCAAATGTCAGTCCGCTGAATGCACTTATGATTTTGTGGGTCATAAACGTGTTGGGCAATGGGTCTACCTTAGCCAGAGGCGACATCGTGATCACCTTTTTGTCGGCGTCCAAAACCTTGAATTGGTACTCAAACTCTTTCGATGATGCCGACAGTTGAGCGAAGGCATAAACCAAAGGAATGACGGCTGGAAACGTCTGAGCCGTAATGCCGTTGTAGATGTTTATGCAGGAGACGGCATCGCGTCGTAAAACGTCTTGCAGGACTCTCTCGCAGAGGACTATTCCTATCAGTTGTGGACTGTCTGACATTTTGACTTTTGTTCCTTCTTCACTTTGCGGGCTCTGCCAATAAGTCCGAACTCATAGGATACGGTACTTGGCGGCTCTCCCAGCTCGGAGATTATACTAGAAGCGTACCAGCTTAAGGGTTTTGGGGGTGCAACTCATGATCGATCCCGAACGAATGACATATGTTCAATGGTTTTGGGTCGTTTTTGCGTCAGTGCTCGTGGTGTTCTTCATCTGTCGCTGGCTCGACCTCAGCAACACAATGCCGGCTGCATTTTGAATGAGCGCAGCTTCATCCACTTGTTTATAGATTCGCCAATATCCCCATAAACGGATATGGAACAATCCAGCACGAGCTCGCGCTACCTAGAAAGTTAGGCCACATTGATGTTTTGAGCAAAGTTGGCCTAGCTTAGGCCAACGATCTGAATTTAGAAGATGCTCATGAATTCAAGAGCTTCTTCACATGACAACATTATTCTCCTCTTAAGAACTTGAAAACATACACTCCGTGCGCACGCACAGGCGCACGGGTGGTTTTGATGTCAGAGCCGTGATTTTTGACTTTGTCTCAATCACTTGGCTATTGTTCGATGTTTCTTTTATTTCCTTTTTGACTTCTAAATATCTAGCACCCTCTTAAACAGACTAGTTTCGCGCACGAACAACAGGCTCTCGGAGCTGCGGGGTTTCATTACCTGCGACTTCGAGGCTTCGCGCTAGCTAGCAAATTTGGAAGGAGTTTTCGCCATGAGCAAACCCGCAGATGCTTCGGCTGGTGTCGTCACGACTACCGGCGCGAAGGTTAAGACTGTCTACCGCCTTGGCGTTACCGGCTCCATCGGATCCGGAAAGTCAGCGGTAGGCAAACAGCTTGAAGAGCTGGGCATCGAGGTGATCGACACCGACGTGCTGGCTCATCAGCTTCTCAAATCTCCTAACGAGGCTTACGACCAGATCATCGCGCGCTTCGGCGCCGATATCGTCGACGCTCCCGGCGGTCCAATCAACCGCAAGAAGCTCGGCGCCATCGTGTTCAACGACGCGAAGGCCAAGGTTGACCTCGAGGCGATTGTTCATCCAGCCATCGAGAAAGCGACTGACGAAGCCGTTGCCGCGTGCAAGGGCGATGTGGTCGCTGTTCAAATTCCGCTTCTGTTCGAAGTCGGCCGCGAGAAGAAGTACGACGAGATCTGGTGCGTGGTGGTCAACCGCAAAACCCAGCTCGAAAGACTGATGAAGCGCGACGGACTCACTCTCGAGCAGGCGGAAGCCCGCATCGCCGCGATGTGGACACAAGACGAGAAAGCACGCCGCACCCTGCAAGCGGGTGGTCGCATCATCGACAACTCCGGCACGCTGGAAGAGACGAAGGCGCTAACCGCAAAGGCGCTCGCGGAAGCAAAGCTCGCCGCCAAGGCGAAGCTGGGCACCACCGCCGCCGATACCACCGCTACCACCGGAGACGGCACCGCCAAGCCTG
>CAZCZI010000037.1:44025-50204 GCA_964503045.1 uncultured Candidatus Obscuribacterales bacterium
GGCACCACCGCCGCCGATACCACCGCTACCACCGGAGACGGCACCGCCAAGCCTGCGGACACAGGCAAGCCTGTCGACACCGCTGCTCGCAACTCGGAATACCGCGCTGTGCTCCAGAAGCTCAGCGGCATGGGTACCGAAGCGGCGCTCGAGCGAATGGGCGACATCTCTACCACCGCGCACAAGGAAGCCACGGCTTCTCTGTCGCTTACAGTCGATTCGTGCGAGGGTGACCACAAAGGCCCTAACCACATCGACACAGCCAAAGAGCTGAAGGTGGACGTGCACATGTCTGTCAAGAACAAGCCTGGCACCCCGCCGACTCCGCCGAACACCTGTTCGTGCGGCTGCGGCGACAAGTGCAAGAAGAGCTGTGCATGCGCCACGGGATGCGGCTGCAACTGCACCAGCACACCTCCTCCGCCGAAACCGCCCAAGCCCACTCCGGGCAACTGTGACCACAATCACGGTCGTCCGCTAATCGGTCTGTTCGGGCTGCTGGCGTTCCTCTTCGCCGTGCTTGCGCTCGTGTACTTCTGGAACCACAAACCAGCGGACACTCATCACGGCGGCCACGACACGACGACTATCATCATCGTCAACAAACCGTGCGACTCTGGCTGCAAGCCGCCGGTCACCCCGCCGACCCCGCCGGTCAAGCCGCCGCTTCCTCCGATCGAGGAGAAGCCGGCATGCCCTCCGGCGGGTGATCAAACCCTCTTCGTGACGCCTGATTTCGCGGCGCCGTGGCTTCACAATGAAGTCCGGCAGCGCGTTGTCGAATGGAAAGTTCGGTACCAGCCGGATTGCCAGGGCGCGACGTTGATCGGGCGCGACTACGAAGGTCGGCTTGTGGTGTGGCAGGAGTATGGGCCGAAATTCACGTTCGTCTACCAATGGACTGTGAAGTACACCGGCAACGTCACTCAGGTCGACCGCTTCGAGGGCAACAACGTGTTCGTGGGGCGTTCGCTCTACTGGCACAATGCACTCGGTTTCATTGTTCGAATCGACCAGTTGGACGGCAACCAGCGCATGCTGGCCTCGGCGTCGCTCACCCGCGACGTCAATGGCGTGATCTACTGCATGACGATGAACAAGTACGATCAGGTGACAGGTCGCCTGCTCGATTCTGCTTCTTTCGACAACTACGCGCACATCAAAGAGATCTTGCGTGCGCAGTTCTTCCTGTTCGGCGTGTTCGGACAGATGAAGTAACTCCCGTCAATCAACCCATCATTTCGGCGGCCGCACGGCTCGCTTCGGTTCTCCGGTAAATGCCGGTTAGACCGATTGCGAGCCGCCGCGGTTTTTGCCAGAAGGAAACGACAAACATGGCCAAGAACAAAGGCAAGAAGGGCGGCAAGGACAATTGCAGCCTGTTCACGGCTCTGGAGAACGGCGCGATCAAGATCGCTCGCTGCCTCCCGAGCCCCACCGAGCCGTACGCCAAGGCGCGGATTCCCAATTACCTGAAGCAGGTCGATCACTCGCTGGCGATCGAGAAGAAGAAGAAGTACGAGAAGCAGCTCGCCGAGCAGACCCGTGAGCTCAACGAGCTCGTTCGCCAGCTGGCGGAAGCGAAGAAGTCGCTCATCGTGGTCTTCCAGGGCCGCGACGGCGCCGGCAAGTCCGGAGCCACGGTGCGCATCATCCAGGCACTGGGCTACGACATGAAGATCTTCCAGGGCGTTCCGATCGGACCGCCGTCGGATGAGGAGAAGGCGCGCCCCTTCCTGTGGCGCTTCACCCGCAGCGACCGGCTGCCTGCCTTCGGACAGGTGCGTGTCTTTGACCGCAGCTGGGCCGAGCGCGTGCTGGTCGAGCCGGTGATGAATCTGACGCCGCCTGAGGACGTGCAGAACTCCTACGCCGACATCAACACCTTCGAGTGGCAGCTGGAGCGCGGCGGTGCAGTCATCGTCAAGTTCTGGCTCGACATCACGAAGGACGAGCAGTGGCAGCGCTTCGAAGACCGCAAGCGCGAGAAGGCCTGGAAGGTCAGCCCGTCGGACATGGTCGCCCGCAAGCACTGGGGTGAGTACACCGACGCCGCCAACGAGATGTTCTTCCGCACGGGCACGGAGTACGCGCCCTGGTACATCGTCTCGTCCGAGGACAAGCGCTACAGCCGCGTGACTGTGCTCGAGTGCATCAACCACGAGCTGCGTCTGGCTCTGGGCCTCAAGAAGAACGGCAAGAAGGCGAAGAAGTCGAAGTAACCCTTCGACCGAACGCCGGCAAACATTGGTTTGGCATCGCTCCTGCTTCGCGCAAGAAGCAGGCAGCGGCGCCGGCCAACTGCCCGGGAGATAGCAAGGAGGCGCTTCACCAGCGCTTCTTTGCTCATCTCCTTTTTTTAAACCATATGCGACATGATATAGTATATACTTTCAATCCCTGTAGAAATCCCGTAGAATCAATTTCGGTTTCAAGTCTTTCGGCAATTGAAGGTGCATTGAGTTGAATTCCAACGACGGTCAAAACGCCGGTTCGGAGTCGCTCGGAAGTGACGACACACTGGCGCCCGGCACCCGGCTTGCCGACAAATACATCATCTCCAATGTCATCGGCCATGGTGGCATGAGCATTGTCTACGACGCAACCGATGAATCTTCACAAAAGCGAGTGGCCATCAAGATGATGTACAACACTCTCACCAATCATCAAGAGTTGGTGGACCGCTTTTTGCAAGAAGCCAAAGCTACAAGTCACCTTTCGCACCAGAACTTAGGAACCGTTTACGACTCCGGTCTAACCGCGCAGGGTCAGCCTTTTTTGGTCATGGACTATCTGGAGGGAGTCAATCTCCAACAGTTCCTAGACTCCTATTCGCCGTCGCCAAAGATGCTCATTCAAATTTTCATGCAAGTTTGTGACGCCCTTGATGAAGCGCACAGAAAAGGTATTGTTCATCGAGATCTAAAACCAAGCAACATCATGCTGATCAAAGACGGACATATAGGTGCCCTCGTAAAGCTCGTGGATTTCGGCATCGCCAAACTTATCAGCTCGGCATTGTCCCCGGAAGAGCACACAACAACACATGGAACGACTTTTGGAACGCCGGTGTTCATGAGCCCGGAGCAATGTGCCGGCAAGGAGATGGATGCAAGAAGCGACATCTATTCGCTGGGATGCGTTATGTATCAATCGTTTACCGGAAGTCAGGTGTTCTCCGGTGATTCGGTGTACGAGGTATTTTACAGACACATATGCGAGGTGCCTTCGCGTGCACCATTCCAACGGCTAAGAGAACCACTGCCGCCCGAGGTCGAGACGGTGATCTTCGGGTGCCTGGAGAAGGAGCCGATTAAGCGTCCGCAGAGTGCTGGGGACGTGAAGATGCAGTTGGAGGCGGCACTCTCGCTGTATCTTGACTGCAGGTAGAGCGAGTAGTCCTCTTTGAAGGAATCACATGCACAACGAAAACGGACCACGACATGACACTTTTCGCTCAGTGTCATATCTGCAGTGACAATCATAATGTGCAGTGACAAGGTGCCGTTCCGTTACTCGGGTGGGGTGGGTGCGACTATAGACCGACTTCACGAATTGATCTGCGCCGCGCGACATGAGCAGCACGTGACCTGAGCGTTCCATCATGGGTGCTATTAAAGGGGTGCGACTATGGGGTGCAACTATAGTTTGCATTTTTCTTCCAAATGCAAACTATAATTGACGTCAAGTGGCATCGCGGGCTGATTTGAGGTCAAATATTGCCTTTCCGGAGAATGATCGTAAAGTACACTTTCCATTTTGGCGAGAATTGCATCTATGCGCGGCGCGGCACGGCGCAGCAAAGGGCTAACCACTTCTCTGACTTTCTATAGTATACCGGACGCGAAAAGGAAACGCCGGTACCAGCGGTGGTGCATCAAGCTTTTCGCTCGATGCAACAACGTGATACCGGCGCTCCAAGTTTTTGAAGTGCTAGTGCGCTTTATGCCTACTTCTTCACCGCGCGCAAGATGATCTTGTCGTCGGTGTAGCTGACAGGCAGATCACCTTCGAAGGTGACCTGATAGTGACGCACAGCCTTCGTTGAGGCACCGCGGAAATAGGCAAGCACCTTCTGCTTACCCTCGGCGTCCAATCCGGCCATGTCCATCCACTGCGCGATGTTGTGAGTCTTGCGATACTTGCGTGTCATCTCCACGCGAAAGCCCGCGGACTCCAACATATCCTTCCACTGCGCCTTGGTGTAAGAACGCACATGGGTCGGATCACGCAGGGTTTCCACTTCGTTGATGAAGCGGTCGAGCCGGCTGGAAGCCGGGCTGATGCTGTCTTCGAGAACGAAGACACCGCCCTGTTTGATGACGCGGGCGATTTCGCTTACAGCTTTCTCGATATCGAGGAAGTGATGGGGGGCGATTCTGCAAGTCACGGCGTCGAATGATTCGTCGGCGAACGCCAACGCTTCAACGTCCATGACCAGCGCATCGACATTGTCGAGCGCCTTGGCAGATGCCAGCCCCTTCGTCTCGGCGACCATCTCGCTTGCCAGATCGACAGCGACAACATGCTTGACCAACGGCGCCACGGCGCATGCCGTGTGACCAGCCCCGGTCGCGACATCGAGCACGGTCATCGACTCTTCAGCTTTGAGCTGGTCGACTACCATGGCCAGATCGCTGCCGCGGGCATGTCCTGCGCTGGTTGCATAGTTGTGCGCGTTCTTGCCAAACTGACGCGAGACGTCTTGCTTTGTGGGTTTCATCACTTGATGACCTCTCAGTTTTGTTCTTGGCACCATCCACGGTGCAACCGGCGCCACTCCGAAGCCCAGACATCTGGGCCCGGAGCCAATCTGCCAGATGCAGCGTTTGTCGAATGATGCTTCGTGTAGTTGCTTCCGGATGGAAGAGGCTGACCGGCCAAAAACCAAGGACTGGCATCAGCGGATCAGCGCGAAGCTTGAGCGAACGCGCCGAGCCCTGCGATGCCTTTCGACAAGGCAAGGCCCGACCACGTCGCTACGACAATTGAGACAATTCTTGCTCTGCACTAAGCTGCATTGCAGCAACTTGCTTGCTGCTAGCAGTCACATGCTTGGAGCAATTACTTGCCTTCCGGCTTGTCGCCACCGTTTCCGCTGTTGTCACCACCACCGCCACCGTCCTCGGTCTCCTCCTTCACACCGCGCAGAAGCGGCAGAAGCAGGATGCAAGCCGCGGTGAACGCAGCCGACACGAAGATGAGAGGCGTCAGCGAGTTGTGGAACATCCCCACGAACAGACGCGCGCCAATGATGGCCGAGATCTGAGCAGCGAAGTTGTTGACCGACATCAAGGCAGCGAAAGTGAAGCCCTCCGCCTTCTGCGGGCAAGCCTTGGCGGCAAGCGTCAAGACAGCCAGAGTGGCGACCATCGAAGTCGCGCCGAACACGAGGTTGAGCGCGATCGCAATCGCATGCGCATTGGCGCTGGGAGCGACAAGCGACAGGTACGCCAGGGTGCCGATGACACCAGTGACGATGCTGAACACCAGCTGAAACTTCGTCGTCTGCTTGGCGAAGTACTTGCCGTACAGCCAAGCACCGATGACCGAACCGACGGAGCTGATGGCGCCGAGGGTGCCGATGAAGTCCTGCGAGAACTTCAGCGTGTCGGTCATGTGGTAATAGAACGGCGTGCCGAAGCTGGGGCTGAAGTTCCAGAACGCGATGAACAGCGCGACAGCCCACAGGAGCTTCGACTTCACCGCATCCTTGAGACCCTTCGTAGTCTCCTTCAGCGCAGCCACGTTCATCTGCGCCTTCTCTTCCTTCACGATGAACCACGTGAAGGCCACCACGGTCACAGGAGCGAACATGGTGATCAGCGCAGCGATGTGAAGCGCCGAAGACGGGCTGAAGTGCTGGCAGAGGTAGCCGCCGGCAAGAGACGTACCGATAGCTGCGGTGTAGAACCACAGCCACTGCACGCTCTGGAAGCGACCAGTGGCATTCAACATCTTGCCCTTCTCGACCATCAACGCATCGACGATGACGTCAGATGCGGCAGTGCCGAAAGCGGTCAGCATGAGAGCGGTGACGATCTGCGACGGAGCATTGAGCCCCGTCATCCACAGAAACGCACCGGCAGCCACGGTGTTCATCACCATCAACCACGACTTGCGTCGGTATCCCAGAAGTGGGAAGTAGTCGCTGATGAGCCCGTAGAGCGGCTTGATGA
>CAZCZI010000037.1:50304-61308 GCA_964503045.1 uncultured Candidatus Obscuribacterales bacterium
CGGTATCCCAGAAGTGGGAAGTAGTCGCTGATGAGCCCGTAGAGCGGCTTGATGATCCACGGGAAGGTAAGAATAGCAAGATACTCGGTCACCTGTGCCGGGTTGAGTCCAAGCGCCTCCTTGAAGAAGAAGTTGAGCGGCTGGCTGACCAGACCGCTTGCCTGGGCAAGACCCTGCATGAAATACACGAGACCAAAGTAAAAGAGCAGCGACCCGATTCCGGGCAGCTTCTGTTTGTTGTTGGGGGTCATGTGCAGATCCCTTTTCTCCGCACATCACTGTCGACTCGGCGAGCCTTGCTCAGACCGAGTCAACCAGTGAATCGCGGAATGTCGACGATCCGTGCCTCGCGATGAGGCACGGTATTGAGAAATGGCGTTGACTTCGTCATACGACGATGTTTTGAGAAAGAAGAAAGTGAAGCAACTGCTAAGTCAGTTACTTCTTGTGCACGACGGATTTCACGACCTGCTTCGGCTCCGTGAGAAGCTTGTAGACAGGGCACTTTCCAGCCGTGCTTTCGATGGCGGTCAGTTGAGCGGCAGTCAGGTTGCCCTTCACCTCGATCTCCTCATCGATCGTGGGGATCTTGGTGCCCGGGCTAGCGGGGTCGTCCTTTTCACTGTACGTGCAAGTGACTTTCAGCTCTTGAATGTCCCATTTGCGCCTGGGCGCCACCATCAAGATGGTCATCGCTGTGCACGCGGCCAACGAGCCGAGGCACAACTCTTTCGGATCAGGACCACCGTCGGCGCCCCCAGCCTGAATCTTCAGGTCGGAGATGACGGTGTGTGTACCAGCACTGATCTGCTGCTGAAATTTCTGACCGGGTACCAAGGTCACTGTGGCTTGCGCCATAAGCTAGCTCCTTTATGTCTCGATGTGAACTCACGAGGCGTTACTGGCTCTCTTTTGGAGAACCAGCATCGCCGTTGCTTGCCTCATCGCCTTGTTTGGAACCGGAAGCATCACCACTGCCGGAAGCCTCACCAGAGGTTGAGTTGGTAGCGGGGTCGGCCTCGCCACCAGATGCGGTGCTTGCCTCCGCCGTTTGACCCTCAGGCTGTACCGGAATGCGGCGCACCTGAAGAATAGCAATAGCGTTGCCGCGCTTGTCGAGAACGGTGAACTTGAGCCCACCGAGTTCGACTGTGTCACCGACTTGCGGCAGCCTGCCGATCGCCTCGGTGACTGCACCGGCAATGGTGGAGCAGAAACCGCTGCAGTAGATGTCGGTGCCGAAGTGCTTGTTAAACTCGAGCAACGTCAAGTCTCCGATGACGTTGTAGACACCCTCGCCCTCCTCCACCACTTCCGTGATGCCGGCTTGCGGTTTGTCGTACTCGTCCCAGATTTCGCCGACAAGCTGCTCAACGAGGTCTTCGAGCGTGACCAGACCGATGGTGGCACCAAACTCGTCGGTGACCATAGCCATCTGCAGGCGGCGCGTGCGCATCTCTTCAAGAAGCGCACTGGCAGGCATGCTGTCAGGCGCGAAGTGTGCCTGCCGAACGAGCGCGGTCAGCTTGAACGGCTTCTCCGCACTGCCTGCCGGCATGGCATTTCTGGCGACAATGACGTCGAAGAGATCTTTCGTGTTGAGAATGCCGATCACGCTATCACGCGTGCCTCGGTAAACAGGCAGCTTCGTGTGCTTGGTCTTGCTTGCTACAGCAAGAACTTGCGCCATGGTGAGGTCGTCGGCGATGCAGTTCATCTGCGGCCGCGGCACCATTACATCACGCACCTTCAGATCCTTCAGCTCCAAGGCGCGCTGCAGCAAGCCAGATTCCTGCTTGCCCATCGTGCCCGCCTTGACGCTTTCCTCAAACAGGATTTGAAACTCGTCGGTAGAGGGCGCATGGTTTTCAGCACCATCTTTCATCGACATTCCAAACAGCTTGAGGATGCACTCCGTAAAGAAACTCATGACGGTCAAAAGCGGGTAAGTCAACTTGCAAAACCACGAGAATGGTCTAGCAAGAATCATTGAAACTCGCTCTGCTTGCCTCAAAGCAATGAACTTCGGTACTTGCTCACCGATGATCAAATGCAAGAGGCTGAGGATTAGAAACGTCACCACCACCGACACCCATGCCGGCGGATGAACTGCTGCGGCTCCGACAAGAGCGAGCACCTTGTTGACGACACCCATGATGGTATCGTGACCAATGGCACCCACAGCAAGACTGCACAGCGTGATACCGAGCTGAGACCCGGCAATCGACCTGTTGATGTCCTGTTGCAACTTCTGGATGATACCGGCGCCGGCTTTACCCGACTGCAGCATCTCCTCGACGCGACTCTTGCGAAGCCTGATGAGAGCGTACTCCGCCGCCACGAACAAAGCATTCATGACGATGAAGAACGCGAGCACTGCCAGCATGAAAACTAGGTTTCCGCTGTCCATATCTCTAGACTCCTGGTTACAAGATTTCACTGGCCGTAAACGAAGTGGCCAGAAACCACGGCTCTGATGAGAGTCGTGGATTTAATGTGAAACAACAGAATCTCTTGGTGTTGTTGTTGTTTTAGAGAACCGTATTGGAAGAAAAATGAAACTCTCTTACGCTAGAAAGATCGTATCTACATTTCAAGAGAAATCACGATTATGTGCGAAAGCCTAATCTGATATGAGATCACTCACCTGACGAAGCTTTCACAACCTGACAACTCCCTACTTCTTCTTTTTCTTTTTCAGGCGAAGACGATCGACGCTTTGCCCGTTGGCACAAGCCTTCACGAGCTCAGCCGCATCAGACTTCTGGACGCGTCCGTATTTTGTCTTGCCTGGCATCACGACAACAGACGGGCCCTTCTTGCAGAGATCGAGGCAGCCCGACTGCTTTACAGTCACGCTGTCACTCAAACCTCGATTCTTGACTTCCTCTTCAATGGCGGCACACACGTCTTTGGATCCGCGCTTGGGGCACTTCTTTCCGCGCACACAGACGATGATTTTGGAAGATTTGCTGGATTCGGACATTTGGAAAACGCTCCATTTGATTGGTTGTTCTTGAAAACCAAAAGAGTGGTTCGCAATATCGCTCACCTTATTGAGAATCGTTCCAAGCGCCCAGAATGCTCTTGGCTAGTGGCTGACGAACTCAAAGATGTCTTTCCGCGCATGTCGTTCAACACGCTGGTGTCACTGGCGGAAGACTGAATGTTTTTTGGTGGAACGAGTTCTGATTCTTAGCAAAAGTTGAAAGAAATAAGTATGCAGATGCTATCAATATCTGGAGATCTTGATTCAACGGTGTTTCCAAGAAGCACTAATCAATCCAGATGTTCTCATTCGAAAGAATGGTGGCACTTAAAAACAGTTTCCAAGATGCCAAGGTGATACAAAAGTTTATTGAGAGACCGTCTCAATAAACTTTATCGCAACTCACGCAAGCATCCCAGGGCTCAATTCTGGTGCCTCTTCAGAGTCATTGAGAATATGCGCAGATTTTAATTGGAGATACTCCTACACAGTGCCCGCTTTGTGTTGACAGTGCAACATGCGCGTTGTAACGTGGTGCAATCGTAATTGAGAACGCTTCGCAATTAAGCGCTACTAACCTGCGCATTGCAGCATCGCGTTGTCCCTTTGAAACGCGGCTCGAAAGCTCACTCTCAATATGCATCCGATTTCAAATCGGATACACAAGCGGTTCTCAAGTGAATCCACCAGGAACTCTTAGAGTCAGAAAGGATCCTTATTCCACGTAATGTTTAGCAGAGAACTCACTCCCACTCCGATACGACACTCCGGCTCATCAGGCTCAACCCATGCTTTGACGGCTGCGAATACAGCAACGGTTCCTCTCGGTAAATCCGCGAAGCACACCGGCAGACTTCGCGGTGACACCATATATAATGTCCTCGACGTAGTCGACGATCTCTGCGAATTGCGTCATCTCATTGAAGATCTGGGCAATGAGCCGTTCGCGAGCTCACAGTCGGATACAGATCAAATTGATGATTGGTCTCACGATCAATTCCGTCGTTCTGTTCAATTACTAAAAGACCGACACCAACGTCATCTCGACCTTATTGAGAAAGCCACGCGTTGGTCCAACTCGGCTCAATTGGCCGAGTTGCTCGACTCTGCAAGACGAGACTTTCATTCTCTCAAATCCGCTTTACGTGCGACATATAGACAACGGGGTGTTCTCCTCTGCGCGAATGATTGGCAAAGTCCGGTCTATGCATCCACAATCGCAATTGGCGAAAACCGGCTAACCGACGGTATCGCTGAACATCGCTGGGACTACAAACGAGACGGGCACCTCGATGCCCTCGAATACGAAAAACAATTCGTAGATCAATATGTATCTCACCTCGCAAGCAAAAACGCCGTCGGCTACCTGGCCAACTGCGGCATGGCTGCCTTTACGACAATGCTGAGCTTCATCGCCCACGAACTCCGCCTGGGCGAATCTACTGTCATCTTTCAACCGATGTACTTCGAAAACCTGCATCTAGCGCGGGCTTTCTTTCCTCACGCTCTGCAATCCCGCCCACAAACAACCGAGGAAACAATTGCCGTTCTTCGCGAGCAACTTCCATCAGTGGTGTTCTGTGACGCGGTTACTAATTGCGGAGACGTTGTTTCCTTCGATATCGCCGCCATTCTCGATTGGGCAAGAACAGAGACAACCGAGCCGACAGCGATAGTGATCGACACCACCTGCGTGCCCACGGTCTTACTGCCTACCGATCTATTGAGGTCACTGCCCGAGCATGTCTACGTAATTCTCGTCGAAAGCCTCGCCAAACACCATCAATTTGGTATGGACACCGTCACTGGTGGCATCAGCATCTTCCATGCACCGGATACGATTCACGAAAATTTCCGAAAAGCACGCGCGCGCTTTGGTGGAAACATTGCCGATGCAAGCGTTGGAGCACTTCCAAAACCCAATCGTGAAGCCCTTATCCGACGCATGAAGCGGCACTCGCAAAACACTCGCTTCCTTGCCGAACGCATGCAGCAATATATTGATTCGCCACAACATGCCGGCGTGCTCGAATCAATTGCTTGGCTCAACGAAGGAACCCACGCCGCCCAATGGTATCGTGGCAGCTGCCTCAATCTTCGCCTTCACAGACAGTTCAAGTCCGTACGCAACTATCAGGAGTTTGAAGCAAAGGTAGTCGAGATTTCCAGAGAATGCGGTCATCCGATTGCACTGAGCACAAGTTTCGGTTTCGATGTATCACGGCTCTATGTCACGGCACCCTCGACTCCTTTCGAAGAGCCCTTCTTGCGCGTTTCACTGGGCACCGAAACGACATCCGAAATGACTGTCTTTGCTGAAGTCCTCGAGCAAGCAAGCAACGAAATGGCGAAGTTGTGGAATGCGAAGGCTCCAGAGCCGCGCGACCATAAAGATCAGCGCGAATCCAAGGAATTTCGCCCGGCGACTGTCGTAGCTCCAATCGGTCGAGCACACACAGCTGAGAAAGCCGGCATTCGCGCAAGCGTATTCATGGGCGAAACAGCATTGATGGAGTACCTCAGCCCTCAAAACTACGCCCCCACGCCATTAGTTGAACTTCCAGCCGATCTCAACCCATTCAAATTAGACGGTGTTCGCATCTTCGCAAAGATGATGTCGCTTGTTCCGCTGATGAACATCAAGTCGATACCAGCATTTTCGATGCTCAGCAAAGCCGCAGATCGCGGCGATCTGGCAAAGGTAGAACGCATCATTGAAAGTTCATCATCGAACACGGTGCTCTCGCTAAGCATCATTGCTCGCCTCTTCGGCGTAGACAACACTTGCGCAATCGTCGATCATTCGATTCCGCCAGGTCTATTGAGAATGCTGCGCTTGTTCGGCATCGAGCCATATCTGCATCCAGCAGCCGGTCATGACCTTTTCGGCGTGCTCGCGCCACGAAGCCAACGCGCTGCCGCCATGGGAGCGCAACCCGGCTGGCTCAACCCAGGACAATACACCAACCCTGATAATCCCGAGGGTTTCGCCAAGTGGCTCGCTCCAGATCTTTGGGCGCAAACACAGGGACGCCTCGCCGTCCTTTCCTGCGGCTTAGGGACCTGCGGCACTATGGTCGGCATCTCCCGCGGATTGCGAGAGCGCAACCCGCAGATTCAAGTGGTTGCAAACTGCCCGGCCTCCGGACATGCCATTCCCGGACCACGTGAGAACTCGCTTTTGTCTGACGTCACATTCGACTGGCAGGATGTCGCGAACGCCCGCGTGGAGCTGACCGCCGAAGAGGGCTTCGCCGCCAGCGTTAAACTTTTGAGACGGGGCATCATGGGCGGACCGAGCTCCGGTATGAATTATGCCGGCGCCCTCAAATATCTCGCCCAGACCAAAGCCGCTGGAAAACTCGATGCCCTGCGCAATCAAGGAGAAATCTGGCTGACATTCTTGTGCTGCGACTCGCCACTTCCACATGTGGAAGACTACTACAACACGCTTGGCGAAGAGTACTTCCCGCGCATTCACCCAGTACCGGAGGCAGATCGCACACCGATCGACTAGACCATGCTACACGAGACAACTGTTGCTTCGCGCCGTGATTGTGCACCGCATTTAACACCGAAGCTTGCACCATGGATGAATAACCTAATTGAAAGGCCAGGCGTTGCCAGCGCCTGGCTTAGCGCTTATGGCTCTCCTTTGCACGTGGTTGTAGAGTCGGAATTTAGAAGGAACGTCAAAGACCTTCGCTCGCCACTCCAAGATCGCGGTGTCGCCGGCAGTGTCTTTTTCGCACGCAAAGCCAACAAACTCCCATGGTTTGTATCACTCGCCAAAGAAGAAGGCATCGGCGTCGACACGGCAAGCCTGCAAGAGGTCAAAGAGACACTCTCGCTCGGCGTACCACCAAGCCAGGTTGTGATTACAGCCATTGGCAAAAAGCAAGAACTAATCGAGATCGCTGTCAGCAAAGGCTGCTTGCTTATTATCGACAACATTGATGAGCTTGAACAGATAAGTTCAACAGCTTCCACACTAAACACATCTGCTCGCATCGGCCTTCGCTTTGCTGGCTTTGAGGTTTTAGGAACCAAGGTGTTCAGCCGCTTCGGACTACCCTTCGACGATCACCGAGAGATTATTTCAAAGATCGACTCGAAACATGTCAATCTCGAGTTTCTGCACGCACATCTAGATCGTTATGACACGACACAACGAGCTATAGCTGGGCTGCGCCTCCTAGAAGCCGTTGACTATGCGACTCAACAAGGTCACACGATAAAAGGTGTCGATCTCGGCGGCGGCATCGTCATGCGTTACCTTGATTCGAAAGAACAATGGGAAGAGTTCAACGATTCACTTCTCGCTTCGGTTCGCGGCGAGCGGCCATCCTTCACCTATCTAGAAGACGGCCTCGGATACCATCGGGTGCAAGACGAAATCATTGGAAAACCCGACCTTTATCCAGCGTGGAACAACATGTCGAAAGAGCGCTTCATTGCAGCCGTTCTCGACTATGCGGAGAATGGAACACCGTTTCACAAGCAATTGACAAATCGCAAACTCGGCTTGTACTTCGAACCGGGTAGAGCACTTCTAGACAACGTTGGCATGACGCTTGCCACGGTGACGTTTCGCAAGCGCGACACGCTTGGAAATCTTCTCGTCGGTTTTGAAATGAATCGCATGAACCTTCGCCCATTTCGTGCGGAGTACTGCTGTGACCCTATTTTGCCGGTCAACGATCGACGCCCGCGCGCAACCGAGGGAGCCTACTTCGTCGGCAATCTTTGCTCGGAAAGTGATCTACTGTATCGAAGAAAGCTTGATTTACCCTACATCCCGGAGCGAGACGACTTCGTCTTGTTCGCCAACACCGCCGGTTACCTCGCCCATCACATGGAAATCGGAACCCATGGAAACCCGCTGCCGAAGAACATTCTGGTCGATCCTGCAACTTGGGAAGTGAAGGCGTCGGTATGACACAGAGAAACAACTCGACTTCGAAGAATAAGCCGGTAGCCGTGGTGACTGGTGCCGCCCGCGGTATCGGAAAAGCTCTCGTCGACGAACTCGTCGACCGTGGGTATGTCGTTGTCGCGCTAGTCAGAAAGCTGCTCGACGTCAGCGAGTTGTTCGCACAAGATCCAGAAAACATACTTCCGGTCCGCTGCGACGTCACAGAACCCTCAACCGAACACATATTGCGTGAGTTCCTCGAAACACAAGTCGAGAAAGTCGATTTGCTCATCAACAATGCAGGCTTCGGCGCCTCTGCTTACGGCATTTTAGGAATGAGTTACGACGAACTAGACAGAGTGTTGGCAGTCCATTGCTATGGTCCAATTCGATGCACACGGGCATGCTTGCCTTTTCTTCGCAATTCCCAGCGTCCAATGATCGTCAACATGTCATCGCGTTTCGGCTCCACAGAATGGGTTGCAACCGGCACGGTGCCGCACGATCAAGCAACATACCCATACCGCATCGGAAAGGCTTCTCTCAACATGCTGACTTCATGCCTGTCGGTAGAACTTCAATCCGAAGGCATTCGCGTCATCGCCGTCGACCCCGGTAAGGTCAAAACGCGCTTCGGACCAAAAGACGCCGATACAGAGCCGCGCGACGCCGCCAAGAGCATTTTAGA
Source organism: uncultured Candidatus Obscuribacterales bacterium (assembly GCA_964503045.1). Lineage (GTDB taxonomy): Bacteria > Cyanobacteriota > Vampirovibrionia > Obscuribacterales > Obscuribacteraceae > CAYZJR01. The sequence continues at coordinate 58,897 of CAZCZI010000037.1, forward strand.
TTTAGTGGAAACACGTTCGGATACCGGTTTGTTTTTGCATGCTTCAGGAGAAAAGGTGCCGTGGTAATTAAAGAAGAAGAGCTAGCCAAGCGTCATTGGGCGGTACAAGAAAAGAACGATCCATTCGTTGTTCCATCGTTTGAAACGATCAGTTTTTCGTTGCCGACGATGAAAAATTGGGAGTCGCTGCTCAAAGGAGAGCAAGACGGTTGGGTGTATCTCAGCGATGGCAACCCAAGCTTGGCCGCTCTGGAGAAGCTGCTTTCCGGGCTCCAAAAAACAGAACGCTGCTGGGTGACCAGCACTGGCAAGTCTGCCATGGCAGCCACTTTGATGGCGCTGCTCAATGCTGGCGATCACTTGATTCTGCTGCGAGAGTCATACAAATCGACACGTCTATTTGTCGAAACCGTTCTCACTCGCTTCGGCGTCACCCACACGCTTTTGACGGTCGACGATCTCAGCGAGATCACTAAACACATTCAACCAGGAAAAACCAAAGTGCTCATTTTGGAAGCACCGACAAACCCGATGACACGTGTGCCTGACCTGCATCGCCTCACCGCTTTGGCTAAAGAACACGGGATCATGACCGTTTTAGACAACTCCTTGTCCGGATTCCATCAACATGGCAATGTTCCTGTAGACGTAATCGTACACAGCCTTTCCAAATTCGCCTCCGGCGTCGGCGACGTCATGGGCGGTGCCGTTCTCGGCAAACAAGAACTGGTCGCCAAGATCAAAAACTGCAACGTGTGGAACACAGACGCTCTGAGCGCACACGCTGCAGTCGAAATCTGGAAGGGAATGCAGACTTACGAACTCCGCATTCAGCGCCAATCCTCGAGCGCTTTCGCGATTGCGAAGTTTCTTGCAAAACATCCAAAGGTCACACGCGTTCTCTATCCCGGCTTGGAAAGCCACCCCGATCACGTAGTGGCTGCAAAGCAGATGAAAGATTTCGGTTCGGTGCTCACATTCGATACGAAAACACCAGACGCCATGCGCGAAACGCTCGATCGCCTTCGCCAGTTCCGCATCGCATTTGGTACCGGCTTCACGCAATCAATCGCAAACCCAGCCTGGCTGTTTTACGCACGCTCATTCCCCGAGCAGCAAACCGGACCATGCGCCATTCTCGACACAACAATAAGATTGTCGGTTGGAATCGAACCGCTAGAGGATCTGCTTGCGGATCTTGAAAGAGCCCTTGGATAGCCAGGTTCCGTGACCCTCGAAATCCCTGGATTCAACATACCTCCTGAGGCATCCGATGCACAGTTGGACTCATGCGACGTTTGGGTGCTGGGCGGCGGCATAAGCGGACTCACGACCGCCATTGTTCTTCAATCGTTTGGACTCAAAGTTGCAATCCTGAGCGATCGAGTCACTACGCAAAACGCGAAAACGCCTGAACATCCTCACATTCCAACTGGATATGCAATGGCAACGGCTTATCCACACAATTTAAAGGTCAAGAATCTTCTTCACGTATCCGACGCCACTCAGAGTGTTTTCGGTGCTTTGGCAAAGATGACGGAACCCGGTGTCGCGATCCACAGAATGTTTGAAGTCTACGAAAATGAGCCCACAGAGGCGGCTCTGGGTACACGCAGAATGAGATTTCAAACATTTGAGGGAACGCCTCGGACCTTATCGAAATCATTGAATCCCCCGACTCGTCCGGGTGCGGAGTATCTTTGGGGCTGGCGATTCGAGACCTATTTTGCCGACATGCCGAAGTATCTCTCTTTCTTGTGGGTTCGTTTCTTTAGCAATGGCGGGCATTTTCGGAAGCATCATATAAGCTTGAAAGATGGTTTCGCTTCCACCTTGTTTCGCTCGAGCGTGAAGCCACTCATCAACTGCCTCGGCTTGGGTGCGGTAAAAGCCGTTGCTGACAGAGCACCGGCAACGATTGTTCGAGGCAAACAAGCAATTGCTCTCAACATGCCGATGGTCTTGGACCTCGACGGGGTGCCGCTTGCTTACAACTACACTCCCACCGCGAACGTGTTTGCGCGAGGCGATGGGTTGCCGGAATACGTGCACTTCTTCTCTCGCTCCGACGGCTGGATACTCGGGCAAACCCGCGAGCCGGGCATCGTGAATGAAGCTGGAGATTGGGTGGGAACTGCAGTCGCTGCCGGCGAAGTAACAATCGGGAATACTTCCATTCCAACACCGATCATTGAACTCAACGATACGATCCTGAAGAATTGGATTAATCAAACGATTGATAGGAACACACTTACAGCGCGCGAAGGCCTAAGGTACTATCGAGACCCTGATGACACAGGGGTTAGGCTCGAGGGTGAAAGCGCAGGTGAAATCCGGCTGGTACACAACTATGGACATGGCGGCTCAGGAATCACGATGTCCTGGGGCTGTGCGTTGGAAGCCGCAAGAATT
>CAZCZI010000037.1:61408-67225 GCA_964503045.1 uncultured Candidatus Obscuribacterales bacterium
GCAGAAAATGCAAACTGTACTTTCCATGCCGATTTCCTCTTTTGCTATGTTTTATAGTATCTCAACCAAAGAGGAAATGAGACTGAAAGCAAGGAGCGAACACCCGCTTCCAGCCTCATTTCGTAGGCACCGTGTCCCTGATAAAGCGCAAAAGCGCAGTGCGAAAGACCTGCCGCAGCGAGGTCAGAGCACAGCATGCAAGGGCAAATTCACATTAGAATTTGCGCCAAGCACGCCAATCCTCAGACCTGACTGAACGGCAGCCACATTTGGTCGTGTTACGCGAGGTAGCCGGCGATATCGCCAGCGATACCATGCGAGTAGATGTACCCGGCGCCGTCGTGACCGAAGTTGTGGATGAGCAGCCGACCATCAGCCAGCTGTTCCTTTTCGACACGCGGGCGAGCACGCTCCGGACGAAGAGCGCGGTGAACGCTCAGCACATCCGACAGCTCCACCTTGAAGCCAGGCACCATGCGGCGGCAGCGCTCCAGGATACCGGCGACGAGATCGGGCTCGACCTCCAGCGACTCCTGATGCTCGTCATAGACGGCGCCGAGCTTGATGTAATCGGCATGCGGCACGATGCACGCAAGCTTGTTGGGGCCGACATCATCCCACACGACACGGTCAAAGCCGTTGTGCTTGATCTTCACCACCTGCAGGCGAGCGGGAAAGAGCCCCTTGTCACCCGTGAGGGCGCGGCTACCAAGCGAGGTGCAGTTGACGACGACGTCGAATTCCTTCGGGCAGTCAGCAAAGGAAGTTACTTCGTGCTGCTCAAAGCGACCGCCGAGTGCCTTCACCTTGCTCACCAGCCACGGCAGGTAAACAGCCGGGTCGATGACAGGCGCCTTGTCGAGAACGTGAGCATCGGCATACTCACTAGAGATTTCGCCAGGCTGCGCGTGGCGGAAGGCGGCGAACTTGCCGGCATACCACGGCTCTTCGACAGATGTCGTAAGCTTGAAAATTTTGCGCATCACCACACCGCTTTCGGCGACGCGAGAGATGCGTTCGAATTCGGCATAACTCTCGAAAGTCCAACGCTCGACACGCGGGTCTTGTGCATCGGAGACCGGGCACCAGACCGCGTAGGCGTTGAGAGAGGACGGAGGCAGTTGGCCGTCCGGCTCCTTCGACCAGAGAGTCACCGCATGTCCGGCTTGCAGGAGTTTGACAGCGGTGGTGAGCCCGCTGACGCCTGCGCCGACGATGAGGACGTTCTTCTTACTCATATATTGTTCCCTTCGTTTAGGACGCTACAGATTGGCTCCAGCTGTGACAACAGACTGAAGCGTTTCAGAACTTTGCGGTTGATTCGGTAAGCCGTTTCGTAGTCGATATCGAGGTTCGACTATGAAAACCGGCTCATCGAGTGAAGTTTCACTGTTTCAAATTGCTGCGAACGCCGGCGCGATGTTTCGCACAAAACGGGTTGCATTCGCATCGGATGACACCACATGAGACACCACCAAGAAGGCCTGCGGCTCTCGAATCGTCGTAATGACGAAGTAATTGCGCGAGTCAGAGGTTAAAACCTGGTATGTAGTTGGTGAATCCGTCTTGAGAAACAGTAAAAGTTAGACATCTGAATTTACTTAAGGCACAATCTCGAATTCAAACAACGACATAGACTTCGGGTGCTTCTGATACAAACCCGGTTAGCGTAACTGGACTATCTTGAGAACCATCGTGAGCCGCATTGTGAGCTGCAGTCAATGTACGCTCAATTGTGGCTCCCGGAGCGCTTCTTTGCCGGTGCGGATTTTCTCTTATTAGACGATATTCCAGAAACACCGACCGGGAACGACGGAAAGGTCACCGCCGGAATCTTTCCCAACGACCCGTAATAGCCGGCACGTTGCCCATAGGTCACAGCAAATAGCGGATTGATTGAATGCAGTTTTATAATCTCCCGCTCTACAGCCTTCTGATTTCCCAGCCTCGCCTGACACGCTGCCAGCAACAGGTGCGAGTTCGGATGTTGCGGCCATAGTTTGGTGTTCTGTTCCAACAGTGCCACAGCTTTTGAGTAGTGCCCCTTTTCAGACTCTTCAGAAGCAATCATGTGAGTTGCATAATATTTGAGCATGGGTCCAGGATTTTTTTTGAGCAACACCGAAAAATCCGATGGATTAGACTGTGTGCCCGAAAAATCAGAGATAGCCCCGCGCAAAAACAAAATCGACAAGTCGTTTGGATTAGCCTTCAAAAGCTGAGCGAACAGCGCCTTCGAGTCGGCCAGAAAGTCCCAGGCCTGGTCTTCTTCATGGCGAGACTTGTACGCACCGAACTTCGCTCCAAGAAGCCATGCTTCCAAAGGCTTCGGCGGATTCTGCGAAAGCCCGGTATCAAAGTCGTTTATTGCCGCTTGGCTGTTGCCTGCAAGAACATGCAGCAGTCCTCGCGCCAAAAACAAGGCAGAACGATGGGGAGCATCAGGAATCATGTAAGTGCATTCGGCAATGCCGGTTTCCTGCGTGTGCACGATCAAAAGTGCTTGCACCTCAATAAAATACGGCGCCATCATATTCGGTATCAGTCTACTGGCTTCAGCTGCATCACTGATCGCGTCATCACGCTGATTATTAAGCAGCCGAGCTTCTGCCCTGAGCAGATAAGCTTCGCCGCAATTGGGATTGGCTTTTATGCATTTGGAACATTCATCGATTGCCGCTTTGTACACCCCCTGGTTAAGGTGCGCACTTGCTTGTTGAAGCTGCCTTTGACTCTTCATTGAAGGCTGCTTGGAAGGCTCTTCGGCCTGCGCACCGCCAGCCAGCACGCCCCACAACAACAAAATAGACACAATCTTTGATGCCATGTGTCTGCAAAAATTTGGGAGCCTCATAAGCCGTGTTCCTAAAAGCCTACACAACCGTCGCTCAAGCATACAGCAGTTTTCAAAATAGTACCGACGCGACGCAAGTTGAACTAGTCTCAAGGATCGAATTGCATGAACGTAGTAGTCTAGTGCCATGTCAAATGCAACCGTCACCGGACTATACGTTTATCCCATTAAGTCATGCGGCGTCCAAGCAGTCAGCCGCACAAGACTGGCAGAGTTTGGTCTCTTGTATGATCGCGAATGGGTCATCGTCGGCAAGGATGGAACGGTTCTCACACAACGTGACAGCAAGCCTATGGCCTTGATCGAACCAAAAGTAGGCGACGATGGAACGCTAACCCTCCACGCACCGCATATGCTACCACTACCGGTAGAGACCGTGTCGAACGCCAAACACAGAAGAAACATCGAGGTCTGGGGCAACGCCTGTGCGGGCTTCGATCAGGGCGATGAGGCAGCGCAGTGGCTCAGTGACTATTTGCAAATTTCCTGTAGACTTTTGCGCAATGATAAAAGTGTCGTTCGATTAAGCAAAGCTCCAAACAATGCTGACTTTATGCCAAGAGTAGCCTTTGCCGACAGTATGCCATACCTGGTTATTTCGGAAGAAAGTCTCGAAGATCTGAATGCACGACTTGCTAAACCCGTTGCAATGAACCGCTTTCGCCCATCAATCGTGATTCGCGGGCTTGGTGCTTACGCCGAGGACTCGGTCGATCAGCTTCAGGTTGGGGGTGTGACACTTACTCGTACAAAACCGTGTGCACGCTGTGTGATAGTCACCATCGAGCAATCAACTGCCGAATTGGATGGCCCGGAGCCGCTGCGTACTTTGAGTGAGTACAGGCGCTCGGGTGAGAAGGTCAACTTCGGCTATTACTTTGCAGGAAAAAGTAACGGCCCTCAAGAGCCTAGTGAGTCGTTTTGGCTTAGTGTTGGTGATGAAGTTCGCATAATCTAACATTACGGCTTCGCCAGATTTCGGGCCAAAAAACATTGAGACTCACCCCAATAAATATCGAATGTTCCACCCTGCTTACATACCCGCGACATCTAAAATATTTGCCATATTTGATCTATATGACAACTCGCGCTAACCCTGAACATATCTTGATTTAAAGGTTCTTGACAATTCTTGATTGAATAAGAGGCTCTTGCCTAAGTTCTATCTGTCTACAAATTCACCGATCCCGCAGAAACATCAGTCAAAGACACACCTAGTGCCCAGTCATCATTAGTTCTTGTCGCATCCCTGCGGTGCGTATAAGACTACGTCGACTAGCGCACCGCATCTGGTGTCAAGCGGATCGAAACTATGGCTGTTCAAAGCAGCCATGGTTCAACTCAATCGAGATTGCGCGCCGCCTCTTTCGAGGCGTGTTTTCGCGCGTCTATCAAGAACGGAGTTTACATGGCAACACTACTTGCATTTCTTGTTCTTCTCGCGCTGTTCACGGCAGCGCTGTTCTGGCTCGTGCCACGCCTAACACGCGCAGCCACCAGCACCACCTCCTCAGTGCGTGCAAACATCACGCAACTCTACGTCGCGGCCAACGAAATGAGGGAGATCGCCTCGTATCCCACCGACAGCGCCATTCGCATCAACGTCAAGGGCGCGTCGGTCAAAGTGAAGCGCGAAGGTGCCGCGGGGCGCATCGTCATTTCCGCCAACCATCCAGTCAACTGGAAGAACAGCGAAGGTACGCTCTCGCAGGTCGAGACCGCCGACGCCGACAAGATTGGCTCGTCCGCTACACTCAAGTTGGTCAAAGTGGTCAGCCTGAGCCGCGAGCCGGTCGACCCTGCTCGGGTTCAAATCATCGGCGCCGACATCCTCGTCGACGGGCGGAAAGTCTCCGTCATCTTCGACGGCGATGAGCTCGAAGTGGTCGTTCCCGAAGCGCATCGCGGTGACCTCATCATCTTCAACGAAGGCACAGACGAGGTCAACATCGAGCGCTGGGTCGGCGGCAAGGTAGAGCTCACCTCCACCGACTCCGCCGACTTCACCGGTGGCGAGCTCACCGAGCTGGAGAGCTTCAAAGTCGAGATGTCCGACAACGGTGCGGTCAGGTTCGACCGCGTGGAAGCGGCAGTCTTCGACGTCAGGCAAAACAACGGCAACATCGAGGTGCCTACGGTTACCTCGACCAAGACGCTGAAGCTCACAGTCGAAGGCACCGGCGACATCGACATCTCCGACGCGCTCAACGTCGAAGAGGGTGTCATCGAGCTGCCCTCCGGCTCCAACTGCAACACCACTGCTGGTGCCGTCACCTGCAAGAATCTCACCGTCAATTCGCACGGCCCCGGCAACTGCGAGTTCGACTCCGTGTCGGGCGGCACGTTGAAAGCCAGTTTCGCCGACTCCAGCTCCTTCACGGTCAACAACCGCATCTCGGTCGAGACCTTCGAATTTGTCTGTGAAGACGGCAGCGGTGACTTCACTTGCGAGGAGATCTACGCAACCTCGTCGACCACCATCAAGCTGACGCCCAGCTCCAACTGCAACGTCGACATCACCACCATCAACTCGCCCAAGACCAACATCGAATCTCTGGGTCAAGGTAACGTGGACGTCGATGACTGCGAAGGCACCGAGTTCGTCGGTGCATTCGACCAAGACAGCTACTTCACCGTGGAGAATCGGCTCTCAGCCAGCCGCACCTCAATCGAGATGCGCGGCTCCGGCGATGCCTCAATCTGCGAGCTGAAGTCCACCGAGGTGACCGTGGTCAGCCACTCTAACGCCAACGTCACGATCAGTGACTTGCGCAGCGAGACCGCTTACCTGACCAACGAAGGCGAAGGCACCATCGACGTCGAAGATGGCAGCGGCGCCCGTTTGACGCTCACCACGCACAACGGCGGTGACATCAACATCTGCGGTGACTTCTCGTCGGTTTCGACCAACAAGAGCGGCAGCGGGACGATCTCGCTGTAACAGCGCTCTTTCGAATCCTTCT
>CAZCZI010000038.1:0-6825 GCA_964503045.1 uncultured Candidatus Obscuribacterales bacterium
CACCCATCCGCTTTCGAGGCGGCGCCGTTATGACCGCTTCGGTACCTCTCCTCAAAGGACTTTTCATTCTATCAAACATGAGCACTGTCAACGAGACGTGGCGCTGCAATAATGGTCATGGTATTCACATTCTGCAGGTTGAGATAGAAACGAATGCGAAAACACAATTTGCGACTGGTTTTTGCCTCGGTATTTCTTGCGAGTGCGGCTGCAATCGGTCTTGGAGCGTGTATATCGCCCGATCCTGTTGACTACACCCCTATTTTTTACGGTGGAGCAAAGAAAGAGAAGCCGCCAGAAGTAGCGATCTACGACCCTGAGCTGCCCTATTTCTTCCTCCAGGGTGCAGATGTGACCCGCAATGCCGAAACAGAGTTAAATCTCCTACCAAAGTTTGGCGTATCTTCATTTCGAACCTTCTATGAAAATCGTGCAGGCGTTGAATGTCTGCAGCTGGGCGATTGGAAGGGAGCTAAGCGACACTTCGAAAATGCTCTAAGGCTCGAAGATGAGCCTCCCAGGATCGAGGATAAGGTTCTGGTTGACCTTTTGTTCAAACAGGAGCTCTGGGATTATTCGCTGGGTGGCGTCGCCGCCAACGAAGATGGTCCGATTGAGCAACCTAAAGTACCGGAAGAATCTTTAGTCCCGGTAAAGAACCCGGACGCGAGGAAATACAGTAAGACTGTCCGAGTGGCAGGGTTTCGCCACAATTTGCAGGTCGAGGAGCTTCTGGCCCAAGGCAAGGCACAAGACATTGAAAATGCCATAGATGGTGAGCTGCGCAGGTTTTTGAGGACCTTGGTGAAGCCTAAAGTGCAAGCTGAGGCAAAGTAGCCTTACTGGTTGTTTTCGCGCGCTACGCCGGCGATGTGAGAGGTCGTCTCAGCCCGATGCTTCAGAGTGGCGAGAACCTGCGGCATGTCGGTTCTGCATTGGCGTTTGATAAGCGGTGCAGGAAGGAAGAAGCCGCCGTTTACGTGCGAGGCGTAAGTCACCAGTGTGCTGCGTCCGCAATCCAGGGGCTCGAGCTTCCAGTGACCGTCGACTTCCTTGAAGGCGCCGCTGAGGCGATGCCATTCGAGCTCTTTAGGCGCTGTTTCTTTGATTTCGATGATGTATTCGAAGGTGCCTACTGGTCCACTTGGAGCAACGACGTGTTTGACAATTTTTGTTGCGCCCTTGTCTTCGAGAAGCTGGCACTTTTTCATTAGCGGAAAGACGTGCTGAGCGTTGTTATAGTCGGTGAGAATGTGCCAGACCTGCTCTGGGCGAGCTTTGACGACAATCTTGGATACTGTATGAGACTTGCCGTTGATCACTTCTTCATCGACTGTGGCTGAAGACGAATTTTGGATCGAACCCTTGGCAAGGGCTGGAGTGCTCACCACATATGGTTGCATGCAAATTGCCGCAACCATGGACAAGCTCAGCAGCACGCCTGCTTTTCGCTTGGCACTGTTATTCAAGCTATTGCCGCCTTTCTGTTGCCAGGAATCCGAAAAATTGAAAAATAGTAGTGTCGAATACAATACTGAAATCCAACTAATTGTCAACTAATTTGAAAAAACCGCATCACAAGTTAGCACAGCGCTCGATTATTAGGTAGGCTCTTGCCCCACATCGGGCGAGCTGCCAAGGAGTGCTCCGATTTCTTGAAAACACCACGAGTGCACGAATGAAAGCGTCTTAGTCGTGTCTCACAAAAGATAGATCTAAAGAAGAAGGGATAAAATTTGCATTGAAGGCAGAATTTAAGTTGTGAGCAAACGTGCACTGATCGTATATAACCCCGCTTCTGGCGCGGCAGTTGACCCGGAGCTGTGGTTGGGGACAATCGTTCACAGACTTTGTGAACAAGGTCAATATTTAGTAACAGTTTTCGCAACATCCCTGAATTCCACGTCTGATCAACTCTTTTCACAAGTTGGAAGCGACTTCGATATTGCTGTGGCTGCCGGCGGAGACGGCACTATTCGCTTCGTTTTCGAGGCTGTAGCAAAGAGCGGACTCGACATTCCAATTGGATTAATTCCGTTGGGAACAGGAAATCTCCTCGCCAGAAATCTAATGATTTTGGAAGAGAACATTTTGATGGACCCCCTGGACGAAGCAATGAAGGTCGTCTTGGAGGGCAGGCCGTTATCGATAGATCTGGGAATTATGAACGGCAATTATTTTGCAGTGGCCGCCGGCTGCGGTCCGATGTCTGATGCAATCATCATGCCCGAGCAAAAAGACAAGGCCAATTGGAAGATGTTGGCATATGCATCTTCTGTCGTGCAAACATTTGCGCTACCACCGGTGGTGTTTAGAGTCAACGCTGACGAAGACTCATTCAAGATTGCGGCATCTGGAATATTCGTGACTAACTTGGCAGACCTCGGACTGGGAAAGCTTTCCGATACTGCTGAGCTCAACGATGGTTTGCTCGATCTGGTTATCTTGGCGCCGAAAGAGTTTCAGGATTACATTGATATGGGCTTTAAATTCGCTGGTGCCTTTGTCGGTGGAAAGGCGCCGTATTACATCAAGAAGGTTAGGTACGTCAGCATTGAAGTGCTGCCGCTTAGAAGCCGGCTATCGCAAATTCAGCATGGGTGGAACCGACTCAAGAGTATGGTGACCAAGCAATTACCGAGTAAGCCGGATAGACTGCGGGAGGTTACGGCAATGATAGATGGCGACCCGGTGGGGACGACTCCCATGCAGATTCGGGTGGCACCACGAGCGGTGCGCGTTTTGGCGCCGGAAGCGTTGTTTGCTTCGCTTCCGAATGGCGGGGATCGCTAAACCGGGCAATTCACTTTCACGAACTTGATTTCATCATCTTTGGTCTGCACCAGCCCGTCAAGCTTTGCAGCGAGAACGCTGTTGAGCGTTCGACCGATTTGCGGGCCTTCTTTGAAGCCGAGTTTCATCAGATCGCCGCCGGAAAGTTCGACCCGAATGTTTTGAAGTTCTTCCAGATAGACACGAATCATGCGGCGAAGGCTTGTGCCAGTCGGCGCCAAACATGCAGCAATGGCAAGGGCTTCGGGTGGTTTGCCGTGAAGCAACGAGTAGATTTCACTCTTTTTGAGCAGTCCCATCCTATCTGGAAAATGCTGCGGAATTTCAATTCCCTTTTGTACGATCGCTTTCTGATCGTTTGCTAGATGCAATCGGTCTAACACCAGGGGCAGTCGATGTTGTGGAAGTTCTGAGAGCAAGAGACCAAGGTAAACCGTCCATGGTTCATTCACGGAGTATCTAGTGAGCAATCGCTCGGCTCGCCGAATCAATTTGCGAACATGCAAGCCGTATTCTAACTCTGAATCAAGATATCGTAGCCTTCCACCTAGATCTCCGAGAAGATCGAGCGCTTTGATTCTGTGAGGCGATTCTAGTATCAGTCGAAGCTCGGCGCGTATTCTGACGCCACCAAGATCATCGAAAATGCCCATGCTGATTGCGCGTCGAGCTTGTTCTCTCGTCATTTCCTCGAGGGTGAAGCCCAGGCGTGCAGCGAATCGCGCTGCGCGGATGATACGCGTCGGATCTTCGATGAAACTAAATTTGTGCAGAATTCGAACTTTCTTGTTGGCGAGATCTTGAAGTCCTCCGAAGTGATCGATTAGGGTTCCATACTCTCCTGGTTTTAGACTTACGGCAAAGGCGTTGATAGTGAAATCGCGTCGCAGCAGGTCTTGTTCTAGCCCCGAGGCCTCGACCGTGGGAAGCGCTGCAGGAAATTCGTAGAATTCGATGCGTGCAGTTGAGACATCTACTTCGCGTTTCTTGTCGGCGAAATATGAAAGAGTTGCGGTTTGAAACCGATCGTGTTTTGCGACGACTTGAAGTCGCCCTGGGAATGAGGACTCAAGGCGCTCTGCAACTTGAGCGGCAGAGCCCTCGATTACGAAATCGAGATCGAAATTTTGCAGGCCAAGCAGCATGTCTCTGACGAAGCCGCCAACCGAATATGCCACCATATTAAGTGCGGCTGCGTGCCTGCCGATTTGTTCACAGAGCCACTTGGTCGGTGCTTCCAAATGCTCCATGCGTTCCTTGAACTCTTCATGATAAATGGGTTCGGAGGGTTCCATATCTTGTTCGGATTCTAGGACTTCTTCCGGCATGTTTGTTCCATACATTGTCTTCAGCACGTCATGTCTGGACACCAACCCAACCAAGTTTCCTTCGGAATCCAGAACGGGAACTCTTCCAATGTCTTCCTTCACCAAAATTTGTTGAACTTCGCTCAAAGGAGTCTCGGTGGTAATCGTTATCACCGGACGACTCATGAATCCTAATACCGGAGCGTGACCTAGCTTGTGATGTGCGGCTTGATCGATGTCGCGTCTTGAGACCACACCGGCGATTTGCTTTCCTTCGACGACAATTAAGCCGTCGAGCCCGTAGCGCAACATGATTCGGCTCGCCTCGTCCATCGAGATCGTAGGCAGAATGGTGCGGACGGGCGAGGTCATAATATCGGAGGCCACTGCTTCGGGATGTGCTTGAGTGCGTATTCTTTCTTCGATCTGCCGTAACACCGAAGAAACATCTGTGCTCTTTACCACAGCAGAACCAGCGCCCCTATGCCCATCTCCGCCAAAATGTCTGACGATGTGTCTAACATCTATTGAAGGTGAATCGCTTCTTCCGACTACGTGAATGCGATCGCGCATTAGCACGACAGTGAACGCAGCATCCACTGACTCGATTTCGATCAACTTACGTGTCATCGTCGCTAGACCATCGAGAAACTTAGGCATTTCGGTTCCTGCAACAACAACGCGAGCGCCGCTCACTGTCATTGATTTGGAATTTTTGACCAGGTCTTCAAGTAGCTTGATTTGAGCATCATTGAAGCGCGGACGAATGTATTCGTTAACCCGCATAAGATCGGCGCCGTGTTTTAGAAGATATGCTACACAGGCCGCGTCTTTTTCGGTAGTGCCACTATATGTGAGGCAGCCTGTATCTTCGTAAATCCCTACTGCAAGAAGCGTTGCTTCAAATGGTGTGAGGGGAAGCTTGGCTTTGCGAATCTTGTCGACAAGAATTGTGGTGGCAGAGCCTACTGATTCGATCACCGAATCTGATTGCGCGATTTTCATCAGATGACTCGACTCATTCAGTTGATGATGGTCGAAAACAGCAACGGGCACTGGTGGACGACCGCTGGGTGGTTCGGTTATCAGTCGCCGCACGCCGTCATCAAGGCGATCGAGGTCTTGCGTGTCGACGACGAACACTTTGGTCACGCGTTCGAAGTTGAGATACTTGATTTGCACGATCGGAAGCGAGCTTCGATAGAGCGACAGAAAGCTTCTGACGTTGCCCACCAGCGGATAGCCCAACACTATTCGTGCAGTCGGATGCAGAAGGGTGACTGCAAACTGGGCAGCCAGCGAATCAAAATCCATGCTGTTGTGTGTGACTACAATTTCCACGGCGCGCTCTCGCCTACTGAAATACAAATACCCCACAATCTTAGTCTTTTCTTCACGCGCCTGGTAGCGTTTTTGCGTTTTGCAATTTACTTTTCGGGGTATTCACCAACTACATACACAATGCAGAAAATGGTGAGTATATGATTCCCGGCGGAATTTTTGGACAAATTTATCTGGGCACCTTGGTTTTAGGAACCGGCTATCTGTTCTTCAACGTGCTTTTGGGAAACTTAGATCACGACGGCGGAGACGGTGGGCACGACGGTGGAGACGATGGAGGTCATTGCGAAGCACACGGCGATGCCCATGCACATGGTGATGGTCACGGAGACGGCGATGGCGATGGCGATGGCGACGGACATGGCGACGGCGACGATTCGTCGATGGCAAAAACCGGAGCGCTTCCAGTGGTGCATCATCGCTCGGGCAAAATTGTCAGATTTGTTCTGGGTGTGTTGAGCCCAATCGGAATCAGTATTTGGCTGACGTTCTTCGGTTTGACGGGTTTCGTCTTGATGTTCAGCGTGCCGTGGTTGGGTGCAATCACACTGATTCCAGCGTTTTTTGTCGGAACGGTGGCAAGCAACACGTTTAAACGAATGATTCGCTTGATGGTGCGCAAGATGGCTGTTTCGACCAACGCAAAAGTGACCGACATGGTCGGGCACCAAGCTGAGGTCAACACTCCAATCACAGAAGGCAGGGTTGGAGAGGTGACCTATGTGATGGGTTCTAAACGCTATCAATCCGCGGCTAAACCGGCGAAGCCCGGCATGGAGTTTCCACGCGGATCGAAAGTGATGATTACGCACAGCGAGGCAAATCTTGTTTTGGTTGAACCATGGGTGTCTATCGAGATCGACGACGACAAAGACCTGGAAGCGAAGTTTGAGAAGCTTGATGAAAAGCTTGAGCAGAAGCTCTAACCATCAATATGATTGATGAAGTAACCATGCGGGTTTATTTTGGATCCGCACTAATTGGTGCCATGTCACTTGCTGTTTCGGTTTACGGTGGCGGCTTGCGAGGCGCGTTGCGCGGCGGGCATACAGGAGGACACGCAGGTGTCGGACATGGGCATGCAGGCATTGGACATGGAGTTGGAGGACATGGAGGAGGCCATGCAGGCATTGGACATGGAGTTGGAGGACATGGAGGAGGCCATGCAGGCATAGGGCACTCTGGAGGGAACGCAGGGCACTTATCCGGGCACTCAGGGCTTGGTCACGGAGTTGGAGGTCATGGCGGCGGACACGGCGCGGCGGGTGCGCATGGCGCCGGACGGGCCGGAGGTTCAGGCGCACATGGAACAGGACACGCGGGACACGGTTCTGCGGGCGCCGGGCATGGTTCTGCCGGAGGACACGGTGGTCAGGGCGCCGGA
>CAZCZI010000038.1:6925-66235 GCA_964503045.1 uncultured Candidatus Obscuribacterales bacterium
TTCTGCGGGCGCCGGGCATGGTTCTGCCGGAGGACACGGTGGTCAGGGCGCCGGACACGGTTCCGCAGGCACAGGGCATGGCTCTGCAGGCACAGGACATGGAGCCAGTCACGCAGCTGGACACGCCGGCACTAATGCCGACGCATCGCATGCTCCTGCAGATCTCCCAGCCAATGGAACCCACGGAGGCGCTGGAAAAGTGCAGGTGACGACTTCCAGTCTTTATCACGTTCCTCATATACATAAGATCAGTCTTTTTGAACGAATCCTTAACCTGTTAAATCCGATGTCCATTTCCATATTCCTTAGTTTCTTCGGAGTCTGTGGACTGTTTCTGGGCATGACCTTTCCTGCGCTCGGGCATTTTACGTTGCTTCCGTCATTTATATTTGGATGGCTGTCGGCAAAAATCTACTTCCGAGTCATTTACTTCATATCGTCGCGAATGCAGGCGTCGAGCACCGTTCGGGTTCAAGATTTGATTGGCCACATGGCAATTGTGATCATTCCGATCGAACCTGGTCACATCGGCCAGGTGGAATATGTTTCGCAGTCGAAACGGCAAACGTCCGCGGCTAAAGCGTTATCGCCTGATCTGTCCTACGAGAAAGGCGCGCGCGTAATGATTTCCGATCTAGGCGAATACTTTGTATATGTCGAACCGTGGACTGAAAGTTTCATAGAACCTGGTTTCGAATGATGCCGTAAGACTGGCATCCTATGAGCTGTTCGGGCAAAGCAAGGCGACTGGAAAAAGTACGCGTTCACGCATCTCTTGCGGCGTTTTTACAATCGCGTTACCGGAGCACCATTGATTCATTACGTTGATCGCATATGCTACTAATTGGAGAAATCCAAAAGCCGTTAGAAACCAAAACGCGATGAACGACATAAGCCGTTCTCCCGCGAAATTAAGATTGCGCGCACGCTGAGTGCGACAAGCAGTCGCTTTGTGCTGACGATTCTCCAAGTGCCGGTCCGCGTTAATCCGTAATACTCACTGTACGCCCAATCTTTAGGGGGGTGCGATTTATCATGTCATCTTTGAAGAACGAAACAAAATATACAGGATCCCGGAATCCAAATTGGAAACTGGCTCTAACTCTCGCTGGAGCAGTTGTTCTTCTTACAGGCTCATACGCAGTCGCGAAAAATTCAAATGCGCAAGATCAATTTGATCTCCGCATCAAGCCAACAGTAAAAGCTCTATATAAGCAACAAGTAAAAGTAAAGACTGTTCACTTCAAAGAGTCACACAAGTTCTTTGATGTAGATTTTCAATATCCTCAGTTGATGTGCAAAGACTCTGAAAGAGTACGCCAAGCCAATTGGCTGATCAAAAGCATGGCAGTTTCGGCTTACAAAAGATTGAAAGACGACATGCCAAAGACTGCCGAAGACGCGCAAGGGTTACCACGATGCTACGTACGCGGTGGATACACTGTAACCTTTCCATCATCTGATCTCGTATGTGTTCGGCTCGATATGAGCGAACAAAGCGGCGGAGTGCATCCTAATCACGGCGTTTCAACAGTCGTGTGCGATCTAACTCAAGCAAAAGCTCTGAAGCTCGAAGACATCTTCGGTCGCGAAGTTGACTATGAAACTCTGAGTGATCTTTGCCGACGCGAACTTTATCGCACGGTCGAAGCTCCGGTAGGCGCAATCGATGAAAACGGTCTGCTCGCAGAGGAAGGCAACTTCTCGACTTTCACTGTCGGTCCCAAAGGCATCGAGTTCATCTTCCAACCCTATCAAGTAGCACCTTATGCGCTCGGAATTCCGACCGCCACATTGTCTTTCTCTGAAATCAAACCGCTTCTTGTGGAAGGCACCGCTGTTGAACGCCTCTCCAGAGCTGTTCCAGACCGTAAGGGTGCCGACGTAGAAGATTCGCAATGGCTTCAAAATCAAGTGCTGACAGCCGTTGTCGGAGCCTGTATGAAGCAGCTTGAAAGTGACCCCGACAACTTCGAAATTTATGAGAAGCTCGGCGAAGCTTACTTCAATGCCGATCGCTTTGACGCTGCATCGATAGCCTACTCCAAGGCACTGACGCTGGGCGCGAAAGGACAAACACCGTTCTTGTTTCGTGGAATCTCTTATCTGTCGCTCGGCAACTCTGAAAAGGCAATTGCAGACTTCGATAAAGTGTTGGCAATGGACAAGAGCGATTCGGTTGCATACTGCAATCGCGGCATTGCTTACAGTGACATCGGGCTGCATGAAAACGCCATCGAAGACTTTTCGAAATCGATTAATCTAAACAGCCAAGATGCCTACAGCTTCATGCATCGCGGCATCGAATATTGCACGCTCGGCTCGTACGACAAAGCAATCAATGACCTCTCCAAGGCAATCGAACTCGACCCATCCGAATCGGAAGCCTACGAGCACAGAGCCATCGCCTACAAGCAGCTTGGAATGGCAGATCTCGCCCGCCAAGACAAAGAGAAGGTCAACGAACTCGACCAGCCCTAGACGATTGACACGTTTTCCCATGGAACAACGCAGAAGTAGCGCTCGCGAAAGCGGGCGCTGCTTTTTCATGGCTTTACGCAACCTTCAAAAAGTTTGCCGAAACGGCATGATGTTCCATCTGTTGTATCCCTGAATGGGTTGGGGAACAGCTTGGTTGTCAAGAAGATAATGAATTGTTGAGTAATTATCGTTTTTTGCCAAGCGACGCATAAGATCTCAGTACATCGACCGTGAACAATTGAAATCTGGATTCTGAATTGCCGGATCAGGGAATAAGGATGCGGGGAAGCATTTTGCGCATCCGTCAAAAAGGAGAACTACCATGTTTTTTGGTTTGGATATGTGGGTTTGGTGCGTAATAGTTGTGGTGGGCGCCATTGCGCTGGGATCCTTAGGAACAATCCTGGCTAACCTGTATCAAAAATGCAGTCCCAACCAGGCTATGATCATTTCCGGTTTTGGTGCAAACCAAGACGGGCGCAGCTTTAAGATCGTCGTCGGTGGCGGTGACGTTGTGCTTCCGATGCTGCAACAAAGAAACATGCTCAGCTTGGAAGTTATGACGATTGAAGTGCACGCAAATGCACCGATGATTACAAAAAACGGTGTTCCGCTTTCAGTTGAAGGTGTCGCTCAAGTCAAAGTGAAAGGTGACGACATTTCGATCGCCACTGCTGCTGAGCAATTCCTCGGCAAAGACGATGACGAAATCAGAATGATCGCTCATGAAACTCTCGTTGGTCACCTGAGAGCCATTCTCGGTACCATGACCGTTGAACAATTGATTGAAAGTTTCGACGCGTTTGCGCAAAGAGTGCAAGAAGTGTCTCTTGCCGACCTCGCCAAAATGGGTCTGACAGTTGTTTCCTTCACGATTAAGGAGATCAAAGACAACGTTGGTTACCTCGAAGCTCTTGGTCGCCAAAAGACGGCTGAAACGAAGAGAACAGCGTCTATCGGTGAAGCCCATGCTTCAAAGGAAACGCAAATCGCTCAAGCGCAAGCTCAAAGAGATGCTCAAATTGCACAAGCTCAAGCCGCTGAAGAAGGCGCAAAGGCTAAGCTAATCGCCGACACTCGCGTAGCGGAAGCTTCGAAAAACTTCCAAGTCTCGCAAGCCGAATATCAAAGCGAAGTGGCACAAAAGAAAGCCGCCAGCGATATGGCTTACGACATCGTGAAAGCGCAGTCTCAACAGAAACTAATTGAGGAACAACAAAAGATTCGTATCGTTGAAGCTCAAAAAGAAGTTGAACTGCAACAAGTGGAAGTGCAAAAAAGACAAGTTGCACTGGAAGCTGAAATCACGAAGCCCGCAGAAGCCGAGCAGATGCGCATTCGCTTGATGGCGCAAGCCGAACAAGAAAAGCGCAAAATGCTTGCCGAAGCTGATGCTCTATCAGTGAAATTGGCGGCGCAAGGTGCTGCTGAAGCAACAAGAATCAAAGCCATCGCCGAAGCCGAAGCTACAAAGGCAATCGGTCTGGCTACTGCTGAATCCGAGCGTGCTAAAGGTCTTGCCGAAGCTACCGTTGTCGCCGCAAAGGGACAAGCTGAAGCCGAAGCGATGGCCAAGAGAGCTGAAGCGTTTAAACAATACAACGATGCTGCTATGGCCAGCATGATTGTAGAGAAATTGCCTGAGCTCGTTCAAGCTGCTGCCATGCCGCTTTCCAAGATTGGACAGATTACAGTTCTGTCGACCGGTGGAGACTCGATGGGTGCCAGCAAGGTGACAACGGATGTTCTCAACGTTGCTGCACAAAGCATGACGATGTTGAAAGGTCTCACTGGAATCGATCTCAGCGAAATGATCAAGCGCAAGACAACAGGCGATCAGCAGTCAAACGGTGCGGCGCTTCCTCCGCTGCAACAAGTTCCTGGTGCTGTTCCTCCGCAGTTGGCTGCACCGAGACCTCGCCAAGAGCAGTAACTAAAGAGGTTCGCCCCGCAGCTGCGCAAAATCGGAATCACGAATTACGTGTTTTGTCGGCGCTGCCGGCAACAATGAAAGAAGGACCATATTAAGAGTCGCATCATAGTAACTGGTGCAAGCGGAGTCGGCAAAACCACCCTGGTGGAGAGGCTGGCTCCGCTTCTCTCTTTGCCCATGATTTCCGAAGTAGGGCGCCAGTTGTGCAAAGAAATGGGCTACGAGCGCATCGGCGACATTCGCGATCAAGAAGGCTTCAAAAAGAAGGTTCTCGCTCGTCAAATCGAGACTGAAGAGACGATTTCAACCTTCATCTCGGACCGTTCTACCATTGATTGCTGGGTACTTTGGCAGCGATGGAACATTTGCAAAGCAATGAGCGGCGATACCGAAAAGTATTACAACCCGTGCGTCGAACAATCCAAGAAGTATACCCACGTCATTTATGTTCCGCCCATGTTTGCCCCGCCGGATGACGGTTTTCGCTGGACTGACCTTGATTACCAAAAGCAAATCGACCGCCTCGTGCGCATGACTCTTTACGAGTGGGATTTATTGTCGCGCACATACGTGGTTCAATCTTCCGATGTAGACAAACGAGTCTCAGAGGTGAAAGATTGGCTCAAGGGAGCGAAAGTAAAGGTGTCGCTTTAGCGGTTGCAGCCGGCGTTTTGGCGACGTTGAGTGCGTGCTCGCCTGCAATCACTGAGCGTTCAAACATCGCCGACACAGGCGATCGTGCGAGCTCATCAGACAAAACCGCAACCCCTACCGGCGAAGCAAGCGCCGAGCCATCAGAGTTCGTATCCTTCGCGCCTTCAAATACCGAACTTCTCTATGCCATCGGCGCCCAAGACAACCTCAAAGGCGTGTGCGCATACTGCGACTATCCCGTAGTAGTGAAGCAAAAGGAGAAGGTTGGAACTTTTGTTTCAGCCAATTTCGAGCGTCTCGCCAACCTTCATGCGCAGTCGGCGCTGTTGGTGTCCGGACAAGATGCGCTTGCGTCACAGCTCAAGAATCACAACGTACATGTCGATGTTTTGAAAAACGGCAAAGTGTCGGACATTGCAAGGAATGTAAGGCGTCTTGGGGAACTGACAAATCAGAAAGAAACAGCCGGGGAGTTGGCATCAAATCTCGAAACTCAATTGAAGGAACTGCACGAGATTATCAAAAAAGCCAAAACAACTCCTCGTGTCTTCTATTGTGTGTGGCCGCAACCGTTAATGACGGCCGGAAAGCGAAGTTTTCTCAACGATGTTGTAACCGAATGTGGTGGCATCAACATCGCTGGTGAGCTCGATGTCGAGTACCCACAATTCAGTGCCGAACGTTTGGTCAATTCAAATCCCGATGTCATCGTGCTTCCTTACGAAACCAACAAGCAGAAAGACTTTCTCAAGCGCGCCCCGTTTAACGCTCTGCGCGCCGTTCGCGAAGAGCGAGTCTTCGTGCTGCCCGACACGCAGCACGATCACCTCTCGCGCCCAACTCTTCGAATTGTTCTGGGCATCTCTTGGCTTGCAAAACAGATTCACCCCGATCTCAAAGATGAACTTTCCAAATGGGAAGAACAGTCAAAATCCTCTTTGAAACTCAAAGGTGACGACTGATCAATCACCGGGTGGGCGATACACGCCATGGTAGTCATGAGCCTGTATACATATACTTTTTTTACACTGACTAAATCTTCAGGCACTGTATTAAAGGCCATAGATATAATTGGCCTCGTCATTTAAAAGTGCCGAAAGGGCCGTATCGAGACAATATCTCGCGAACTTTGCCGCACCAGCGCCCGCCAAATAACCTGGAATCCCCAAAACACACATGGATCACTTAATAGTCAGCGGAATCAACTTCCACAACACGCCGATCGCTGTTCGCGAGCGCCTGATTATTCCTGAATCTTGTCTAAAGCATGCACTCGAGGCTCTCAAGAGGTTTCCTCACATCAAGGAAGCGGCGGTGCTCTCTACATGTAACCGCACCGAAGTCTACGCAGTCGTCTCCGATGCCGCAGCGGGTCTGCGCGAAATCGAAGTCTTCTTCCGCTCGGTGCAGACTATCACCGACCATGGCGTGCTGAAACCCAATTTCCGCCTCCTGCGTGATGACGTTGCGCTGCATCTGCTGCGCGTTGCCTCCGGGCTCGACAGTATGGTGCTTGGCGAAGGTCAGATCATGGCGCAGGTCAAAGGTGCCTACCAGGAAGCTCTAGAAGCGCGCTCCATCGGACCTGTGCTCGACTCACTCTTCAAGCTGGCTCTTACATGCGGCAAGCGCGTGAGATCCGAAACATCGATGGGACGCCGCGCAGTCTCTGTGAGTTCCGCAGCAGTCGAATTGGCGCGAGAACAGTTGGGACCTCTCGGCGGGCGCAATATCGCAATCATCGGCGCCGGACGCATGGCACAGATTTGCGTGAAGCACTTGTTGGGTGATGCAGGTCCAGGCAAAGTTTTCTTGTTGAACAGAACAGCGGAGCGCATCGAAAAATTCCTCGAAAATTCACTGCCCAATAGAGAAAGAGTGTATGCTGACTTTTCTTTTGATGAGAGGGAGCAGTTGGCAGCGGTATCGGATTTGGTGATTGTTTCCACCAGCGCGCACAGCCACATTATCAAAAAGGAACAGTTGGAAGCGCAGCGAAAAGCCGACAACAAGACGCTCGTCATAATCGATATTTCTGTACCGCGAAACGTCGAACCTGAAGTTGGAGAGATTCCAGGCGTCAAACTATTCCATGCCGACGATCTCTCGGCTGTCGTTTCTAAAAACTTGAAAGAACGCGAAGCGCTCGTTGCAGACGCAGAAAAAATTGTGTTCGAGATGCTCGACGAGTTTCATAAGTGGCAACGAACGATGTTTGTTGTTCCAACTATCGCGGATCTTCGAGACAAGATCGAAGCGATTCGGCAAGAACAAATTGCGAAGACTCAACCATTCACGGATCTCTGCCCGGAGACCGGCCGCAAGCAAGCCGAGGAGATCAGCAGAGCTATCGTCAATCAGATTCTGCATCAACCGACAATTCAACTTAAGGCGACCCGCGACTACGAAATTCTCAAGCAACAAGCGGAAGCTTTGAGAACATTGTTCGACCTCGACCCCCTCGAAGAGCCAGACGGACAGCCTCGCCGCCGCCGTCCTCAGCAGCCGATTAAGCGCTGAAACACCCCCATGAGCCCTGGGACATCAAAAGCCACAACTTTGCGCGTCGGAACGAGATCTAGCCAACTCGCCCGCTGGCAAACTGATGTGGTTGTTGCACGGCTGTCGAAGCAATATCCCGATATCTCTTGTGAAATCGTGACCATCACCACTGGTGGTGACAAGGTTCTCGATAAGCCTATTTCAGAACTTGGCACTCGGGGCGTATTCGTAAAGGAACTCGAAGAAGCTCTTTTGGCTGATGAAGTGGATTTCGTCGTTCATAGCCTGAAAGATCTTCCAACTGATTTTCCTGAGGGATTGATGTTGGTGAGCGTATTGTGCCGAGACGATCCGCGAGATGTTCTCGTTTCTCGCAATGGAGTGTCGCTGAAGGATCTTCCGGAGGGAAGCAAGCTGGCGACCTCCAGTAGGCGTAGAACAGCTCAGATAAAAGCCTTGCGCAACGATTTGGTGTTTACCGATATGCGGGGCAATGTTCCAACTCGTGTGCGCAAAATGGAAGAGGGTCAATGCGATGCAATGATTCTTGCTGCTGCCGGTCTTCTGCGGCTTGAAATGCAGGACAAAGTCGCGGAGTTTCTTGACCCCATGATTTGTACCCCGGCAGCCGGACAAGGTGCATTGGCGGTTGAATGCAGAACCGGCGATGGCCGTGTGCGCGACCTGCTAGCGGCTATTTCGGAACCGGATGTTCGCTGCGAAATTGATTGCGAGCGGGTTTTCCTTGGGCTTTTAGGTGGCGGTTGCTCCGTCCCAATCGGCGCATATGCGCGTTGCCAGGACGAGAAGGTGCGCCTAATTGGTTGCGTCGCTGCATTGGATGGTTCTGCAGTCTTCAGAGAGTCCGTAGAAGGACCTCGTGAGAAGGCTAGCCAACTGGCTCAGAAACTCGCCGAACGCATGCGCGAGTCAGGCGCCGAGGAAGTGCTGCGCGAATTGAGGATCAGTACTCCGAATTCGATTTCTGCGCCATGAGTAAGGATGTTCCAAATGGTGGCGCAAATGGTGCTACGAAACAAAGGCTCAAAGATCTGCGCGTCGTGGTCACTCGCGATAGCAGCAAGCCAGGCGCTCTGACCGAGAAGCTTGAACTTCACGGTGCTAAAGTTACGGAAATACCAGCCATTCGAATCGCACCACCGCGCACGTGGGAACCTGTCGATGCAGCGCTTCAAAAAGTGTCGGAATTTGATTGGATTGTCTTCGCCAGCGCAAGCGCAGTCGATGCATTGTTTGACCGAGCGACTGAGCTTGGTGTCGATGTTTCGACTCTCAAGAATGTTCCTCAAATAGCTGCAATCGGAACGTCTACTGCTAAACGAGTTGAGTCAAAAGGTCTCAGAGTTTCATTTGTCCCGAAGTCTTTCATTGCGGAGTCCTTCGTCGAACAGTTTCCAAACTATCCCAATCTAAAGGATCAAAAAATCCTCTGGCCGCGCACAAACATCGGTCGCTTGTTGCTTGCAGACAAGTTGAAGGATGCCGGCGCAATTGTCGATACCATCGAGGTTTATCGCACGACTCTTCCTGAGTTTCCGGAGCAACATGGCGAGTCGTTGGTGCGACTGATTCAAGGCAACGATCTCGATATCATTACTGTCGCGAGTGCACAAACTGCAAAGAATCTCTCGTTGCTTTTGCGAATCGGAATGGCTGAAGGAGCCGAGCGCGAGAAGCTGGTCAACGCGATTCACGATGCGGAGAACATGGAAGACCTCTACGTCGAAAAGTCGACCGAAGTTTTGTGGTTGCTCAGCACAACGATAATCGCTGCAATCGGCCCAGTCACCGCCGAAGCCGCGCGTACATATCTGGGAAGATGCGATCTGCAGGCTCACGAATTTTCAGTTGATGGTTTAGTGGAAACAATTGCTCTGTTTATTGCAGAGTTGGAACAGTTTGAGTGAGGCAAATTCAGAACTCGTCAACGACTGAGTTGCGATCCATAACTCCCCAGCGGCACCAGGTTCGAATACTTCAATTTCAAACACGGCATTAATAGCGCATTTTGCTCCAAGTGTTTCGACTGAACTCGAATCCAGTTGCTGTTGCACTGGTAGCGAAGATGAACGTTGCAGCTGGAGCACGCGTGGAGGAAAAATTGAATTGTCTGAAACAGTTGGCACGCCTCGATATTGATCCGGCCCGCCTCTTCTTACTTTTGCAATTCATCGACACATACTTAAAACTCACAAAGGCACAAGAAAGCCAATATCAGCTCGAATTGGCGGCTTCACCGGAAAGAGAGGAAATTATGGAAATCGTCACAAGCTGGAAGCGGGAGGGGCTTAGGGAGGGGCGCAGAGAAGGACGTAAGGAAGGACGTAAGGAAGGACGAAGGGAAGAAGCTATTAGGCTCGTAGGGTTCATTCTCCAATCCAAATTTGGTGAGATTGATGAATCAACTCAAGCCCAAGTCGAAGAGTTGTCGGTAAGCCAACTCGAGCGAATGGTCAAAAAGCTAGTTCATTGGAGCACCGTTGATGAACTGGAGAATTTTCTGCGTGATCTTCGATAATCGGTGACTACTAGTGCGATTTTACTTGCGTTTTGGAAGTTACTTTTCCATTTGATCAATCTTCGCGTCCATTTCGTGGAAGACGAATGCGCTGTCATCAGCTTCTCGCACAAATCCAAATTCTAGAAATCTTCCCGCATCCGTTTACTAGAATATTATAGGAAGCCTAGGTGCATGACGCGACAACAAATGGTGGGCTCCTATCTGCTGCTCATACCTACATGATAGTTCCTTTATCCCGGTCCACTTTTCAAGGACCAAAAGCGCAAAACACGATATATTTATCGACTATGTATTGTCAATGGACAGTCGCGTTCCTGGGTTTTTGCGACAGCTTTAAAAACCCAAGGAAGTGTACGCTGTCTAGTCTTCCAATCTCAAGGATTCACAATGAAAGAGTCGACTCTCGCACCAGACCGGCGCCACGAAACCGCCCAGCCGTCTGCCACCTATCCCAGCATGCGCATGCGTCGCACACGGGCAACCGAAGCACTCAGAAGCATGGTCAGAGAGACGCACATAAGGGTTGAGAAGCTGATTTACCCCTTCTTCATCGTCGAAGGCAAGGGCATCAAAACCCCCATTAAATCAATGCCTGGCATCCACCAGCAGAGCATCGACTCGGTTTTGAACGAAGTCGAACTGACCGCCGAAGCCGGCATCAAGTCGATTTTGCTATTCGGAATTCCACAAATCAAAGACTCCGAAGCGAGCGGCGCCTGGCGCGATGACGGCATCGTTCAAAAGGCGACTCGCGAGATCAAGAAGCGCTTCCCAGAGCTCGTCGTGGTAGCCGACACCTGCCTGTGCGAGTACATGGACCATGGGCACTGCGGCATCGTTGCTGACGGCAAGATTCTCAACGATCCGAGCCTTTCGATTCTAGCTAAGTCAGCAGTATCGCAAGCCGCAGCCGGAGCCGACATTATCGCGCCCTCCGACATGATGGATGGTCGCATCGGCGCCATTCGCCAGGCTCTGGATGCCAACGGTTTCGACAACACGCCAATCATGGCTTACAGCGCCAAGTTCGCTTCGGCAATGTACGGTCCCTTCCGTGAAGCCGCTGAGTCTGCGCCGAAGTTCGGCAATCGCACCTCTTATCAAATGGACCCCGCCAACGGTCGCGAGGCGCTCAGAGAGATTGAGCTGGATATCCAAGAAGGCGCCGACATCGTCATGGTTAAGCCCGCTTTGGCTTATCTGGACATCATTAGCCAAGCCAGGGCAATTACCAAATTGCCAATCGCGGCTTATAATGTCAGCGGAGAGTACTCTATGGTCAAAGCTGCAGCAGCTAACAATTGGATCGACGAGAGGCGAACAGTGCTCGAGACTTTGACGGGCATTGTCAGGGCAGGCGCCGACCTCGTCATCACGTATCATGCTCGCGATGTCGCGAAGTGGCTTAGTGAATAGGACTTTCCAGAGAGATAGAGGAATCTACTGAATGAAAACCAGCACCGCGTACCAAATAAGCTTTGCAAACGCCTTCGCGGACCTGTTCTTAGACAAGGAAAATGGAGAATTCGCTCTCGACTTCCGACGTCAGGAAGTGACTATTTATCTAGACCACAAACAGTATCAGGCTCTCGTGCTTTTGATTCAGCAAAGCCTCGAAGTCGAAGAGTTCAACGAGTATCTGAACTGGCAAAGAGATCCATTGCAGTGCGATGAAACTGCGATGTTTGAAGTTTGTGGACCCGATCACATAGTGTGCCTTGCTTGCACACCGAACTGTGAGAGAGTGAAACTAACATTCGATCTCGGCATGGCAATCGATCTCTCGTTCGCCGACTTCCAAGGATTGGCCGGGCTCATCAAAGAAGCCCAAGCAGATCTCGAATGGCGCAGAGAATTGTTGAAGTGGAACATGCCGGATACTGGCTCAGATTATGCATCTGGTCAGGATTAGAGACTAAGAACCAAGAAGCATTTTCAGAGTGTCTTCGTCGAACGGCATAGTTTCGCCTGTTGCGCAGCCAGCGAAGGCGGCGTCTGCAATTCTACGTTTCTTGTCCTGTAGTTGAATGACTCGATCTTCAATCGTGTTTGTGCAAATGAGTTTGTATACGAAAACATTCTTGTCTTGGCCAATTCGATGTGCGCGATCGGTGGCTTGGTTTTCTACTGCTGGGTTCCACCAAGGATCGTAATGAATAACTGTGTCTGCTGCAGTTAGGTTTAGGCCCGTTCCACCAGCTTTTAGGCTGATGAGAAACACAGGGACGTCACCACTTTGAAATTTTCGAACCGGCGTCACGCGATCGATGGTGCTGCCGCGCAGTTGAACGAAATCGATGTTGAGTTCTTTCAAGCGTTCTGCAATGATGTCGAGCATGCTGGTGAACTGCGAGAAGACCAAAGTTTTTCTGCCTTCGGCACTTAGCTCGGTCAGCATTTCTAGTAGAGTTTCCAGCTTCGCGCTCGATGTGATTTTCTTGGCTGCATCGAGCTTGACTAGGCTCGGATCGCAGCATGCCTGGCGGAGTTTCAGCATGGCGTCGAGAATGATAAGCAGGCTCCTTTTTATTCCATTATTAGCAACTTCGTCAAGCACGCGTCTGTTCATGGCAACACGCACCGTTTCATAAAAGTCACGTTGACCTTCGCCGAGCTCTATAGACCTGATGATCTCCGTCTTCTCTGGAAGTTCTGATGCTACCTCATTCTTCGTGCGTCTGAGCATGAATGGGAGCGTTCGTTGATTCAGCGCTTTTTGCACATTGAGATCACCATACTTTTCAATTGGTGCACGGAAAACGTTTGCAAAATCTTTTGATGTTCCCAACGCACCGGGCATCAAAAACTGAAATTGAGACCAAAGTTCGCCCAGGTTATTCTCTACTGGGGTGCCAGTTAGGCAAATTCGATGATTGGCATCCAAGCCGCACGCTGCTTTCGCTAGTTTTGTCGATGGATTTTTAATCGCTTGGGCTTCATCTAGAATAACCATGTGCCATTTGCGGTTCGTGGCAAGCATATCGTAATCGCGCACCAAAAGCGGATAGGTGGTCAGTACAATATCGCTGGATTGAAGTCTCGAAACAAGCTCGTGCCGATCGGCACCGTGAAATGCAATCACTTTCAAGCTCGGTGCAAAGCGTGCCGCCTCGGCTTTCCAGTTGGGTAGGACGCTTACTGGGCAGACGATAAGGCACGGATGTTCAAGACTGTTATTCTGCTTCTCCAACAGAATGTGCGCTAAGCTTTGTATTGTTTTGCCTAGTCCCATGTCATCGGCGAGAATGCCGCCCAGACCATATTCGGCAAGAAACTGCAGCCAGCTTACACCTTGCAATTGATATGGGCGAAGGGTCGCTTTCAGGTGTTTGGGAGGATCTATTAATTGAAGCTTCGCATCCCCTGAATTGACTCGCTTTGCCAGTTCTTTCAACTTGTCGGACAGCCAGTTGACGTTCGCATCGGGTGCGGCCGACAATGCAAGAGCTTGTCCGATGGAGACTTTTGGCTCGTCACCGATCTTGAGAGAACTTTGGATGGTCTCAAACAAAGTCTCTGCAATTATTTTGACTCGCTCGACAGGCAGGCCGAGAAGGCTCCCGTCCGGAAGCGCGACAACGAATTCTCCGTCGACGGAGTTGGCCTCAATTGCCTCGACTGGATTTCTTCCAAGAGATCGAATTGCTGCCAGAAGTATTGGAAAAATGCTCAGTCTTTCGCCATCGACCTCAATGCCAAGATCGAGATTGAACCACCAGTTATTGTTTTTTGTTAGCCTAATCTCGACCTTATCGCTTTTGCGCCGTTTTTGTCGTGTGTCATCATCACGAAGACTCCGACCGCGCCAGCCGCCACCTGACCAGGGTTTTCTAAACACCCATTCTGCGTCGACAAGATCCTCGCCATTTCTGTAGGCCCAGTTGAGCCACCACTGCTGGTTCTTAAAATCTCCGCCTTCTTGAACGAACGCAATTTCTCCCGTGCGCGCGCGCCCTGCTTCTTGCAGTCCGTTTTCTTTAAGCCAATCAATTGACTCTTCCTCAAAGTCAGTGTCGCGCTTGTAGATTTTGAGCGTTCCATTCTCGACTATCTGTAACTCCGAACTTCCAGGGGGGAAGTCATGGCAGCCGTAATCAAAGGTGAGCATCGCCACGTACTCAAACATTCTAATGGCAAGCTCTGCTGTCCAAGTGTGTTGCTCGAAGGCTTGATGTAGAGGCATGACAGTTAGACATGGTGTCGGACAAATGACTTTCACCTCCTTCGCTTCGATTTTTTTCGGCTTAGGAAGAGCAACGTTGGTAAGTCGATCAAGCGCGCTGGAGACGGTTTCTACATGCTCTGGTGGAATCGGCGGAGCATTTAGAACTGTTTCGAGCACATCGTTACTATAAGGAGTTGCGAGTGGTCCTGACTCCCATGTCTTTTCGTCTACGTACCAGAGATGGCTGGAAAGCAATGCGACAGCTCCGCCATCAGCCCTAAGTGTTGGTGTTTGCCGTCCATTGTTCTCAAAAATCCATTCGATCTCTCCGTTTCTCTGTTCTCCGAACACGAGCGGTGGATTTTGCACGCTCTTCCAATAAGCTCGCCCTGTCTTGATTATCCGCTGCAATACCAATGAAGCCACACCGGGATCTCTTGGTGGTTCTTCGTTGGAAAACGATCGAAATGAGCTGATCGACAAAAACAATGCTGCGATGGAAACGTCCTCGTCCGATGCAGCGGCGTGATTGTTGTTGAGGATTCTATAAAAATCCAGTCCTTTGCGATTGGCTCCCCATGTTCCGTTCTTCATTTTCTTTGCCAGAACAGGGCGGACGTAAAGCCTTGGTCGTTCATGCCAAGTCGGTGATTCAAGCAGATACAGCAAAGCGTTGTCTGGGGATTTGGTTGGCGCAAGACCGCCTGCTTTGATTGTTTCGACCGACTTGAGCCATCTGTGTAGTGGTGCCGGAAGTTTGTTCTCGGAGTAATTACGTAATTGCAAGCGATTTTCGACGACGAAATAACTAAGCGCGGCTGCATGTTTGCAATTGAAAGCAACAGGACAAGAGCATTCAGACAAGACTAAGGTGGTGTTTGAGTTGGGGGCTTTTTCGAATGCGATCCTTACTTCATAAATGTTCTGCTTGCTTCCAATGACATTTGCCGTTACGTCAACGTCCGTGACAGTAATCGTCGATGGAATTATGCGTCCGGTTTGATAGTATTGGCGCCCGCGTTCGCGCGTCTTTGCATCAAAGGCGTAGCCGATCATCTGATGTGAAAGAGCAAAGTCTGGAACGCTTGCAATGTTAACGAGGTTGTTGTGCATTTTGAGTGCAGTGTCGCCGCGGAGGTCCTGCGGTGTCGAATGTATATAGATGCGCAAGCGCAATAATCATTATGGCTTTTTGTCAATGCCCGCACAATTAAATGAAAAGCCGAATTTGAACTGTTTAAGAGTAGCGACCTGTGAAATTCAGGTCTGGGGTGGCGCGTAGGTCGCGACGGATCCGATTGTATATATGGGTATAAGGCGACTAGCCCGACTCATAACTAATTGCTTATGCGAGTGTTCAAATCGGAAAAATGGAAGCTCTCAATTTCAGCCAGTTTAGTTCTGGCGATTGGGCTGTTCGCTGGTGCTGCGAATGCCGGTGACTCCAAGCGAGTCGTGCACGACAAGTGGGCTTTGATTATTGGAATCAGTAAGTTCAAGGATCAGTCGATCAACTTGAAGTATCCGGCAAAAGATGCGCGGGATTTCGCGAAGTTTCTGATAAACGAAGAGCACTTTGCGCCGGACCACGTGAAGATCCTGACTGACGAAAAAGCGAATCGTGAAGGCATTCTTGATGCAATGGGTGACAAGTGGTTGCCGCGCGTCGCTGGGCCGGACGATCTGATTTTGATCTACATTTCGACGCATGGAAGCCCGTCAACACTTGATGTTGGTGGAGTCAATTACATCGTTGCTTATGACACCGACAAGGAGCGATTGTACTCAACCGGCATTGCAATGCAGGATCTGTCGAGGATCATCAAAGGACGAGTTCATTCAGATCGCGTTGTGTTCTTGCTTGATGCTTGTCACAGTGGCGCGACGTCAATGAACGATCAAAAAGGAATCAGCCGTCAGGGCAATTTCGATGCAGGCGAGATTGCGCAAGGGACTGGGCAATTGGTCATCTGCTCAAGCGACACGACACAGGTTTCTTGGGAATCGAAGCGCACCGCTAATAGTGTCTTTACCAATCACTTGATGAAGGCCTTGAGAGTGAATGGCGATCGAACGACATTGGGCCAGGCGTTTGGTTCGATGAAGGCTGCGG
The DNA here is from genome assembly GCA_964503045.1 of uncultured Candidatus Obscuribacterales bacterium. Classification (GTDB taxonomy): domain Bacteria; phylum Cyanobacteriota; class Vampirovibrionia; order Obscuribacterales; family Obscuribacteraceae; genus CAYZJR01. Next base: position 23,316 of record CAZCZI010000038.1, read on the forward strand.
TTGAGGAGGAAGTTCGTCGTGACCGTGGTGGAATGCAGACGCCCGTGTTGAAGGGGGTGTGGCAGGGTGATGAGCTGATGGTGGCGGTTCCGCCGGCGAAACCCGGGCCGGGACTGGAGGACGAGAATCTCGCGAGCAATACTGCTGAACCGGCAAAACCAACGAATACCGCTGCGGATCAGCTGGCGGCGTTCGCTGCGGCGAACAATCCGGGTGCATCCGCGACATCGACTACGCCTGCGGCGGCTCAAACAACGAGTTACACCACGCCGGCTGCGCCTCCTGTGGTCATTGCAAAAGTATCTGCCGGCCAGCCGTTGTTCATTAGGACGGTGGAAAAGGAAGGACAACCAACTCCGGATGATCCTTCGGTAGTAGGGCCGGTGCAACCGCAGCCTCAACCACAAGTTTCGCAACAAGCCCCAAAATCCAAAGACACGGTTCCACAAACTCCAATCGTCGCGAGTGCTGGGGTTGCTCCTGCTGTAAGCACGACTCCACCAATTCGACAGCCTGAGCCGGAGTCGTCGACGAAGTCGACCAGCTTGTCGGTTGCTACGTCTTCCGCGACTGCTACAACCTCCACGCCGTCTGCCAATCCACTGATTGCTGTTTTGCCGTTCAGCGGACCGGAAGAGAAAAAGTGCAAAGGTGGGTTGATGTATGCGATGCGAAGCGGCGGTTACAAGTTGCCTCGAGAAAGCGATTTCGATTCGCTGCCCGAGGTCTTGCGCACATGCTTTAGTCATCAGCTTAAACTCTCGGTTGGTGAGAAGGTTCTCGGCCCGAAAGAACTTGCTGAATTGAAAACCGCAGGTGGCAGTACCGCACCTTATATGGTGCGGAATGCGGCGATGATGTCCGGAGCTCAATACGTGCTGGAAGGGAGCGTTCAGTATGTCGAGTTTGATGGTGACGACCTTTTCGGCAACAAGTACGAAATAGTATTTTCGATCGATGTTCTTGACTCTTCGACGAAAAAACGCATCTACTCTGTGCAAGAGAAAACACTCGAAGGTCGAATCGGTGGGACCAAAGATCCATTATCTGCTATCTACGAAGATGTCCTCCCAAAAGCGGTTAAACCAATCGTGGAAAAGATTTTGGCGAAGATTCAGGGTACGAGCTCTAAGCATAAATAGTCAAGTAGCGAGCTGCCTTGAAGACGTAGAAGACGATTATGTTCCCACAATTCGGTTACGGTAGAACTACTTCGTAGCAATCACGATCGGCGACTCGATTCCTGGGCCCATGTCCATTCTGTAGTCGCCAGAAAGACCTGCGTCTGACAGCATTTCCTTGAGCTCCGACAATGTAAACACGCAACCGTCCGTGGTGGCGAGAAACATGTTGACGGCGAAGAGTAACGGGAAAGTCGCCGACTTTCTTTCTTCATCCGCCAGAAACTCTGCAACCACCAGTTTGCCGCCTGGCTTCAGGGCTTTGGCGCAATATTTGAGGAGTTGACGGCTCAGCTCTTTCCCTTCCGAGTGCAGAATGTGACCCAGCACAATAATGTCGTAGGTGTTGTATTCAACGTTCACATCGCGCCAGTTTCCTTCGAGGTAGTTGTATTGACTCGTGACTCCGTATTTGTCGGCGAACTTTTTCGTCACCTTCAAAACGGCTGGGAAGTCCAGGGCATCTACGGTTACGTTCTTGTTTGAGCGTGCCATCGGTAGGCTCCATACTGCACTACCAGCTGCTAAGTCAAGCACGCGGATATCGAAGTTGGTGCGGTGTGTTCCTAAATGATGTGCGAGTTGTTCGGCGAATTGCCAATTGAGAGCGAATATGGCCTCTGCTAGCGCCGGGAAGACTTCTTCGGCTTTTGCGTCTTGGTTGACTTGCATTTCCGGTTGACCAGACTTGACGGCGCTGGACAACTTACTCCAAGCTTGAGCGAGTTGTCTGTGCACTTCAATGTAGTTACCCAAATAGAGTGGGCTGGTAGAAACAAGGTAACTGCGCGATTCTTCAGTAAGTTCGTACTTGTCTCCCGACTTGCTCAGCAAGCGCAAGCCGGTTGCGGCATCAAGAAGGAGTCTTGTGCCTTTGGTGCTGAGTTTGCAGTCCTGAGCGACAGCATCGGCTGTTTTGGGACCTTTCTCGAGAGCGTCGTAAACCTTGAGTTCCATCGAGGTGTTGAGTACGTCAACCGCCCATGTCGATTGCATGATCTGCAGTGCATTGAGGGGAGGGGCTGCCGATTTTACTTCGATCATGACTGTTCCTCAAAAAACTATTTTGAATTGATTGTACGGCACCATATCTGGTGCAAGGCGGCTGATCGTCGCTGCGATGCTTGCGACGAGACAACCCGGCAAAAGGTGCCGATTTGTAATGAGTAATTTTAAAGCAAGTCGAGGCTGCTTTCAGAAAAAAGTCACTTTTACACTCCGTATCTCAACGCCGGTGTGAACTGGCGATTGATCGTCTATAATTGCTGGCTAACAGATCGTTGGGCGCGGCGAAGGCCGACGAACCTGGTCAGGGGGGAAACCCAGCAGCCATAAGTTGTGTCCCTCGGGTGTGTCCAGCGGTCTGGTTTCTTTTGCTCCGGAGTCCAAGCGACTCTATGGCTTCCTTTTTTCGAGCATGACAAGATGACTACAAAGCAGCCCTCCAAAAATTCCAAGAAGTCCGACTCCGCCGACTATAACAGGACGCTCTTAGGGCAGATTCTGGTGGAGTTGGGCTACATCACGATCTACCAGCTGGACGAAGCGCTTCACATTCAAAAGGGCGACGCTGAGTCCGGCAAAGAGCAGAAGCCGCTAGGGCAAATTCTGCTTGAGCTAGGGTATTGCGGTCCTAACCAACTCATTCGCGCAATTCAAGTGCAAGCTGAGTACCGTAAGGCTCAAAGCGCCACTGAATAGTTTGATTTGCCGAAGACCGGCGCCGTTGCCATAAATCTCCCAATTTAATCCGCCGCTCTTGAAAACCTGGGGTAAATCCTAGCGACATGCCCGGATTCACACGTGTACAGTTGCTGGCTACCGCACGCCAGCGGTTTTGATTTGCAGACATGACATAGGTGCACTTGGGGAGTGCACTAATGAGCCAGGTGTCGTAGATTACGTCATGGATGGTCAATCTATTGGGCGCCGGGTTTGCTTCCCGGCATAATCCGACCGACGTATATCTAATAGCTGTAACAGCAGGTAAAACTGAAACTTTGTCATCTGTTTCTGTTTCAAAGGTAATCAGAAACAGGCTAAACTCTAATTGGACGTGGGAAAGCCTTGAGGGGCAGTGTTGTTAGAAGTGTGGTAACGCGTTGGGAATAGGTGCGAAACTACTGTTCGCCTTTGTGAGTGTGCTCCTGGTGGTTGCGCTGGGGCATGCGGGAACAGTTTTGTATCAAGACTTCAATTCCAGCCGGGCCATAGCTTCCAATCGGTTGCTTGAAGCACGCAAAGACCTCGTCGGTGGCGATACAAGTCGCGGAGAATTTTCAAAGGTTCTTGACATAAACCTGTCTCTGGGCAAGAGGTTGCTTGCCGATCCTGCTGTTATCAGCGCGTTCGGTTCAAAAGATCGAAACGCTCTTCAAGCGGCACTCAAGCCATTTTTCGAGCAAACTGGTTTTCCGGGCACGCTTACATTTCTCGATGCCAACCGCCGGATTCTGCTGAGTACTGAAGCACCCAACAAGGTTGGCTCACAAGTAACAAACACGGTTATTGAAACCGTCTTTAGCCAAGGTAAGGAATTCCCAGGTGTCGTCAAAACTGAGACTGGTGGCTTCGTACTTCAGAGCGCGATTCCCGTTATTCAGGGTGGCAAAGTCTCAGGTTGTTTGTGTTTGAATCAAGCGCTTAACATCGAATATTTGACTGGTGTTACCGCTCAAATGGGTATCAAAAATCCAACACTCAATGGCGTCGATTTGGCTCTTTTAGCCAATGATGACGGAAAGTTGGTGGCCTATACGACCGGACTCGTCGGCAAAAGCGGTGGTTCGTTCGTTGCAGAGCTGGAGAGTAAAGGAAAAGACTCGATTCCAAAAGCCGCAGGGTTTTCTGTTCCGCATGGGCTGGAGGCATTTTTTGTAACCAAAGAACTTGGCTTTGAACGCGGTGGTCGTTGGTGGTTGCAACTCCCGTTAGGAACAAAGGGCACTCAGGAAGAGCCTGCCATCTTGCTTTTCTCGACCAAAGTTCCTGATATGAGCAGCAGGTTAGTGAACATCGGGTTGTTTGCCGGCGGTGTATTAGCTGTTGGATTGCTCATGGCGCTGGTATTTGTCGCTTCATTGAGCAAAGAAGTCAACGCGCCGCTTCGATTTCTCATTCGCCGCACGAATGAGTTGGCAAGCCAGAAGCAGTCGATTCCAGCACTTGAGGGACTGGATGGAGATTGGCTTGAGCTCGGTGAACTGATCGACACCGCTGTATCATCGATGCGCCATTCGACGCAAAGTTTGAGAAAGGAACTAAATAGACAACATGAAGCATTTAAAGAAAAGGCTCAAGAGATAGACACGACCAATCAACAGCTCGACCAGCTCAACAGGCAGTTTTCGCAACAAGCCAAGCAGTTGTCCGAAGCCTCCAAGCAGATCAATTACGCGAACCGCCAGGCAGTTATGCTGCAGCACAAGCTCGAGTCGGTGATGCAAGTTTCGACTGAAGGGTTTTTGGTGTTGGACCATTACGGCAACGTGATGTCTGCTAATCCTGTATTTCTCACTTGGGTTGGCAGCACTGAAGGCGAAATTGCAGGGCGGCTATGTTTCGACCTGGTCAAAAAAGTTGGCGAACCAAGGAATTCTGACGGCGCCGGACAAGCTTTTGCGAAGCACGGTGATCCAAATGCTCTGATCAATAACTTCTATCCTGAAGGTGTTGTCTATCATCGCACCAAAGATTCAAAGATAGATGTTCTCGCCCACCTTCAGCCGATAACCGGCGACGACAACAAAATTGAAGGCTACATCATGGTGCTGCGCGATCGCTCGCTTAGAAGTGAGAATGCGCAGCTCAAAGCAGAAATTGTCGCGATGCTTCAAGACTCGATTAGAACGCAATTGGTGGCTGGTGAAAATCGGTGGATGCCGATTTTGAACAATGCCAATCAAACCATGCATCCATCGGTCGGGCAAGCTCTTGCTGAACTTCATACTCACTACGAGCAGCTCATTGGTTTAGTCGACAGCTTGCTTATGATTTACGGTGGATTTGTGCCACCGCCAGTAATACCTAAAGAGCAAGTCGTTGTCACCCGCCTCGTTGCCGATTGTCTTGAGGAAGTTTCGCCGCTTGCCCGCGGGCGTCAGCTTTTGCTCGACTACAAGACGGTCACCGGGCTCCCTCCCATTAACTGCAACAAAGAACAACTTCACAGTATTCTCATTCAGGTTCTCCACCGCATGATTGGTGTTACGGCTCCCGGCGGACGTGTTCGTGTCGAAAGTCAGATTCGCAATCAGGAAATGCGAATTGGCGTAACCAGCTCAGGTCCCGCTTTGCCCGCCAATGAGATCACCGATATGTTTGCTGGTTTCATTCAGGGCAAGCACTCAGAAGACAGCTACAGTGACCGCCTTGCCATGTATCTTGCCCGCAACAACGTTGAGCGCTTGGGTGGAAGAATTTGGGCCGAGTCTGAAGCCGGACGCGGAACAGCTGTGTTCTTCACCGTTTCTGTGACTTAAGCGACCCTTCAATCTCTTCGGCGCGCGTTTCAAGAAGTGCGGCTTCGGCGAGCTTCAGCGTTTTCTTCATCAATAGCGCATAGTTTTTCAACAAACCGACGAGCTCGGGATGGTTCTCTCCAAGCAGTTTTTGCCGAGTTTCTAATGCTCTTTTGTACAGCAACTCGGCCTTTTCATACCGGCGCCTCGCGCTGTTCACGACGGCTAGATTGTGGAGAACAATGGCAACTTCCAGCGTTTCTTCGCCATAAAGTTCTAAGTTCAAATCCAGGCAGCGGTCGTACAACTCTTCTGCCAGTCCGTATTTTCCTTGCACGTGATATAGAGAAGCTAAATTGTTGAGGCTCTTGGACACGCGTATTTCATCATCGCGGTCTTTCTTCGCCTTTCCCTCGCCTTCGGGATCGGCGACCTTCTCGGCGATTTCAAGCGCCTCTTTGAACTTCAATTCCGCTTCGGTGTATTTGCGTGTTTCGTAGGCGCCGCTTGCCTCTTCGGTGAGAGTGCGCCAGCGCGTGATGTCTTGTGTAATGAGCTCTTGGGTCATGGATGTAAGTGTCGTGAATATATCGATTTGAAGTTGAGACGCTATAGAGTATACGACAGTCGCTCAATGCCATTTCGAAAGTCAGCCATATCGCTTTAGATTCATAACGGCTTGGCGACAGGGCTTGCGCGAGACATACGTTTGTATGTATACTGTTTCGATATGCCACAGGTCGCCGAAGTCATCGCGAAGACAATTTTGACGCCCCAGAAGGTTGGTTCGCTTTCGGGGCACTATAACTACACTTTGAATCCGTATGCCGGCTGTGCTTTCAGTTGTTCGTACTGTTATGTGCCGAAGTTTCCTAATGCCCGGCACGATTACACGGAGTGGGGACGCTGGATTGAGGTAAAGGTGAACGCGCCGGAGCTTATTCGGGCGGAACGCAATAAAGTGTTTGGAGCCAAAATCTTCTTTAGCTCTGCCACAGATCCCTACCAATACTTGGAATTGAAGTATCGACTGGCAAGGCGCTGTTTGGAAGAACTGATCAGGTATCAGCCGTCCAAAGTTAACATGCACACGCGCTCGCACCTCATGCTTGAAGATCTCGAGCTGCTGAAGTCGTTTGGTGATCGGCTTTCTGTAGGTGTTAGTTTCACAACGGACAACGAGAACGTGCGCCGAGAGTTTGAGCCGAAAGCACCGTCGGTGGCTCGAAGGCTTCATCTGATACAAACTCTCTGCGCCGCAGGCATCGATGTTTACGCATCGCTGTCACCTCTGCTTCCATGTGACCCAGCCAAGCTCGTTGCCCTGGTTTCACCGCACGTCAGATCGATTTGGGTTGATTCGATGGGCTCCTTGGAGGTCAATACTCGTCCCGAGTTGCTCCAGCAATATTCAAACTTTTTTGAAGAGTCTAATTATCAACAAGCGCAGCGCAAAGTCTTGAGCCTGTTTGAACAAGAACGGGCAAAGGCACCGACTCTCTTAAGAAACAAGAAACGTTCTCATCAGTCACCGCATACAGTATCAAGCAAGAACGAAGATGTGAGGCAGCTCAGGTTGTTTTGAGAACCACAACGGCTTGATGTCAAAGTCGATCGATTTGTCTGGCGCATATCTTTCTTATAACTCATGCCGTAAATCGAGCGGCATTACAATTTTGGAAGTCGCATAAGAATTTTTAGGCAATTTCTTTGTTTCTGACAAAATTGTGCCTGAAAGGCTTATATTTTGTATTGGCTGAAGGTTACGGGTTGTGCTGAATTTGGGTGTATATCAAATTTGCAATAAATCGATAACAGATGACTATGGTCATGGTCCGATTGTACGTCACAGGCAGTACGATAGGAGTACGTGCCAGCCGAAAATTCAACGCTTTGTCGCGACGATTTTTTTATCGCTGCAGGTTACTTAGTGGGTTGGAGCGCATGTTTTTCAATAATCGAAAAGGCAAGAAGAGACGCCGTAAAGGGCAAGGCATAACTGAATATGCTTCGATCATAGCGTTTGTGGCTATTTTGGCTGCGCTTGTCTTTGCTTACGCTCCTGGAAAATTGGCGCCTGCACTGTCGTCTGCTTTTTCGCAGGTGGGTGAAACCCTGAACAACGTGTCAAACGAGGCCGTGAGTTCGTCATGATGCTTTGTCGCTGTTTAGTTGGCGGGCTCAGCGGGTACGTCCTAAGAATGTGATTTTAAATTCGAGTAGTGGTGGTCAGGTCCGAGGCATTTATCAAATGCGATTGCGATTGTGGAAAGTCAAAGTCCTAAAGCGCCGAAAGAAGGGACAAGGAATAACTGAGTACGGCGCCATACTTGCTTTCGTTGCGGTTCTGGTCGCGCTTGTTTTTGCTATGACCAACAGCACTCTATCCGACGCTCTGTCTGCAGCTATGTCTTCCATAGTTTCACAAATCAACAACCTTTCATCGGAGTCTGCAACAGCTTCTTAGCGCTGATACTCCAGTTCTTACTCTTGCGGAACCGATTACCACACTTGGCATGGCGCTTCTAGTATTGATTCCTTTGTGGATTTTGGGCGTCTGGCTCATTCCTGCATTTGTCTTGAAACTGTTGGCAGATCTCATGCCCAGCTACCTAACCATTGCGGGCTGGACCCTGCGGTCATCGCCACCCAGCGTTATGCCTAGATAATGCAGGTTCACGGATATGCGAAGTCTCAACCCGGCAATTGCGCTGTTTGTGGTTTATACCGATATCGGTACAACTGTATAGATCGATGATTACGGCCAGACCCAATACGCTCGTCATCTAATGCTTTATACTGCAAGCGTCGGTGATGGGGAAGCTGGATGAAGGCGCTTGCCGTCAGATTGAAGCCTGGCAGTGATGTTTGGCGTGAGCTGGTGGAGATTGGCCTTGCGCTCAAGGCAGGTGCAGTTGTTTCGCTTGTCGGCTCACTCGCGCGTGCAGCAATCAGGTTTGCTGATGCGACACAACCTACGCTAATTGAAGGTCCGTTGGAGATCGTCAGCGCCACGGGCACGGTGTCTTGCGATGGAATCCATGTGCACGTAAGCCTTTCAGACAAAGCGGGACGAGTCGTCGGCGGGCATTTGTTGGAAGGCTGCTCTGCTTACACCACCGTGGAGATTGTTGTTGCCGATCTAAGTGAGGAGTGGAACTTCGAGCGAGTCGAAGATAGCGAAACAGGTTATTTGGAGCTGAGAGTAAGCAAGAAATCAGCGAGGTGAGAGTTGGGACGTGCGAATCGATGGCGACAACGCAGCATCTTCTAAATGGCAGTTTTTCATCGATCGTGGTGGCACTTTCACGGATGTCGTGGCGCGAGCGCCCGGTGGCGAAATTCAAGTCACGAAAGTGCTTTCCCACGGCTCGTCTTACGCCGATGCCGCAGTAGAAGGAATCAGGCGTACTCTTGGGTGTGCAATAGATACACCTTTGCCGTCAGACAAAATCGAATTCGTGAAAATGGGCACAACGGTCGCTACTAATGCGCTTTTAGAGCGAAAAGGCGTGCGGACTCTGTTGGTGGTAAACGAAGGCTTTAAAGACGCGCTCCGCATTGCTTATCAAAATCGGCCGGATATTTTCGCGCGGCAGATTATCTTGCCTGAGAGTCTCTACGAAGAAGTAGTCGAACTGCCATGTCGCCTGACCGTCGATGGAGAAGAACTCCGCGGATTCGACAGCGACAAAGCCTTTGCTCAACTGAAAGCAGCATTCGACAAAGGCATTCGATCGTGTGCGATTGTTTTTATGCACTCGTATCGCTTTCCCGAGCACGAAAGAAGATGTGGTGAAATCGCTGAACGTATCGGCTTTACCAACATTTCGTTGTCTTCTTCCGTAAGCCCGCTAATCAAATTTGTGGGACGCGGTGACACTACGGTTGTCGACGCATATTTGTCACCTGTTTTGAAACGGTATGTCGATCTTCTCAAAGGAGATCTCGGCGCGGTGCCGCTGTTCTTCATGCAATCCAACGGTGGTTTGGTTGATGCAGATCACTTCATTGGAAAGGACAGTCTCTTATCAGGGCCGGCAGGGGGCATTGTCGGCGCAGCCAAAACCAGTAGTGCTGCAGGTTTTGACAAAATCATCGGTTTTGACATGGGTGGCACCTCCACCGACGTTTGTCATTTTTCCGGAGAATATGAGCGCGTATTCGAAACTCAACTGGCTGGTGTGAGATTGCGAACTCCAATGCTTTCGATTCACACGGTGGCGTCGGGCGGCGGCTCTATCGTCTACTTCGACGGCGCGCGATTCAGGGTTGGTCCTGAATCTGCAGGTGCAGTACCTGGACCGGCTTGTTATCGCAATGGCGGGCCGCTTACAGTTACCGATTGCAATGTATTACTTGGCAGAATTCAACCACACTTGTTTCCATCAGTGTTTGGAGAGAGTGGCGATCAGGCGATAGATGTAGCTCTCGTGAAGGAAAAGTTCGCCTCACTGGCCTGCGAGGTCAAGCAGGGCATCGACTCGCCTCAGCTAGCCGGCAGGTATGATTCTCCAGAACTCATTGCTCAAGGGTTTCTCGACATTGCCGTTGAGAAAATGGCAAGTGCAATCAAGAAAGTGTCTATTCAAAAAGGACATGATGTCTCCCAATATACGCTCTGCTCCTTCGGCGGAGCCGGTGGGCAGCATGCATGCGCCATCGCAGACTCCCTCGGCATCAAACGAATTTATATTCATCCGTTGGCTGGTGTGTTATCGGCGTATGGCATAGGACTCGCCGACATCACTGATATGAAGCAACAAGCAGTTCAGCTTCCGTTGGAGTTCCACACGCTACAAGAAGAAATTGGACCTCGAATCGACTCCCTAAAGGCAGTTGCAGAAGAAGCCGTGGAAAAGCAAGGCGTGCCGGACAAGTCGATATCGAGCCGTCTTTCGCTTCTGGTCAGATATGACGGCTCTGACACATCTTTGCTGGTGCCGTACGGAAAACTGTCTGACGTCACGCGTGAATTCGAGTCAGTACACGAGCGCCAATTTGGCTTCATCTCGCGTGAAACCAAGTTGATTGTAGAAGCCATGGTCGTCGAATCTACTGGACGAACTAATGATTTGTTGAATAAAGGCAATAACGGATCAAGACCTATTGTAGCGCCGGCGATAAGCTCGCCAAGCCCCTCTTGCGACATCGCCGGCGATACAAAAGTGCGCATGTGGTGCCATGGGGAATGGAAAGACGTCTTTACCTTTCATCGAACATCGCTGTCGCCGGCTACCGTCATTCATGGACCCGCAATTATTTCTGAGAGTACCGCTACAACTGTGGTCGAGCCCGGTTGGTGTGCGTCTTTAACAGAGAATGATGAACTGATATTGACGAAGGAAAGTACCACCGGCGGTGCTCTTGAATCGACGAATACTTCTAAGTATGAGGCGGCCGGTGAGACTGCTGCCGATCCTGTAAAGCTTGAGCTGTTCAACAATATGTTTATGTCTATCGCTGAGGAAATGGGCATCACGCTTCAACAGACGACTCACTCGGTAAACATCAAAGAGCGTCTCGACTTTTCATGCGCGATTTTCGACAGGCAGGGAAACCTCATTGCCAATGCACCTCATATGCCCGTGCATCTTGGTTCTATGGGAGAATCGGTGGAGGTCATAATTAAGAGCCGTCTCGATTCGATGGTCAATGGTGACGCATTCGTCTTGAACAATCCGTATAACGGCGGCACTCATTTGCCGGACATCACCGTCATTACTCCTGTGTTTGTTGCAAGAGCAAAAAAGGATAACGGACAAGCGACGGAAGCCCACGCCGCAAAAATGGTGAAAGAAACGCCTCTGTTTTTCGTTGCCTCAAGAGGGCACCATGCTGACGTCGGCGGCAGTACGCCTGGTTCGATGCCACCAGACAGCGTGCATATAGAGCAAGAAGGAATATTGATTGACGACTTCCAATTGCTTGCCGGAGGAAACTTTCAAGAAACCGAGCTGAGGCGCCTTTTGGATGCTGGAAAATATCCTGCGAGAAATCCGGATCGCAACGTTGCCGACATGAAAGCACAAGTTGCTGCCAACGAACGTGGGCGACAGGAGCTGCTGAAGCTCGTGGAGACATTTGGCTTGGCGACGGTCGAGAACTACATGGAGTTTGTCCAGCGAAACGCCGCATTATCAATTAGGAACGTTATAAACAACGTCAGGCCCGGAAGCTTTGTCTGTGAGATGGATGATGGCAATGTCATCAAGGTGAAAGTAACAATCGATAGGCAAAAGCAGACCGCCAACGTTGATTTTTCTGGAACATCGCCGCAACGCCCCAATAACTTGAATGCACCGAAGGCAGTGTGCAAAGCGGCTGTGCTTTATGTCTTTCGCACTTTGACAAAGGACAACATTCCTCTCAATGCAGGCTGCATGCGACCGTTGTCGATTACAATTCCTCGGAAATCTATGTTGAGCCCGGAGTACCCCTGTGCGGTTGTCGCGGGCAACGTTGAAACGTCGCAAGTCATTGTTGATGCGCTCTTTGGCGCACTTGGCGAGTTAGCCGCATCGCAAGGCACGATGAACAACTTCACCTTCGGCAATGACAAGTATCAATACTATGAAACCATCAGTGGTGGCTCCGGCGCTGGTCGCGGATTTGATGGAACGGATGCTGTTCAAACGCATATGACCAATTCCAGATTGACCGATCCTGAGGTTCTAGAATTTCGATTTCCGGTTTTAGTGAAGAGTTTTTCTATTCGCCGCGGAAGCGGAGGAAAAGGGCGCTGGCGCGGTGGAGACGGCGTTGTGCGCGCGATAGAGTTTCGCGAGACAATGACCGCCTCCATACTTTCTGACCGGCGCATAGTGCATCCATTTGGATTGGAAGGCGGAGACCCCGCTATGTGTGGACGCAACTATCTGCAAAAGAAAGATGGAACCGTCATCGAACTTACCGGTACGGCCTCAGTCGAAGTCGAGCCCGGCGATATCTTTGTGGTCGAAACGCCCGGTGGTGGTGGCTTCGGTTCCGTTTGAGTTGGTCATGTGTGCGATCTCGCAGCGCGTGATCCAAAAGTGTCATTTTCGATGAGTCAATGCTGCGATCTCGCAACGCGTGATCTCGCAGCGCGTGATCTCGTGTCACGTGATCACGCAGCGCGTGGCCATCGTATGTGGTGCCCATGCATCGTATGTGGTGGCTGTGCATCGTATGTGGTGGCCATGCGGCGCGTGATCACGCGTCACGTGATCAGGGGTTTGATGATGCTAGTTGCTATTTGTAAACTACAAGTTGCCTTGATTCGCGCGTCACGACGAGCGTGATACTCGATCTAGGCAGTCGCCGCAGTTTCGCATTGCATTGCCAGCGCCACCAGCGCATGGTCGACGCGCATCTTTCCCTGTTGCACTTTTGTATGCAAAACAATCGCGTTTTGCAACATGTTGATGTCTGTGTTGTAAGTTCGAATGAGCAGATCTTCCAAAAGCACATTGTCTGCGACACCTTGTTTTATCGCTTCCTTCAGGATGCCCTCTTTGAACTGTCCAAGTCCCTTTGCATGTTTCATCACCAGTGCTGCCAGCTCTGACTTATCCAAAATCGTCTGCACCAAATCGCGCATACGGTCTCTAGTCATGTAACCGCTGAGCCGCAAGAAGTCGTAAAGCGTCAGGCGCTTTTGAAACTCTGTTGGACCAACACTGTATCGGCCGAGCGCTTCATCAATGGTGCATTCCTTAGCATGCACCATTCTCAAGATGTCTGTGGCTTTAGCGACCGATAATTGCTCGTTCCACACAAGTTTTTGAACCTTCAAACAAGCTTGCAAGATCGGCTCTTCGACCCATCCGAACTCAACCAAAACCTCGCCCATCAGTTTTTCGTTGGCAGTGGCCATGTCCACTGCAGACTCAATCTCGGCGACGTTTGCGATATTGGACCTGGTGAGCAATTCTCCAAGTTTGATACGAAACTCTTTACCTATCTCGGCAACGCTCTCGGGCGGATCTGTTTTCGGTAAGTGTTTGAGTTTGTCGAGACTTTCATCGAGCTCGCACTCCCCCATTCGCAGACCGGTTTGCACCTGCAGCGCCTGGCGCACCGACGATTCAGGCAACGTGTCGAGCAAGACAAGCACTCGTCCTAAGGGAATGCCCGAAGAACTGCAGGTTCTGAGCGCTAATCTGAGAGTACTTTCTTCTAGAACATCGGAGTTTTGGAGAAGCTCGCCAAGCTTAGTTCCTCGCGTGGCGGTGGCGTCGCCACCCAAAAGAATCATCGCGTCGTTGACCGACCAATGTTTGCGGTGCACGACATCAATAACTCTGGCGGCCTGTTTAAGGTTTAGAAGACCATCGCGCAGAAGCGACTGGATTTCTACGATGCTGCGCAGAGACTCAGGTGAGAGGCAGTCCAGCATCTCCAGAATCTTTCCTAAGGGCAGTGCTGTGTCGTCTGCCAGCTCCAGCGCACGATTGACTTCCGCTTCAGAGACAAGCTCGAAGCGCCTCAATAGGATGCCGATTCTGAGATCTTCGGTCTCTGCTTGCAAAAAAGGCCTCCCGCCGACCAAGACCAATGCGTCTTGTGCAACAGTATCAATTTCGGAGCGGAACTCTCCTATTGCATGATACCCGAATCGCCCGCGTGTCTACCAGTTTGCCGATGTCAGCAGGCCGATGTCAGCAGGCCCAGCCAATTGAGGACCGATTTGGGTTATCGATTCCACTGAAACTCCGTAACGCCACCACTGGAGCGCACTACGACCGCCCCGCCGGGTGCCGATTTGCCTGGCACGGGCATCCGCTGGTAGGGGGTCGGTGATGAAGTGTCGGCAGCGGTTTCAAGAGGAACAGTCTGGATTGGCGTCATCTTTTTGGTGATCGGCTTTGGTGCTTCTTTCATCGGGCGGGTGTTGTTGGTAATCAAAAGTCCGGCTGATGCCGGATGAATGCGGTAATAGCTTTGATTGTAATCTCGCCACATCTTGGCCATTACGGTGCCTCCGGTCACGTGACTGTCAGGCACCGGTTTGTTTTTTGAGTTGCCTGCCCAAACCGCGGTGACGAGATCGGGAGTAAAACCGACAAACCAGATGTCTTTGCCCTGGTCTGCGGTTCCTGTCTTTCCGGCTACCGGGCGACCGGCTAACTTTGCCTGTGTGCCGGTGCCTTTTTCAACCACTTCTTTGAGAACATCAACGAGCTGTGCGACAGCCATGAGGCTGAAGACACGCCGAGGATCCGCTTCCATCGAGAGAAGCTCCTTGCCTGCTTTGTCTTCGATTCGACGAATCAATCGAGGGGTCATGATTACACCGCCTCGCGCAATGGTGGCGTAAGCATTTGCCATCGCCAGTGGTGTGGTGGCGCCTGAGCCAAGCGACATTGCCAAACCCGTATCAAGCTTGTCGGGGATGCCGGCTTGATGGGCTGTTTCAATAATCTTGCCTGTTCCGATTTTTTGCGCAACCCAAACTGCGCTCAAATTTCTAGAGTATGCCAGTGCCTGTGTCACCGAAACATTGCCGAGAAATTTTCCATCGAAGTTTTTCGGAACCCAGTCAGGTTGCCCGAATTCTTGAATGGTCATTGGTTCGTCGGGCACCGTGCTTTCAGGAGTTAATAGCGCGTTGTTGAAAGCAGTGAGATAAACAAACGGTTTGAACGCAGAGCCCATTGTGTGTGGATTGGTGGCGCAATTCCATTGATTGTGCAAGTAGTCTCCAACGCCGCCGACCAATGCGACAACTGATCCATCTGATATCAGTATTGATACCAGTGCCGCTTGATCGATTCCTCTTGGTGCGTTCCTCACACCTTGCGACATTGTGCGTTCGGCTGCCAGCTGGGCTTGTTGATCGAGGTTTGTGTATACCTTCAGACCGCGCATCAGTCGTCCGTGCGGAAGCATGTCTGAAATTTGTTCGACCACTGCTCTGGTGTAATAAGGATATTTGGGAACCTTTCCGTCTCGTGGTTCTTCGGGTGGCGGCGAGGCGTTGAAGACCAGTGGCTGGCGCAGGGCCCAACGACCTTCTGCAAATTTGATGAAGCCGTATTCGACCATCTGGTTGATAACATCTTCGCGCCGAGCCATCGCAGCCTGACGCTGCGCAGGCTTGCCCAAGGTCGCAGGCGACTTGAGAAGACCGGCTAGGAAAGCCGCTTCACTGATGCTTAGTTGTGACGCGTCTTTGCCGAAGTAAGTGAGCGCGGCCTGTTGTGCTCCGTATGCGCTAGAGCCGAAATATACTTCGTTGAGATACAGCTCCAGAATCTTGTCTTTGCTGAATCGGCGCTCCAACTCAGATGCGAGGTAGCCTTCTGCAACTTTGAGATCAAGTGTTCTTTTTTCTTGTTCGAAAAAGATATTTTTGACCAGCTGTTGTGTGATTGTCGAACCACCTTGAACAGGGCGGCCGGCAGTGATGTTCGCAAGAGCGGCTCGCAAAATACCGGTGAAGCTTACACCCTTGTGTTTGTAGAAAGAGTGATCCTCAATCGCCAACACCGCCTTTTTCAAAGCCGGTGAAATTTTTGAAAGTGGCACAATCTGTCGCTTTTCGTGCGCCGATACGATCGAGACGAGATTGTTATCGCGATCGTAAATTTGCATATCAGCGCCCGGCTGATAGTCAGTCAGACATGAAAGGTCGGGCACCCTGGTGACCTGAATCCAAACCATCACGGCAAACGACGCGGCTAGCGCCGCGGACAGCAATGTCAAACTCGAAAATGTGACCTTGATGATGGTCCAGATCGAACGCAGAATCGCCCAGCGTCCGCTGAAGGTCTTCAGTCTGTCGTAATCGCCGGTGTTGCGCAAAAAATGGGAGTCCTAGTAGTAAGCCAGCTGATAGGCCCAATCTTACTACTTTCCGATTGGAATTTCGAACGGTTTTTCACTGTTGTAAAACTGCACTAAGGCAACGGGTTTTCCGTTGGCATCTCGCCCTTGAGAGATTTTTTGAACCGACAGGCTGGTTTCGATTCCTAATCCTTTGACGCCGACTTTTACGTCGCCTTCCTTGAAACTTAGTTCAGGTGAGCCGTTTGCAGAGTTGGTGTTCAAATGCATTTCGATCGGACCATCTTTCAATTGAAGTTTTGTCGCTTCGGCACCGAATAGTCCTGCAAACTTGCCTTCAAGCTTCATGTTCAGCGGGATATCCGTCTGTTTGGGATCGACCGTAATGTTGAAGTCTCCAGGAGCATTCTTGTGAATCTTCAAGTCATCAACATTTTTCGCAACAGCTTCGACGCCCTCTTTGACAGACTTTCTGAGATTCGCGTCATTCACCAAAGCCGATGTGGGCCCGGCATCGAACGCATGACCGGGTATAGACACGGCGCGTTCGGAATTTGTTGACTTGACGGTAAGGTGATTGTCATTGAACGACATGCTTTCTGTGAAGCCGTGTTTGTCTCTGGCTGGGCGTCTTCTCCCGAGCGGACCATGGGCTGCCACATCGCTGGGAAAGTTTCTCATTTGTGTGACGTCGATGCGATCTCCATCCTTTGGATTGGAGCTGACCACCATGGCAACATTTTGTATTGATGAATCCATGGGAACGCCATAACCCGGTCCATTCGGATTGGGAACGCTGATGTGCGGTGCCTTCATATCCATTGGTTGTGACAGTGACAAACTGATTCCAACTGCGTGATCGTTGCCGGGTGTTGTCTTTACTTGCAGATCTTGAATCTTGTCGAGCTTCTTCAAATTCTCGGGATTCATCAGGTTTTTGAAAAGTGCAAGTTTTTCGCTTGCCTCTTTTGCCAGTTTGGCTTTCTCGGCTTCTTCCTTTTGCTTATCCTTTTCTTTTTGCGCATCGCGCTCTTTCTGCGCATTGCGTTCTTTCTGCGCGTCCTTCTGATCTCTTCCAGCGTCCTTTTCGCCTGGCTTGCCGGTGCCCTGTTCATTGGGGTTTGAGCCCTTATTGCCGAGATCTACGGTTGCTATATCTCCAGCAGAATCTTTGACGCGAATTTTGGAATCATCGCTTGTGAGATTTCCATTTTCGACTTTTGAAGTACGCGTAACTTGCGTGTTATCCGGAAGCACTGTGTCTGTCTGAATCGAGCCGCCGCGCAGCTGACGCGTGGTTATGTGACTGCCGTCCATGGCTCTGCCAAACATCATTCCATTGTTTGGACCGCTGCCTATGATGTTGCTAAAACCTTCATCCGAAAAACTCGGCTTGCCTACCCACTGCGATGAGTTCGAGCCCTGATAAGTAACCGGTCGTCCATCTTGTGTTGTCGATTTCCAATGCGCATAGCCGTTTGCGTTGGCATCAGAGATTCGCGAAAACTTTTGTCCCCACGGGCTGTCGTAAGACTTCACTCCTTGTTCGTCATATTTGATGTTTGAATATGTCAAACCATTTGGATTGTCTTTTGTTTTCGCGGTTGTGAAACTCGAAACTCTTCCGTCGGCGCCAACGGTATAGGAAGAACCATCTTGGTTTTTATGTTCTCCAGGCTCATACCTTTCTTTATCGCCCTTGCCATTGTGGCGATTGATGTATCTCTTCTCTTGAGTGTCCGCGTGATCTTTGCCTGCCTTTGCGTGATCGTTTCGAGCCTTTGTAGCCGGATCTACAGGCTTTTCTTGCGACGCGTCAGTTGCATCAGGGCGATTTGCCTCCGGGCGAGTCGCATCGGTGCGGGTTCCATCAGAGCCGGCGCCACGGCGCGAACCATCGCCTGCCGGCGCCTGAGGCTTGTCTGGATGTGTTTGAGGTTTGTCGTTTGATTCCTGGTTGGGGTTGCCGCTTGCAGGTTTCATCCAAGAAAAGTCGGCGGCTTTGCCTAAAGCGGCTGCCATTCCTCGAATCAAATTGTTCGCGGCGCCGTCTTCCGCCTTTGCCTCTTGTGCAGGTTGCCCACCAAGAGCTGCGGCTTGGGCAGCTTGGTCGCCATTTCGCTTTTGAAATTTTGGATTTGTCGGGTTATCGGGATTGTCTGCTGGATTGTTTGCTGGATTGTTTGCATTTTTGTTTGGGTCGACGCTGAAATCGAGATAGCCTGGCTCGTCTGGTTTGCGCTTGGTCCAGTCGGTGCTTGGTCCAAGAAGTGCTTCCGCTGTATTTCTACCTGGATCGCTCGAATTGGAATTCTGCGTTTTGTCCTTGCCGGCAGTGCTCGTTGAGTCGTGAGAGCCTGTGGCGACCTCTTGCGTCGGATGCCATGCTTTTGGCTTTGGCTGCGGAGCGTCCGTTTTAGTACCCGTAGGCGAGTCGAGTCCCATTATGCGGCACCTGTAGTAAGCGAGGCGAGTCGAAGTTCTATGGATATTACGTATGAATTGTGAATATTGCGTACCTTAACCGGCCTGGGGCAACCGATGGAACAATCAGACCCCCCCGGCAGTCGATAGCGCTCATGAACTACATCGCAAAGACGCGGTCTCCACCGCGATTTATCGCGTATTCCAAACCCTCGAGCGAGCGAGCGATCAACTCGTCATATTCTTGAGCGTGATCTGGATGTGTGGCGACACCAACACTGGCAGTTACTGAGAAATTTTGCCAGTTGTGAACGATTGCCTGGTTTCCAATTCTCTGGCGCATGCGCTCTGCAACGAGTGAGGCACCGGCGGCGTTTGTCTGCGGAAAAACAATTCCAAATTGAATTGAACTATATTTCGCAGGAATGTCGACCTCGCGAACACAAGTTCTAATCACATTCGCTACCACTTTCTGAATTGCATCGGCAGTGAGCGCACCATAATCGCGCACAATCTGATCGAAATTATCAATCGAAATCAGACACATGGAGGTCGAGTGTTTATAACGCTTTGCGCGTGCCAACTCAGCCTTCAGTTCTTTAACGAAAGCCCTGTGGTTGTATAACTCTGTGCTGGGATCAAGCAGCGCCAACTTTTCGATGTCTTCGCCCTTAACGGCAACCAGGTTGGCTTCTGCCTGTGCAACCGTGGCACTCTTCTCGTATTCGCGCACGCGCTCGAGAGCATCGCCATTACCGGAGAACGACGGCGATCTCAAAGGCTTGCGCTTTTTGAGATCGGTAAGCAACTTTTGGTAAAAAGAACCCTTATTCGGAGATGGTTCTTGGGTCATTCTTGCTTTCCAGGCCTCCACAGTCAGAGTCTTCAGATTTTGGGGTTTCTTCTTGTTTGTTCTGCTTGACCAAGCAGGATCTTGACATTCAAGTCTCAATCCCGAGTTTTGGCAGCACCCATAATTGAAGAGCGAACCATAGAAATATAACGGAGAAAAGCCAAAAAATCTCCATAAATCGCCGCCTTGAGAACCATACACTTACTCATTGTGCCCCAAAATACACGATATTGCCCAAACTATGTGCTTTTCTATGATGTGCTTTTCACTTGTTCGAAGCGCCGGTTTGGATTAAATTGGTCCGTTTGTGATAGATGAGATATGCGTTGAGGTCCATCATGGCTACATCCAAAGCCGTTTCCCAGATTTCTTGCATCGAGACGGTCGATCAATTGAAGTTCGTCGACCTGTCTAAAATCCCCGCACGGCGGGAGCCTCGAGCGATTCTCATGTGCGATCCCGAACACTTCGAGGTGAAGGACGTAAAAAATGCCTTTATGCAAGGGCAAATAGACGGCGTCGATAGAGCCTTGGCCCGCAAGCAATGGCAGGCATTGCAAAAGTCATTTCAAATGGGTGGAACACCGGTGCATGTTCTCCCACCCGAGCCGGACCTCGAAGATATGGTGTTTGCTGCCAATCAAGCTTTGGTCGGTGTGAGCGAAGACGGTGTTAAGTATGTCGTGATGGGGCGCATGCGATACGCTTCTCGGCAGCGAGAGGTTGTGCATTATCGCAAATGGTTCGAGCAAAACGGCTACAAGGTTCTCGAGTTGCCCGAGCCGGTTTCACCCGATAAGGCCGTCGTCTTTGAAGGTCACGGTGATGCGATATGGCACCCTGGCAAGCAGTTGCTATGGGGCGGGTATGGACACCGAACAGATTCGGCTGCCTATCCAATTCTCAGTGATTTGATTGGAGTCAAAGTTTTGATGCTTCGGCTTGTCGATTCGCGTTTTTATCACCTTGATACTTGCTTTTGTGCAGTGAGCGAAACCACTGTTTTAGCCCATCTGCCGGCATTTGACAGGATGGGAGTCGAGTTAATCAAAGCGGTTTTTTCTGATGTAATCGAAGTTGGCTTGGAAGACGCCAATAACTTCGCATGCAACGCTCTTGCTCTAGGCAACAGGGTTTTCCTCGAGCGCGGAAGCAAGGCGACAAACGAAGCCCTCGTAAAACGCGGTTTTGACGTGGTTGAAGTCGATTGCGGAGAATTCAAAAAGTCTGGTGGCAGCGTCTTTTGTTTGAAAACCCAGGTCTACGATTAGGCGATTATTCCGAAATTACAAACACGAACTCGTTGCGTCCAATCAGCAATCGATCGCCGTTGACGAGTGGTTTGCGCCCGTGAAGAGCTTCGCCGTTTAGCAAGGTTCCATTAGTGCTCTTGAGGTCTTCGACGATGTACATGCCGTTTTCTGTTTTGACGCAGGCATGAAATCGCGATGCTGCCTTGTCGTTTGAAATTACGATGTCATTTGTCGCATCTCGTCCGATGTGGCACTGTCTGCCGGTCAGCTCGAACTTCTCGGTCAGGTCGGCCCTGACGAGATAGGCGCCCATTCCGACTTGATCGTCCTTGCCGTCCGGCTTTTGCAAATTCTCGGTGCAGGTGGGACACATCTCACCCGGGCGCATTTCCGTGCCGCAGAACTTGCAAATTTTAGAGGTTTCGAACATTTAGTTTTTACGCCAACACGTTTTTCATACTAGAGGCTGCACTATATATTTACCAGATCTGAGGAAATATGCGTAGAGGCCTGGGGTTCTGATAAAGGTGGCAAAGAGCTGGCCGCAGGCGCGCCAGGCGCTGTTGCGGTTTATGGAATCCAAAAGACAACAAAAACTCTCGACGCAAGCTCGACTTGCTGCGATTGGTTGCCGCGCGGCTGGCTGGTATCAAATACGGTGCGAAGTTTGTTAGCGGGGGAATTTAATTAAGCACTTCTCGTTGTCGATGACGAATCGCCGATCACCGTGAAATGATTGACCCACAAGTGGATACGGCGGGCCGCTCGGCAGGATCTTGATCGTGAAATTGGTTTTCGTGATTGGTCCGATATCAATTCGGTCAATAGACATTCTGGCGGATTGAGTCATGCCGGTTGAGCTTGAGCCACTAGATACGGTGGCATCGGCAGGAATTTCCACCCCCAGCTGTTTGAGCATGGCGGGAGTGAAAATAACCTCCGAAGCGCCTGTATCGAAGATCATGTCCTGGTCTCTGCCGTTCACTTTGCCCTTCACAATCATCGTCGAGCCCATTTTCCTGAATGGAACATCAATGGTGTTGCTCGACATGGTCGTCACTGAGCGGCCTTGCTTGATGAATCGAATAGTGCCGTTGGTGTTGTCTACGGCGCACTGATAGCCCTGATAGAACATCTGTCCCATGAGCGGATCGGTCATCATTTTTTCTTGAACATAGAGCGGAATGCGCCGTTTTATGCGTCCCAACCTGACGTCCGCTTCAACCACCCAACTCTGCATGTTTCCGCTTGAGCCTTGAATGGGGGGGCCGGGCTTTGCTCCGTCCATTGAGATGCCCAGTTGTTGCATGTGGTTCTTGCCGAAAACACAAGCGCTGGCTCCGGTATCGAACATCATTTCAATCGGTCTGCCGTTGATTTCAGCTCTCACCACCATGTGTCCTTCAACACCTTTGGTGGCAGAGATTGTTTCTTCTTCCGGTTCTCTTGCGCCGGCCGTGGTGGGTCCGCCGAATTGGCCTTGCACCGACGGAGTGCTGTCTACCGCGGCTAGTGCTGCGCGAGCATTCTGGGCTGCGGGTGCGGAAGGATAGTTATCTATTAAGAACTGAAATGCTTTTTTGGCTGCTGGTTTATTACCTAAAGCATGATGACAGAGGCCTACATAGTAGTAAGGGTTTGGATTTTTCGGATTTTCACTGGCCGCTTGTTTTAAAAAAGGGATGGCTTCAGAGTATTTTTTTTGAGAATAAAGTTGAACTGCAGTCTGATAGGAGTCTGCGGAGGCCGGCATTGCGGAAAAAACACAGGCCAAACAGGCTAAAAAGGGGCCCAGAACCCCGGCTGTAAGCAGATGAATGGAAGGTCGATGCATCACGTCTCCGATTTCGGATAAATTTCAGATTGAGTTGCTAAGTTGTACCTGCTCCCAAGCACACCAAGCACGCCATACCCGTAATTTTGACATTTTCGATTAACCTTAGCTGTTCCTGCAAAAATGACTCGAATTTGTCCCATCTTTCTGTCATCTTGGTGTGCACAAAGTTCAAGAAGCAATTTGAGCCCGGTGCTGCTCTCAGGACTTTTTCAGGTAGTTGTTGGTACGGTTAGCCGCGATTGTTTCATCAACGGAAACTTGCCGTTTGATGCAGCGCACTTGACCGTATATTCCAACACGATGGTGAAAACCGTCGGATTCCACGCGCATTCGGTTAGAAACACGTATTCCTAAACATAACGCAGAGACATACCATGAGATTCAACAGACCAAACTTTTTTAAATGGGTTCACGAGAACAACACGATACTGAGAGTAGCATTCCAGATGACCTCCCTCGATTTTGAAATTAGATACCAATTGGTCACAAGTCGAACCTAGACTCGAATTAGGTCAAGTGCGATTGCTGTCTAAGAGGTAAAGAGTTGTGAGTATTTCCGAGACCACCAACGTCATTCAATTTCCGACCACCTGCGATGCTCCAGTAGCACAAGTTGCAGATGCGAAGGTTGATTCGAGTTGGAGTCTCAATTATCTGGACTGGCGCGATCAGGGTTTAGCAGCCCGCATCGCATACAGAAAGGGTTATGCGGAATCGGCGCAACACATCGTTCGCGTTGCTCTCACTCAAGTTGGCACTTGGGCTCCCAGCGAAGTGAAGACACTGGCAATTGTGGTAACCAAAGCCAGACTCGCCACCTTCAGAAGCCAATTCGTCAAAGCCGTCAATCTGTATGAAGAAGCGCTTGCCTTGAGCGAAAACATCAAAGACTTCGATGCAGTTTTGACTTGCGAAATTCTCGACGAACTGGCGGAAGTGTACTTCCTTGTTGGTGACATCGAACAATCCGTATTCCTGTATCAAACGTCAATGAAGATCGATGAGATGGTTCTCCGTGAAAATCGGCTTCCACTCAGCCGCTTGCTCAAGCTGGCTGAAACGTACAGACGCATGGATCGCATCGAAGACGCCACCATTTGTATAAAACGCGCCGAAGAGCTCATCGCCTCTCCAATCGAACAAGTTTGGATAAAACTCAATCAGCAAGAAGTCCGCAAGTTCGGATAAGGAGCACAAATGCAAAATTGCCAGATCGCAACACGGGATAAAAGAGACCAAAAGGTTCAAAACTGCCTGCTTCTGGTAAAAGTTACACTCCCTGCGATCGGATTTATGCTCTTGTGCAACCTCTGTATGACGCTAACCATGAGCGACTTAAAAGGAATGCTTGAAGTCGAAAGGAAAACAGTGGCGTCGATTGAGCACATCAACTGACACTTCTATACTTCAAAACAGATATGAGGTCGAGTTGCAGATCGCCTCATTAAGTTCCTGGGATGGGTCATCTCGGGAATTTCTTTTTGGAAATTGTGTCCAAAAATCTAGGAAATTGGCATATATATCTTTGAGGGCCAGCGGGTATCATGCGCCCTCACCCGGCGACCCCTGTCGCTTAGCTTCCTGAAGGACTTGCTTCTGATGCCTGACGACGGCCCAAAAAACGACGCGCTATTGGACAAGTATCTGCCCGAAGGGGTGGTAACGGATGCTGTCCGCTCGGCTCTTTATCAGGGCATCGAGTCGCCGGTTAATGCTGTTGGTCAGATTTGGAACAACACAGCAGGCACCGCGGTGGGCGAGGTTGGTCCGCTCGGCATGATCAGCGCACCCACCGAAGCCGAATTCGGCACAGCACGTTGGCATGCGCAGACTATTGGCGGCGCCGCCGGTATGGTCGCTCCGTTCTTGATTGCCCGCGGTGGTGTTAAAGGCATGACCGGCGCAGCTAAAGGCATGTCGGCGCGCATCATCGGCTCGGCAAGTACATTTGAACTCACATCAGGTCAAGGCGTGCGAGTCTTGGCGCCCATGCTCGAGGCAGGCGCAACCGGTGCGGTATTTGAGGGCGTTTTTCGTCCCGTAGAGCCCAAAGAAGGCAACTTCTGGGAGGCGAAGGCTCGAAATGCGGGAGTCGGATTCGCCACATTCTCTGTTTTGGGTGGAACCAGTCAGGGACTGAAAGCCCTGGACAGAATCGCCTATGCCAACAGCCCATGGATGATCAACACATTCAGGCATGACGTGGCCAGGCAGTTGGCCGCCGGCGGAGCTGCCGGCTTGGCTGATGCCAACTTCAGATCATTGGCTGCCGGACACGGATTGGCGCAGCCAAACGATGCAGTCAAATCGGCATACACGTTTGCATTGTTGGGTGGTTTGACGAGAACTGCCGGTGAAGTGACAGCTAGAACGCAAGGAAAACTCGGCGTATCTGATGTCGTAGCTAACGATCGCGCCTTGCAAGACGTGATGAAAAACTCCAATCAAGCTCATATGCTTCTCAGCGACTTCGGTGAAGTTCGCGTCAAGACAGCTGACTTCAAAGGAACTGAACAAAACGCAGTCAATCGCGCCAGTGGTTTGATTCAGAAATTGGCGTCGCATGAGGCGGCCAGCGCACTTGCACCAGGTGAGAAGTGGGATGCAGTAGCAAGAAAGAAAATTGCCGAGGCGAAAAAGAACAATCCAACAAAGGCTTCGGAGCTTGAAGCAAATCTGAAGCAAGTGCATAAAGAAGCTACTGATGGTGGACTTCCCGACAAGAATTGGGAACAGAACCGCTACGCCATGATTCGCGAGCGCGCTTTTATCAATGATGTTCTGAACAACCAAGGCAAAATGAAGAACACAAACGGCGTCGACGGCATGGAGAGAGCCTGGTACCAACGCTGGTCTCATAGTGTTGAGCCCGGGCAAGAGTTGCAAGCTAAGTTATCGCAAAGCTTCAATGCAAACCACTCAGAGCCTGCCAGTGCCGAGAAGTACAACAAGAGCATGATGGAGTCCGGGCCTCAAAAAGCAGACGTTGTAGACAGGCATTTGCCGAAAGATCAGCACGTCACGATGGTCGATATCGGTGCTGCAGATGGATTCGTTCCTGATGCGTTGACGCAGAAGAACCCCAATGTCACTGCATTTGCCTTAGATCTCGACCCGCATTCATTCCTTGGAATGTTGGCGAAAAGCAGAACATATCGCGGATCTTTAGATGGCGGTCCCCAACCCGATCATACGTTCCGCCCAATTCCAATCTTTGCAGATGGCGTGATGCCCAAGCTGCCGGTGAAAGCTGTTGACGCGTTTACATCGTTGAGCAACGTGCATGAATTGATCTCATATCCTCAGCAATATTACGGACCATTCAATCCCAGCAATGCGCGAATGGCAATTTCACAATGGGCGAGGGCACTCAAAGATGGTGGCAAGATCGTCGTAAAGGACTTCATGATGCCTGAGGTAAAGGGAACAGACACTGTTGTTCTCAAGTTTAAAGATTTGACTGGATCAAAGCCATTAACGACTTTAGAGGGTGAACCGCTGGCGCCAGAGTATCTCTCAGGCCAGGCGGGCAAGCTCTGGTTTGAAGAATTCACCGGTCAGAAGCAATGGCGCGCCAACGAGCACCACGCTGGAGAATCGGGCGAACCGCAATTCGAAACCGTCAAATTCAAAGGCAAAAACCTTCGCTACAGATGGCTCCCCGATGGAAGCGGCATCGAGTGCGATCTGGCGACAGCAGGCGAAATTCTCGTGTCTTCGAGATACGGAATGCTCGAAACCAGAAATGAAATGCGCGGCGTTGCCGACGAGCAGTTTATGAACCTGACTCGTGACGGTTACAGCGCATTTTTCCGCTCGGCAAGCCCGGTTGGCTATCGCCTGAATCGAATTGGAGATGCAACTTCTAAAGCCGGTCAAGACTACATTCAGCACCGCCAGCAGTACTTCGAAATGTACGCGAAGGATCCTGCAACAGGTCAATTGACTCGTGTCGATCTTTCTGAAAACAACCCTGGAATGCACGTGACGTATCAGGGAGCTTTCGTCAAGGCGCCCGTGCCGGTGAGCAAGCTGCTCAACTTAGCCACAGGGCCGCTTGAGCGCTCGCCGTTGTTCTCACCACTTCTGCGCTTCGGAGTCGATGCGCAACGAACAGTAGTGCCGCAGTTTGGGACTAGCGGAACCGGACCATTGATGAATGTCGATGCGCATGAGAAAGAGAAGGGCAAGAACCCGTAATTGCTACAGGAATTGAGCAGACGGCGCTTGCAAAATAGGAACATTCCACTCGATCCTTCTTGGCGTTTGAAGGTGTCACGTTTGTTGTCTTTGACTGTTCAACTCTTGAAAAAGCTCGTCGGAATCAGTGAGCACGTCAGCGAACTGGAGACGAAGTTGTTCAGCCCATGCTTGGAGCCACAGATTCAAAATTTCTTGTGCGGAAGAATCCGGTGGAACAGCAAATTCTGGGTTGGGGGTTTTTCGATGCCATGCTGCCTCATAAAGCCGCGTCATAAATTGCCGACCTGAAGAATCAATTTGCCAACCTTCTGGTCTCTTTCCATTTGAAAGCCGAACTAAAGCCACTTCAATGGACTCTCGGAATTCAACGTGTACCTCCACCGCAACATGATTTGCGTGGTAAGAAAGTTGAAGTGTCAAAGATGTCTGTTCAATCACCGGTTCATGAAAACCGTAATCACAACATAGGAAGTCGAAGACGCGGCGAATCGCAGACGGGAATTCCGTCGATGGTATCTTCTGTATCCATGCATCTGAGTTGATGTTGTGTTTCACTGTTTCAGTTAACCCTACCGATCACACACAAAACCGCTTTCCTTACACTTCCGCTTTTTGCAATGTTCCCTTTGCCTTGTTAATTAAGCATGATTGTTATTTGAAGCGAAGCACTTGCGTCGTGTCTTTACGGTAACTGCCGAGACTTCTAGATTCCAATCTTCTTCAAATGGATCATAGTTTTCATGACTCCAACGATTGAGAAGTTGTTGCAGATTTTTCCTTCTTCCACCCAGAGCCAGCAAGTCTCGAGTGGTGTCCATTGCAATGTGTGTGTTTCATGGGCTTCTCGCGAATCCTCAACTTGTTTCAAATCAGTCGCTAGGAAAAAATGACACGTCCAATCCGATGCGCCTTGTGCACCAAATGTGGTGCCGAGGTTTTCCCAATTTGATGCGACCAAGCCTGTCTCTTCCAATAACTCACGCTGAGCACCGGCAAGCGGTGTGTCGCCTACTTCGATCTTTCCGGCGGGAAGTTCCAAAACCGGTTGCTCTACTGCGAGCCGGTACCCTTCTATAAGGAGTATCTCATCCCTTTCATTGACTGCAGCAATCACTGCGCCTGGGAGTTGCTTGGTGACGACTCTCCTTTGCGTTGAGCCATCAATAAGCTCAATCTCGAGAGATTCTATCGTCTGAATGGCGTCTGTCCAGATTACCGAGCGAGAGACGATTTTTGGTTTCATTGGTGCATCCTTGCGACCAAGTGCGTGTTCGGGATGAGTGCATGTTCGCCAGTGGCTACTAATGCAAGATTTCCCGAATCAACTAGAGGATAACAAAATTGCTGGACTCAAGTCACACTTCGCAAATTCTCATTACATTTCTACGCACGAAATCCTCACGATCCAACCACGCAATCCTCACGAACTATCGATAGGTTGGTAACACGCAATCGAAAGCCCCCTTGTGATGATTACGTTATTGATTGCGAGCAAACAACAAAAGGAAACAGGAACTACGGAAGGCACAAACTGAGGATAAGCAAATGCCAAATATTCAAACGAAGGCTGATGAAGACCGCAAACCTGTAATCAAACCAAAGAAAGTAAAGAACGCTTTCAAAATCAAAGAGTTGAAGATCTCGAAATCGTATACGAAAACAGTCGGTGGACAAAAACAAGGCTGGCCGACTGAAGGTTCTTGGTGCTGCACTCCATGGGGCGGCAAACACTAACTTCCCACGTGTCGAACGAATAACCACGCGTTCCTCACACATAGCGTCGATAAGCTGGAAATAGACCTAATCGACAGCGATTGTTGCAGAAATACGCAACACGAAAATCGAGAACTATGTTCACGAATCAGATCGCTACTTGGCCGCTACTTTGTCAGGCAAGTTATCTATCGAAACAGGCTCTATGTTATCGGCAGGTTCATAGCCGAAGATGCGCCCATAGAAATAGAATTCAGCTTCTAAAGTACGCTTGATGTTCTCGGCTTTGCGGAATCCATGCTGTTCACCAGGATATGCAATGTACGCAACCGGCACACCCTTTTTCTTTAGAGCTGCCACCATCGACTCCGCCTGACTTGGTGGAACAGCCTTATCTTCCAACCCCTGGAAGAAAATCACAGGGCATGAAAGTTGATCGACATAGTTGAGTGGAGATCGCTGTTTGTACAGTTCTTTCTCACTCAACGGTCCGATCAAGTAGTCGCCATAGCGTGACTCAAACTTGTGGGTTTCTGCCATGAGCGACTCGACATCTCCAATACCAAAGTGGCTTGCGCCGGCTTTGAAGAGATCTCTAAACGTGAGAACGCAAAGTGTGGTGTAACCACCGGCGCTACCACCTGTGATCGCTAGCTTGTTGGGATCGACAAGTTTCTTTTCAATCAAATATTTTGCTGCATTGACCGAATCATCGACGTCGACGACGCCCCACTGCCCGCGCAGCCGATCTCGATACTCTCTTCCGAATCCTGTCGAGCCGCCATAGTTTACGTCGACGACTGCGAAGCCGCGACTCGTCCAATACTGCAATCCGAGATTGAGTACGCTGTTGGTTGCGCCCGTTGGTCCGCCGTGACTCTTGAGCAAGAGTGGCGGCAACTCGCCTTCTGGAGCCTTGTAATCGGCATTGGTCGGAGGGTAGAAAAAGGCGAATGCTGTCTTTCCATTTTCTGTAGGAAACTCGATCGTCTCAGGCGCCGAGATGTATCCTTTGTCAGGCACGCTCTCATACGCGGACTTAATCGTGGTGAATTTCTTGGTTCTCAAATCCAGCTCCACCACGCTCGTTGCTTGAGTTGGAGAGCCTGCCAACGTCGCGACCTTCTTGCCGTCGGAGACGAAATAGAAGAAATCGGTATACGGTGTTGAGATGCTTTCGAGTATGTGAGTTCCTGTGCTCAAGTCCGACGAAATCATAGCGAGACGCCAGATTCCGCTTTCGTTGTAGCTGCACAGAATGCGGCTTTCCGGCAAGCAGACGTAAGTCGACATTCCGAAAACCCACAAGGGCATTCCGAACTCCGCCTCCATTGGAGCTAGAGAAACGACCTCCCCGGGTCTGACTTCCGCATAGATGTTCCACCAATTTGTCCTGTCTGAAACAAAATGCAGAACGCCCTCATGCGACCAGTTAGGTTGGAAAATCGATTCGCCCGGACCACCTGCGACATTGCGATGATTCTGCAAATCGCCTTCATCAGTAATGTCTGCCACCCAAACTTCTGAGCTGTCCCAGGGCATGTTGGGATGGTTCCAACACAACCAAGAGAGTTTCGTACCATCAGGACTCACGCGCGGGGTCGAGTAGAAGTCGCAACCGGAAACGATGGTTTTAAAATCAAACCCGTCAAAAGTGTCTTGCGACCAGAGCGATGCCGCCGTGCCTTGCGCGTGAGAGCCCATGGGAATTGCCACGAGGCTTGTAGTGGCTTCCTTGCCTTTTTCTGTGTGGTCTTCCATTACGCAAATCAGCTGCCCGCGTTTTTCATCAACAGCAAAATCGGCGAAGCGATACGCCCCCGCCTTCGTGATTGCCTTTGGCGGCTGACCTCGCTCGAGTTCGTAAACCCGCTGGTCTTCGTAATTTGAAAAGAAAACCGTGCCGTGATGAACGACATAAGCGCTGCCGCCATATTCCTGCACGAGGGTGCGAACGTTGAACGGCGCATTGTTAACGTCTCGATTCTCGCCGACCCCTGCCTGCCTGCGCACGATCACCTGGCGACCGCCCTCTGCCGGGCGTCCTTCGACCCAATACAGCGAATCGCCGTCGTACTGAATTGGACCGAACCTTATCGTGGCACTGGCAATCTGGTCGGGGGTAATGGGTGACTTCCAAGAACCGTATTTGGCTGTCTGCATGCTGGCGACACCTTAAATCGAGACTAAACGAAGGCGACCAAGCCCAACGGGAAAGTCGCACTGGGCATCAGTATATCGAATATTGTTGCCAACTAAGGCAGCCAAGCGGTGTTGCTGATAGGATCGAAATTGAATTGGACGGATTAAATGGCTGGGCGAGGTAACACCGTGATTATTCTGGGTGGGCTCATTTTTCTGACCGTAGCAATCGTCTTGTCATACCTTTTGCTGGGAACGGTTTTAATCGGCATGAAGTGGTCTTGCGATACGTTTTATGCCAACGTCGTAAAGGGAACCTTCTTCCCGCTCGGGTTGCGATACGGGTCGTCATTAACCGAGATGGGCGGCAAGCTCTTTGTCATCTTCACAGTTCTCGGAATTGTTTGGGGTTTTCTTTCGACAGCACACATTCAAAAACTCTTGGCCAGACAGGACGAGAAAGCTTTGCGATTGGTGCTTCATCGGTAGCTGCGCATTTAGATTAGAGTGTTTGTCGAAAATTGCGTGATCACGTGCTGCGTGATCACGCGTCGCATGACTAATGGCAACCCGATGTCTGCACCAACTTGGAGAGAATTGTGCGAGCATTATGCAAGTTGTGCAAGCGAGGTTAAAATGCCAACGAAGATAGAGCCTGCCCCCGCCACATTGCCTGCTTTTCGAGTAGTCTTGCGCAGGTGGCGCGAGGAAGATCGCGAACCCTTCGCAAAGATGAACGCAGATTCGGACGTGATGAAGTACTTTCCTTCAATGCTTACTAGAGAACAAAGCGATAAGTTGATAGAACGCATCGAAACAGAGTTTGAAGAGTGCAATTTTGGTCTTTGGGCGGCTGAGTGTATTCACTCTAATGAGTTTATGGGTTTTGTCGGTCTCGTAAGACCGAAGTTTGAAGCGCACTTTACGCCGTGCGTTGAAATAGGCTGGCGATTGGCGAAGAAGTTTTGGGGACATGGTTATGCGCCCGAGGCGGCTCGCGTTGTATTAAAAGACGGCTTCGAGAGATGCGGGCTGGACGAGATTGTCTCGATGACTACAGTCACCAACAAGAACTCTATTCGTGTGATGGAAAAGATTGGCATGACGCGCAATCCCGCAGATGATTTCGAGCATCCATCACTGCCGGAAGGACATCCGCTGAGACCGCATGTTTTATATAGGCTCAGTAAAGCACACTGGTTGACTTCGCCTTAGCACCTTAGCGCGTTAGCGGTACAACGCGTCAATTATGCCGCTGCTTTACTCTGCGTGCTTTACTCTTCGCGATCTTCATCAGATTCGTGCGAACCGACTCCCAAGAATCGCTTTATCGCTTTCATGCGAACTTTCTTGCGCTGCTCTGGTGTTAGCACCTCTGCGAAAGTGATGATGCGTTCCATAAACTCATCACCAGCCTTAGATTTGCACTCTTGAATCTGTTTGCCTATCTCGCGCACTTTCACCTTGTCGATTTGATCTTGCGATAGTTCGCGCATCATTTGCGACATTAGCGTACCCATAGAAGACTTGAGCTGTGAGAAGTGTCCCATTCCTTGAACCTTCAGCTCAGCAATTTTCTCCAATTGTTCGTCACTCAAGTCCAGGTCTTTTAAGAATGAACCACCGCCGCAACCGCCAAAGCGATGCATGAAGGGAGGTCCAAACCCAGGTCCGAAAGGTCCAGGCCCAAAAGGACCAGGTCCAAAAGGACCAGGTCCGGGTCCAAATCCCGGCCCACCTGGTCCGCCGCGCCGTTTGCGCCCGCCGAATCCGCCAAACATAAGTTCCTCCCGATTGCGCCAGCAACCACCGTGAATCACCTATAGCTAGCGTACCCGATTCACCTGGAACTCGCTCAAACGTAAGTGAAGCGAAGCTTTGCTGAGAGTGATGCTACATGTGGTGCTGCATGTGGTGTTGGGTGTGATGCTACGTGTGGTGTGTGCTGTTGCGCTGAGTCATAGGGTACAGCAAGATAGCGTAGCGAGGAAAGCGATCTCAGCTTTCCGAGCGTAGCGTGGCCCGAGTGCGTTCGGAGCGAGTTTGCATTTGCAAACTCGCGGAGAACATAAAAAGTGAATGGGTCGACACACACCACCGCATGCGGTGATACACATCGACCCAACCCTCCCGAAAAACTTGTTCAAAAGGTGTGATTATTCAATTGTAGTGAAGCACCTGCGCCCGCCGTTTCTCTTATTTGGTGGCGCATCGTTCAGGGGCGCTTCGATGGGTATACTATCGCGTCATTCGCGTGAAAAAGTTGTGTAGGTAAGCCAATCTCAAAACGCCGAGATTTCGTTGAAAAGGGCTTGAAAAAAGTGGTAAAAGTACGAATTCTAGACGCTTCAAGGCTTTATCAGTGGAGTGATCTAGGCGAAACCCTATGGTTCGGAAAATACGTAGTCGGCTACACTGCAAGCAGGTGTTGTAAATCGGAGGTCGCCTCTATGAAGGCTACGACTAGCCGGCTCGCTAGAGCCGTGTTTTCACTTTCTCTCGTTGCGGGGCTGTTTACGTCCTCGCCCCAGGCAGCCTTTGCTCAAGCGGCGCACGCAGCTGGTACTACCGGTGCGCCTCAAACCGCCCAATCAGTAGGATTGACAGGCGGTGTCGCCATGTTTGGAGGCCAAGACTCAGGTGCCCTCAATGTCTTTGGACCAAATGGAAAGTCACAAGGCAAGTGCCCGCTCAAACATACAAGTGTATCTGCAAAGATTTCAGGTTATGTTTCCAGGGTCACCGTCAAACAACAGTTTCATAATCCATTTAAAGACAAGATCGAGGCAATATATACGTTCCCTCTGTCTGAAACTGGCGCTGTCGATGAGATGCTGATGAAGGTTGGAAACCGAACCATTCACGGCACAATCAAAAAGCGCGAAGAAGCGCGCCAAATCTATGAAACTGCAAGAGATCGCGGGCAAACGGCATCGCTTCTCGATCAGGAGCGTACCAATATATTTACGCAATCAGTAGCTAACATCAAACCGGGCGAAGATATTGAGATCACAATTAACTATGTAGATCTCCTTCCTTATGAAGCCGGTTCTTATACGTTCGCGTTTCCCATGGTTGTGGGTCCTCGCTTCATTCCAGGCACACCGACCCTAAACCCGAATTCACATCCAGGCACTGGCACTGCGCCTGACACAACCAAAGTTCCGGACGCATCCAAGATAACTCCGCCTGTTGCTCCTGAAGGAGAGCGGGCTGGGCACGATCTTTCACTCGATGTGACGATCGATTCCGGTATTCCAATAAGTGATGTTCAGTCGAAGCTTCATGACGTCAATATCACTCGTCCAGCCGGCGACAAGGCCGTGATTTCGCTCAAAAACAAAAATACGATTCCCAACAAGGATTTTGTTCTTACATGGAATGTTGCCGGTGACCAGCTGAAGAGCGGTTATCTCACTCACAATAACGGCAAGAGCGGATTCTTCACTTTGATGGTTTTGCCGCCTAAGAAGGTGACACCAGATAAGGTGCAACCCAAGGAAATGGTTTTCTTGATTGACTGCTCTGGCTCGCAGTCCGGGCAGCCTTTGCAGAAGTGCAAAGAAACGATGCTCTACATTCTCGATCATATGAATCCCAATGATACGTTCCAGGTGATCACGTTCAATAACACGGCAACGGAATTGTTCGCCAAGCCGCAAGTTGCGACCGAGGAAATGAAGACGAAAGCACAGGCATTTATAAAATCGCTTGAAGCCCGTGGCGGCACCTGGATGGCTCCGGCAGTCGAGAAAGCATGCGCGATTCCGACTGATGAGCACAGACTTCGCATTGTAACTTTCATGACTGATGGTTACGTCGGCAACGACTTTGAAGTGATTGGACTAGTTAAGAAGTTGCGCGGAAATTCGCGATGGTTTCCATTTGGCACCGGCAATAGTGTCAATAGAATGCTCATTGACGGCATTGCCAGAGAAGGCGGCGGCGAATCAGAATACGTTCTTCTCAACAGCCCTGGAGATGTAGTTGGCGCCAAGTTCTACAAGCGCATAGCCTCACCGGTTTTGACAGATGTAAAACTCGACTTTGGCGGTCTGAAAACCAAAGAAGTCTTCCCTCACGACATATCTGATGTTTGGGCCGAACGGCCGCTATATATAAAAGGAAGGTATACGGAGCCGGGCAAAGGCACTGTAACCATCAGCGGATACTCTGGTGGTAAGCCATACAAGCAAACCCTCAATGTAGACTTTCCTGAAAAACAGCCGAGCAACCCAGTTCTCGCCTCACTTTGGGCGCGCGCTAAGGTGGATCGCCTGATGTCTGAAGACTGGTTTGGCGCTCAAAGCGGCTCTGTCAACAAAGAGTTGAAAGACGACATCGTCAAGACTGCGCTCGACTATCACATCATGACGCAATACACGTCATTTGTTGCAGTTGAAGAAACCACCATTAATGATGGCGGCAAGCCGAGAACCATCACTGTTCCTGTTGAGTTGCCTGATGGTGTTTCTCGTGAAGGCATCTTTGGTGAGGCTGATAAGAAAGATTTTGGCGGCAAGGTCGCGATGAGGCGCACCAGGGGATACATGATGTCTAATTCGCTTCCATCAGCGTACATGGCCAAATCCGTGGCTCCCGTGCCGATGCGTATGGGCGGTGGCGGCGGCGCAGCCGCAGCCGGTGCAACATATGCCTCGCCTGGCTCAACGGCGGTATCCGGGGTCGGTTATCGTGGCGACACAGGCCGTGTCTCCTCTAGGCTCCAGGAAAAGGCCAAGTTCTACAATGCACCAAGGCAAATACAGATTGTCGATCAAAGTCCGGTAGTAAGAGACTATCGCAGTGCCAGCGACGAAGAGGTTCGCTTCGATGTTCAGCACAACAAACTGCACTCATTGCTGGTTGGTCTTGCGAAGAAATACAGCGGAAAACCAATTGCAGGTCTCGACATAAAAGATGGTAAAGTGCTTATCCAGGTTTGGTTGCGCGACACATCTGAAAAGGCGCTTGCTGAGCTAAAGAAAGCCGGATTGGAAATCTCGTTCGAGTCTTCCACTACCAAGTTAGTGGTTGGAAGAGTCGATGTGAACAAACTGGAGGCTCTTGCAAAACTGACTACAGTTGTGTCGATTGAGCCACCAAAGGACAACTAGTCTTACTGCCCATGAGATAAGAAAGCGAGATGAAAGAGGTGCGCAAGCACCTCTTTCTGATCTCGCGGCGCGTGATCACGCGGCACGTGATCACGAAATGAGTGTCCCGTTCGCTGCATTGATCTCGCAGCACGTGATCACGCGGCGCGTGATCACGAAATTCGTGTCCCATTCGCAGCACGAGATCACGCAGCGCAGGATCGCGCGTGGTTTCACAAAACTTTCATTTCGTACTCACGAAACTTTCATTGACGGCCTCTAGGATTGGATTGTGGGTCACTAAAAACAGCACGCATCGAAGGGAACGTAAGGCACCATGCACAGCATTGCCCCAACATTTTATGCAGGTCCTATCATGCGTTACTCCGATACAGTCAACATCGCTCGTGTTTTTCTCGCTGCTGGAGACTTGGCGTTGAAAGACGGAAAAGAAGATCTTGCCGAACGTCATTACAAACGAGCTGAATCGATTCTCGCGCAGGCCATTCCGCAATCAGGTGCAGCTCATGCGCTTCCTGCTTTGCGACTTTCAGAATTGTATTGCACGCAGAATCGGCTCACCGAGGCAATCACGCATGCAAACAGTGCCGTGGGCATTTTGACTGCGACACTTGGAATAAGCCATCCGAGTACGGCGCTGGCGATGCATCATCTGGCCGAGGTGCTTGAACTCCAAAAGCTCAATTCCGTCGCCAAGGCTGTGAGACGCCGATCGGCGCAAATGCTGAAAGAGGCGGCACTCAACACGGAGGAACCGCCTAAGGCTGATTCAGGCGATGACGAAACTGACGAGCTTGCATCTCACGAGGGACTTATTCCTCAAGATCTTGCAAAGTATCATTCTTTCGACAACGGCTGCTAAACGTCGGCTATGATCTTATAGGCAACAATACGTTCTAAATCGGAAGACCGGCGCCCTTAATATTGAGCGCATGACAGACACAGAGCACGAAGCGACGTCAGTTGACGAAACTCGCGATGAGCACGGCAGACCATTTCGGCGCCGTGCCGCGGATCGTTCCATCACATCGACACCTGGTGTCTTTCACCAGTTCTTGAACAACGGTCCATCGATTGGATGGATAAAGGATCGCGAAGGTCGGTATGTCTATGTCAACCAGCCATTTATGAGGCTGATTGATGTCAGATGCGATTCTCTAATTACAAAAACCGATAAAGATTGGCTTCCGGAGCACCTCGCACTCGAAGCGCGCAAAAACGACGAGCAAGTGTTTGAGCGCGGCGAGACGATGGAATTTGTCGAGAAGTTTCCGTCCAAAGAAGACGGAGTACTCAAAGAGTGGCTTGTATTCAAATTCTTGCTGCAAGACACCCACGGCACCAACTTGCTGGGAGCCGTTGGCGCTGATATTCACGAGCGCAGACAAGTTGAAAAACATCTTGCGGCACAGTATTTGGTTTCTCGTTGCATTGCTGAAGCTTCATCGCTGCGAGAGGCAACTCCCAAACTTTTGAACTCTTTGGGGAACAGTTTTGATTGGGACGCCATTGCAATTTGGATTTTGGACCGTGAACAAGATCTCTGTCGATGTTTAGACGTTTGGGCCGGCGAAGAAACGCATGCCGACGAGCTAAGGAGCGAGGCGATGTCTGTTCTTCATGATTCCGACTTTGCAATGAAGGCGGTGTTGAAGCAATCACCGGTTTGGTTGAAAGATGTGCATCAAGACGAAGGACCGCGATCAAAAGCAGCGGCTCGTGCCGGTTTGATGTCGGCGTTTGCATATCCAATCTGGCACGAAAAAGAGATTGCGGGCGTACTGGAGTTTTACGCGGCATCAAGGCGAGAAATCGACCCCGACATGATGAAGATGTTGGACTCATTGTCGAGCCAGCTCAGCCAGTTCATGCGGCGCAAGAGTGCGGAAGAGGCCGTTACTTTATCGAATCGTTTACTCGAGGCTGTGACAAAAGCACAATCGAATTTCATTGCGGATATGACACCGTTCAAGGTGTTTCAAACGCTGCTCGGCGACATTCTTGCTCTCACACAGAGTCCCGCAGGCTTTCTTGCAGCCATTGATCCTCCGTTTGCATCTTTGCGAATTCTTGCCGAGACGGAGTCGCCACCTAAGCCGGGCGATCTTCTCAACACGTTCAAACGAGAGTTGA
Organism: uncultured Candidatus Obscuribacterales bacterium; assembly: GCA_964503045.1. GTDB lineage: Bacteria > Cyanobacteriota > Vampirovibrionia > Obscuribacterales > Obscuribacteraceae > CAYZJR01. The sequence goes on from CAZCZI010000038.1 coordinate 61,402, forward strand.
GTGGTGAGCACATACTTGCGCAGCTTCGTCAAAAAAAACCCGTTGTCTTCAGCCGTACTCAAATGCCGGTAGCTATAGAAAGCGACTCTTCCGCGCGCGGTGAGGCCATCGTCTTGCCTCTGCACAAAGGCAATGAGTTTGTCGGGGTCATGGCTCTGGCTGCGCGTCCCGGTGGGTACAGCTTGCCCACGCATCGCTTTTTGGAACCGTGTCTTGCAACTTGCGGACTTCTCATCGAGGCTTATCACAACCAAGCAGAACGCCTTCACGTCGAAGCCGCGCTGCGCGAGAGTGAGACACGAATGCGCACCATCGTCGAAGCTGCAGCCGACGCCATTATTGCTGTGGGAGAAGATGGAATTATCGAATCTGTAAACCCCGCTGCTCAACAGATTTTTGGCTATCAGCAAGCGGAGCTTGTCGGCGCCAATCTCGAAAAGCTTCTGCCCAACTTCAAGTCGCAGTCGTCTCGTTCGCCTGTTTATGAGTCTGTCGGCAAAAGAAAGGACGACACTTCGATTCCTGTAGAACTAGCAGTAAGCAGCGCCGAAATTTCCGATCAGCGAGTCAACACCGTTATCGTCAGAGACATCAGTGAAAGAAAAGAAGCAGAGCGAAGAGTCACAGAATTTTACTCGATGATCTCGCATGAGCTGAGAACTCCGCTCACTTCGATACGTGGCTCACTGGGCCTCATTCTGGGCGGAGTCGTCGGTGAGGTAACTGAAGATATTCGCGAGTTTTTGCAAATCGCACACAGCAACTGCGATCGCCTTCTGACGCTCATCAACGACATCTTGGACATTCGCAAACTCGAAGCGGAAAAGTTCGAGCTGCATCTGCAAAAGGTGAAGCCGGCGCAACTGGTCAATCAAACCATCTTCTCGTTGAAAACCACGGCCGATCAGGCAAACGTCGATGTGGAAAGCAGAATTCAAACAGATCGATTTGTCTTGGCTGATCCCGATCGTGTCATTCAAGTTCTTACTAATTTAATTTCCAATGCAGTCAAATTCTCAGATCCAGGCACGCAAGTTCTGGTGCTTGTGTCTGATGGAACGCCAGGCAATGTGCGCTTCTCCATTAGTGACTGCGGCCCTGGAATTCCTGGCGATCAGATGTCGAAACTATTCAATAAATTCCAGCAGCTCGATTCATCCGATAGTCGAAAGAAGGGTGGAACCGGGTTAGGTCTTGCTATCAGCAAAGGTTTAGTTGAACTGCACAGCGGCACAATCGGTGTAGATTCAACTCATGGAGAGGGCTCTACTTTCTGGTTCGAAATTCCGGAGTCCGACTAACGCGAACTCTTTTCTGCCTACTTCGAGTCCATGCAATATCCGATGCCATGCACCGTTCTTATTGCTGACGCCTTATCTTTGTCATCTATCTTCTTGCGCAGTGTCTTAATGTAGGTTCTGACAGTATCCATCGAAGCTGAAGACTCTGAGTTCCAAACCCGCTCCAGCAGTGCTTCTGCACTAAACACCTGATTGGGATACCTCATAAACAGTTCCAACAGACTGAACTCCTTGGGCAATAAGTGTATGTCAGTGCCGTTTTTGCTCACCTTGCAATTCTTGGGGTCTAGAATAATGTCTCCCACTTGGAGCGATTGAGATGCCACTGCTTGTGGTCGACGAAGAAGTGCTCTCACTCTGGCTGCAAACTCTTTGTGATTGAAAGGCTTTGTGACGTAATCATCGGCGCCGGTGTCCAAGCCTTGCTCTTTCTCCTCGGGTGCTGATTTAGCAGTCAGCATGAGAATCGGCGCGCAGCCACCTCGCTCTCTATAGTGCTTGATGACTTCAGGACCGGCCACTCCGGGCAGCATCCAATCAAGAATCACAAGATCGTATGGGTGCATTCTTAGCATCTCAACGGCATCACGACCGTTATCTACCGTTTCTATAGTATGGCGATCGACCGCAAGCACTTGGCGCACAAGCGCTGCCAAGTCCTGATCGTCTTCTACTAAGAGGATCTTTGCCATTCAAAACCGTCGTGCCGAACACCATATTTTACAACCGCTTTTGTTTAAGAAATAACACAGTTGGGCGAGCTGGACTTTCACAAGACTTTCAATATTGCGTTATAAGTTAGAGATGTCAAGGATGACATGTCGCAAATGTCGCTTCGGGGTTCTTAAGAATGGCAGATTTCGCGATCAGGCTTGCTCTTCGTGATCATTTCCTGTCGCAGGTTCGTGAAATTCACGCATCTGGTCATGCTCTGCAACAGGTCGCGACATCTCAACCGACCCCTCCGAAAGTTCAATCACCGCTCGGTAACGAAACCCAAAAGAATGCGCCGGTATCGCCTCCAAAGCGAACTCTGTTGCCGGAAAGCTGCGCGACCAAGCTCTACGAGTCTGCTAACGCACTGAAGAACAAGGATTTGAAAACCGCACTTGCTAAGGCATTTCAAGCATTGTCAATCTGCGATTTCACCCTGGGACCCAATAGCCCTCAATCAATGGTAATTCTCGAACACATCGCAACTATCTGTGATGCTCAAGGCAACAATCTCGGCGCAGACATGATGCGCGCCAATACATTCGCGATTTTGTTTCGCGGACGCCCTGGCAGAGGCAAATTAGGGCATTAAGGTTGCTCTGAGACCACTTCGAAGTTTTTGGTGAACACGTGCCAAGACACCTGAAAGAGCGGACAGCAATGTCCGTTCTTTCTGTTTCTTCTCATTTGGATAGTACTTACTAATCGCGGTCGCATGCGAGTTTCAAAGCGACATCTTTAATGATCGGGCTGTTTGGTGGGGTGCTGGTGACCGGGTAGATATATCACGTGGCCCAGCTCAACCGATATCGGTTGAATACTCAGCGTTGGAGGCAGCATAACTATGACGGAGCAGGCGATTCAGGCGGTTGCGCAAACTAATAAGGTTCAAGGCAAGTCTTTTGTTTTTGCTGGAAAGTTCGGCTGGGGTTTTGAAGACAACCTGACGGCATTGATTAAGTCACTTGGTGGTGAGGTTCATCAGCAAGTCACTGCAGATACTTCATATGTCGTCGTGGGCAGTTCGCGAGGCACGCCGGCCGGTCAGAAAGAGGCTGAGAAGCTTAATAAGTCTGGCTCGGCGATTCAGATCGTAGATCAGGCGGGCGTTTTGGGGTTGGTTGTTTTATCGAAGGAAGAGATCATCGCGGCGCTTAAGGATGGCTCTAAGAATGAGATGTTGAAGATCTACTTCAATTTGGCTTATTACACCAACGCTACGGAAGACCTCACTGGCTGCAGTCTAAGAGGAGTCAAGATTGAAGCCGTGCAGTTGTTGAGTCTGACTCTCAATGGTGTGGATTTTTCCGACTCCACTTTGACTGGAGTTTCCTTCTCGCGCTCACAGACTCCGATGCAAGGAGTTATTTTCGATCGGGCATTGCTGACCAATTGTTATTCAACCAGCATGAATGGCTGTTCTTTCAAAGGGGCGAAGATAGTTCAGTCACTCGGAGGTCATTCTAATTCAGTAAACCATTGCGATTTCGAAGGTGCCTCACTTGAGAAAGTTTATGGTTATCACGGAGTCTTCAACAACTGCAACTTCAAGAAGGCAAATTTTCAAGGGTGCGGGTTTAATTACGGGCAGTTTAATAACTGTGATTTGAGCGGTGTCACTATAAAGGAAGCACAGCTGCAGGCAAGTTCATTTAAGGGCAGCAATCTTCAGGGTGCTGATCTTTCGCTCTCCAACCTCTGCGAGGCGAAGTTCGAAAACGCAAATCTGTCGAATGTAAATTTTACCGGAGCTCTTCTTATTGATGCTGATTTTACAACTGCCACTATCGATGGTGCCAACTTCTCCGGGGCCAGTGTCTCGGGAGCGAAGTTTACCCAAGAGCAAATTGCCAAAGCGAAGGGGTTGAAGGAAGCAATCGAAAGTGAGAAGAATATGAAGACGGGGCCGTTGCTGGCAGACCTCGAAGATGCCCTCGATAATGCGTATTCGATGTCGATGTCAGCAAGAGTCACACTTACTGATGGTGATGAGTGCGAACTCAATCTCCACGCGTACTCTCCAAAGAAGTATCCACAATCGTATGTCGGTGCATCGACCATAAGGTTGGGTGGAGCGCCCAATTCCTCGGTTCATCTAAATGGCAAGAGCTTGTCGGCAGTTCTGGCTCAACTCGTGGCTCGATGCAAGGGTGCGACGATCGATTTCGATTCGGTGACATGCAAAATGCAACAGTGCAAGGTTGCACCGAAAGAACTTAAGCAACTTGCTCTAGGAGCATGGTGCGAGGCTTTTGGCGTGGATGTGCCTGATGAGAAGACGCTGAAAGAAGCGAAAAATCAACAAAAGGCAAATCAGGCAAAGCATCGCGATGCTTTGATGGCGGAATTGCGTGGTGGCATGTCTGGTATCAAGAGTTGGAACGCCCGAAGCATCACCGACAAAATGAAAGCCGGCAACTTCAGAAAAGTAGACCTCGCCAATCAACATTTGTGCGATGCGCAGCTGGACAGGCTCGATTTCGAGGGAGCCAATTTTTCAGGTGCAAACCTGAGTTACGCAGTGCTCGATAATTGCGATTTAAAAAAGGCTAACTTCAAGAACGCTTGTATGGAAAAAACTCAACTCGGTGTTGCGAAGGCAAACGAAGCCGACTTCTCTGGTGCCATGATGAAAGGCGCAATTTTGAGATCTTGCAATTTCTCGAAGGCTTTATTTCACGAGACGGATCTGTCGGAAGCGGAGCTCTTACACGCCAAGTTGCACGGGGCCGATTTGAGCACAGCGATTTTGGACTCGGCCAACCTCAAAGGTGCCGAGTTTGACGAGCACACCAAGTTGCCGCCTGACTTCAAGTCAG
>CAZCZI010000039.1:0-21748 GCA_964503045.1 uncultured Candidatus Obscuribacterales bacterium
CTCCTAATTTTACCTTCTTGCAGGTTGGGTTAGTTGGCATAATTAGCAACAAAACTCAGGAGGGCATATGCACTCTAAAGGAAGGCGTGCGGTTGCTCTTGCATGGGCAGTGTTTGCGCTGAGCTCGACTTCTCTTTTAAACAGTTTCAACCTTTCGGCCTCCGCTGCCGATTTCAGAAAGTCCGACATTGACAAAATGATTGATCTTTTGTCAGACCCCGACCCTTACCAACGCAAGCATGGTGCATACCTGTTATCAACCACCGGTGCACTTGCCAAGCCTGCTGTACCGAAACTGATTGAGCTACTCAAGGACCCGGTGGCGCAGGGTGAAGCGGCGTCGGCGTTAGGTAAAGTGGGTGCGGAAGCAAAGGATGCGGTATCGGGGTTGATAGTGTTTCTTCAAGACAAACAAGCCGGCTACGATCGAGTTTATGCTGCTGATGCACTCGGGTTGATTGCGCAGGAGCCCGATAAAGTGGTTCCCGTCTTGATGAACGTCATGCAGGATGATATTGAGCCTGTAACGCGCCGATCAGCAGCAGCAGCACTGGGACACTTCGGTGCCAATGCAAAAGTTGCAGTTCCTTTTTTGATCAAGGCTATAAACGAAGGTGACAAAGACATGCGTGAGGACGCGGCTCTCAGTCTTGGCCAAATTGGCGGGGCGCCCAAAGATATTGCGGCAATCGTAGAGTTGTTGAGTGACGAGATCGATATAGCGAGATATGGAGCTGCGCATGCACTCGGAAAAATTGGGGGTGAGGCGGCATCCGCTGTTCCTGACCTGGTGAAGCTTCTCAAAGATCGGTCGGAAAATGTGAGGTGTGCAGCCGCGCAGGCCTTGGGTGAAATTGGACCCGATGCAAAGGACGCTGTAGAGGCGCTGAAGATTACGCAAAAGTCCGATGAGAGCGCCATGGTTTCAGCACAGGCGCAGGGTTCACTGGATTTGATCACCAGCAAGAGAAAGCCGAACACACAGTAAGCAATGAGACACTGTGACACCATGAAGGAGCATGATAATGATCAGATTGTCGGAGTATTTGCCGTCTCTTAAATTTGCGTCGAGAGCAGAGCTTGATGGATACCTAGAGCGGACCGATAAGAACATGGTCGTTCGCTATCCACTCAAGGATGAGCATGTTCAGTGGTTTATCCACGACGGCGACCTTCTGATTCCACACGACATCTACAATGATATTAGTCTGGTGGTAAACGGTAATCTCATCATTCATGGTGCCTATGACGATTATGTCGCCAGCCAAATCGGCACCATTGCTTGCTATGGAAACATGTGGGCGGAACACATTTTTTCGTGGGGCGGTATCTATATTGATAAGGATTTGTTTGTCGATGGTTTGATTCACACTGTATACAACGATTTCTTTTTTGAGGTGAAAGGAGGAATTACGGCTCGGGCTCTATTGATTGATGACAAGTCAAGCGTCTATGAAAGTCTTGATGTTGATGTCTTCGTAGACACGCACACACACTATGACGATGAAAGGGACAAAGCAATTCGTAAATGCAAGAAGGTGTTTCCGCCTCTCATCTGGTACGGTGGTATCGAACTGCCTGATGACGACTCTGATGAAGAAATGCCGGATTTCGATCGCATGCGTTGTCACTATTATCGAGGCGAGAACTTGTTTTTGAAGCCGCGTTCTCAAAAGAAATCCGGCAGTGCTAAAGAAAAGCTGTGTCGAGTTGTTTCAATGAAGACTTCAGATACGAAACAATTGATGTCACTGGCAAGCAACAAAGACTATCGCTTTCTGATCGGTTGCCACCCCGGGTGCCCGCAAGAATTGCTCGATGAGTGCAGCAAAGATGCCGATAGCCGAATTCGCTGGGCTGCTGCCAGCAACCCTGGCACGGCGTCTGCAACTCTTGCATCGCTTGCGCTCGATGACTCTGAGCACGTTCGTGCCGCAGTGGCGTTAAACCCGTCAACATCCAACGAGACTATCGATAAACTTGCACAGCACCCATCCGAATCTATAAAACAAGCGTTAGCCGACAGAAGGGCCGAAAAGACACCATTGGCGATACCGTTTCCATCCTTTGAAGATTATCGCCAGCAAGACGAGGAGCTACGGCAACGATGGGCCCAACCAGAGAAACAACCAAGTTTTGCAGACGTCGAACCAGTGATTGAGTCCGGCACCGAGACTGAACGAAAGGCGCTGGCAGGCGCCGCCATAAAGAGTGAGGGGTTGTTTTACGACCATCATGATATTCGCGATCAGGTTTTAGAGAGGCTGATGCTGGACAAGACTTCGCCAAGTGTCCGCGAAATTGCTTCTTGTGCTTGGCTTAAACAAAGTTTTTACGAAGAGCACGAACAAGAGCTCGTCGGCGATAACGTCAAGGACATACGCTTTGTGTTTGCATTACGTACACGCAGCGCGCCCGCGCTCCAGCAACTGACTCAAGATGCCAGTTTCGAAGTTAGATGTGCGGTTCTCATGAATCCCAATGCACCACCTGAGGCGTTCGAGTGGGCCGCGGAAGCCTTAGACTCCATTCAGCACAGCAAGGACGACAAAGAGGAAATCATTGGTGCTCTCACTCAAAATGTAAGGCTACCGTCTGAAATAATTGCCTTGCTCTACGAAAAGCAACCCAATGAATGGCTGGCGAAACATGAAAATGCGCCACCGGAGGTTGTTCGAGATTATGCCAAACAGCAGGTTGCGACCTCGAAACCCGAATTGGCCCAAAAGCTTGCTAAAAGCACAACACCGACGGAAATTTTTGCGTTGCTCGCGGAGTCAAAAGTGGAAATTCTTGAAAAAGTCGCGGCCCTAAACCGGCATACACCACATTCGGTGCTTGGGCCAATCTATGAGAAGTGCGCCAAAGAGTACGCCGGATTGAGATATGCGCTTGCTATCAATCCAGGCCTGCCACCGAAAATCTTTCAGAAGTTGTCCACAGGCGATACGATAACGAGAAGAAAGATCGCGGGAAATCCATCCTGCCCAATCGACATTTTACGAAAGTTCTCGAGAAGTGATGAAATGTTCGAGGTCAGACAGGCTGCGAATTTAACCTTGCAAAAACTATATGGTGAAGATTCGAACTGAGCTAAATCAAACTTATAATCACTCTGCGAGGGATATCTTGCTGCATTAACTCAATTCTTGGACCCCCGCTGGTTGCGGGTTTTGTGGTTGTTTGACCACAATCCTGCGCACTTGTAGACTGTTCCAAGCAAATCTAATCTGGCGGTACCATGACCGAGCAATCCGACGACGGCAACTCAGTGTTTAAGCCAGAGAGGATCTCATTGCAAGCTTGCCTTGCTGCGCTTAGGCGTTTTCCCTCGATATCGGTTCTGATTGTTCTCGGTCTTATCGGATGCGTTCTGGCCTTTTACCTCGTTGACCAGGTCTTTGCGTCGGCCTCCATCAATTTCAAGTATCCCAAAGCCGACATTCTGACTATGGCGAAGGATAAACTGAAGGGCTGGGGATACGAGACAACCGGCACAAAATCCGAAATCGAATTCGACAACGACAAAGATGTGAAGACATTTTTGGAGCAGTCCTTCGGTCAGGTAGAAGGAAATCGGCTGATGTCCACCGTACCAATGTGGTACTGGGCGTGCAAGTTCGAAAAGGACAAAGAACCGACAACTGCAATCTCATTCGACCCGGAAGGGCAACTGACTCGCTTCGATCGAACTTTGCCCAACGATATGCGCCTGCCGTCTCTCGACCGCAAAACGGCTGAGTTAATGGCAATGTCCTTTGCAAAGAAAGAGACCGCAATCGATCTATCGAACTGGAAACTAGTTCAAAGCCGCGATGTCAAATTGCAAGAACGCGCCGACCACACTTTCACGTGGGTTGACCCCAGCACCGATTATCACGGTGCCGACAAGAGAATGGAAATCACCGTCTCTGGTGACAAGGTGAGTAAATTCAAGTTCTACATTCACTTGCCCGAGAGCTGGCTGAATCAATACAAATTGAGCCGAAGCTACAACATGCTGTTAGCTACTGTTGCACAGTCGCTGTATTCGTTGTTCATTCTGGGTGCTGGAGTAGTATTTATTCGTGGCATCATCAAGAAAAGCTTCAGCTATAAGACTGCTTTGACCTTCGGCGCAATATTTGCCTTTTGTGAGTTTCTCCAGTATTTGAATGCTACCGCAGCAATCGATTTCGGCGGCGTGATGTACAAGGCCCTCGGAGTGATAGTTTTGATGGGAATGGCTGTCGGCTGGGGTTTGGCGATAGCAGTGCTCTTCGCCGCAGCTCAGCCGCTATACAGGCAGCTGTGTCCCGACCGCTGGCCGCTCAAAGACTGGTTTACCTTTAAAATGCTGCGCAGCCCGGAATTGATTCAGGGCATAATCCTCGGATTTGCCGTGTGTTTCATTTCATTTGGCTATCAGGTCGTGTACTACCTCGTGGGGGAGAAAGTGGGCTACTGGTGTCCCTTACAAGGACAGTCCTATGCAACCTTGAGCCTCCCATATCCTTTTCTTTCCGCCCTGCAAATCGGAATCCACGCTTCGTTTTATGAAGAGGTCGTCTTTAGGGTAATAGGGCTGGTTTTGCTTCAGAAGCTCTTTCGAGGAAATTTCTGGATCGCCAACTTCTTGCAGGCAGCAATATGGGGCTTTGCGCACAGCTACTACCCTCAGCAGCCGGCATATGCCCGTGGGCTGGAATTGACTGTTGAGGGTTTGTTCGCCGGCTGGTTGCTCAGACGATTCGGACTGCTTCCCAATATCGTGTCGCACTACCTGTTTGATGCAATCTGGACGGTGAGCATTTTGCGAAGCGCGCCATTATCTGTTGCGATCACCGGATTGATACCAATAGCGGTGCCCTTCATTATATTGGTGGTCAGTTTGGCAGTTTCCGCATGGAAAGGACTTGTCTATCCACCGGTTATAAGCGCTGAGAAAGCACGCAAAACAGCTGAGTTTTTCAAAATGCTGGCTACGACAATGGGCCGCCCGGTAGGATTTGAGTACAACGTGCTTTCAAAACGTGCCGTAATTAAGCTGGTCGTTCTATCAGCTATGTGCTTGTCGGCAATCATTATCGCTAGGTTGTACTTCGCGCCGGTAGGAACCGGTATAAAACCGCTGCAAATCGGAAGAGCATACGCTGTCGACGCGGCAACAATATTATTGCGCAACCTCAATGTGAGCCTCGATGGATGCGTTGTAACTCCCCTGCTTTTGATGCTCGATGAGGAGGACGCAGACATACTCAGGACCGCCAAGTTCATCCGGTCGCAGGTCGGCTACGATCGAACCAAAGAGTTACTAGAGAAGCTGTATTCCCCGCGGTGGCAAGTAACCTTTCAGAAAGAGGCATCGCCTGTGTCATACACCGCGAAGTTCGACCAAGCAGGCAATTTCAAGGCTCCAGCATTCGTTACGGCGGAAGATATTCCTGGAGCCAATCTGACCGAAGCAGAAGCTCGCCAGGTGGCAGAGAAGTTTTTCGCTAAAAATCAATCAGAGTGGCTGCCAATCGAATTTCTTGATTCGGAAACCTCAAAAAGATCAAATAGAACTGATTACACTTTCAATTTCGCTATTCCAAAGGGAAAGGCTGGCAAGGCAGTGTTGGTCGCCACCATCACTGTCCATGGAGATCTCGTAACACGCCTGGAAATGGGTCACCGCATCTCCGATACATGGATCAAGAGTCATAAGGACGCGTCCGCAAACACAGGCAAGTCGGCACTGTCAGCTGTGTTTGACAGCTATCTTTTGATCGGGGTTTCTCTTTTGCTTTTGTTCTTTCTGTGGCGGGAAGGTCACGTGCGCTGGAAACTTGCGATTGCCTGTGGTGTTGCGCTAGCCACTCTGGAAATCGCGAGGTCCTGCAATACTTTTCCAAGGTTTTTCCTTTCATATGATGGAAACAGCCCAGTACCTAGTTTCGTGACAACAAAGCTTTTCGGATGGGCAAAAGACGCGGTGCAAACGGGGGTCGGAGGAACCTTCTTTTGTGCATTGGCCTTGGCTGTGATTAATAAGTATTTCAAACGCAGTTATTTGGAAGGGGCATTTGCTCTGGCATTTGGAGTAAGTGATGTTTATGAGCGAGCCTTTCAGCGACGATTTTGGATAGATGCAATTCTGATAGCGACTTGCGTTATTCTTGCCGGGCAAGCATCCACTGTCATCGGTCAAGCCTTTCAAGCCGCCGCGCTTGAGCCTCCGATTGAAAGCATCGCGTACTACGTTTCCTCCATCGCCACCGCTTCGGTAAGTTTTCGCATATTTGCAGCCTCTCTGATGACTGCACTGAGCTGTCTCTATTTGTCTATTGTCCTGCCTGCGATAACTCACAAATTCTTGCGCGGCAAACGCTGGCTTGCATTCATTGTCATTTTTCTGTGTGCCTGTTGCTATTGCTTGCAGTTTGGTAGCAGTACCGGGCTTGATTCGCTTGTCGCACTTTCCACGATGCTCTGGTTCTTCGCCTACATTTTCATTCTCTTTTTTGTAGGGCGACGAAACTTCCTTGCCTCTGCGCTTGTCTTGTGGTGGTCCTCGCTGCTACCAGCAGTGGTGGCGATTGCAAAGCTCGCATTTCCTTTGCTGATTTTCGACTGGTGCATTTTGGTAGGTTTGTGTCTTCTGCCAATCTTGTGGTTCATATATTTGCAAGTCGCCCCATCACCGGAGTCCCTGGCGTTACAGGAAGCCACATCCGGGATTCAGCCACCTGAGCCATGAAGATTTTATCTGTACGGCACAAGACAGCGCTGTGCCCCTAATTCTCGACTCCTCGTGTTAGACTGACGGCGATGTAACTGAGGATAAAAACGCATGTCTGAGTCCATCGAACAATTGAAAAAACAGCGAGACGGATTCGCCAAAGTGAGAATTTTTAATTACGTGGTCGACGTAATAGCGGTTGGCTCGATAGTTGTTTTGTTTGTCGCACACCCTCTGCTTCTGCAATTAAAAGGGATGCTTGTGATGACTGCGGAATTGTTCGTCATCATTGGAGCTTTCGTTTGGAAAATCGAAAGCTCGATTGCTACTTATGACCGTGCCTTGACCGCAGTCGAGGGCGAAGAACCAGTCATGCAGGAAGTGGAGTGGCCTGTCGGTAGCGGCAAAAAAAGTCAATCACAAGTATGGTTGAACAGTGAGAATAAACCGGTTGCAATTCAAACTGGTGGAAAGGTCAGCTTGTACCGAAAGACAAGAGGATTGGCGAGAGTCATGCCTGTTCTTGCTATCTATGGCATTATGGCAGTTGTCGGCGTCGCAGTTTACATACTGGTTCCAGGTCGCTAGAGCGGGCGGCGAAACTAAATTTCAACCTGCAAATCCGACGGATTGTAAGGCTCGTCGATTTGAACTTGTTTGTGCTTGGATCCGGCGGCAAAGTCGACCTTTTGGAGATCAACATACCGAAGCGCAGTATTGTCGTAGCCGCGAAAGTACAGCCGTTTACCTGTTAAATCCTTGATCAAAACCCACTGTGTATAATCAGTGTGAGTCTTCCCTTCTATGCTTGCGCGAACCGCTCCTTTCGGTATGTCCACGGCATTCAAAATGTGCTGGGCTAGATTGACGGCTGACCCGCCGTCTTTTACCGGACGGGCGAACGCGATCATCGCTGTCGTGCGCACGAATCGCGATGGCGGCGTCCAGTCTCCCGGAATCCCGAGAAACCCACCGCCCTGACCGGGAGGAGAAAGGACTGTTCCTGCCACCACCAGTGGTTCAGGATTTTCGGCGTTGAGGTGAATGTAGTTGCGTAGATTGGTTTTGTGCCAGTCGAAGGTTGGTGCGTTAGTAAGAACGCCGTTGGGATTGTCGTAGATCTTCTTTTCGCCGTCGACGAATTCGAGTACTGCGGAGCGTCCGGTCGCGTCGTGCAGAGCGACATGCAGTGTAGGAACGATTCCGATCTCGCGCTGAAGCGGTGCCCAGACCTTGAGTTTATCTGTACTTTTCACTGCGTCGTCGACAGATTGGAAATTGCCCAGAATCCATGTGCCTAACTGCAAAACCGGTATGGAATCAGGCTCCTCCCCGGGCTTTACTGCCTGATAACTGGAGCCCGGCAGCCAGAGCGCGCTGTATGACAGCCCATGCTCGTTCATGCCGTCTACAGTAACATCCAACCCGTAGCTGTTGGCTGCAACGAATCCGTATTTTGATGTCCAACAAAGCCCGGGTTTGCCATTCGATGCGGTGGTTGCTACCTTCTCAAGACGCGGGTGCACGACCAAATTGGAATGCATATCGTCAGCCCACCCATCGATCGCGCCGCAACCACGCCTTTATCTTCGGATGTTATGCGAAAGTCCGTGCACGCTAACGCGGGGACGGGACTGAGCGTGTTTGCAAGAAGAGCGCAACTGATGAGGAAAATGATTGAAGAGGTCGTTGAAATATACCGGGACCGTTTTGACATCTAACTAATCCATTTTGTGAGAGACCTATTGTAATACTCAGGCTGCAACGTGGGACTATCTACCAACAATCTGACTAAATCCAAACCATCATTTTGTACTGCTATAATCATTTGTCGGTCCAGGACTTCGAGCAACTCAGTGATGAGCGGGAAGGCGTGCATGAAAAAATTGACAATTGCGTTCAGGATAGCACCACCTGTGGTGTTAGTCTCTTTGATGGTTGCCACCACCGCTTCCTTGAACTGCGGCGCTAGCGCGCAAAATTTGACAAACCAGAAACAGTCCGCCGCAGAGGGCTCCGAAAGAACCCCAGACAGCGGCAAGAATTCGGCGGTGGATCCTCCTGGTGCCGCAGCGCAGCCGGCGACGACGAAAAGCAGCACGACCTCCGAGCAGAAGCTGCAACTATGGCGTCTCGGTCAGCTGCTGGCCCACTGCGCATTTTTGGGGGTGGGTGAAGAGATTTCAGCTTCGGGGGTCCCTAAGGCTTACGGTGTGGCCAAGAAAATTGCTGATTCCTTGAATCTGACGCTGAGTCCGTTGCCGGTGAATTCAAACGGCAGGGGCTGGGCGCTGAAGGATGCACTCGAATACACTATTAAGGGCATGGGCCCTCTGTATGATGCCATAGAGGCCAAGTATGGGAGGACGGAGAGGTGTATCACGGCGACAGCGGTGAAAGCGACCGTGCTGAGGTGGGTGTACGTTCAGGACAAGACGAACCCGGCGTACGAACTGACTGTGTCTCTTTGTGACGGCGTTAAGTCGTCAGGGTCTGCGGTATTTCCTGAGCGCATTTGGAAACCAATCACTGATGCCGTCAGTCGCAATGCTTCTAAGGCCGACCTAATAAAAGTCATAGATAGTTTGCCTGATGCAGTCGAAAACTACGTGTCGACTAATTCAGGTGAACTCCAGTAACACTCGTGCTTCGATTATGACAAGCGTGCACTCCAACTCAAGGCTTGTATTTTGGTGTGATTTGTCACACTAGGATGAGAAACGGAGTGACACTAATCGGGTTTGGCCGGTGGTGGCGTAATCTTCCATCCAATCTGGCGAAGATGAGGCATTACTCCGCTTCCCCGGACCTTCGCTAGAACTTTTCCTTCTTTCGATCGCTCAGTGAAATTGAATTCGGGTTCTGACCAGAGACGCGATGGCCGATTCTCTGATCTCCAGCTCATGCCGCCCACCTCCACGTCGCCGGCGTAAATATCATTGGGTTCCCATCCGCAGTGATATTGCTTTCCCTTCACTGTTCGTCCATCAGGAAAAACCTTTGTCACTTCAGTCACACCCACCCTGTATTCGGAACTTGGTGTTTCGGTGATTCTCATATGACTGCCATCAGGCAAGTAGCAATCCCTGCAGTTTTCACCTAGCTCAACAAATTTCGTTCCCTCAATTGTAGGGAATTTTTCCATGTTTCCTTTCCAGACTTCCCAAAACTCCGGCGCCGGTTTCGTCGGAGCCTCGGCTCTCGGACGAACACGGGCTTCTATCTCCGCTGGCTCTGGCGGTGCCAGCGGTTTCTCCAGGGCTTGAGCACCGGAAATAGATCCGGAGCGATAGAAATTCGTTATTCTGTTTGAGCGAGCTTCATATTGGATTTTCTCAATTGGGCCCGTTGCCGGTGTCTCTTGATACGATCCATCTGGTTTGGTCTCTATAACCGTGCCGTCAGGCATGCGGGTGACTATTTCATAACCTCCTTGTGAGGGGTATCTGCGTTGCTCGGTGCCATCGGGGAATTTTACTTCTAGTTCGCCCCGGTTGTGTTCAGTGATTTTGCTGCCTTCCGGTATTGTTTGAGTATCCCTCTTCACTCGCACTTGAGTCGAAGTCTGGTCCTTGGGCGTGCGCGATTCGTTAGTTGTATTTGAATTTGAATTTGACGGCGACTGGGCTCCATCTAGGCGTGAGTTCATCATGACGCCTGGAAGAGCAGAAATCTGTCTTGTGTATGTTGTTTCGAAAGGTTTGATCGATTTGAATCCCGACTCACTGCCGGCGGTGGCAAATCCTAGGCTTAATGTCGGTCTGGAGACTCGATCGGCTAAGGATCTGACAGCACTATTCAGCCTGTCTGCGATCGGTTCTTTCGCAGTCGTGTCGAAAATATCCGAGCGGTTGGATGCCGGGGCAGCTTGTGGAGTAGGCGGGCGAAAACGTGAGGAGATGTCACTTGTGAGACCTAGTACGCCTCCCATTGCGCCGAATGCGTAGGCGTCTTGGATGATGTCCTTGGTGGAAGCGTGTCCTTTGCCTGAGAGCAGAGAGAGGCTTTCTGCGTGCGCCACGCCTCCTGTGACACCTGACAAAATTCCTGCAGTAGCTCGGCTCTCCAACCCGGCAAGGCGCAGGCCGTGAGCCGTGGAGCTCATCGCGGCAAAAGCGGTTGCACCTACGGCGGCGTTTCTTAGCCGGTCTTGAATAAACGTGCTGGCGTCGGCGGACGGAGTGAAAATGCCGCCGTAGATGGCGCCGGTGAGTGCCGCATGAGAGGCGTGTTGCCCTAAGGTAAGCCCCTCCTTAACCACCTCGGTGCCGGCCACTCTCGTTGCCTTGCCGCCGGTTGTGCGATGGATAGCGTAAACCCATGGTGCCATTCCGACTGCAGAACCAATCTGTTGCGCATGCCACTTTGCCGAGCCGAATTCGGTGTGCTCGGGAGGCTCCATGAAAGTGAGTTTTGACTGGAGATCGGTGTCCACGACTTTATCTGAGATCTGTGCCATCGCTTGCAGTGGCGTCTGTGCGAAAGTATATGCGGCGGAGTGAAGAGCGGTCTCTACGACTGAACGATCTTTTTGTATCGATTCTGGATGACTTTGAGTGAGATCGGATGGCATGAAAGAATCTCCTAAACAGCGTAAGCTATCGCGCATCTTATGTGATTAATACGCGAGACATGTTTTGGCTGAACAGGGGTGTTTGAACCTGAGCTCTGGATGGAGCTTTATCCTATTGGTTGGGTGGGTGAAGTCGGACAGGATAAATCTGATTCTTGTCGCCCACTTTAGGGGCAATGTGTGAGCAATTTGTACCTGCTGGCGGATTTCATGGGAATGTTCCCATACCCCAAAAAAATGAAATCCATCGACTCTCAGTCTTGTGCAGCGACAATCAAATGCAATTGCGATCTGATGCTCTATTTCATTTGTGTTTCTCTCAAGCTAAACTATGCGAACATAGCTCGAAGAAAGATTCTCTGTTGCAATATGTACGTTAATTCTCACGGCAATCCGGCTCGCACTAAGCTCTCCCACTTCAGGAGATCCCTTCTTGTTGCGCTACTTCCGACGCTCTTCTGGTTCTCTGCAAGAACGGCTGCCTGCGCCGCTGACAAATATATATTCATTCTGCCTTCATTGGGCAACCCATACTGGCAAACAGTGAAGCAAGGTATCGAGGATGGTGCCAAGCAATCTCTTGTTGCGGGAACTGCCACCACTAACGGTGGCAAAGGAAATGCGGCGGAGGTAAAGGTGCTTTCGGTGGTCAGCGATCAAGCCAAAGAAGAGCATCTCAATCTCTGTCAGGTGGCTATATCGCAAAAGCCTTCCATCATTGTTCTTTGCACTACCACCACTGCAGTCGCGCTGCAATGCCTGCGCGAAGCTCAACGCAACGGTATAAAAGTGGCAGTTTTGGACGTCGAAATCACAGTAGCAGAGGCTAAGAAGAATGGCATTGATCTGGCCTTCTCTATCGGTACCGATAACATCACGATTGGCGAAAGGGCTGCCCAGTATGTGGCCGCCAATTGCAAACTGCCCGCTCCAAAGGTGCTGATACTGGAAGGCATGGTCGGCAACATCAACAGCACCAACCGTGTTGTTGGATTCAAACAGCAGCTCGCCAAAGACATGCCAAAGGCGAAAATCGTCAACAGCGTCTCTGCCGAATGGGATCGCTTGAGGGCGCTCAACATCACAGCAGACACACTAACCAGAACGCCTGATTTGAACATCGTCTATGCTGCCAACGACATGATGGCGCTGGGCGCAGTGGAAGCGATTCGAGCCGCCGGCAAGACTGACAAGATTATGGTGGTCGGTGTTGATGGCGTTGCTGATGCGCGCAAAGCGATTCTTGCTGGGCGCATGCAGGCATCTGTCGCGCAACTTCCTTATCTAATCGGCAAGCGCTCAGTGGAGTTGGCCAAATTGAGTCTGCAAGGGAAGTGCTCAGGCAAAACGGAGAAGACACCGCTCTTAACTCTGACAAAAACGGTTTTAGAATCACGCACAGATCCGTTGCTCAAATATGTTCGTTAAGAATTTCTTTGCCGACGTTAATCGCGCATCGTTGCTGCAGTGTGTCCTGTTCCTGTCTCTGATGAGCGTGGTTTTCGCCTTCAGCTCTCCGTCATTCCTCACGCCGGTCAACATCGTCAACATTCTTACGGCAAGTTCTGTGATAGGACTGATGGCAATCGGTGCTACTTTCGTTATCGCCAGCGGTTGCATCGACCTCTCGACGGCATCAACTATGGCACTATCCAGCGTGGTGTGTGCCTGGGCTGTTCAAAGTCAGCATGTGAGCGGAATATTCGCTGTCGCAATTGCCATTGCCGTTGGTGGCATCGCCGGCATTCTCACGGGAGCGCTGATCAACTTTACTCGAGCACCAAGTTTTATCATCACTCTCGGTATGCTAAGCATCAACAGGGCGCTGGCGTTCATTTTCACCAGTGGTGTACCAATTTATGGTCTGGAAGAGGGAGTGACCAAAATCGCTGAGGTACAATGGTGCGGGTTGTCCTTTCCTGCAATTGCCATGCTCGGCATGACGTTGGTTGCATATATCCTTTTGAGCCGCACTCAATTTGGTGCGCAAACGCTGCTGTTGGGCGACAACCCCGCGGCATCCGAAGCAATGGGAGTGCAGGTGTCGCGCTTGCGCCTCGCGGTTTTCGCGCTGGCTGGATGTTTTTCAGGACTGGCGGGCTTCATATTCATGGCTCGAACCAATTCAGGCGATCCGTCAGCAGGGATGAACTATGAACTCACGGCGATCACCGCTGTGGTTCTTGGTGGGGCAAACCTCTTTGGCGGACGGGCAGCAATCGCCGGTACACTTGCCGGAATACTCTGTCTGAGCGTGCTGCAAAACGGCCTTAATTTGATGGCAATCAGTACCTTCTATCAAACTCTGTTCATCGGTGTCGTGTTGGTTTTAGCATCATTCTTGCGCAGACTGGGGTCGAATCAATGAGCACATTGCGACTGCAATCGGTGATCAAGACTTTCGGTGCAACGACCGTATTGCGCGACATTACGACGGAGTTTGCCAGTGGCACCGTTACAGCGATTGTAGGCGACAACGGAGCCGGTAAGTCGACCCTCTGCAAAACCATTGCCGGTGTTTATCATCCCGATAGCGGTAACATCTCCCTCGACGATCTCAACATCACTCATCTAGGACCGCATGCGACGAGAAAAGCCGGCATCGAGATGATCTATCAAGATCTCGCTCTGGCAAAACAGCACGACGTAGTAAGCAATCTCTACTTTGGCAGAGAGAAAACGCACTGGCTTGGCTGGCTCGATCGCAAGACGATGGAGAAGAAGAGCCAGGAAGTGTTAGAGACATTGGCTATAAAGTTGCCCAACTTGAAGAGTGCCGTCGGTTTTCTCTCCGGAGGGCAGCAACAAGCAGTGGCGATTGCACGGGCGCTATTGTTCAATCCAACTGTATTGATTATGGATGAGCCTACAGCCGCTCTGGCGGCTCGGGAGATTGAGCACATTCTTGATTTGATCAAGAAGTTGAAAGAGCGCGGATTGATCGTCATGCTCATCAGCCACAGGCTCAACGATGTCTTTGCCGTGAGCGATCGCATCATTGCATTGCGCAGTGGCGAGATAGTCGCTGACAAAGCCGTGCAAGAAACGTCAATGCAAGATATCGTTGCTCAGATCATGATTGCCTGAGCGCGAGAGCCGGAGCCATTCAATTAACCAATGCTGTCTCTTCTTCCGCTGACAATTGATATGGAGGCTCGTCCGCCTCACGCACGCGAAACGTCCAATCTTTTGCCTCTGCGTTCCTGTAAATGGTAGAAAATGGAATCGCAAGAGTGCCGTTCGGAAGTGATTCGAGAACCAAGTCTTCTTCGCCACCGAATTCGACCAATTCCCAGGTTCCATCCACATTTTTGCGAAATAGTTCAACTCTCTTATATTCCTGATGAACGATTGCGTACTCTTTGAGTGACGGAAGTTTAAAGTAGTTGATTCGCTTTTCGCGATGATCGGTTGCGGCAGTGGAGGGAGAACGAACCTCAACAATCAGGACAGGTTCTTCCGTGTATACACGGTCACCATCACTCTTGTCGCATGCCACCATAACGTCGGGATAATAAAAGCAGTTGGCTGCCTTAATGTGCACTTTAAACGCTTCCATAAAAGGACGGCATGGGTTGTTTTGCAGGAATGCGTGCAAGACCGTGAAGATATTGCCTACGATGATGTTGTGTCTTCGATTTGCTCCAGACATCTCGAATGCATAGCCGTCTACATATTCGCAGCGAATGGAAGCTTTCTCTTCCGCCTTGAGGTAATCCTCAGGGGAGAGATATTCAAACCTTTTTGCGACTGACATTGGTCTAACGCTCCACGCTGGATTATTCGAACGACGTGCATCGATTATAACAAGCCTACAGTTCAACTCAAGGCTTGTAATTTGGTGTGATTTGTTGCACTGCGCTCGATCAAGAGGATTCAGCAGACGCAGGAAGCGTTCTGCACGCAGGTGCCCTGCGTTGCGCACGCACCACCTAGGTAAGTCTGATGTTTTCACGCCGCAGACATTCCGCCACCAACAGGCTTTTCTAGCTCAGTTGTGTTTCTGAGTTCTTTCGGCTTTATCAGCTCGTGGGCTTTAGGAATTCAACGTATAATCATAATACCGCCGGCATGTGGAACTCTAACTTGATTTCAGTGGTGATACCAGCACTTGATGAAGACGCGAGCATTGTTGCTACGCTGGAGGCTGTTGCGTTTGCCCTCAAAGAGTTGGATGCCGTCAATTGCGAAGTCATAGTAATTGACGACGGCTGCTCTGATAGCACAGCCGAGAAAGCGCTTGCCCACGGCGCCAAGGTAATCAGGCACGGCTGCCGGATTGGGTACGGTCGGTCCCTAAAAGATGGGATTATGAGCGCAACCAACGATACTATCGTGATTATCGATGCCGATGGCACGTACCCGGCAGCTGCAATACCGCGACTTCTTTCCGAATACGAGAGTGGCTTAGACATGGTCGTAGGCGCTCGCTCTGGAAGTGTTTACCGCAGCTCTATCCTAAAAGCCTTTCTGCGCCGGCTTTTGAGGTTGCTCGTCCGCTTCTTGACCGGCGCAGATGTGCCTGACGTCAACTCGGGGCTTAGGGTGTTCAGCCGTGCTTCTGTCCTTTCATTTGCCGACCAGCTGTGCGATACGTTCAGTTTTACCACCTCTTTGACGGTCATTTATTTATTAACCGGGCGCAGTGTCAAATACGTGCCTATCACCTATGGCAAGCGGGTAGCAGGCAAAAGTCGGGTCAGACTATTGCCCGACTCACTCATTACCTTGAAGTACGTCCTTCAGCTAGCTGCATACTATCGGCCATTGACCAAGAGAGCGCCGCAACACCCGCAGCAACAAGAGCCATGATAGAAGAACATCTGAAAGAAGATCTGATCAATGGAACAGGAGTGAAGGTCTCCACTTCGAATTTGATGCGTCAGATTCGTGAGAGCACCTACGCGCGGTACAGAGAAGATGCTATCAGCAATGAGATCGCAACACTCTTGCTTGGGGAGATGCAAGAAACTTCTGCAAGCCCATTTGTTGGATTGGATATCGGCAGTGGCAACGGTGCAATGACCCGGCGCATAGAGAAAGACACCAATGGTGGTGCCCGTATTCAAGGAATAGATCTTTGCTCGCATCACTATTCAAGCGTCACTGGTGCCTCCACATATGATGGCACGTTCCTTCCATATAATGATCGATCATTTGACTTCGCTTTGCTGATAGATGTTCTCCACCATACAGCTGAACCGCGTATGCTGCTTCTAGAGGCCTCTCGAGTGGCAAGACGCTTTGTGATTGTCAAAGATCACACTTATCGGCACTGTCATGAATTTATGGTTTTGTCATTCATGGATTTTGTCGGCAATCTGGGCTATGGCAACAACCATTTAGGTTCATACAAAAAACAAGGAGAGTGGCATGAACTGTTTCAGTCGTGCGGGCTCGTTGCCGAAAAGATGACGCGAGAGCTTCGCATTTATCCGTTTCCTTTTTCAATTGTGATAAGACCAGATCTAAACTTCGTCACGCTTCTTCGACCAGCGCATGATCAGACAATCAATGACCAATCCTGACACAACCGATATCAATAATGTGATCGATCAGCGCACGATTGCTGATTTCGGCGAGCAGTTCAGTCACTACCAATGTGATGCCGGCTATTATGGATCAAGTCAGTGCCTGCTCGACATTTTGGGACCCTTCAATGATGAAATTAAGATTGCCGGAAAGTCGACAGCCGATGTTGGCAGCGGCACGGGACGCATCGTAAAGATGCTGCTTGATCTGGGTGCGGAGTCAGTGCTTGCAATCGAGCCCTCATCGTCTTTTCAGTATCTGGAGCAGAACATCAAGAGCGATCGTTTGCAATTATTGCAGGAACGTGGAGAGGCTATAGCACAATTTCCGGAGCGATTCGACTTTGTCTTTTCGATTGGCGTGCTGCATCACATCACCGATCCCGATCCGGTCGTGAAGGCGGCACGAGAATCGCTAAAACAAGGGGGCAAGCTAATCATCTGGCTCTATGGGCGTGAGGGCAATCTTCCATATTTGATGCTTGCATCGATTCTGCGATCGTTTACTACTTCGTTATCGCATCAATCGCTTGTTAAGATTGCAAGGCTCTTGCGTCCTGCGCTCGATTCATATGCCGATCTCTGCTCCGACGATCGAAGTTGGCTGCCGATGCACTCCTACATGAAGAATCACATTCAAAGACTGAGCGGGGTGCAGCGCGAAATGACTATTTACGATCAACTAAATCCTGCATGGGCAAAATATTACACTCAGCAAGAAGCGATCGACTTACTTCAACGAAATGGCTTTGCCGATGTTCGCGTGTACAACCGTCACAAGTACAGTTGGACGGTCATTGGTGAAAAGAGGTAGTGATGACTAGCGGTGGTGCAGCGCTGTCCGCCTTTTTCCGCAATTTAAAATCTGGCTCCTGCGCCAAGTCTCCTTTGATCTTGCTTCTTTCGCTGGGTCTGTACTCCACATTGTTTCTTGCGCGCACCCCCCGCATTCCTGTTTGGCATGATGACACGACTTCGTACATGAGTTTCGAGCCGATTCGTACACCGTTTTATGGAGCTTTCGCCCACTTCCTACTCGATGCCTTCGGTCATCCGTTTTGCATCGTCGTTGTCCAGCAAATAGTTCTGTTGGTCTCTACGATTGCATTTTGCTGGCAGGTCGAGCGTGCTCTGAAGTCCTGGCCACTCGCTGTCTTACTCGGACTTCTGATCTTCCTAAAGGACGGCAGTCTTTTCCTCGCCACTTATGTCGGACCCGACTCGATTTTCGAGAGCCTGATTCTTTTGATGACGGCTTTCGCGATCGCTTGTATTCGAACGAAGAGGAGCTTGTATCTGATACTTGCACTTTCTGCATTTGCGGTGGGGTTGTATGCAAGACCGGCAGCCGCCGCACTTGCGCCCGGACTAGTGCTTTTTGCATTGATCGAGTGGTGGCGAAATCGCCGCCTTTTGCAAATCTCTTTGGTTGGAACGATTCTTTGTTTTGGCTTGTTATATGTGCTCAATTTCTTGCAGCTTGGATACTGTGGGTGGCAGAACATGCTGGGCACTAACCTGATGGGAACCACTGCGTTTATCATCGATTCCAACGTGCCCACGAATTTTCCGGAGCTGCGCGACAGCATCATCAAACAGGCTGCTCCGTATAAAGCCAAAATTGACTCTTGCAGTTCGCCGGAAGAGAAGCGCAGATTTTTCGACGAGTACCTTGTCGCCGGCACTTGGAGAATCGGTTGCCCGCTTGCTCACGATTGGGTGAATAAGCACGACCAGGCGACAACTGGCAGTGTGGACCAAGTACTCGGGCGGCGCTGGGCTGATTGTGACAACGCTCTCGTGTCGCTTTCGTTGAGCACCATGCTCAGATATCCCCAAAAGTATGTAGAGCTCACTGCGCAAAGAGCATACGACTATACATTGAGACTTGTATCGGGCGACTGGAAAGGAGACCTCGCCGCTATTTACCGGCGCTACTACGACCCGCAACAAACTTATGACGCGTCAAGGAATCGGGAAGCCAGAGATAACTGGAAGCGCAGCTACGGTTACGTCGAGCCGACGAATCTCGACATTCCGAACGTCCTCGGTGTGAAAGATGTGCTGCAACGTTGCATTAGTTGGCTCAATCCCTTTCTCGTTCTCACTAACCTGATTGCCCTAGGCTTTTGGCTATTTGAAAGATTGACGAGTGCCAAAGAGAATGTGCTTTCGTCCATAAGCGCATACTGTGCCCTTTTGTGGCTACCCTACTTTTCGGTAGTAGTCTTTCTCGGTCAGTATTTGACTCGATATTTCGATGCCGTTGTCTGTTTGCTTTTGCTCGGACCAATTTCGTTTGCTCTTTGGATCTTGCGCCGAATCAAAAATTATTGAATATCGCCAAGGCTTCGTCCATCAGGTCTTCAGATTCCTGCAATAGGCTGCGCACCATGGGTACACAATCTCGTCGTGACCTGATGTTTATCAATTAAGAATCCTGAAAGGTATGAAGGGAACTTGCAAGTCTCACACTATTCAATGAAGATAGTACAAAAGGGCACCAATACTTGACTCGTCTGGCACTGCTATGAACGTGGAACAGTTTCGCGAGAGCTTTCTCAAGAACCCGTCTGGCGACCTCTGCGGGGGGCTCATGGCGGCAATCGTGGCATTGCCGTTATGTCTGGCGTTTGGCGTGGCTTCTGGGCTCGGTGCGGCTGCAGGACTGTACGGGGCAATCGCTTGTGGAATCGTGGCGGCATTGCTTGGAGGCACCAAGGCACAGTGCTCCGGTCCGACCGGTCCGATGACTGTCGTGGCAGCCGCAATATATAGCGCTAATCCTGATCGCCCCGACCTGGTCTTTGCGGCGGCGATTCTAGCTGGTGTCTTCCAGCTCGCACTGGGTTATTTCAAGGCCGGTCAGTTGATTGGTTATATGCCGTACCCGGTCATCTCCGGCTTCATGACTGGTATTGGCGCCATTATCGTTTGCATCGAGATTGGACCGCTCTTTGGAATGCCGGCGTCCGGCAATGTTTTGACTGCGCTGAGTCGGTTGCCTGAAATTCCGCAGCATTTTAACAAGCAAGCGCTGATGCTGAGCTTATTCACTTTGAGTTTGATTTATTGCCTGCCCTTTATATCAAAGCGCATTCCGGCGACCTTAATCGCACTTTTGGCCGCCGCTTTCTTGGCGCACAAACTGGAGTTCGATGTGCCGAAAATCGGAGCTATACCATCTGCTTTTCCTTTACCTCGACTGCCTGCGGTCTCGTTGGGGGACATCCATATGCTTGTTCAGAACGGTTTGACCTTGGCATTTCTGGGGGCTATCGACTCTCTGCTCACTTCCGTGGTCCTCGATAAGGTTACAGGCAGGCGGCATAACAGCAATCAAGAGCTGATCGGACAAGGGGTTGGCAACATGGTTGCCGGCTTTATCGGGGGATTGCCGGGAGCGGGCGCCACTATGCGTTCGATGGTGAACGTCAAGTCGGGAGGGACGACGGTCGTTTCAGGGGCAATCCATGGTGCAATCTTGCTGATTGTGCTTTGCTTTTTGGGCAAAGAGGCAGCGGAGATTCCGCTGCCTTCTCTTGCTGCAATTCTCTTTACGGTCGGCGTCAGCATCATGGATTGGCGGGTTCTCAAAACTCTGCGCACGGCCCCGAAATCTGATGTCTTTGTCATGCTCAGTGTGCTGGCTTTGACGATTTTTGTTGATCTCATTGTGGCTGTGCTTGTGGGCGTGGCACTGGCATCCGTTCTTTTCGTCAAACAACTGGCTGACGCAAAGATATCGTCTTGTAGCGAACTGGACACCCTTGAAGAACTGAAGGAGCTGGCGGAGCACATCCCGGAGAGTGTCCGCAAAACCACTTACTCATACGAACTGAATGGACCGCTGTTTTTCGGAGAGGCGAAGAATATTGCTGATGCGGTTGATAAATTGGCCGGTGCCACGTATGTAATATTGCGATTTTTAAATGTCCCTCTAATTGACCAAACCGGTGCTTTCGCACTCGAGACGGCAATTGAGAAGTGGCAGCAAAAGGGAACTAAGGTATTATTTGTCGGATTACAGCCTCACATAAAAGAAACGCTGGAGAACACAGGTGCCAAAATAGAGCTTAAACACTGTTTTGAGCATTTTGAGAACGCAATAGAGGCGATCGACGAATGGGAACGCCGGGGTACATCGGAGGAAGGGGCGCAACAGTCTGACGATGGTTGAGAATCAAAATCAAGAAAGAAAGTACCTCATGGCGGTCGGGCTCGATGGGTCCGATAGTTCGTGGAGAGCATTGGAAGAAGCTGTTCGGCAGGCTCTTTCAAAGAAAGCCGAATTACACATTGTCTCAATTCAAGAGTCGGTTGAAGCATCCTACAGCGCAAGCGAAGTGCTTGCAGCGGAGAAAACCTCGCGAGAAACGTTGGAGAAAGCACAGATTAAGGCGCGAATGCTGGCAGAAAGTGAAGGAGTCCAAACCTTAAGCAAGATTGTGAACGGATCATTTGCCGCCGCTATCCTCGATTATGTCAAACATAACAAAATCGACCTTTTAGTGATCGGCGATACGGGGCACTCCAGTATCTGGGGTGCATTGCTCGGGACCAATGTGGATAAGATCGTGCGTAACGCTGGTTGCTCCGTTCTCGTGGTTAGATAACGGCACCGCCTGTGGTGCAAGTCTGATCCGGCTGAACCAGCGTACACACCTCCAGCCGATCGAGCTGTCATTACAGGCACCCGAGAACTAAAGCTAGCAGATCGGATCCTTAAAATTCTGCCCGTCACGAAACATTCACAACCGAATCACGTGACCTTCACATTAGGGCCGCTATATTGATGCCAGCAAGCCCATGGGTTTGCCCCCTCCCTCTTCATACACACAGGATTTGCACAAATGAGTGATAAAGATGCGGGCTCGTTGGCACCGGAATCGTGTTCTAACATTGACAGACAGAAACTAAAACTGACCGCAGAAGACTTTC
>CAZCZI010000039.1:21848-65213 GCA_964503045.1 uncultured Candidatus Obscuribacterales bacterium
GAATCGTGTTCTAACATTGACAGACAGAAACTAAAACTGACCGCAGAAGACTTTCGTGTAATCGACGCTGATTCGAGCAATCGGCTTTCACTTCTTGAGCTTACCAATGCAGCACGAGACGGTAAGTTTACCGGAGAGAAGCAGACCGCAGTTGAACAGTTGCGCGACGAGCTGAGCAAATCTCCACCGCAAGCCGTTGATGCCGATTACGACAAGCAGAAGGTCTTACCCTCATGGCACACCGTCGAATTCGCTATGGGACAAATTTCGAAAGACGACTTCAAACGTATTGATGCAAACCAAGACAACGTACTGTCCGGCGACGAGTTGAAAGCTGCAACAGAAAACAAAGAACTCACACCCATGACGCAGCACGCCGCTCAAGTGCTGGCTCGAGGTGAGACATCTGCTGATGTTCGGAATGTTGTCCATCGCGACTCCGTGATGAATTGGCATGACCTTGATCCAACATTCAAGGATATCTCTACTGCCGACGTCGGGCAGTTGTTGGCTGCCAACTCCGCAGAAATTGCCATTAAGGCTGGTCATGAGTTGATTAGGCGCGTTGACTTTGCAATGACGGAATCGGAGGCAATCGAGTCAATCAAGTCCATAGAGTTTCTCCAACAAGCTCTCAAGGAAAACAGAGATTTTGCGCCTGACGCCGAGAAGAAGGACTCTGTATTAACGGATAAACCATTGAGTGGTGAGCGTCGCTTGCAAATTCACGAAGCTGTTGTAGGCGACATGGCTTCAATTGACATGCAAATTAGGGCGCGCACATCCTTTGCCGAGCTGCTTGATGTTTATGGAAAACACGAAGAAGCGCAGAAGATACGCGATGAAGCCATTACTCGATCAGATTTCTTGATGAAGAAAGTCCAGACTGAAAAAGGCGAAGTTCGGTTGATTGATTTGATGAAGGCAGAAGCGACTCAATTGACGACGGATTCAGCTGCGACGGGAGACAAGGCACGCAGTGCGGACATGGTTAACGCTGCCGGAGCGTTGGGCCACTTTGTTAGAGAGCCAATTGAAACACGCATCCTCGATGCAAGGAGCAACCTTGCAGTAACTTTTGGTTTGAACTCCGACGGCACTTATTACCCCAGGATCGACACTGGTGCATCGAGGTTCAATGCAACTAAGGCAGAACAGCGTGCCAAGGAAGCAAGAGACATCGCGGCTGACATTCTCGGAATCGCGCAGACGAGCAGCCCGACCGAACAGAGCGCATCGTTGTTAGGTTCTACATGGAAGCAGATGGATCCCAAAACCAAACTCAACTATTACCGAGATGCGGACGGCAACGGTCAAGTAGATTTGTTTGAAAAAGTTCGCGAGCTCAAACAACGCAACGACAGCTGGAAGGCGACCGTTTTCGGAAAAGAAACTGCTTTGGACTAAGCGATGTCTTGACAATGATTGGAAAATGCATTGTTAGTACGAATGACGCCGCAACCTGTTATAACGTGTTGTTTTAGTCGGGAGACGCGAAAATGAATGACACTGGAAATACGGCGCCCCTGGAATTCGGTAACATCTTTGGCTCAACGTTTTCACTTGCAGGTCAGAACTATCTCAAATTGATTCTTACGGTAGTCATGGTTTATGGCATTCCGTTCGTCACTCTTCTAGCATTCGCAGTGCCTTTGCTTCTCTTGTCTGGTGGCGACGTCGAGAGATTTATCGAACGCAATCCTCTCAAGTTTGTGGCGCTTGGAGCATTTTGGATTGCCTTAATCGGAACCCTGCCAATGTGGATAAATGCTTGCATCACAGCTGGTAAGGGAAAAACCGTAGTAATCAAAGAACTTTTTGTCGGACCAGGTACAGCCTTAAAACTCATTGGCACTCTTTTTTTGGTGATGATCGCAGTTGGGCTCAGCTGTCTTCTACTTGTAATTCCAGGATTTTTCGTAGCGATAAAGCTTCAGTTGTCGACGTTTTTCGTTGTCGACAAAGGGATGAGTCCAATCGAAGCGATGTCTGCAAGTTGGCATGCAACATCAGGAAATTGGTGGACTATCTTCGGGATTGACATGGCCTTCGGAATCATCATGTGGCTGTCTAGCTTTACGATCATCGGCGGTCCCCTGTTTATGCCATTCTTCGGTGTCGCCATGGGAAACCTCTACGCATCTTTGACTGGTCGCGAGTAGCTCAAGACAGACAGTTTATTTACTGATCGTCGCTGTTCGTGGCGCAGCTGGAGCAACGCCCAGGTTAGGATCTTCGCCTGACCAGCGCTTGATCATGGTTGGAGTTTGCAACTTACCTCGTTCACGCAGTACATCTTGTTCGACTCTCTCTCTCATCTGCTGGTAAGCTTTTATCAAAGAGATGTTGCTGCCATACATTCGCAGCGCTTCCAACAGGCGATAAGTAAACACGCCGTTGGCGAAGGTGCGTGATTCCCAGGAAGACTGGTCGAGATCGCTAGAAGTAAGCAAAATCTGACCGGTTCCCAGAGTGATTGCATCGGGATTTAACATGGAACGTTGTGCGGTTTCTGTGGTAGCGCTTCCAGTGGCACTGGCATGACAGACGTCTATAATGAACACCAGACGATTAGAGTGCACCATTTTTCCAATGCCTGTTGTGAACCACTGCATTGGAATTCCGGTGAGAAGAAAATCGTCGATGGAGCAGTCGTAGGGAACGATGAAGTTTGTGCCATCTTCTGCAGCTTTCGTACCATGCGTTGATATGAAAATGACTACGAGGTCGTCTCGATTAGCTAAACGCCCAAGCCAGCCTGCTCCCAAAGTACTAATAATACCCTGTCGAGTGGCTTCTTTATTGAGCAACAATTTCACGTGATCTGGCTGGAAATGTGCATCCTCGATTAGATAACTCTTGAAGTCGAGAGCGTCCTTGGCCGCATACTTCAAGTTCAAGGAATTGTCTTTGAATTCCGAGACTCCGATTACGACTGCCCACTTATCCTTGACCTTTGCCGCCACATCAGGTGACGGTGCACCGACTCTGATTTGCGGTGCATTTAAGTTCGTCGCTCCAGGTAACGAAGCTTTGATCCTCTTTGAACGCTGATCGAGTATTGACGCTTCGATTGTGTCACCCTGCTTTCGAAGCAGTTGCGCGAGTCTGGAAACATCTGCCGCTACTTCCGGACTAGTCTGTCCATAAAGCTTCTCGTCCACAAGGAGCATCCGCCGCAGAAGCAGTTCTGCATCTTTGTATCTGTTGAGTCGTTCATACGCGTCTAGCAACCTGAGGGAGACCATGGTTTCACGATCCGAGTCGCCGAATGAAAGATGCAGGAGAGACAACGATTGTTCGAACTGGTTGGCGGCTTCGGTGAAGTTGTCTCGACGATACGCGACTAGGCCCAAACCATCGTGAGTAATGCTGGCTATTCGATTATTGTACCGAGTAGCGCTCTCCTTCTTAACGATAGGAAGGCATTGCTCAAACTTTTCTTGTGCATCACCCAGTCGATTTGCCTCCAGGGTCACGAACGCCAGATTTTGCAAAATTACCACGTAGGAAATCTTGTCGGACCCCGTTGCGGCTATATCCAATGCTTGTTTGTACGCGCGTTCGGCCTCGACGAGTTTCCCCTGCAGTTTGTAGCAAAGTGCCAAACTATCCAGGTGCGCGGAATAACGAATGTCTTTGGGAGTGACACGATCCATAATTTCAAACGCTTCTTTGTACAATTGCTCGGCCTCGAAATATTGGCTGCGTTCCACCTTTACCGCTGCCCAATCGGCCAGGACATCCGCAGTCCACAAGTGAGTCGGGTCAAGAGTCTCTTTGCAAATGATGAGTGCTCGTTGATAGCAATCCTCTGCTTTAACGAAGTCATTCTCTTGCTTCAGGATATTGCCTAATTGACACAAAGCTTGTGAGAGTTCGAAATGATTCCGTTCCACCTCCTTTGCGCTCTCGTAAATCTTGAGCGCCCTTTCTATGAGAGGCTTGGCTTCAGCATATTCGTCCAACTCCACATGCGTGGCTCCGAGTTTAAGGAGGGACTTTGCTATGCGCCAATCATTAATCCCGAATTTCTCGGACTCTCCCAGGGCCTTTGCATACTCGATTTTGGCAGCTTTGAAATTTCTACTGGCCGATGCAGAAGCTCCTGCCTTCATCAGCGCGTCCCACTTGTTTTGATCTTGCGCGAACACAGAGCAGACACAGAGCGTTTGCGTAATTGACGCAGCAAGCAAGAGTCTGCGAAGCGCTCGAAACCTGGCCATAGTTGCACCCTCTGACAAGATGAAAAATTACTTGAGTGTTGCCGATCTTGGCGCAGCTGGAGAAACGCCCAGATTCGGATCTTCACCTAACCAGCGCTTGATCATGATTGGTGTTTGCAGTTTACCGCGCTCGCGCAAGACCTCTTGTTTGACCTTTTCGCGCATCTGTTGAAAAGCCTTTGTCAATGAGATGTTGCTACCATTCAGGCGTAACGCTTCCATCAGGCGATATGTAAATACGCCGTTGGCGTAAGTGCGTGAAACCCAGGAAGACTGGTCGATATCGTTAGCAGCTAGCAAGACCTGACCGGTTCCAAGAGTAATCTTATTCGGATTTAGCGTGGATCTCGCCATTCCTTTAGCACCGCTTGCAGTGGCATCGGCATCGGCAGCAGTGACGGTGGTAGTGGCATAGGTAGTAGGAGTGGCCGTGGCATCGGCATCGGCATGACAGACATCCAGGACGAACACAATTCGATTGGCTTGTACCATGCTTCCTATTCCGGTTGTGAACCATTGTATTGGAATTCCAGAGAGAAGGAGATCATCGATTGAGCAGTCGTACGGAACGATGAAGGTTTTGCCGGAAGTATCTTCAGCGGCTTTTGTACCATGCGTTGATATGAATATGACTACCATATCGTCTTGATCAGCTAAGCGCCCAAGCCAGCTTTTTCCCAAAGTATCAATAATGGTTTGTCGATTTGCCTCTTTATTGAGCAATAGCTTCACATGATCTGGCTGGAAACGCGCATCTTTGATTAAGTAACTCTTGAAGTCGCAAGCGTCCTTAGCCGCATACTGCAAATTCAAGCTATTGTCTTTGAATTCTGAGATTCCGATTACGACGGCCCATTTATCTTTGACCTTCCTCAACACACCAGGTGAAGGAACATCGATTTTGATTGGAGGAGCATTTTTGTTGGTTGGCCCTGGCAACACAGCTTTGATCTTGTTTGCGCGCTGCTCAAGCGTTGACGCTTCGACTGTATCGCCCTGCTTTCGAAGCAGTTGAGCGAGCCGGGAAACATCTGCCGCTACCTCGGGACTAGTTCGTCCATAAAGCATCTCGTCCGAAGTGAGCATTGTTCGCAGAAGCTGTTCTGCTTCCTTGTATTTGTTGAGCTTTTCATAAAATGTTGTCAAACAGTTGTAGGTTAGCAGGGTATCGGGATGCTCGGAGCCGACTGAGGTTCGCAGTAAATCCAACGATCGTTTGTACTCGTTCTCTACTTCGGTAAAGTCGCCTCGACGATAGGCGATGTCTGCCAGGCAGAAGTGAACCAGCCCGGCAGCGTGCTGGATTCTTCGACTATTTGTGTTTTTATCAGCGATAGAAAGGCATTGCTCGTAGATCTTTTTTGCATCGTCGAGTCGACCCGTCTCAGCAAATAGGTACGCCAGATTAATCAAGGCTGACACATGACTATAGGAGTTGGTCCCCAGTTGCTGTGCGGCAATCTCTGATGCTTGTTTGTACAGAGGAATTTCTTCGGCAAGTTTCATCTGGTTTCTGTAGCATTTTGCAAAACCAATCAACAAATCGTGGTAGACCATGTCTTTTGGAACTATAGGATCCCCGATTTTAAGCGCTTCCTTGTACAGTTGCTCGGCCTCGGCATACTGACTGCGTTCGACCTTAACCGATGCCAGTTCGCCAATGGCCGTTGCGGTTGACAAGTGAGACGCTCCAAGAGTGGCTTTGCGAATGTTGACTGCTCGTTGGTAGCAATCTTCTGCTTTTGCGAGGTCATTCTGTTTCTGCAGGACACCCCCTAACTGAAGCCAGGCTCTCGAGACCAAGATTTGAACCGCTTGATCCGGCAACTCCTTTGCACTCTCGTAAATTTTGAGCGCCCTTTCTAAAAGCGTCTTGGCTTTATCGTAGTCGCCCAACGCCCATCGGCACGCTCCGAGTTCTGCAAGAGACATTGCTGTACGCCAATCATTGCTCCCGAATTTCTCGGAAGACTCTTGCAGGGCTTTCGAATACTCGCCT
Source organism: uncultured Candidatus Obscuribacterales bacterium (assembly GCA_964503045.1). Lineage (GTDB taxonomy): Bacteria > Cyanobacteriota > Vampirovibrionia > Obscuribacterales > Obscuribacteraceae > CAYZJR01. Next base: position 28,074 of record CAZCZI010000039.1, read on the forward strand.
ACAGCAGTGTCGTAATTTTCACCTTCTACTGCTGATGCTCCTGCCGCCATCAGCGCGTCCCACGCCTTTTGATCTTGCGCGTATACCATCAATATTGGGCTGACACAAAGGACTTGTGCAATTGACGCAGCAAGCAAGAGTCTGCGAAACTTTCGAAAGTTAGCCATAGATTTGGCCCTCCAGGACGACCTAATTATAGCCAGGTTGAGCCATCGACAGTCTAGACTCTGCTAGACTTGTTTGAATAGTCGACTTGCGTTTTCATGGACAAATCATGCGACTGGAACACAAGCACCAAGAGTTAGTCGCGATAGTTGTATTGCTACTGCTAGCTTGCTTTTCGTCGATCACAACAAATTCCGTGAATGCATCTAGCGACGGGGACGCAAAGTCGAAAGAACGCAACGTTAATCTCGACAAAGAACTGGCGATTTACGTAAAAAGGGGCGACTCCAGATACAGCGACCAGCGCTACGATAAAGCAATTGAGTTCTATAAAAAGGCTTACACAGTCTGGGGCAAGATTGCAAAACCTGATCCGCAAGAGTCGCAGCACTTGCTCTCAATGATGTCCAGATGCTATCGGCACCTCAAGAAATTTGCTGAGGCTCAAGAGCTTGGGCTCCAAGCGCTTGAGGCATCTGAAATGAATTACGGACGCAATTCCGAGTCTTATGCGCTCAATCTTCGAAACATGGGATTATTGAGTCTGGACACAAAAAAGTGGAATGAGTCGAAGGCTTACTTGAATCAATCACTTGCAATCATGAAGGCTTTGTACGGTGATTCGGACCATCTGGTAAAACAGCTGCAATCATTTGTACGGGAAGTTGATATCGAAGAAGCCCGAGACCGCGATAGGAACTCCAAATAGGTACACGTAAATTACCGACCAGCGGCGGCAGTTGCCCCCTCGTATCTCTCTGAATCTTTTTGTGGTGCCAGAGGAAATACTGGGGAGGTGAGACCGTTTATGGTTGTTCCGCCCATTCCAAATGGTCCTGCGCTCAGCACGAAATCATGTGGGAAGTTGAGCGTTGGCTTGGAGACTTCATCGAGGCGATCCATGTGCTCTTGTGTGAGTTTGAGATCGAGAGCTGCAATGTTGTCTTCCAATTGATCGAGAGTGCGTGCGCCGATGATTGATGATACCACTGCCGGTTTCCTTTGAATCCAAGCCAAGGCAACGCGAGAAGGCGTTGATTTCAGCTCTTTGGCGATGTTCAGAAGCTCGTCGACGATCAACATATTTCTTTCTGTCAGATGCATCTTCACCCAGTCGCCGCGTTCGGGTGCAACCTTGTTCATGTTTTCGCGAGTATATTTGCCACTGAGAACGCCCTGCTTGAGCGGCGACCATGGGGTTACGCCTAGACCGAGTTCCTGTGCCATTGGTGTTAATTCACCTTCGACTGTTCTTTCGGCGAGTGAGTACTCGATCTGCAATGCGATTAGTGGATTCCATCCGCGGAAGTGAGCAATGAGCTGAGCTTGTGCGGTTTTCCATGCGGGTGTATCGGAGAAGCCGATATATCTCACTTTTCCGTCTCTGACAAGATCGTTGAGCGCACTCATGGTTTCTTCAATTGGTGTGAATCTGTCCCAGCAGTGCATCCAATAGAGATCGATGTAGTCTGTTTGCAGGCGTTTCAAAGACTTTTCCACAGCCGCATACATTGACTTGCGGTTGGCTCCGCCGCCGTTTGGATCTCCGGGATACATGTTGCCGAAAAACTTTGTGGCGATGACAAGCTGATCTCGGCGCACGCCCTTCTTTTTCAAGTAGTCGCCGATGATTACCTCGGAATGTCCCTTGGTGTACATGTTGGCGGTGTCGATGAAGTTTCCGCCGAGTTCGATGAACTTGCTCAATATCTTGTGCGACTCTTCTTCGGTTGAACCCCAATCCCAATCGAGACCGAATGTCATGGTGCCCAGGCAGAATGGACTGACTCTCAAGCCGGAATTTCCAAGCGTCACATAGTGATTTAACGGCATCTCTTTATCCTCATTTCCTGGGCGAAAGTCTCCGGGCGTAGAGACGTCCCGGACGAGGTTGAGATCTTAGTATGGGAGCGCGTGAGTTTCTTTAAATAGCACCAAAAGTGAGCGCTACAAACACTTCTTAGCGCCCAGGGTGGGAGTCGACGAGATCTAGGCAAAATCCTATATGAATTCGGTTGGAGGGGGCGCTTAATGTAGTGATTCTTGTGTCCGGTTATCCATACTATGAAATTCGCTCCGATTCGAGACGTGCTGTGCGCGTCCGTTCTTATCACTATATTTGGTGCCGCCTTGGGTTTGGGATTGAGCGTTGCATCTGAGCTTAGAACTTTCAATAACTGCACCTTCTTCATGGTGGCTATTGCTAGTCTTATTGTTCTTTTGGCATCACTACAGACTTCGCGTTCGACGGTCGCCATTGCCATTGCCAAGGAGGAATTCGCGCAGCGTATCTTGAATAGAGTTATTTGGTTTGCAATTCTTCCGGCGTGTTTCCTCTATACAGTATTCTGTTACAGCCTCTATGCGGCTGAAGAGCTGCGGCTGGCAACAAGGCTATCGATTCCTCCGACTGCACTCCTCAACTTTCAGCAACAGTTATTCGGTAACTACTTTGCTGTGTTGACTGCTTCCAAAATGGCTGTTTCCGGCAGTGATAATGCAGAAGCAGTGTCGTATGTGGGCAATTCCTTTAAGCGGCTCAATACAGTTGAGCGAACTTCTTACGGGCGCGAAGTTATTCGGCTTTGCTCTGAAAGCTGCGCGATGCAGACAAACAAATCGTCAGCCAACGGTGCTGGTGCGGAGAGCCTCGCGCGTATGCTGGTGGCGCAATCCAGTGATGATGAGAAGTTTCAAGCTGATGTACTGGTTGGATTAGAGATCTGTCTACTTGCACAAAATCATTTGTATGAAGCTGACTTTGTGACAGAGCGCATCCAGACTATTTACTGGAAGGACCTTCAGAAAGGTGAGCCGGGATATGTTGGCGATGGATATCTGGGATGGATTCTCGGTCGTATTGACAGAAAGACCGCGAACAAAATCTATAAGTGGATCGCTCCATCTAACGAGCGCAAAGAAACTCTCTCGATGTCTGAAATTAAGATCGAGGATTTCAGGAAGTTGCTGCAACTTGCTCGCAGCCCACTGAAAAACAAGCTCAAGGGAGCCTCAATCTTTCCGAAAAATACCGACGAGTTGCTCGCTACGCTGGACAGGTTGAAGCAGCTGCGTGGTCATTTGGCCGAGGGGAAATATGTGGCTTATACGGGAAAATTGCCACTAAATTCCTTGCCGATGCCACGCCCTACTGGAATGCACGTTCTGGCGAACATCATCAATTTTGTAGATCGACCACTTAATGGAATTATCGAAGGTCCGGCTGGTCCAGGTCCGCTGCCATTTGTGCGGGCACCTATCGGACCCGGCGCGCCGGTGCTGCAAGGCGTGACAAACGGCACTATTGGGCCGGCGCCGGTGCTTCAGGACGCAACCAACGGTGATGTGTTTGTGTCGCAGGGAGTGCTTCCGGAAGGCGGCGAGGCGCCGGTGCTTCAGGGCGCAACCAACGGTGATGTGTTTGTGTCGCAGGGTGCGGGTCCGTAATCACGTGCTGCACAAATGGCATGGCCACGCCGCGCGTGATCACGCGACGCGTGGCCATCGTATGTGGTGACTCTGCATCGCCCGTGGTGGCCATGCGGCGCGTGATCACTAAAAAAAGAGACAAGCAGCGAGTCCAAAAAGGCTATTATTGCGCGGTAGCGGTAGCGGTCGGTCTAACAAACAGACATCCCGAAAACACCTGAGTCTGCCTGTCATTCAAAACCTCGTAATCAGCCACTGGAATTTCGACGAAATCTCGCGACCACAAGATCTTCCTCGGTGATTTCGGAAAAATTCCATCAGTCCACTTGAATTGCGATGCTTCCGGCGTTTCGACTAGGCAAGCCAATCGTTGAGCGTGCCCGCGAGCAAGCTTGATCATGCCTGGCTTGTGGCATGATGCAATCTTTTCGGCTGCTGCGTAATATTCATCGGCACAATCAAACTGCAACATTTTGTCGTAAACAGCCCCCAACTTGGCATAGTCTCTGGCGATTTTGGGATGATTTGCGCCGTGCGACTTCTTGCGCATCTCCAATGCCGCCAAGAATGACTCCTCCGCGCCAAGATAATTGCCCTGCGCGAATTGAGATGTTCCTAACCAAATCAAACAGTCATGAATTTTGGAACTATCAGGATTGTAGCTTTTCTTCGCGTCAGCTACAGCGCGCTGCCAGAAAGACTCGGAGCAAGCGTAGTCACCTGCGATACCATATCTGTAGGCAAGAGAACGTTCGGCGACAAAGGCGCCTCTGTCACCAAACATCGCACGTTCGCATTTAAGCAGCGATTCGGGCGACAACCATTGTGCAAGAGTGTTTTGATTTGTCACGGTTTGGATGCACCAGTTGCGGTGCTCCTTGCACCCTGTGGCAAGCAGGCATGTGTTGGACAAATGGGGTGTGTGACCAATCGCGGTTTCCATGCATGGTGCGCTGCAAACCGTCATGAAGTAAAAGACGATGTATCCGACCATCTGCGTCGGTAAAACCAGAGCGGCGAATCTGATGGCGTCGCTTACTTTGGGCGAAAATTGAATGTCTGTCCTAAACGGGCGACAACGATGGCCGGGACGAATCTGCTGGAAGCTGAAACAACTCAACGGAATGTAGAGCAGAGTCAGCGCAATCATCAAAATGCCCAGGGGCGTGAATCGTGCCTCCCAGTGTCCAGCCGTATACAGGCTGAAAGCCACGGCGGTAGTGGTGAAATACAACCATGCGATTACATTAATCGCGTGCGAACGACTCAGTGAGACCTTCATAGTACGGCTCCTATGCGTTTCCTCTTGTTCCACCATACCACTGGTGAGAGAGTTGAGAGCCAAATCTCTGTTTAATTCTTGGACTTTAGGGGGAACACCAAGTATGGTTGAGCTAGATTAAAACAGTCTGGAATCAATTAAATGGCAGAAACAACCAATTCACGAGCGGTCAAGGTGGTCGGCCCCGGGGCTGACGCGATAAAGACGATTATGTTTGACCTCGACGGGGTCGTGGTTTACCCGTGGCGGTTCGCTGAGCACCTGGAGAGACATCATTCCATCACCAGAGAGCACACAAGAGCCTTCTTTGAGGGTGTGTTCACAGAGTGTTTGTTGGGGCGAATGGATCTGCGCGATGTGCTCGGAGACTATCTGGATGGATGGGGGTGGCAGCAGTCAGTGCAATCATTTCTCGATTGCTGGTTTGAGACGGAGAACTGCCCTGAGCCACGGCTGATCGAACTCATCGCTTCGCTTCGAGAAGCCGGCTATCATTGCGGTTTGGCGACGAATCAAGAGTCGCATCGGGCGCGGTACATTCGAAAAGTGATGCAGTTCGAGCGGCTTTTCGACAGCTTGTTTTTCTCGTGTGAGTTGGGTTACAAGAAACCAAATCGCGAGTACTTTTGGGGCGTGTGCGAGAAGCTGCGTGTAACGCCGAGCACAATTCTTTTCATTGACAATGAAATGCCGTATGTGACCGGCGCAAGAGGAGTAGGTTGGAACGCTATTCTATACACCTGCTTCGAAGATCTCTTCGAGCCGATAAATTCGAAGTTTTCGTTTTCGCAAGAACGCTAACAGTTTCGCAAGAACGCTAACAGTTTCGCAGAACGCTAACAGTTTCGCAGAACGCTAACACGCTAAATCGAAGTGAGACTCTTCGACCCGGAAGACTCGAACTTGATGTGGTCTAGTTCTACACCACCATCATCGAGCAGCAAGAGTTGTGCTCGTTGCTTTTTCTTTTCCGAGCCGTCGACAACAAACTTGATCCGAATTGAACCATCAAGTCGTTTGTTGACCCGTTTTTCAGTCAGTGCCAGTTGAACATTAGAGAGTACCGAGCTCAAGGCTTCTTTTTCACGGGCTGAAAAAGTCGATGCAAACGACTTCGATTGCACGATTGAGACGATTAGCTCTTCCGTCGCTGCAAGGCGCGCCGCCGAGATATCTTGCGGTGAGATTCCGGTTGCGGCATCAGCCGGATAATTAGTTTGCAGCTCGGCGAAATTGTCGAAGAGAAACTCCAACTTTGCCACTTCATCGTCAGATGCAGCAGCCGTGTCGAGAAGCTTTGTGCGGTACGATTCGAGCTCGTCCTTGGTGATGTAGCGATCGCCGTCAACGTCTAATTCGATTTTGTGATAGCGGGTGAGAAATGAAATCGCTGCTTTCAATTCGCTGTCTAGATCGCTTGCTTGCGACTGTCGAATATCATCGAGCGAGATGCCGATATCTTTGTTTGCTGGCGCTTTAGTGCGAATCTCTTCGAAGTTTGCCAATAAGAAGTTGAGATATCTGCCATAAGGAAGCAATGACGTCGCCACCTCACCACCAAAGCGCTTTTCTAAATACTTTTTGTACGACTCCAACTCTGTGCGGGTGACAATCTGATCGCCGTTCCCATCGATAATCTTGCTAAACTGTCTCAAGAAATTCAATGATTCTTTTGCCTCATCCGAGTTTTCTGTCAGCACCACGTCTTTCAGCTCAGGTACTGAGACTCCACTATATCTGTCTGCGTCACCGGAGTAAATCTCGACCAAGCGTTGGAAGTTTGTGCTCGTTGCATCCGCTGCTTGAATGTCTTCGTGAATGAGCGCATTCTCTGCCTTCAGCCTGTCACGTTCTTTCCTGACGTCGTTACGCGTAATTGCCGATGGATTGCGCAACCCCAGCTGTTTGAGAAATACCAATGCATCGTATTCTTTTGAAGTATTGCTTGTGTTTTTGGCACTGACTACAATGCTGGCAAGAGAGAGCATGTTCTGCTCGTCTTCGGATGGATTAGTCTTTGCTAGTTTCAAAAAGTTGTCTTGAGTCCACTTATGCCATTGCGCATTGTCTTCGGATACGGGCAACTCGGCGAGCTCGGTCTTGGTTATGATGAAGTTTCCGTCTGCATCTACCTGCTGCAGAGCCTCCTCCAGCCAATCGAGAGCGCGACAGGCATCAAGCCATTCTTGCCCGCTTTCTAGCGGTTGACTGGTGTTTGGCTTGGAGTCTTCGTTTTTAGTCATTGCTTTTCAATTGCGAGTATCGGGCTCGCAGTATTACTCCTCGTTTTGAATTTGCGAATGTTCTTCGGCAGCCACGCAATGTGCCACGCGCTCGGGAGTGAGCTCGAGTTGATCTCTTACCTGCAAAAGCTGTGCCGCAATGGAGATAGCGATTTCTTGAGGATGGTTGGAACCCAAGCTAAGACCAATCGGACAGTGAAAGACTTCTTGCAACGGCACCGGTAAGCCGGCGTTTTGTATGTCTTTCTTCAAGCGTACTGCTTTGGCTCTGCTGCCGATGACACCAACATAGGGAAACTGTCGATTGTGCCAATTTCTCAAGATCTCAGTGAGAATCGGGCTGTCGGTCGAGTGCCCCATGGTTATCAAAAGGACGAATGCGTTTTCTGGAAGATCATGTGTTTTCGATGGCATGTCTTCAGTGAGAACCTTTTTCAACTTCGGCGATTCAGGAAGCTTGCCCAGCCATTCGGGGCGCGGGTCGAAGCACGTGATTCGACAGTCGAGATTTACCAAAAGATTGATAAGTGCAATGGCGCAATGTCCGGCGCCGAAGATGCAAATGTTCCACGAGTTGGTATTGAAGGTTTCAAAATAGATTTTGACAGAACCCCCGCAAGTCATGCCGATGTCCTTGTCCAGGCTCCATTGCACGAAGTGAGTGCTTTGACGGTGGGGGTGCCGCGAGTCTTCGCTGAGCACCGCTGTCTGTTTTTCTAAAAGAAGTTTTTGCGCTTCGTGAATCGCTCGCGCTTCCACCTTGCCACCACCGACAGTGCCATAAAAAAGCCCCTCGTTGGTTACGAGCATCTTGCTTCCGGCATCCTGCGGCACGCTGCCTACCGTGTCAACGACAGTCACCGAAACAAACGGAATGTTTGCGGTCAACAGGTCATTGAGTTTTTCTTGAAATGCGATCATCCTCTAACGGTTGCGCCGACTTTTCTTTTGCCGTTGGTTCCATTGCCTGTTTGGACCTTGTCGCGGGTCTTAGAACCATTGTCTTGCCCTTGCGACGCGGTTTCATAATATGTGAGTCGCGAAAGAATTTGCTCGTTGGTTGCCGGAGTGGCCAGTCTCGGCAACTCCTCTTGCGAAACAAACGAAAGTGCGTGTTTGACTGCTGTCCAGACCGAGATTGCCAGCAACAGGGGCGGCTCGCCAACGGCTTTGCTGCCGCGAATATTGACGGTATTTTCATTGTCGATGGTAGCAACATTGAATACGTCAGGAACATCCATGATGTTCGGAATCTTGTAGGTGGTTGGCGAATATGACAGGAGATCACCCTTTTCGGAGTACTTCAACTCTTCCGTTGTTAGCCAGCCCATGCCTTGAACGAATGCGCCAATAATCTGCCCGAGATTTATGCCTGGGTTGATTGACTTGCCGACGTCCATGAGAATGTCGACACGCTGCACTTGCATGTCGCCGGTGAAGCGATCGATGAGAACTTCAGAGACAGCCGCACCCATTGTGAAATAGAGGAATGGGTTGCCTTGCCCCTTGCTCCAATCGAAATCTATTCCGCGCGTGGCGTAGTAGCCGCGTTCACCGAGTGGCATTCTTGCGCGGTATGCCATGGGCACGACTTCTTGGAAGGTGATTCGGTGATCCGGTCTTCTTCGGTCATAGACATAACCGTCTTCAAACGCGATCTGCTCTGGGTATGCGCCAATGCCGATTTCCTTTGATGCGAAGTATTTCGCTGCGACTTCGGCTAGCCCGTTTCTGATCTTGACGCAAGCATCCATGGCGGCAAAACCGTTGAGGTCGGTGGCGGCGGAGGCTGCGGTCGCCGACGTGTTGTTGTTCTTCTCGGTGGAGGTCGACATCACCATGACGTGATTGGGATCGATTCCAAACTCGTCTGCGACGATCATTTGAATGTTGGTGTTGACACCTTGCCCCATCTCCGTGGCGCCGGTCGAGACTTGAACTGTTCCATCCAAATAGACGTTGACCAGCGCGTTTGCTTGGTTGAGCATCGTGTTCGTGAATGAGATTCCAAACTTGATTGGGGTAATCGAAATGCCTTTCAGATGTGTTTCTGAATTGGCAGGGTCGGAGTTGAAATCGGCGACCGCTTGTGCTCTGGCGCGGTAGTCTGATGATTGAACCAGTCCTTCAAAAACCCGATGAAGAGTATTGTTGCGAACGATCTGCCCATACGGAGTCGTGTTGCGCTCGTCGATTCCGTAGAGGTTGCGCAGGCGAACATCGAGCGCATCGATGCCGAGGTAAGCGGCGATTTCTTCTATGATGTTTTCGATTGTAATTACGCCTTGCGGGCCGCCGAAGCCTCTGAATGCGGTGTTGGGCGGGTAGTTGGTTCGGCAGATTTTTCCTGTGATGTCGGCGTTGGCAATGAAGTACGCATTGTCGCTGTGGGTCATCGCGCGACCGAGAACCGCGGTGGACAGGTCATTGGCGGCGCCGCCGTCTGCGAAGAAGTCGATTTTGAGCGCGGTTATCACGCCGTTGTCGTCGAATGCAACTTTGTAGTCGTTTTGAAACGGGTGTCGTTTGCCCGTGAATTTCATGTCGTCATCTTTTGTATAGATGATGCGCGCGGGGCGCTTGGTCTTCAATGCAACCAGCGCGGCGAGAGCCGCAGGGTGTGTGGCTTGGCACTCTTTGCCGCCGAACCCACCGCCCATGCGTTTGGTGATGCAAATGACTTGGTTTTGTCTCAACCCTAAAACGCGTGCGATCACTTGCTGCACTTCGCTGGGATTTTGAGTTGACGAGTGAACGACGATTTGATCGTACTCGCCGGGATATGCAATGCAAGCTTGTGATTCGAGATAGAAGTGATCGGCGCCGCTAATGAAGATGGTACCGTCTATGGTGTGCTTCGCGCTTTTGAATACGCTTTCTGCATCACCGCGTTTAATGTAATAGGTCTTGTCGATGTACTCGTCGCGTTCTTTCGCTTGGTCGACTGTGAGCACGGGGGTGTGCTCTTCAACATCGATTTTGACCAGCGTTTTGGCTTTGCGCAGCGCCTGGTGATTTTCTGCAGCGACAACTACGACTGGTTCGCCGATAAACGAAACATGATCTTCGGCAAGAAGATATTCGTCTTGGGTGATAGGGCCAAACTTGTTGATTCCATCGAGATCCTTGTATGTGAAAACCGCGACGACACCCGGTACTTTCAAAGCTTCCGAACCATCAATCGACTTAACCACACCACGGGCGACCGGGCTGCCGACGAAGTCGACGACGAGTTCGTTTTTCGCAAACGGCATGTCGTCAATGTAGACCGATTCGCCGGTTACGTGTCCTATAGCGGAGTCATGCGGAATGTCTTTTCCCGTTACCGGCATGCCAACACCCTCTCTGTAGCTGTTTCGTGGAAGAACTTGGCCATGATGTTTTCAGCGAGCTGCCATCTGAAATCTTTGCTGCCCCGCACATCGCTCAACGGTGTAATTTCCGTGCGCGCCAGCTTGCCGGCTTCCTTGAAAGTTGCAAGAGTATAAGGTTTTCCTTTGAGAAACTCTTCGACCTTTTTCAATCTAAGCACAACGGCTGCAACGCCGCCGTATGCTACTGTCGCTGATTCGATTTTCTCCCCGTCGGTCACGATACGAATTGCAGCTGTAAATGCCGAAATGTCGAGATGTTGCCGTTTGGAGATCTTGTACAGTTTCACGATTTCGTCTTCTTGCGGAAGGGGCAGGAAGATTCGCGTGATCAATTCGTCTTGATTCATTGCAAGCTGTTTGTAGCCTTTGTACAGCTCGTTGATTTTGATTCTTCTTGTGCCTTTGACGCCTGCCACTTCGACTTCGGCATCCATCACGAATAGAAATGGTATCGTGTCGCCAATCGGCGATGCATTGGCGATGTTGCCTGCCAGAGTGCCGGCGTTGCGGATTTGCGGAGAGCCGAATACCCAGAGTATGTAGTGAAACTCAGGATATCCCTCGTGCATGAAGTGTTCGATTTCAGTGAGTGTCACGCGAGCGCCTATTTCGAGAACACCGTCGACTTCCTTCATCTCGTGCAGTCCTTGCACGTTGGACAAGCTGATGATGTTGCTGAGAGCAAGCCCCTTCTTATTCATGTTGACCGAAACGTCTGTGCCACCAGATACGATGGTGCATGGAGAATGTTTGGCTTTGATCTCGCTCACTTCTTTGCTGCTTGTCGGCAAGAAGACGCGCTTTCCATCGGACTCGACTACAACCGACTCTTTTGAATGTTCCTTTAGAGCCTTAACCATTGCCTTGTTGGGATACAACTCCGCAAATTTCTGCATCGAGGCAGAATCGACTTGCAATGCGGCTTTGACGATTGATTCGTACCCGGTGCATCGGCAGAGGTTGCCGGTGAGCCCCTCTTTGATGGATCGAACATTGATGGGGCACCCTTGATCGTAAATCGAGCACATCGCCATGATGAAACCCGGCGTGCAATAACCGCATTGGGCGCCGTGGCACTCGACCATCGCGTCTTGCGCGGGGTTGAGCTTGCCGTTGAGTTTGACGCCCTCGACCGTGATTATGTGAGAGCAGTCGAGCTGGTAAACGTATTGAATGCAGGCGTTTACCGGCTTATAGACGATCTTGTCGCCCTCGACTCGCCCGTAAGCGACGGTACAGGCTCCGCAATCGCCTTCGGCGCAAACGACCTTGGTGCCGCACGCGCCCATGTCGTAGCGTAGGTAGTCAGTAACCGGAACGAAAACCTCTTCCCCAGTCACCCGGTGCTCTTTCCCGTTGATGTACAAAAGGATGTAGTCTCGCATCCGCTTAGCCCATGTAGCTTGCAGCCGACGCCCCCGCGGGCTGTTCGGACTTACTTTGCCATATGATACCCGGCTAAGGCTTGGGAGTACAGTGGGCGAGTGGAGGCTAGAGGTAACTATGGGGTTGAGATTGGAGTCTGCGGCTGGAACAATAAGAATGTTCGTTCGTCGCCTGGGTGCAGTGAAAGGTGACTTTTATGGTTATGGATATCAAAGCAAAACCAAACGCCCTACTTGCATGTCTGTTGGCTCCGCCGGCGTTCGGACTGCCGATTTTTCTTTCTGCCGGAACCATCGATTATTGGCAAGCCTGGGTGTTCATCGTTGTGTACACACTTGCCGGGCTCTGGCACACGGTTTATTTGGCAAGTAATTTTCCAGCATTGTTGGAACGAAGAATGCGTGTGGGCCCTTCCAATGAGAAGCGACCGGCGCAGAAGATAATCATGAGTCTGGTGATTGCAGCGTTTTTCGGGCTGATTATCGTTGCTGGTCTCGACCATAGATTTGGGTGGTCGCATGTGCCGGCGGCGGTTGTGATTCTTGCTGACTTAATGATTGTGTTGAGCTTCGCACTCTTCAATCTGGTGTGCAAAGAGAACGAGTTTGCGTCAGCCACAATTGAATTAGCTAAAGATCAAAAGGTAATCTCGACCGGTCCTTATGGACTAGTTAGACATCCTATGTACTCTGGCGCGGTTTTGCTTTCTATCGCGATGCCGGTCGCGTTGGGATCGTGGTGGGGAGTGCTGTTGATCGTGGCGCTTCTGCCGGCACTGCTCTGGCGAATTTTCGACGAAGAGAAGTTCTTGCTGACGGATCTCGGCGGCTACAATGAGTACTGCCAGAAAGTGCGATTCAGGCTGCTTCCCGGAGTGTTTTAAGTTGGCTCGCCGGTCGGGCGCTGGTCAATTCCCGCCAAGCCGTATAAGATCTGACATCCAAACATTAGAGAGGTTGTAAATGTCAGGGCGCTTACGCAAGCTGTTTGCGATTTCAGCCGGGCTGGTTATGGGGATTACGGCAATGGGCAAGGCTGCCAGTGGTTTGACTTATCCGAAGACAGCGCATGTGCAGCAAACCGACGCGTATCACGGCACCAAAGTAAACGACCCGTTTCGCTGGTTGGAAGACACAGACTCGGCAAGGACCAAGGCTTGGGTAACCGAGCAAAACAAAGTGACTCGCGCTTATCTTGACGCCATCCCGGGTCTCGACCACATCAAAAAACGACTGACAGATCTTTGGAACTACGAACGTTGCGATGTTCCACACAAAGAGGGAGGGCGTCTCTTCTTTCAAAAGAACAGTGGTCTGCAAAATCAGAGCGTGCTTTATGTGCAGGACTCTGCGAAAGCTACGCCGCGCGTTTTGCTCGACCCCAACCCACTTTCAAAAGATGGAACAGTCTCATTGGCCGAATATTCAATAAGTGATGACGGCAATTTGATGGCATACGGATTGGCGGCGTCTGGCTCAGATTGGCAGACCTGGCGTGTGCGCAATGTTGATTCGGGCAAGGACACTACAGATTTGGTCGAGTGGGTGAAGCATTCCCGAGCGGCATGGACAAAGGACAACAAGGGATTTTTCTATGGGCGCTATGACGCGCCTAAGAAGGGTGAAGAACTTCTCCAAACCAACTACTATCAAAAGCTTTATTACCACAAATTAGGAACTCCCCAGTCGCAAGACAAATTGATTTTCGAACGCAGGGATCAAAAGGAATGGGGATTCATGCCCGTCGTGACGGACGATGGGAAGTACCTCATCATTGATGTTTGGTTGGGAACATCACCAAAAAACGGAATTTTCTACAAAGATCTCACGCAACCAAACAGCCCGGTCAAACAGCTGTTTTTGCCTGACGTTGCAATGCACGAGTTTATTGGAAATGTTGGAAGTACATTCTATTTTCACAACGACTCCGACAATCCGCGAGGAAGAGTTGTTTCTGTCGACATCTCTCAGAAAACCGTCGAAATGAAGCAGATATTTGCACAAACCGCAGATGCGCTCACCTCGGTTTCGCTGATAGACAATAAATTCATCGCCACATACCTAAAAGATGCGTACACAGCAGTGAAAGTCTACGGGGTGGATGGCAAGTTTGAACGAGACATCTCGCTTCCCGGCGTGGGCACCGCATATGGTTTTGGTGGCGATCAGGATGATAAAGAAACATATTTTAGTTTTACGAGCTTCAACACGCCACCGGTGATTTATCATGTTGATCTCGGCGACTTTTCTCGCAATGTATTCTTCCAGGCGAAGACAAAGTTCAACCCAAATGATTACGTTATAAAGCAAATCTTCTACAACAGCAAAGACGGCACAAAAGTGCCGATGTTCATTTGCCATCGCAAAGACATCGAGCCAAACGGCAAGCTTCCCACATACTTGTATGGATATGGCGGCTTTAAAATTTCAATACTTCCTGCTTTTTCTGCTAGCAATCTCATGTGGATGGAACTTGGCGGAGTCTATGCACAAGCCAATCTTCGAGGTGGTGGTGAGTATGGAGAAGACTGGCATGAAGCTGGCATGAAACACAACAAACAAAGAGTGTTTGACGACTTCATCGGTGCTGCTGAAGCACTGACCGCCAATAACTACACTAACCCAGATAAGCTCGCAATTGGCGGCGGAAGCAACGGCGGGCTCTTGGTCGGCGCATGCATCACGCAGCGACCTGACTTGTTTAGAGCTTGTGTGCCGGCAGTTGGTGTGATGGACATGCTGCGCTTTCACAAATTTACGGTGGGATGGGCATGGGTACAAGAGTATGGAACACCCGACAACAAGGATGATTTCAAAGTCTTGTACGGCTATTCACCGCTGCATAATCTGAAGAAGGGAACGTGTTATCCCTCAACGCTGATAGTAACCGCCGATCACGATGATCGTGTCGTTCCTGGCCACAGCTTCAAGTTTGCCGCGGCGCTTCAAGAGGCTCAGGGATGTGACAGACCATGCCTGATTCGCATTGAAACGCGCGCCGGTCATGGAGCAGGCAAATCGACAGAAAAGATTATTGAAGAGACCGCAGATAAATGGGCGTTTCTCACAAAAGAGCTTGGGCTGCCTGTTCAATCAAAGTAGTTTCTTTCGCACTAACCGATTTACGGGCTGTTCGAAGTAGTGAAACGAAAACCAGCCTACCACGGTGGTTGCCAGTAGGTACATGAGGAAGCCTAATAGCTTTGGCTTTTCGAAAAAGTACGGCCACACGGCATAAAGCGTAAGTGGATGATACAAGTACATTCCGTAGCTGAGCTCACCCGGAAGAATAAGCCACGACGGCAATTTTTGAAATACTTTGAGTTGCAACCCACCCAGCAAAAACAGAAAAACACCAAGCCCAAGCAAGCTCGATCCGAATACTCGATCTGGCGCAGAACCCGTGGTAGTAGTGAAATAGATAAAGGTGCCCAGCAGAAAGCCGGAGGCGCAGAGTATAGCGCTAAGAAGAGGCTTAGCTTGAAGGGTAGGTTTCAAGCGTCTTTCCACGAGGAAGAGCAAAACGCCCATCGATATCAAATCGAACGCAGCAAACGAATTCCACAGACTGCCGGAATACGCATTTGGCCCGTATATATTGCCTAACCAGCGAGCGACTGGACCTAGGCAAATTAGAAAAATCAGAAATGGAACTAATTTTCGGCTGCTCCCTGCCGCGCGAAGCGAAGGAGGCAAGAAGCAGTAGAATTGCTCTTCGACAGCGATAGACCACATGATTGTCAGCTGCATGCCGTAGTCTGTTTTGCTCAAAATAAAGAGCCAGTTCAAACTCAATGTGAGCAAACACGCGAAGAACGTGAAGTCAAAATGCCTTATGTCTGGGTTGTAGACGTAAAGCATATGTTGTGGGATTGTGCCACCCTTCGCTAAAGTAGCGGTTAGGTTTACCGTGGCGGTCAACAATAAAATCAACAGCAACAGGGGCAAGATGCGACCCATGCGGCGAATATAGAATTGGCGCATGTTTACTTGATACAGATCGGTGTTTCTCAAAGCCGTGATTCGAGTTATCAAAAACCCGGACAGCACGAAGAATATCGAAACTCCGTATGCACCACTCAAGGCGAATCTCATGAGAAACGAATTGACTGCGTTTTCCACTGGGTTGGTAACAGGTACACCGCGTGAAAAGTCGAATGAGAAAAAATGAGTTGCAAGAACAGAAACAATGCTGATTGTGCGAACCAAATCGACAACCCTGATTCTATTGTCCGGTTGTTCTTCAGGCACTAATCATATTCCTCAACATGCTGGTAGCAGTGATGGTAGGTATGAAAACGCTCTTCGGACTCTGACGACTGCTAAAGTAGTAATACCAATTTTGTGAGACCTTCACAACCTTGTCATCCTGTTGGGCAAAATGAGTACAGCCAAAATAGTGTTGGGAAACACCCCGGAGTTCAATTGCGTATAAAAATAAAACGCAGTCACGTGATTTTTGCTGTCGGAGTAGTACTTGGTCTCGCGCTAGTCGCATATTTTTTTGCGCCGCCATTTTTATTCGGATGTAAACAAATCAAAGATGTTTCGTACATCGAAGGGGACAATTCACTTAGCCACAAATTGGATTTGTATGTCCCTGCGCACAAAAAGTTGTTTGAAAATCCACGACCTCTAATTGTTTTCATTCACGGCGGTGCATGGCAGAGGGGAGATAAAGCAGATGGTGTCGGCAGGCTGGTGCCACTCTTTGGTTATGTAGGCGCAAGCATCAACTATCGGTTTTCGCAAGAAGCACCGTTTCCTGCTCAGATAGAAGATTGCAGAGCTGCGATTGCCTATC
Organism: uncultured Candidatus Obscuribacterales bacterium; assembly: GCA_964503045.1. Taxonomy (GTDB): domain Bacteria; phylum Cyanobacteriota; class Vampirovibrionia; order Obscuribacterales; family Obscuribacteraceae; genus CAYZJR01. The sequence goes on from CAZCZI010000039.1 coordinate 44,756, forward strand.
TGAGAAGGCACTGTGATGAATATGGCATCGACCCGAAAAGGATTGGCGTATGGGGCTTATCTACCGGTGGACACCTCGCATTGTTACTTGGACTTGCTCCCGAACATAACTTCAAACCAGGTACGACCATAAAAGGCGAGAACGACATCCAGGCGGTCTTCGACTGGGCTGGACCGACTGATTTATTGACCATAGCAAAACAATGCAAGAGCGGTAACGATTTGAAATCCGACTCTCCGGAAGGTGCGATTGCAAAATTGCTTGGTGGTCTTCCTGAACAACAAGTTCCAAAGGCACGAGATGCAAGCCCGGTTACCTTTGTCGACAAGGAAGACACCGTGCCAATTTACATAATGCATGGTGAATTGGATGACATCGTTCCTAAAGAGCAGAGCGAAGAGTTGGCAAGTCTTTTAGAGAAATACTCGGTTCCGCACCAGCTTCGTATTGTGGCCGGCGTAAAACACGACCTGAAAGATCCCAATCTAATTCGCGATGCAATCCAGTTTTTTGACAAAGAGTTAAAACCCGGTCGGTAGAGTTTAAGCACCTCGCGCATGGGGAGCCGATTCCTCACTTGAAGAAACTTTTCTCAGATGACTATGGTGCTGCTGACGCAAAGGCTGCGGTCAAGAAGATCGAGTTGGGTACTCAAAAGTAATGGCTGAGCGGATTGCTCGATTACTTTGCTTCCAACTCGAATAGCTTCGTAAAACAATCAACGATGTTGATGATGCGTGTCGCTTGCCAGTAACCATCTCTGCTTTCCAGTTCACCAAGTAGCTCAAGATCGGTATTGAATTTCTCGCTGTGCAGAAGCATCGTTACTGTCGCCATGTTACCGTGTACTTTTACATCTTGCACTTTCTTCAAGGAGAGGGTTCGAATCCCAAGCCTCTGATCGAGAGTATTCATCGACACTTTGTCCAAATCGCTTCCTGACGGCTCATTGAACTTACCTGTTTTTACCAGCATTTTGATATCACTTGCGATGCTGGATGCCACCTCGTGTTGAACAGTACTCTCACTCACCATACCACTGGATAAGAACCGCTCCAAAGTCTCTCCTCCAAGCACCTTTCGAAGCGGTGACGCGAGCAAATCTTTCACCATCGATTCTGCTACTTGATCGGTTGCGAAGTATAATTGAAACTTCGAGATATCGTGTTGGCTTGCTGCGTCTTTGCATTGTTCAAGCGAGTATAGCGGTGTCGTCGTCCAATACCAGAAGCCACCGCCGGCGGTTGCTAGTATTAATATACATACCACTATTATGTTGCGTACCATTTTAAATCCTTAATCGTCAAACTTTGAATCAAGACATGTTTTGATCGCGGGTTTGGATAGCAGTTCTTTCAGTGTCAATGGGGTCTTTTGCATTCGCGAAAGGATCATGCCACAGTAGATCCACTGCTCCTCGTTTGTGAGTCCGAGGTTGCCGTCAATGATTTTGAATTCGGACTCCAGTCCATCGAGTTCTTGAGCATTAGAACTTGGTGGCTTTCTCATCCACTGAACAAGGTTGAGAACCAGCTGCCGCCGCTCATCAAGCGTGCTTTGGAACTTGGGACCAATGTAGCTGCTTTTATCAGCGATCATCTTGGCATAGACTTGTTCTAGCCAACGATCGAACTCCGGTCCGAAATTACTGTTTTGCAGAACCTTCTGCACGTTCTCTTCTGTCACGAATTGGGGAGCCGGAGCGCCTGGATAAACGTAGCTCGCGGGCTGACCTTCGAGCATCTTGTAGAAACTGTCATAGTATCCCCAAGTGTTTTCTTGTCCAAGTTGCTGCGACAATGCAGCATTCTGTGACGCCATGTCACGCAACATGGCAGCTCTGATGACGAACACTTCGTGAGGATTGTCTTTGCAGTTGGCCACTGCGTTCAACGTGTGCTGGATGCCTGAATGTTCACCTTTATCTATGATCAAGCCGACGATAGTACCCGAAGTCGCTTCAACCACGTCATCTCCTGCGACCCAATAGTGCTCGGAAGTCGGCGAGAGTTTATCGAAATTGGCAGCCCAGACCGGATCACCGGGAATCGGCTGAGCAAATGCAATTAACGTCGTCTTGTCCCATGGCCAGGTTTTGACTTCTTTGCGCACTTCGCTGCCGAAGTTTCCTTGCAAAACGGAGCTGACAAATTGGCTGGCAAGTCCTGCTCCGAGGCTGTGACCGGTGACGTAGATGTGCTCTGGCGGTGGATACTTCTGTTCAAGATACTTGCAGCAACCAGTGATCGGCCCTAGCATCGTTGGAAGCGCTTCTGCAAATCCTTCAGTAACTTTGCCGACTGTGGTGATGAGCGGCTTATCAATTTGCTTTACGCCTCGAAGGTCAGTGATCCAGTCGGGATTGCCTTTATGCTCACCAATCATGCCCTGCGCTTTCCAAACTGTTTTGCTCAGGGAAGAACCGCTGCGGCTGCCGCGAAAGACAATGTGAGCATCGTAGCCTGTGGGTGTCTTTTGCATGAGCACGAAACCCATTAGACTCCATGAAGGGTCGGTGGTGCCAGCGATTCCCGTGCCTCCCTCGAACACGACTAAGTGATCGTTGCCGCTAGGATATTGACGAATTTGAAATAGTTCGACGTCGTTAAATGGAAAGCTGGTTGGTTTTGATTTGTAGCGAACTCCGTCAACAAATCTGATGTTCTTTGTGAGGTAAGTCGGTGCTAGTACGTTGGTGAACCTTTCACCATCCCTCGTAAACGCGGGAAGCTTTGTGTCAATGTGTTTGTAGTTTGTGATGATTGGATCGAGATTGGAGTTGCTATTTGTCCAATCGCGCGCCGCGTTTGGACCACTGTAAAATCCCTGCTCTGACCATGGGTCTCTATTGGATCCATTAGCTTTGCCGAGCATGGTTGCGTAATCATGGGTGAAACGGCAGATGTTGTCGCGCCTATCGCTGCCGACGCGAGACATCATGTCGTACCAAGGGTCGAGCGGCAGACACAAAGATTGGTGGTAAAGCTGGTAGGCGAGAGTGCAAAGATCAAGATTAATGATAGGCTGCGGAACAGCACTGACATCCAAGTTGGATTGGTCGGCGATTGCTGGCCGCGGAACCGTCATCCAAATGACGGTCAAAGTGACAATGGCTAAACTCTTCAATTGTTTTGTTGTGACCATCGTGCGCTTGTGGCTCCCGTAGTAAAACGTATGGTGATACGCGCGATGCGTTGCTCGCGAGCCACTATTTTAACAGCGACGCTTGCCAAGGCGATCGAGACAAATCGAAAAGCGGCATTAACGGCTTAGGCGAGCGAACTCAGCGTGCTCACTAGACAATAATCCTTGCTTGAGGGTTTTAAGAGTTAAACGACGATTGTCTTGCAGCAAGCCCTGTTCATGAATCCAGAGACCTGGAAATATCGATGACCGAAGTACACCATCGGTATCTGCAGAGAGCGTTTTCTTTTCTTTCAAGTCGAACCAGTAAACTTTCTTTGGCTGCAAGCACACTACGATGTATTCCAGAACACCTGCAACCGCGTAACGTTCTTTCTTCAAATGCAGGTCGATAGCTCTGCTCGAGTAAGCAATCTCTGCCACCAGCTCTGGTGGTCCTTCGACATAACCATTTTTGCTTAGACGCGAATGTCCTCCTTTATTCGAAGCAATCAAAAGCGTGAGATCCGGCTGCACTTCGTCGTCTTCACTCAATATAACTGTTGCGTTATCACCGAGCTCTGTGTTTGGAGTCTTGCTCGAATAGGTTTCGAGCAGAAAAGCTAGCCTAATGTGGTGCTTGCTGTGATACCAGGAGACTGGAGATGGCTCATAAACGATGCCGCCAATAAGTTCCGCCCGGTAATTCTCCGGCATACGAGAATAGCAAAGATGAAACTCGTGCTGTTTAAGCCGGTCACCGTTGTGCAAGACGACTGAGGAATTCTCGTCTAGCTGGCGTCTAGGAATGCTCGCCATAGAAATTAAACTCTTACAAGAGTGAATTTAGTACAGGCTAGCATACATTCGTATGCGTGTCAAATTGAGAACATCGTCGACCTTTGTTTTCGCAGAGTAATCAGTCGGCATTCTCGGGAGCATTTGAGAGCTACTCAGAAGAGCGCCCACGGAAGGACTCGAAAGGCGGATGAAAGAGCTTGCACGCATTAATGTTAGTAATCCGGTGAAAACACCAACCGGAGCACAAATTCCCCTGCGCCTACTGGCAAACATTACCTTGGAGCGTGGTGCTCTGGTCGTCAGTCGAGAAGATGGTCAGCGTCGATCGGCTGTTCTCGTCAACATTCGCGGGCGAGACTTGGGAAGTTGGGTTGCAGACGCGCAGGCAGCCGTCAAAAAAAATGTCGAGCTTCCTTTGGGATATTCAATCATTTGGGGCGGGCAATTCGAGAATCAGCAAAGGGCAATGACCAGGCTCCTGATTGTAGTTCCGATTGTTCTTCTTTTGATTTTTACGCTTCTATTTTTCACGTTCGGGTCTGCGAAAAATGCAGCATTGATCATGCTGAACGTGCCCTTTGCCACTATAGGCGGTATCGTAGCCTTGTGGCTGTCTCATCAACCAATATCGGTTCCTTCTATCATCGGATTCATTGCCGTGTTTGGCGTGGCAGTGCAAAACGGCGTCATTCTAACAAGTTGCATAATGCAGCTTGAAACGGAAGGAAACGCTACAGCCTTAGCCATACGCTACGGCTGTCTAATGAGGTTGCGACCTGTATTGATGACAGCCACTGTTGCGATGATGGGGCTCTTGCCGAAACTATTTTCCGATGGAACAGGCGCCGAGATTCAACGGCCGCTAGCCACCGTCGTAATTGGCGGCTTGCTTACATCGACGGCAATGACTCTTCTGGTTTTGCCCGTCCTATACAAACTGGCAAATGAAAAAAACGAGAAAATTTCAGACGGTGAGCATGTCGAAGAGTATCCACTAAACTGACCTGAACATTGAACATTCGACAATTGAGCAACTGTTACTTCAAGCCGAACTCTTGTTTTATCTGCGCGGCTGTATCCGGGTGTCCGTGCTCTGCAGCAAAGGACGCCAGCCATGTGGCAGCAGTTTGAGTTTCATTGTCAGAGACTCCTTGTGTCTGCTTGAATATTTTTATCGACTCCAGTCCATAACGCATCGCTTCATCTGGTTTATTCAAATCAGCCATTACATATGCAATTGATTGCGCTGCTATCGCCTGCATTCTGCTGTCTTGGTTTGGATGCAGCTGTTTTGCAATTTGATAGGCTTGAAGATAGCTTTCGAGAGCTTTTTCATGCTGGTCTTTCATGCGAAATGCCGTTCCCAGCGTATATGCATTTTCGGCGGCGGCCTCACTTAGGTTCAACTCTTTATACATGTTGGAAGCGGCTGTTCCCTCTTTGATAGCCTTATCAAAGTCGCCGGATTGAACCAATCTTGCCAGAAGATCTTTTCTCAGTCCGGCTTGCTGTTCTTTTGAGAGCCCAAGGTCGGCCACCTCGATGGCACTGGAAATGGCTTCAATCGCCTCTTTGTTCTTACCTGCTGCGTGATAGTACTGTCCCATGGTAGACAGATAGATCACAGCGATATCTTTTGAAACTTTACCTGATTTAAGGAGCAATCGAGCTTTCTTGAACGTTGCATCTGCCTCGGCGTAGTGATCTGGGCCCATGCGCCACTGAGCAATAGCCTCATCTCCCAAACGTCGGAACTCAGCGGTTGGCGAACCTTGAATTGCAAACAAGCTGGCAGAACCGATAATGATGACTCCAGCCAGACCTGCAGCAAATGCAAGTTTCAATCGACGCCACTTTGTTAAGGCGGAAGTAGTCTCTACTTCAGGCGCCTTTCCCTGTTGTAGCAGTCTGAGATCAGAAAGCAAATTTTCCATGGTTTGATAGCGTTCATCTGCCTTCTTCTCAAGGCACTTTGAAATAATCTGTTCAATAGCTCCAAGATTGGCCAACTCTCGGCTCACATCTTTGAATTTCAGCGGTTTCTCGTTGAGATGTTTAAAGATCGTCTGGACGGCGTTGTCACCCTCAAAAGGGACTCTACCGGTCAAACATTCATACATGACACATCCCAGTGAATAAATATCAGAGCGACGATCAACTTTGTATCCCATCCCTTGCTCGGGGCTCATATAAAGCGGACTGCCAAAGATCTCGCCGGTCTTTGTAATGTTTTGTGGTGTCTCGCTGTCTTCATGCACTATTCGCGCTATTCCGAAATCGATTACGGTGGGTCTGTAGCTGTTTTGGTGTTGCTCTAAAATGATGTTGGATGGCTTAATATCGCGATGCAATACGCCCTTATCGTGCGCGTATTGCAAAGCTTCAGCGATGCCAATGAAGATCTGGAGTGCCTCAGACTGACTCAGCCTGCTCTTTTTTTCGAGGACTTTATGCAAAGTCTCACCTGCAACAAAGTCCATTACCAAATAAGGTTGACCGCCATCTGTCATACCGTAATTGGTGACAGACGCAATGCCGGAGTGCCGCAACGTGCTGGCAGCCTTTGCTTCTCGATCAAATCTCCGGGCTAACTGCTCCGTTACTTTCGGTTCTTCTAGCAGCTTAATGGCGACTGACTTGTTGAGTTCCAAGTGATGGCCGCGATAAACAGTACCCATTCCGCCGCTGCCAATTAACTCGAGTACTTCGTAATGCCCGTCGATTACAGTGCCTACTATACTTTTGGTTGCATCATTGGAATCCTCGCAGTGCGTGTCTGGCACTTCTACGAGTTTTTGATTTTCAGCCAACTTTGATTGTTGGTCACGCTCGTCGGTCATGGTGTATTCGCCAGTGTTTGAGAGCTTGTCACGTATCTGAGGCGCTGCACTCCCTGGTCATCGCGATAGCGCACGCCAACGGTGCTCGCGTGCACTATTCTAACAGCGATTAAAGTAATACCAGATATGGAAGATTCAAGAATCACCGCGCAGTCGGGATTTAGAGAAGATTTCAATCTCTACTTCAGAGAAACGTCAAGGTAAATGTTTTAGACTACTCTATTACAATTTTTGCCAGCCGCGGTGAAGAAAATGCAAATTCGACGAGTTGCTCAACAGCCCCCAAATCGATCCAATTGTGGCATGCCAAAGCGCAACCAGCTTTCCACGGTTCGTTATGCCATGGATAAACAGTCAGCCGAACTGAACCGCTTTCTGGATGGAATGAATTTTTCATCAATCGATGATGCAAATAAATTGCTGCGTGCCGCAACGGTATACAAAAATGGTTTTCTCTTACCCGAAAGACCGGCTCACTTAAAAGCACTTTCCGAATTTGACGTAGAAACGGCGTCGGCAGAAATGAGAGAACTTTGGCAGGAAGAACTGATGGATGTCTTCCCAGAAATACCCGAACGTTGGGCAAAGGCGATGAGTCCTGATTCGCCAATTGAACGGGCTCAGATTTGCATGTCAGATGCCTGGGAGGCGTTGGATGACGATCGAACCAAGTTGGCAAAGAAAGCACTGGAGATTTATGAGGATTGCGCAGATGCATATGTTTTGCTGGCGCAGGAATCCATGTCTCTGGAAGAAGCAAAAGAACTGTACGAGAAGGCATTTGAGCTTGGTGAGCGACAGCTACAAACTTGCGCACAACCCGTGCAGTTTTGGAGCGACCTTCGCACGCGGCCGTATTTCCGAGCCCGTTCAGGATTAGCCGCGACATTGTGGCAGCTTGGTTCGCGGGAGGATGCCATAGATCATCTGTTTGAAATGCTCTGTCAGGACTCAGACGATCACATGGGCAATCGCTACCAACTCTGGCATTACCTCCTGCAAGTTAGAGATTTTGATGAACTTCAGGGATTCCTGTCAGCAGATGAGGAAGGCACCGCAACGTGGAAATTCACTAGTGCATTGATGCAGTTTATGAAAGAAGGGGCAAGCCAAAAGTCCGATCGAGCTCTTCGCGATGCTCTAACAGCAAATGGTTTTGTGGCGGACTTCCTTCTTGGAGAGCGACCGATTCCGGAAGTCATGCCCGCCTATGTTGGACAAGGTGATGTGGACGAAGCGGTCGAGTATGTTGCCTGGGCGTCAAGATCATGGAAGCAGGAAGCCGACGCTTTGGATTGGCTGCGTCGGGTTCGAGAGCGTTTTGCCGCCAGAACGAAGCATCATTCATTTAAGGTGTGGAAAAATGCTATGCAAGATGCGCAAAGAGCAGGCGATGCAGATCAACTGGGCAAAGCACGAGGACATTTGCTTTATGCTTTGCGACAGTGCGAGAAATTCGAACCCGATGAATTTTTACTGGAGACTTTGCAAGCATTGGCAATAGTCTGCTGTGATCTCGAAGCAGTCAAGCAAGATGAAGAGGTTTTTCAAAGACCGGTGAAACTGGCGGAACAGCTATATGGGGAAGAGAGCAAAGAAGTTGCAACAGCACTCTCGATGTTTGCGCTCTATCTTGTCGAATGCAACAGATGGAAAGAAGCGGAAGAAGCACTTCATCGGGCTCAATCCATCGCAGAGGAAACAGAAAGCGATGAATTGGAAGCAACCGTTTATATTGGGTTTGCAAAATTGTATAAAAGACAAGGCAAGCTTGACCTGGCAAAGCAGTACGAACGAAAAGTTGAGGAGTTCTTGTATCCTGACGACAACTCTGAATCTGAAGAAGATGAGGACGACATCTCCGATGCTTTGAACCCACACTTACGTGTTGTGCCCGCGCATCATATCCGAAAGGATTGAGAGTGACACTTAACGATTTCGACCAACGAACTCAGCGTGCTCAGCAGACAATAAACCTTGCTTGATGACTTTGAGAGTTAAACGGCGATTGTCTTGCAACAATCCATCTTCATGAATCCAGAGCCCAGGAAATATCGACGACCGAAGCACACCATGAGTATCTGCAGTAAGCGTTCTCTTTTCCTTTAAGTCGAACCAGTAAACTTTCTTTGGCTGCAAGCACACAACGATGTACTCCAGAACACCCGCAAGAGCGTAGCGTTCTTTCTTTAGATGCAAATCAATAGCTCTGCTCGAGTAAGCAATCTCTGCCACCAGTTCTGGTGGTCCTTCGACATAGCCCTCTTTGCTTAGACGCGATTGCCCTCCATGTGCCGAGGTAATCAAAAGCGTGAGATCCGGCTGAACTTCATCTTCTTCACTCAATATAACTGTTGCGTTATCGGCGACCTCTGTATTCGGAGTTTCGATCGAATAGGTTTCGAGTAGAAAGCCCAACCTGATATGGTGCTTGCCGTGAAAATAGGAGACAGGAGACGGCTCATAAACGATGCCACCAATAAGCTCTGCTCGGTAATTCTCCGGCATACGAGAATAGCAAAGATGAAACTCGTGCTGTTTGAGCCGGTCACCGTTGTGCAGGACCGAGAAATTCTCGTCTAGCTGGCGTCTAGGAATGCTCGCCATGGAAATCAAAATCTATAACAGGAGTGAATTTAGAATAAGCTAACATACATTCGTATGCGTGTCAATTCAGAACTCGATGACGTCAACGATTAATGGCGAAACAGCTCTCAATTGTCGTTCTTTGGAAGCGTTCTTACCGTGAGAACTTGAGGTGGTGTGGAGTCGGGCGGATACAGAAAGTCCACTATGACTGTTCTAGTCTCTTCGGGCGCCAATTCAAGTGTGACCAGTGGTTGACCTGCGTCAGCCTGATGCAAGACGAGATGCAGGTATCTAAGTCGCTGCACTCCCTGGTCATCCCTATATCGCACGCGAACGGTTCCTCGATAAAAGATTCGAGGTATGGGCGGTTCTCGGAAAATCAATTCTCGATCGGGTCGATTCGACTTGTAAGGGCTTTGAATGGACACCGTTACAGTCTGATTGTTGCTAGATTGATTGTGCAACGGTAAAGACAACTCGTATCGCACGCCATAGTTTCCAACCGCCTTGTGAGCAGTGTCAGGATATCGCACCACCAATGGTGCGCTCTGGTAGCTCATGGTTCCAAATGCGCCTTGTTCGATACTGCTGAAAACATAGGAATAAGCACTACCCGGACGAGGAACATTCAGGCGTACCCTGCCGGCCGGATCCTTGCATATCAAAGATCGCCAGGTCGAGCCGCGCGCAACTCCGGCTACTCGTCCATATATCACATTCTGCGTGGACTTTGGCACGGTAGGCGCCTTATCGCGCGGCGTAGCGAGAGAGCCTGAAACTAATAGCGTTTGCCACTCCTTAAGCGTAGGTGGTCGCTCCTGACCGTGAGCATCTCTGCGTGCTCGCATTGCCAAGCAGGCTGCATAAACAGTGCCGGTCGCCTGAGCCCTTACCAGGGTGGACCGAGAGTTGGCCGAAGGACGCGGATACCTGACTGGAACAGGCAGTGAACACAGCATCCGGTACTCACCTGGAGCAAGGGTGACAGTTGCGGGCCAACCGGCTTGCGAACAGCCACGCAAAATGAAGTCTGCAAGCCGGTCGCCAGCGCCGGCAAAGATTCTTCCTTCAGGATTCTCGACGAAGTCGGGAAGGTTCTTGAACGGAGCGTCTGGTTTCTCCAGGAAACTGGCTGCCTGAATTATCGACACGGTGACTGGCTTATTTCCTGGGTTTTGAAGGAGCAGTCCGAGATATAGGGTTCTTAAGTCTCCACGCCAAGGTTTGGAATTGTGATGGGCGAAGAAATCGAAACGCCCATTAAGACCGAAGTTTAAGTGAGCGGATGGATTCTTTTTGCCTTTTGGCGAGAATGTCGACACCAAAATTCCATCACCTAAAACTACTTCAGGGCTGTTACTGTGCAAGACCAATGTGTTGCCCAACCAGCCTGGCAGAACTCGAACGGTAGACTCTTCCCTCACCCATTTCGGCGCCTCTGGGCGATCCGACACCGTTGCTGCAATTGTATTGGCATCTACTTCAGACGTTTCTCTGGCCTGCCCAGCAGGCAGCTGCATCGTTGCTATTACGAGAACTACTGTGAGCAGAAATGCTCGAATTGACACCAGTGATACCCCGTAGTTGCAGCCCTCTATACAAGTATACTAACTGCTGTCGGACGCGCTGTCAGTCTTTTGCTTTTGAGACTTCACGAGAGGATAAAGTATTTGTCCGATATAGTCTCTCGGAATTCGTGAATCAACAACGCCAAAGTTCTTTGGTCTTCTGTCGTTCGGAAAATAGTAGGTTCTGAACAAAAGATCGTAAAAGGAAAAGATCGTCGAGAAATTGGCTTGCTGCCCAGCTCTTTCCTTTGTGTGATGCCATCTGTGAAAAGGCGGAGTGACGATAACATAGCGCAAGGGGCCGAATGACCAGTCGATAGGAGAGTGTAAAACTAGATTGTATAGGGTGACAAACGGCATATAGATGGAAATGACACTCAGCGGAAAGCCAAGCAAATATGCTGGTAGCAGGTACGTCAAATTTTGAGCGATGATATCGATTGGATGAAATCTTGTGGCAGACAGCCAATACACCTCTTTTGATCCGTGATGCACTGAATGTACTGGCCAAGCGAAACGATGCATGAACCTGTGTCTCCAATACGCGCACAAATCGGTGATGAGGAGCATCTCTAAAATGATTAGCCACTGTGGTTGTGTTACCACGGGACCAAATCCGGCATAGTCCAGACGAGTAAACTCCTTTCCTTGTGAAAGATAGAAAGCAGCAACTGCCCATGTAAGCAGCGCTGTGACAATCGGCCCGATGAATAGCGGTGTCAAAGTCCAATGTAGAATGTCCGCCGGTGTTTGCTGGCTCTTCCACAAGGGCTTTGTTTTGACGGCTCTGACTACATACTCCAGCGGAACAAAGATAATCGCCAGAGCGAGCAAGGCGAAGGTTCGATAAAAGATCGTCGTTGCGACTTGTTCCATAGATCGTGCGGGATGGGGATCCTATATGACAGTTATTCCCCTATCATGCGATCTCTTCTTATATTGAGCGTTTCTTTTTCCACTCATTGAAGTGTGAGAGCCACTCTTTTTCTGGAATCATTTCGATGCCATCAGCGGAATCCATTGGCCAGCGCCGAACTTGTTCAAATAGCCAAAGCAGGTCTTGCGCGAATTCGTGATCCAAGTAAATCTCCTCTGGATCACCAGGCAGTGCTCCTTGGTGCATGATGACGTCCCATACAATGAATTCAATATCGCTCAACCAGCTCGCACAATACCAGTCACTGATTTGCACGAGGCAATCTACTAATAGCCTATTCAAGTCGATCTCAGCATCTGACGGTGCGCTTGCACGAGCAAGTGCGAGAGTGACCTCGGCGTTTCCGCTTGCTAGGGCGATGTCCATTGGAAGCCTGCCACTGTCGCCTCTTACGCTGAGCAAATCTGGACGATCGTGTGCAAGGCGTCGAGCGATACCTGTGTGCTTTGGTTGGTGATTGACGATAGCTTCAATGAGTTCGTTTATCTTAGGATCCTTTGTGAATAGTGGTTGGAATTAGACATCAGGCAATTGAATTGCATGAATACGAGGAATTTATGCATTCCAAAACTTTGTGAAAAGTCTCGGAAATTTGAGATTTAGAAAGTCTGGATCCTCATCAATATCGATGTCTGGTGTTTGGAACTAGCGATTTTAAGCGCTTGAAAACCCGAAAATAACCAAATGGGAGCTATTGTGTAGACTACAATTGACGCCTCCACTTTAGCGGGTGCTGTCATGGCTAAGAAGTTCGATCTCAATCTGTACAACGATGGCTCTATCGATCTACTGGCGGTCACGGAGATGGACGCGGCGCAACCTCTGACTTTCGATGAGCTATGTTCGCTGATGCAAGCAATCGATCAGCACACTGGTGGTGCCACCGGCAATGGTGCCCAACACTCTCGCTGGCAAGCCGATGCGAATGGATATTTCTTCAAAGTCGGTGGCAAAGCTGACGTGTGGATCGAGGGTCGCAGTACCGCACATCTCAAAGCTGCAACACCTGAGTGGGAGCCTGTTAGGCTCACGCGTGAAGAAGCCGCTGATCTAGCTGCCGTGCTCAGGCACTTCGCGAACATGGCACATGCAGAAACAGATAATTTGATTCGCGAATCGAAATGGAGTGCATTAGGCCAGATGGGTCCTGACGAGCGAATCAAGGCAGCGGGAATTCAATTGTTTGCTAATGGCTCAGGCGATCTGTCTCACGCGTTTTTGTATTTCATGCGCCATTACCCAGATGACGTTGCTGGAATTTGCCGAGATTATCAACCTGCTTTAAATCGCATGATGAAAGAGGCGCGGCGCGCGTCTGAAGAGGAGCAACCAAGCCTTCTCGACCACCTTGGCTTTGACGATGTGATGTGGCTCGATTCGATTATCGGGAAATAGCAAGTCCGCCGGGCGTTACGGCTAGTAAGGGGCGTGGAACAAAGCCTAGGTATCCGTCTAGAAAGAAACAGCGATGAGTGTTGACGAGCAGCAACAACCTGATGAAATCTGCCCGAATTGCAGGAAAGCCATAAGGAAGCGCTCCAAAGGGTCGTTTACAGCATGGATTTTTCAAGACGCGATTTGTAGCTGCGTACCAGGAGCGGCATCTATTGCAGATGTGGTAGTGGCGGCTAGTACTGAGTCGACAGCACAGTCTCGAAAGCGAAGTCTCATGGGCGAGTCAGCGCCTGTTGCACCGCAAACTCTCTCGCCTGCGCATCAAATGCAACCTGCACCACAATCGACGCAACCCGCGCAGCCTGCCCCTGGGCAAGCTTCCGTCGGTTACGTGCCGGCAGGAATGCAGACAGAGGCAGGGTACACACCGCAACAATTAGCGGCAGGATACGTTTCGACTCCTCCAACTCCGCATCCCGTGCATACTTCTTTGTCGCAAGCACCGTCGTCGCTAACGCATAGTACGCCACAACAACACACATCCTTTGGTGATTCGTCACCACATGTGGTTGCGCCGTCTAAGCCATCATTCATAACGATTCGCGATCTGACTATTGCGAGTATTACCGCAGTGGTGCTGTATTTAAGTCTGAAGCTGACGGGCAATGAGATGGTTATATTGTGTCTAGCAGGGGCTACTGTTGTTCTGACTCTAGTGGCGGTAGGTGTTCGGTTCGTTCGAAAGTAGTTTCGCGCACGCAACAGAATATCAGCTTTTTGGATGGTAGCCATGTCAAAGTCAGTCTATGTCGGATTTCGTGATCAAGGTTTCTGGGCATTTGATGTTATCGTCTCGATTTTCTTAAAACATCTTGTGGAAGTGGCGGAGCCTACCATCGCTGACAACCCATGGTTGGCCGAAGTCGTCCATCATTGGCGTGTGGGCACCGTGATACCGGACTGCTCTGGTGTGCACTTAGACGATACCTGGTCGGACAAACAACTGGCCGCGATCATTCACCTTTTTGAAGATACCTGCAAGGTACTCGAACAACGAAACATCATCACTGCTGAGGAAGTCGCCCAATGGCAACTATTGGATGGAATGCAGATCTTCTGTCGCGGAATATCGGTTTTTAGTTCCAAATCGATTGTCGAACTAGGGCATGCAATCATATTGATGCTGAATGGAAAACTACCACCGGCGCCGGAGGGGACGTGGTGGTGGTACGGAATCGATGATCATCCAAAGACGATCGCTCGGCTGACTGAACGAGAAATTTGATTTCACGGCATGTTCCTGCCTGAAAAGACCCTCTTAGCAGCTATAATTGCTAATCGCAGCGATGCCGTTTTATTATTCGGCGTCTTTTGGAGGGACGGAGTGTGTCTAATGATACGTTGACAATTACCGACAACCGTACGGGAAAAAGCTACGAGTTAGCGATAACTGACAACACTATCCGGGCGAACGACCTGAGACAAATCAAGGTCGATGCCGACGATTTCGGTCTCATGACTTACGATCCCTCCTTCATGAGTACTGCCGCCTGCCGCAGCGCAATCACTTTCATCGACGGCGAGCGCGGTATTCTGCGCTATCGGGGTTATCCGATTGAGCAACTGGCTGACAAGTCTACTTTTCTTGAAATTGCCTACCTGCTCAATGAAGGGGCTCTGCCGGACGAGGAGCAGCTCAAGCGCTGGACGGATGAAATCAAGAATCACACATATGTACACACCAACATAACCAAGTTTCTCGAAGGCTTCCGCTATGACGCTCATCCCATGGGAATGATGCTTGGTGCTGTTAGTGCGCTTTCTACCTTCTATCCCGACGCTAAGAACATTCATGATCCGAAAAACCGCTATTTGCAACGGGTGCGTCTCCTGGCAAAGGCGCCTACGATTGCGGCATTTGCATTTCGCCATTCACGCGGCCTTCCATTTGTTTTTCCCGATAATGATCTTGACTATGTGGGCAATTTTGTCAACATGACATTCAGTATTGGCGGGCGTCACAAGCCAAATAAAGTGCTTCAACGGGCCCTCGAAATTCTCTTCATACTGCATGCCGATCACGAACAGAACTGTTCCACCAATGCGGTGCGCGCCGTCGGCTCCTCGCAGGTGGATTTGTTCTCTGCCGTTTCTGCTGGTATTGCGGCGCTCTATGGACCTCTGCACGGCGGTGCCAATGAAGCGGTCATCCGAATGCTCGATGAAATCGGATCGGTGAAGAATATTCCTGACTTCCTTAAGGAGGTCAAAGAAGGAAACAGGCGCCTGATGGGCTTCGGACATCGCGTATACAAGTCATACGACCCGCGCGCAAAGTTGATTAAACAAGTCGCTTATGAAGTGTTCGATCAAACCGGTCTCAATCCGAAGCTCGAAATTGCGCTTGAATTAGAACGCATTGCCCTTGAGGAAGACTATTTTATTTCGCGCAAGTTGTATCCAAATGTGGATTTCTATTCCGGATTGATCTATCAAGCTATGGGTTATCCTACCGATTTCTTCACGGTGCTCTTTGCGTTGGGGCGCATGCCAGGCTGGTTAGCGCAGTGGGAAGAAATGTTGCTCGATGAATCTCAGAAAATAGCGCGCCCGAGACAGATTTATACCGGTCCGGAAGAGCGTCCATACGTACCGATCGAGAAGCGCAAATCTTCTGTCATGGTGTAAAGACGTTAAAGGTCTTTACCGGTTCGCGCTGTGTTTCGATTTTGCAACTACAAAGTCATCGGTAGTATCAACGCGCACTCCTTGCAAATTCACAAGCTTCACGTCCGTTTACAGGACGGCCGACGTCTGCTATCGTCGGCATTCTGGTCAGAGAGGAAGCAAAGCGCATCAATGAAAAAGCAACTGAAACTTTCAACGCGCTTATCATTAGTCCCGTTTGTAGTCACCTATTTTGTAGGAACATCAGCCATGTCAGAGCCTGCAACACCTCTTAATTCTGTCGCAAGAATGCCTGTGCGCGAGGTAACTGTTTTCAAAGACGGACACGCCTTCGTCTTGCACGAGGGCGAGATGCCGACCGAAGACGGCGGCAACGTGGTGATCGATCAGCTGCCTACTCCGGTTTTGGGAACTTTCTGGCCGTACTCCAGCCAGAAGGGTACGCGTTTAACATCCGTCGTTGCCGGAAAGCGCAGAGTTTTGATACCGCGGACGGCACTAACGCTACAGCAGTTGATTGAAGCGAATCCTGGTGCTGAAGTGAAAGTGGAGGAACTGTCGGGAGCTGGAACGAACGCAAAAACAGTCACTTACGATGCCACGTTGATTGGTGTCCCTGTTCGCAGTTCAGATGAGTTGGAGGAAACGAGCCCGAGAGATGGTTCTGAACAATTGCCGCAGAAGGGCAGCGTTGTGATGTTGAAAACGGATTCCGGCGTAGCGGTTCTACCGATCGATCGCGTTCAAACGATAACTTTCAAGGGTTCTCATAAGCAGAAGGTCTCAGATGAAGAGTTTCGCACATTGCTCAGTCTTAAACTGAAGTGGGACAATAATCCCGATAAATCTGCCAACGTCGGCATGATCTATCTGCAAAAAGGATTGCGTTGGATTCCGAGCTATAAAGTCAATCTCCATTCTGATGGTGCAGCAGACATAAAACTGCAAGCCACTCTGGTAAACGAGCTGACCGATCTCAAAGATGTTTCCGCACATCTGGTTGTCGGGGTCCCCAGCTTCGCCTTTGAAGACCAGATCGATCCAATGGCGATTCAAAAGACAATTGCTGAACTGTCTGCACATTACAATGCGAATGCAAGAATGGCTCGCGGTATGTCCAATGCAATAATGTCGCAAGTCGCCTCTCCAGGGATGAATGTCGAAGGCGCTGATGCTGCCGGTATCGGCCCGGAAGTATCACCCGGCGGCGAGAAGAATGAAGATCTCTTTGTCTTTACGGCGAATCACATTACGTTAAAGAAGGGGCAACGGATGGTTGTTCCCATTGCAGAGTATTCTCTCAAGTATAAAGATCTTTATCAGCTGGAGATACCGTTTACGCCACCACCTGAGGTGCGCATGAGTTATCGTCCACCTGATGCGGAGTTGGCAAAGCTTACGTCTGTTCCCAAAGTGATGCATAAGATCAGATTGACCAACAAATCTACCTTCCCCCTGACGACAGCCCCTGCACTGATACTGAAAAACGACAAGCTGATATCTCAAGGAATGATGACCTATGCGGGTATCAATGGAAACGCTGATCTCTCGTTGACCACGGCAGTGGACATTGGTGTGGAGAAAACAGAGACCGAGACCAAGAGAACCGCTGATGCGATCAAGTGGCAGGGAGACTCCTACGGAAAAGTGGATTTGACCGGCAAGATAAAGCTGACGAACTTCAGTGGCAAACCAGTGAACATCGAAGTGAAGCGGCTAGTGCTCGGTAAAGTCGGCACAGTGGCAGATAACGGAAAGGTCGAAATGCTCAATGTGTTTGAAGATCTCAGAACGACCTCGGATTCTGAGAGATGGAGGTGGTATGACTGGCCGCACTGGTGGACTCGCGTCAACTCCATTAGCCAGGCTGTGTGGAACCTCGAGTTGGCGCCAGGCAAGGCCCAGGAACTGAACTATGACTGGTACTACTACTGGCGTTAAATTCACACTGAACCTCGCGACGGGAAGCATCTTAGCTAGTAGCCCGTTCCCTTGATTCTCGAAAGAAGCATGCCTGCTGCTGGCCCTTCAGCTCCTTCGACTGAAACAAAGAGTTCGCTCAATCGTCGCAGTTCCTTTCCCATTCCAGAAAGAACAGACGAGTGCGGCAAGTTGTCTTTGAGGTACTTCCCAACCGTCAGACAGAATTCTGCTGTCAGCAATTTCCTGTGATTCATCTCGGTGAGAACGTGAAAAGCCTCTCTCAGCGGCCCATCACCTTTGCGCTCGCTGGTGCATGATTTCTGCACGAGCGAGAGTGTTTGCCGTTCTAGGCACCACTTCAAGTTTTCTGATTTTGATCCGTCGAGAGACTCAAGCAGCTCCTTTGCGGCATTGAATTTCCCTTGCCTCACCCATCTCCGTGCAATCTTTACTTGCACTTCTCTCAAAGGTTTTTCTGATGCTAGTGAGTTTCTTAGTTTTTCGAGTTCTCTTTCAATTTCATCAACTCTGGCGAAACCGGCGAAGCAATCGAGTTGCTCAAGAGTCTTTGCTTTATTGTTTTTCTTGAATAGGTCGTAAGCGAGTCGATAAACTTTTGACAGTTGCTCGTCTGCGTCACTGCGTTTTTCTTCGATTCTGCATGCAGTCAGATAGCAAAAGTCCCCGGCGTTTTCGACCTTCACGACGAACTCTTGAGTGAGTTCTTGCATTGCAGCAAGTAGATGGTCGAGGTCTTTTGGAAGAGAATCAATCTGGTGGAGTGCGTTGCCGCTGTCTTCGCTGAGAAACAATGCGAGGGACAGACCTAGCACTGCTTTGGTATGCGTAAGCGAGCCCGATGCGCACGAATTTTTTGCTTTCGTAAAAGAATCGAGTGCCGCCGTTATCCTGCGATTGTGCAGCTGAAACTTTCCCTGACCAATGAGAGAATCTGCAAGCGCAGAGGTTTTGGGTAACTGCAATTCATCAGGGTTTGCAACAGACTCTGCATCAGGCTCTGATTCTAATTCCGCCTCCTGGTCAGTTTCACTTATCAACACTGCCACTGCCTCAAACGGATTTCTGCTTTGCTGCTGCGGTTCTGCTGAGGGGCGTTTTTCGGCAAGCACCGTTTCGTATGTTTTCAACTGTTTAACGTTGTCGCTGTCTGCGCCTTCAACAGTTGCGATGCATGCAACCAAACTTTCTATCCATCTCCTAAACGATCGACCGCGAACCAATCCCCAACTGCATACTTGGTTGGTAATTTCGTTTGTCATTGAGGGCGCGAGTTTGTCTTGTTTAGCCAGTTCTTCGAGATGGTCGAGTGCGGTTCTCAGTTTTCCATAATCGTTGATCATGTCGCCATGACCTTTGCCCAAAGTCAGAAGTTCACTTAAAAGTTTGTAGCGGATTGACACGACTTTATCGGAGGAGGGTGGTTCTATCCTGAGATAGAGGTTCAATGCATCCTGAAAGGCGCCGCTTGCGATCAGCTTTTCTGCTGTGTTGAGCTCGGACTCTCGAATGAGTTTCTTTAAGCGCTCTATATCATCTTTGCAATCGCCGCCTAGACTTTCAAGGATTTTCTTCGCATCTTTCAGCTTGCCGTTGCTCTCTAACTGCTGAGCTTTATTAATTTGTGCTTCTCGCGCCCCAGCCTTTAGGCGTATGACGTCCTCTCCGTCGGCGGCTTGCTGCGCCTCGAAAAGAGTTAGCGCACTGTTGTAGTCGCCAGCCGCTTCGAACGCATGACCCAATGCGATCTCAAGCTGTTTGACTCGCGGGCGGCTATCCGTAGAGGTGATTCTCTTGAGCAGTTTCGATGCTTCTGTGAGTTCGTACTGTCCTATCAGGCATTCTATGTACTTGAGTTGATAACCTTCAGCAAAGCTGGTCTTGCTTGATTTCTTAGATGGTTTTCTATTCTTTCCTTCCTGAATCGCGTGCTCATGAGGTGCGATTTTTCGGAATTCTCGATACATCCATCCGGCGCTTGTATAGCAGATCTTTGATTCTGCGTGCATCTTTTGCGCGGCATATCGAATGCCCATTTCCCTAAGGAATTCGGCTGCCGAGAAGTACCACTTCAATGGTCCGCGCAACTCGTCTTTGAGTGACTTTTCTAAAACCGTCGCTTGCGTCGTGTTCTCGGTCAAGATCTGAAAAGCCTCATCGAAATTCCCTGAAAGACTTTCGAAGAATGAGAGCAAGAAGACAAGTCGCGCTCTCATATCAGAGTTCAAAAATTGTTTGTCACGCCAGAGTCTCGTGCATTGTTGTTCGGCGGAGCCAATTTGATCGATGTTCAAATGACAGTGTATTCGCCGCAATCTGAGTATCGCGGCGGCTTCATGATCTGCAGTGTTTGCCCGACTTTCGAACTTGTCGTAGTGCGCCAAAGCAATCTGACAGCACGCCAGGGCTAGGTGATGATCGTCAACTGCGTCCGCATAGACTTCGGATAACGATGCAATGAGCTGCGCAACTGACCCGCGATCTTCGAAATAACTGCCTCTAAACAAGGATGGAAATGCCAATAATTTTTCTGTGTCACGAAAGTTGTCCCACATCAACTTTCTTGCATCTTTGAC
>CAZCZI010000040.1:0-13734 GCA_964503045.1 uncultured Candidatus Obscuribacterales bacterium
GTGTTTTACGACGCCTGCTCCGGTTGCATCACCTGTTGCATTGTTTGCATTGCAATAGTGGCGCCGCCGCACTTTCTTATGTAATCGCGTGCGATCTCTCTGATTGAGTTCATGTCCTTGAAGTTTGGCATGAACCCGAAGCGCATTGATTTGGTGTTGCAAAGGATATGCCGGACGAACCGCAAACCCGGTTCGGTAATGTCGATATTTTCAGGACCGCCCGAGCCCTGGACGATGCCTCGAACAATTGACGCTTCCGCGATAAATGAAGTCGAGAAATCCAGTGGGGCTTCGCTGAAGAAGGGGTCAAAGTTGATTTTGTCGAATGCGCCGGGATCGAAGTTCATGGTTGGTCCCCAAAAAATAAAGAAATTGTTGCGACCCCCCATTTTTCATCTGTATTGGGTTGCTTGGCAACTAAAGAAACGCTAAGGCACGATATGTTTCGGCTATTTGGCGGCAATGCGATCGCTATTCGAGTTTGCCAGAATCCGCGAATCAAGAGGGTTTCCGCGACCTCGAATCAATTCATGTGAGAAGGTTGCAATATGTTTCTTGCCTTCACATCTGGGTTTCGGGTTTCCCCCCTGAGGTGGGATGCAAAAGCCTATGATTTCCTTTCCAATCTTGAGGTTTGAGGCCTCACTGAAGTACAGTTTCTATCGCTTTCTTGTTTTTCTTATTTATGGTGGGAGTGAACCAGATGCTCACGCATACAAAGTCTGAGAACGGTCAGTTGAAGGAGCCCCTGCAAAAGCGCATGAAATGTTTAGTAAAGGAAGATCTGTTTAAGGATGGACTGACTCTGAGTTCAGACATGCCGGAGCCTACTCCGGGCTTTGATGAAGTCAAAATCAAAGTCGTCGCCACAGCCGTATGTGGAACCGACAAAAGCATCTACAACAGCGCTCAAAGCGATGGAATTCGCAAGGAGATGCAGCGATATCTCCCAACTGAGTCAGACTACCAGCCGCTTATTATCGGGCATGAGTTTTGCGGAATCATCGAAGAAGTCGGCGAAGGAATCGCCTCAGACCAGAAATTCAACGAGATTCCAGACCATATGCGCCTCGCTCCCGGCGACTATGTAACCGCCGAGATGCACCTGTCTTGCGGACATTGCTACCTTTGCCGAACCGGCAACGAGCACATTTGCACCCAAGTGAAAGTAAAAGGCGTGCATCTTGATGGGTGTTTTGCCAGAAGCGTCACTGTTCCTTATAAGAATGTTTTGCTTCTGGGCAAGGGAGGCGACACCAGTCAGATTCCACCGCGCATCGGCGCCATGCTGGATGCATTCGGCAACGCCGTGCACACCGTCATGGAAGCCGATGTACGCGGCAAGTCGGTTGCCATTTTGGGCGCCGGACCTCTAGGCTTGATGGCATGTATTCTGTGCAAAGAGTTTGGTGCCACCAGAATCTACCTGACCGAAGCTGCTGACTGCGATAAGCGGTTCGCTCTTGCAAGTGAATTCGGAGCAAGCCATTGCTTCGATGTTAGAGACGGCGCCGAGACGCTCTACAAATCAGTCGAGCGACATGAAACGCAGGCGAACGGCGTTGACGTCGTTTTGGAAATGTCGGGTTCTCCATCTGCATACAATGACGCATTCCGCATCGTGAGAAATGGTGGAACAGTTTTGTTGTTAGGCATCACGCGCAAACCTTTGAATAACTTCGACATCGCCAATGGTGTCATATGGAAAGGCGTGACGGTCAAAGGCATCTTCGGAAGAAAGATGTTCGATACATGGGAAACCATGTTGCGCTTGCTCAGGTCAGACAGATACGACTTGAAGGAACAGCTAGGCAAAATCGTTTGTGACCGCATCTATCCGCTTGATGAATATCGCCAGGCGTTCGAGCTTCTCTCGAAGGGAGAAGAGATGAAGCTGGTATTCAGCCCGGATAGTTTGAAGCTGTAATCAAAACCCATTAAATGAGGAGCAAATACGATGGCCACTACTTCCAAAATGAAGATGGGCGTGGATGCGGTCTACAAAGCTATTGATAAAGAAGTAGCAAAGGCGAAAGAGAACAAGACATTCAAGTACGAA
Organism: uncultured Candidatus Obscuribacterales bacterium; assembly: GCA_964503045.1. GTDB lineage: Bacteria > Cyanobacteriota > Vampirovibrionia > Obscuribacterales > Obscuribacteraceae > CAYZJR01. Next base: position 2,060 of record CAZCZI010000040.1, read on the forward strand.
GTTCCAATAGACGGTTTGCAGGGCGGAGTCGTAAATGTCGAAGGTAAGCCGGCAGTCATGTTGGCTTCCAACAACTATCTCGGTTTGGCGAATCATCCACGAGTTTTGGAAGCGGCACGCAAAGGGCTCGATAAGTACGGCTTTGGAATGGCTTCTGTAAGATTCATATGTGGCACGCAAAAGATTCACTTCGAATTGGAGCAGCGAATTGCGGCTTTCCTCGGCATGGAAGACGCGATTCTGCATTCATCGTGTTTTGCAGCAAACGAGGCGTTTTTCACTGCATTGATGTCCAATGACTTTGGAGCCACCGGCTACAAAGACGTAATCTACAGCGATGCGCTCAATCACGCGAGCATAATCGACGGCATTCGGCTTTGCAGACAAGCTACAAAAACAACTGATTTGCGCGCGTATAAACACAATGATTTGGAACAACTCAAATCATGGCTCAAAGAAGATGAACAGAAAGACTATCGAATCAGTGTAATTGCTACAGACGGTGTTTTCAGCATGGAAGGTGAATACGCACCACTGGCTGAATTCGTCGACATCGCGCGCAAGCACGACGCCATTTTGTTTGTCGATGAGTCGCATGCCACCGGTGCGCTTGGAAAAAGAGGGCGTGGAACTCCGGAGCACTGCGGAGTGCACGGCAAGATCGATGTAATCAGCGGGACTTTGGGCAAGGCACTCGGCGGAGCCGCCGGCGGCTTCGTCGCAGGCAAGAAGACTTTGATTGACTTCATGCGCCAGAAATCGAGACCTTATACATTCTCTAACACGCTGCCACCATCTCTGGTGTGCGCCTCTATTGAAGCACTCAAGATTTTGGAAGAAGACGACAGCCTCGTGAAGAAGCTGCACGAAAACACTTCTTACTTCCGCAAAGAGATTAAGAACGCCGGATTTACGATTCTGGAAGGCGAACATCCAATCGTTCCTGTCATGCTTGGTGAAGCGGCCGTGGCTATGGACATGAGCCGCGAACTTCTGACCGAAGGAGTGTATGTAAGAGGACTTTGGTATCCGGTGGTGCCGCAAGGCGAAGCAAGACTGCGCGTACAAATCTCAGCAGCTCACGAGAAGAAAGATTTGGATCTGGCGATTGCTGCATTTGTAAAAGTCGGCAAAAAGCTGAAGGTTCTGTCTTAGACTTGCTTCTATTCAGCTTGATGGAATATGGCATTTGGTCTCTTTCTGAGAATCTCTGACATACCGAGTTTTGTCACTGATGTTTCGAATATTCCAAAATCTTGAAGCTTTCTGAATCGAAGAAGGCTCACCAATCCGGTGTCATCAATTTCGAAATTACCGGCAAGCAGAATCCTCTGCAAACCTTGCAGATTGGGAATTTCATTTAGGTCGCCGTTTGTGAGATGCATGTATCTCAGACCAAGCATTGACAACCGTTTAATTGATGCGAACAGTGGAAAATCTTTTGCTGTAATCGCTGTATTTGACACATCCAAAGAGTTTAGTCGGGGGCAGGAGGAGATCACATACTTGAGACACTCTCGGTCGAAATCTTTGTTTTTATATACATCCAAGTAGATGAGGCGTCTGAGTGGCAAGGCTTTCAATTTATCCATGTCGATTCCGCAGTCTACAAGTCCAATTGAATCAATGCTGGGCAGTGTCGCGAAAAGGGAGAGCGATGCCTTACTAAGTTGAGGATTCTCTTCTAGTCGAATGCTTCTTATGGTTCGAATTTTGGTGAGTGCCACCACTCCTTCATTGTCAATTTTTGTGCCGCGAAGAATGACTGTCTCAAGCGGCCAGTCTTTGAATTCGGTAAAGAAGCGCTGCCCAGTTATCGGGATGTTGCCTATCAACAGTGTGAAAACATCTCTGGCTTTCTTTTTCTTCAGCTTTTCGATCAGGTTTTCCTCGGTCATATCCGCTTCAACCACGGGGGACGAAACGTCAACAGCCATGCCCCTTGAGGTGGTTTCAATTTTGAATCTGACGACGTCGATTCCGGCCATGAAGCTGTTTGCTTCTTTTGCTGTACGTGCAAATCTTTCTGTCGTGCTTCTTATCGGGACTCGTTTGGGTGGTTGCAGAAACTGGTAGAAGAAGCAACCAAAGCAGACTAATCCTGATATCAGCGCGGTGATTAGAAAAACGAGTTTCGGAGAAATCTCTTTCTTTGGTTTGTTTGGGCTTGGTTGAGGTGGTGGTTGACGCCTGCGCTCAACCGGAGCGTCGGATGTAAACTCGCCGGCTTTGAGCGATACGAGCGCGTCTTTTAGCTCGTCCATTGATTGAAAGCGCTGATCCGGATCTGCGTGCAGCGCTTTTTCGACAATCATTTCCAACGCACTAGGGAAGTCCGTGTCCAGCATGGCATCACAGAGCCGCGGCGACTCGCCTTCCAACTTCTTGGCCATGGTCTCCAATTCGTTGTCGCCTTCATAAGGACGATTGCCTGTCAGCGACTCGTACATGATACAGCCAACCGAGTACACGTCGCTTCTTGCATCAATTAGTCCGCCCCGCAGTTGCTCCGGGCTCATGTATGTGGGAGTACCGATGATGGCGCCTGGTCTAGTCAAATTTTGATTGGTAGTCGAACCTTCGATTCTGGCTATGCCGAAATCAACAACAACTGGTTTGGGGTGAAGGGAATCGGGATCACAAACCATGACATTTGCTGGTTTCAAATCTCTGTGCAAAACGCCATGCTTGTGCGCGTGAGCGAGCCCATCACATAACTGAATGAATAGATTCACGCTCTTATAGACTGGAAGGTATCCACGAGAGCGAATGAGCTTATCGAGACTCATTCCCTCAACAAAATTCATGACAAGATATGGAACATTGTCGTCGGTCAATCCAAAAACCATAACCTCAACGATGCTCGGATGCTTGAGGTTGCTCAAAGCCACGGCTTCCGTCTGAAACCTGAGAATCTGCTCCGGGCTAAACGACACTCCGCGCAGCGTCTTTAGAGCGACCTCTTTGTTTAGCACCGTGTCAAGCGCGCGATAGACCACTCCCATGCCGCCGGCACCGAGAGTTTGAATTACCTTGTAGCGTCCCGCAATTAGCTCTTCAGCTCCAGCGGTGTTTTCGGACATTTTGTTACTTTTTTTGCGTCACATCGCTACGGCTTCCACGGTCTTATCATACAAGCAAGGTGTGAAATTCTTGTTCCTTATTTAATGCCTTCTTGCATGATGCCTTCCTCCTCAAGCATGTCGCGTGCATTGGCTCGCCCGTGCGATGCTTTGAGATTGCAGCCGGGGCGTTGCAGTTTGAACTTTTCTACTGCGACCGGTGTAATGCGAGTCCTCATCAAAGCTACGAATTCCAGTTTCTTGAATCGCAATAAGCGCAGAAATCCAGCGTCGGTGATCTGGGGATTTGCATCGATGTACAGCGTGCTTAGATTTGGCAGGTTCGGAATTTTATCGAGGTCGTCATCGCACAGGTTCGATCTTGATAGTCTCAGTTGGATCATTTTCTTCACTGGAGCAAGAACTGCATAATCAGCCGATGTTACACCGGTGCGACTTAGATCCAATCCGTCAAGATTTGGAAATGTTTTCACTATGTACTCCAAGCATTCTTTATTTACGTCTCTGTTTCCCGAGATGTCAATCCACATCAAATGCTTGCATCCAGAGATCGCTTTTAAGTGTTCCAGTTTGATATCACTTCTTGAAAGTGTAATCTGGGTTAGGTTTGGTAAATCACTCAAGTGTGCCAATCCCTCCTTGTTCAGGCCGGGTGTTTCATCAATTCTGAGTTGCTTGAGCGATCTGATTTTGCTGATAGCTTTGAATCCATCCTCATTCACATTCGTTGTTCGCAGCGTCATAACTTGGATTGGCTGATTTTTCAACTGCCAAAACATGCTGCCGGTTATTGGTTGGTATATGAGGTCAATACTGAAGATGTTATTGGCCTGGCGCTCTTGTATCCCCTTAAGAATGCTTTCGTCGGTCTCTTCAGAGCTGATGGGAGCCTCGACTGTTACGACGTCGCCGTATACTGTGCGATTGACGGTGAATTGAGTATTTTCTTTCTCCAGCCCTTTGGCAAGATTTTTATCTGCGTCTGTGAAGGTTTCCTTATTCGCTAACGAAATAGACTCTTGAGGCTTCATCCATCCTGAAACGATAAATCCACTTGCCGCGAGCAATAACGCGCCAATTGCAGTTGCGCTCCAAAGTGATTTTTTGGGAATCTGTTGTCTTTTGCGAATTTTCTGTGTACCAGTTTTCTTTCTTTGGCGCGCTGGTATCGTTAACTCCGTTGAGTCTCCTGCTTTTAGCGCGGCAAGCGCTTCTTTGAGTTCATCCATGCTTTGGTAACGCCGATCGGGATCTGTGGCCAAAGATTTTGCAACTATTGCTTCGAGCACTTCCGAAAAATCAATATCTATTCCCGACTGATCGAGTCTCGGCGGCAAATCTTCTAGTTTTCTGGAGAGCATTTCGAGTTCGCTGTTGCCGTCAAAGGGACGCCTGCCTGTGAGTGTTTCGTACATGATGCAGCCGAGCGAATAAATATCGCTTCTTGCATCGGCAGGCCTTCCTTTAAGCAGTTCGGGGCTCATGTATACTGGTGTTCCGATGATGCTACCCGGCTTTGTCAGGGATTGCTCGACGTTTTCGATGCGTGCAATTCCGAAGTCTACGACTATAGGCCTGGGATGGAGCGACTCGGGATCTTGAAGCATTATGTTGGCCGGTTTGAGATCTCTATGGAGTACGCCATTTCTGTGTACATGCGCCATTCCATCGCACAAGGCAATGAAGATGTTCACGCTTTTGTATGCGGGAATGTAACCGCGAGCGTCAATCAGGGTTGCTAGACTTTTGCCTTCGACGAAATCCATAACCAAATACGGAAGGTTGTCGTCGGTCAATCCCAAGACCAAGACTTCAACTATGTTGGGATGTTTCAGGGCACTCAACGCTTTTGCCTCGGACTGAAATCGCAAAAACTGCTCGGAGTTTAGGGGACCCCCTCTCAGTGTTTTAACTGCCACTTCTCGGTTTAGTACCGTATCTAGTGCACGATAGACTACCCCCATTCCTCCTGAGCCCAGGGTGCTCACCATCTTGTATCGATCGGCAAATAGTTGCTCTTGCTCAGTCACCGTCGTCAGAGCTCTCGTCAAGGACGACCTGACACTTTGGCAGTTTCTTTTTGAATTCTGCAATGTGTTGAGGTGTCAGTTTCGGTCCGGCGGATATGGTCAAAGAAGTCAGCTTCTTCAATTTTGCTGCGTGCTCTAAAGTTGTCGATGTCAGCTTCGGGTTCGAAAATACATGCAGGTTCTGGGTTTGAGGAAACAGTTCGACGACTCTCTTTATGTCTCTATCTTCGAGCTTGCAATTGTTGAGAATGAGGATTTTTAAATCCGGGAGGTGCTTCAGCATGGCAAGGTCTTCAATTGAAATCAAATTGTCGTGACTGATGTTTATACCTTCCAGTTTCGTAGAGTAAACAGCAAATTTGAGAGCTGCTTTTGTGAGACGTTGGTTTTTGCTTATGTCCAGGTAAATGAGATTCTTGAACTTTGGAAAGTCTGAGAAATGCTCGTCGGTCAAGTCGCAGCGCGGAAACATAAGTTGCTCTAAATCATCTTTATGCACGCTGATTTGCTCTAACGAATCCTTGGTCAGGTTGTAGTGATTATCTAACTTCAGCCGGCGCAACGTCTTTAGTGCACAAACGCATGCCAACCCTTCCTTTGTCAAACTTGTTCCATTCAAAGCGACATCAGTAATTGGTTGATCTTGCAGTTGCTTGAAGCACGTCCCATTGATTTCGCAATTGGAAATGCTGATTATCGCTATTTTCTCTTTGTGTTGTTTGATGAGCTCCAACATCTGCTCGTCGGAAATTGCAAGCAGCATTTGAGTTTTGATGGTCAGCCAGATCGTTCCATCTGCACGCTTCAAAGTGGTAACATTTGGTTTGATGGTTTCCTTGAATAGTGGATCAAAAAGCTTGTCGCTTTTTTGTTCCATTTCATTCATCCTGTAATCTGAAGTAATCGCTGCCATGTGCGAACCCTTCTTCCCGCCAAGAATTCCGAAGTATAAAGCCGTGATTGTGCCTGCCGCTATAAGAGCCGCCACCAATGCTGTCAAAGCTAGGTGCTTCGTGGCTTTTGGATTCTTTGGTTTTTGAACGGTAGCGCTGATGGTGCTCTCTTGCGGACGTGCTTCTGTTTGGAGTTCTCCCTGTTTGAGCAGGACCAACGCTTCTTTGAGTTCTTCCATAGATTGAAACCGATCGTCGGGATTAGCGGCTAGAGACTTCGCCACAATCATTTCCAATGCCTCGGGAAAAGCAAGATCGAGGTTTGCGTCGGCCAATGTCGGAGCGTATTGAGTGAGTTTCAGTTCCATTATTTCGAGATCGCTGTCGCCTTCAAATGGGCGCTTGCCGGTCAGTGTCTCGTACATCACACATCCAAACGAGTAAATGTCAGATCGCGCGTCGATTTGTTTTCCCTTCAGTTGTTCGGGACTCATGTAGATAGGCGTGCCAATGATGCTGCCGGGACGGGTCAGAGACTGTTCTTTACTTTCAAGTTGCGCGATGCCAAAGTCGACGACGATTGGGCGGGCGTGCAGCGAATCTGGATCTGCCATGACTATGTTGGCGGGTTTGAGATCTCTGTGAATGACGCCATTTCTGTGAGCATGCGCAAGCCCGTCGGCAAGGTCGATGAAGATGTTGACACTCTTGTAGGCTGGAATATAGCCTCGCGATTGAATCAACGATGCCAGACTCTTGCCTTCGACAAAGGTCATGACCATATACGGCACATTGTCTTCGGTCAGACCGCAAACCATGATGTCGACAATATTTGGATGCTTGAGGTTGCTTAAAGCAACAGCTTCAGTCTGGAAGCGCAGAATTTGATCGCCGCTAATAGCGCTTGCGCGCAGTGTCTTAACGGCGACTTCCTTTTTTAGCATTAGGTCGAGCGCACGGTAGACGACACCCATACCACCCGATCCAAGTGTCGAGATCACCTGATAGCGCTCGGCTATGATCTCCTGCGCCATACACTCAAACCCTTCAAGCAGTTTTTGAAAGAAGCGAAATCCTTGATTATCTTAGCGTACCAATTGTGCTTCCCAGCTGCCGCCGCCTTGTGTTTTGCCTGTCATATAAGGGCCGTCGTAATCTTTGTCCTTTATATTTGAGACGGTGGCTTTGAAAACGAGGGTTCTAGCTGGTTTGGATCCCTTTTTGCCTTTCACCTCGGCGTACTTGCGCACGAGTGTAAGTTTTGGATAGTGATACCAGCCCTTCTCTATGATGAATTTCTCTTTGGTGTTTTGATCGACTCCATGACCCTTGATCATGTCGCCTTCTTGTTCCAAATACATGCTCGATTTGATGGTTTTGAAGTCGGCTTCGTAGGCGCATTCCCACTTACCGGACAAGTGCGGAATTCGATCGGAAGGTGGTTCTTCTTGTTGCTGCTCGGGAGGTGGCTGCTCTTGCCCGCTCTGGGCTTGCTGCTGATCGATTTCAGCTTGCCAGATGTCGCCGACCTCCTGGCCATTTACGAGGACTGAGTATTTGCCTTCCATGTACGGGCCTTTGTAGGTGGCGTCATTCACCATTTCCACTTTGCCGTTGTACTGAATGGGCGGGTCGTTGCTGCCCTCGTAGCGCTTTTGAAAGGAGACGGTTCCACCACTGATTGAGCCATTTTCAATCACGAAAGGTTTGCCATCGGCGTCATCGGTGCCTTGTCCTGAGAATTTGTCGGCTTGCTGAGTAAGGTGGATGGAACTTTTGTAAGTCTGCTTGTCTTTGAAAAGGAACGCCAGCTTCCAATAGCCATCGAGCGAGAGGGCGTCGGAGCTAGGGGGCTGTTGCTGTCCCGTGGTTTGTTGCCCGCCGGTGGTCTGAGATTGTTGACCTCCGCCCTTTTTACCCATATTGAGTAGGTTGCAGCTCGTCAAAACGGCAGTCGCCAACGAGAGAACTACTATTTTGCTAAGCAGCCTGCTGTTCGTAAATGTCAATCCTGTCATCGTTTTGGGAGTTTCTAACATGGAAGTTGTGGGTATAGTAAACGAGGCGATATGGCGTGGTGAAGCTTCCGACACTTTCTAGTAAGAATTCTAAACGCTTGAGCCCAATTACGCACTAGGCACTACTGCAATTGGTCGATTTGCAAAACCCGAAGTTTTTAGTCTGCGTTTGATTAAATCTGAGAGTCCGGCATACGTGTTTTTCCCATGGCTCTCCTTGACATTCATTAAATTTAGCCAGAGAATTGGTCAATCCTTACTAAACAGCCATTTGACGCGCTGTGCACAAAATTTTGAATATACTGCCCTGCTAACTTCCGTTGTTCGCCACTAGAGTATCTATGACACTCGACGCTACTAAAGATAAAGACAAAAACACTGGTATCGAAGGCATTCAAAATGCCGGAAGTGCAGAGGCGTCGGACAAGGCCGCGACGGAAGCCAATGGCGGAAAAAAGGGCACTACAACTACCGACAAGAAAGAAGATCCAAAAACCGCTGCCAAGCCGACTGATGCTACGCATGAGAGTCCGGAAGAGGAAAAGTCGGTAGCAGAGAGGCTGTATGAAGACGCCTATGACGGCGTCTCCAGCATTTGGTCTTGGGGCAAGAAAAAGCTCGGAATGGGCGAAAGCAAGCCGGAAGAGAAGCCGGAAGAGAAGAAGCCCGAAGCCCAAGTGGCTGCCGCGGACAAACCTGGTGAGTCACATCCTGATGCCGGCGACCATAAAAAGGATTTAGGTACTGTCCCCACTGCTAAGACCGAGACCGAAGATACGAGATCTTGGTGGAACCCGAGTTATCTGTGGGACAAAGGCAAAGAATACGCCGGCAAGGCATGGGAAGCCGTCACGCAGCTGTCGTCAGATGCGTACAAAACTGTTATCTCGCAAGAAGGAAAGCCTGACACTAAAGTGGAAGCTAAGCTGGTTGACGGCAAGCCCACCTATTTCACTGCAGAAAGCGAGCTCGAGTCCAAAACAGTAGGCAAAGACGGTGTCACCCAACGCACGACCAGACGCGGCGACACAATCACAATCGACAGAAACACGAAAGAAGTCATCTCGCAAAGTGCTGATGGCAAAGACGTCTTCATACGAAAGGACGACGGTACTCAAATCTATCTCGACAAAGAAACCGGCGTCGAATATGAGCGCAAGGGCGATAAAATGTATGCCCGCGACAAGAACGGCAATCAATGGGAAATCAACAACGAAGAAGCGAAACGCAAAATCGGCAACACGATGGAGCAAGTGATTCAGCGCTTCGGCCGGTATGCAGATAAAGATGTTGACGATATTCCACCCGAAGGCACTATGACGTGGAAAGACGGAAGCACCGCCCGCAGAAACAGATGGGGTGAAGTCGTCGCCAACAGACCAGATGGAACTATGGAATACCGCACGCCTGAAGGCATGTTGGTAATCGATGCCAAAACCAAAGAAATCAAAGGCATAAGAAAGCCTAACTCCGACGAAGTCGAAGAGATCAAAGAAGGCACGCAAGCTTGGGAAATCGCTCAACGATGGAAGAAGCACCGTCAGTTGGGTCACTGGCATGTGGAAGGAAATACTGCCAAGTCTGAAGACGGAGTCAGCATGACCCGCAAGGAAGACGGAACCACCCATGTCGAAGGCGTCGATAAGAGCGGCAAGACGTGGTCGGTAGACAACACCACAGACGGCAAGAGCACCATCACCGATCAGCAAGGTTCTAAGCAAACCTATGATCCGAATGCTCCTGAAGGACAGCCAAACCTTACCTTCACGGACAAAGACAACAAGCCGATTTTCAGTTTCGACCCCGATACCGGCGTGTTGGACACCAAGGGCGTAACCTTCAACCCCGATGGCAGCGTAACCACCAAGTGGGACGGAAGCACTATATTCGCAGATGGCTCGGTCCAAGATGCCGATGGCAACTATCTCTATATTGCCGGTGAGCAGGCCTACAACGATGCCGCGAAAAAGACTACTGAAGCTGTTACTAATGCCGGAAGTATTGCAGGCGAAATTTCAGGAAAGGTAGGAGTAGGAACAGTCGATATCGGTGATCTGGGCAAACTCAGAGGAGCACTGGGAGATCTCAGCAACGCTCTAGGAATGTGTCTTGCTGCTGGTAATTTCGACGCCGCCGCCGCCATTATCAGCGCGCAAGCGACTGTCGAATCAGTACTCGGCGCTGCCGAACCAAGAGCGGCAATCGCAGCTGAACTGAGATCAAGAGGCATCTTCTCCGCCGATGCTATTGCTGAAGCGCAGAAGGGTCTTGGCGGCAACACGATTATGAGCGCAGTTGAAAACGAAGAAAGACATGTAAGAGGCTACACGCTTTCTGATCCTAGAAGCGTTGAAGCAGCTTTGAATCGCGATCAAGCTAAGACTGCCTAAAACTTTGAGACTATTGGCCGGGCGGCTGGTTGGGAAGCCTCGATGTGAAGGCTGGTCCTACGGTTCGCTCAGGCAGAGCAGGACCGCGCACGCATTTGATAGCGGACCAGGGAAGATAGAGAGTCTCATTCTCCCGTCGCAAGCAGAGGTAGGTGTTTTGATCGGCCATTGCCACCTCGCCCTCGACCTGCTCGCCGCTCATCAAGAGCACGGAAACAGGAGTATTCATGGGAATCGCCACTGGTTTTATCTCCAGAAATTCATGAATCGAAGATTAGTTTATCACTGAACCCATAAGAGATCACTCAACCTCCGTGTAGTCTACGAAATTGGCCTCCAGCCATTCCAGAATGCGCTCTTTCAGTCTGGTGACGCGAAACTGTTCAAACCGTTTCAATTCATCAGGAGAACCAGAGAGAATCTTCTGAAACGCCGACAATGTGTGAGGGCTTTCAAATGCCATTTCAAGTACCGGACGCAGTTTGACGTCGGTGGTCTCGAGAAATGCATGCATGTCGTTTTTCAGGTATTTCGGCTCTGGCTTTGGGATAAAGAGAAATCGTTCTCTGTCCCGTTCTATCTCGTCAGTCAAATCTTTTATATCCAGGAGATTTGGATTGACCATGCGAATGTCACCGGATTCGGTGTCAAGATAATATGCATTATCCGGTGAGTCGTCTTGCCAGGCGAAGATCAAATCAGTGAAGTTTATCGGTGTGGCCATACTCTTTCTGTTCTTCTTTCGCTATCAATAAGTTAGTTGCACGTTGACCGAATCGCCGAAGCGTCCTAGCGGTTTCTTCTTCTTGTCGCAAGCAATCATGCGAATTTCATACACACCTTTGGCTGGAAAGAACTGCGCACGCAATACCTTTTCGCTTTTGGGAATGGAACCGGCCGTGGTGCGATAACGATAAGGAGAAAGTTCTGTTGTGTTTTGAGCTCCGAGAAACTTGTTGGGATGTGAGATCTCGATCAAAACCTTCTTCGCGCCTGCAATTGCCGTGACATCATAGACGAACCTGAGTGTGTTGTGGCGTCCGAACATGCGAAGCAAACCTAATTCAGGCACATTGGGGAAATCGTAGCAGAGGTCTTTGAATTCATTTCTTGGTGCAGGAGAACGGTTTGAAACGTAAGTCAAAACCAGTGGCATGCGACCCAAGACGCCTGGAGGCGGATTATCCATCAACCTTGCCAGCTTCACTTCCAGAGGCAGGTCGGTTAGGTTCTCTTTCTTTTTGTCGCCATTTTTTGCATC
>CAZCZI010000040.1:13834-24751 GCA_964503045.1 uncultured Candidatus Obscuribacterales bacterium
CTTCCAGAGGCAGGTCGGTTAGGTTCTCTTTCTTTTTGTCGCCATTTTTTGCATCCGGCGACTCTTTCGATTCTTTTGCTTCTTGCTCAGGCGGGTTGGCTTGCTTAAACTCCTTTTGCGCCTTGCTTGCTTCCGGCATCTGGACGATGGTGTCCATGTTCCAGGTTATTGACTCTTTTGTGTGCAGACCTTTTCGCCAGCAATTTCTGAGGAGGCCGGGACTGACGTTGTATGCTCTTACTAAGCCCGTTTCGGTGTCCATGCAGATGATCCGATCGCGTGACAATATTGGTACTACACTGGAGTCCGGAGGCACGTTGCTGAGAATGGCAAAAGGCTTATGAGCCTTCGAAGTCGTGTCCTTCACGGCTTTCTGAAGTCTTTTGAGTGTTTCACCTGATTTGTAGTAGGTCTGCGTCTGCGTCCAGGTGAGTCTTACGAAGACACCGGATACGATGACACAGAGCAAGATTGAGACGCCTGCAGTTATTGGCTTGAAAGCACTAGTGACTGTCGTGGCTGCGCCTATGGACGCACCCAAAAGGAAACAGAGCGGGACGGAGGCGGAATACAACCATCTGGCTCCATATAGATCATCGGAAATGGCAGCGAGAGCAGCGTTGGAAACAAGCGCACCGAGAATCCAATAAATCGACAAAATTGCAACACGCCTTTGTCTTGCACTGGTCTTCCAAGAGACGAAAAGAAGGATGATTGGAATCGTGTAGGCCGCAAGCAGAAATGTGCAGTGGGAGGCGACGTCGGAATTGATGTTGCTTACAGGACAGAGCATTCGGTAGAGCACGCGAGGAAAGTCGCTGAACTGCGGCAGGGGTCCGAAATGTCCGGCTGAAATATAGGCAAGTTGCGCGCACACTGCCACGACGCACTGCCCGCCGATCATGCGCATTGTTTGGTTGAGTGTTCTTGGCTCTCTTTCAAGGGGCGCGATTCTCTCTGCATACTCAAAACCTATGAAGGCGAAAACGGAGCTCCAGAATCCCAGATCGCACAGTATTGCCAATAAATAGCTAAGCACGCTGGCAATAATACAGATGATGCGCAGCTCTTCTTTGGTCTTTAGCTGTCGTCCGTACAGGTAGACCCAGAAAGACAAAAGCACAAATGTCACGCCCATGACGCAGCCTCGCCCGCCGAGGTATGACACTGCCTCTGGTGCCAGAGGATAGATTGCAAACAGTACAGCCGCGAAGATGGCGATTAACGGATATGTGCCTCTTTCGTCATGCGTGATGGTTATTCTGCGTGCAACCAAAAATAACAGAACGGTGTTCAGCCAGTGTCCGAAAATTCCATAAAACTTCGCAATGTCTGAAATAGCACCCGACAAAAGAAGATTTAGCGGTACGAGGAAACCCCAAGCATCATGCGTATCCGGACCATGCCATGAAAAAAACTCGGACCATCTATTGGAGTGTTTGGATGTGATCGATGCAACCCACTTCAGTATGTACTGTTCGTCAAGCAGAGGTTGATCAGTCAAAACAGGCGAGTACACGATCATGATCGCAAGACCGGTAATGACTACGAGGAGCCAGAAAGTAAGGAAGTTGTACTTGCTATCTGACGTAGCGCTCATGAGCAGCCTTGAATTCCTTGTCGTCCGGTTTTTGTCGAAGGGCAATCGTCAATTCCGACTCACCCTCTTTTCTCTGTTTGAGCTTTTCGATAAGCAAGACACCCAGCCGATAATGGGCTTCAGAATCTTCCATGTTCAATTTTATCGCTCGTCTAAACAGCGTTTCTGCTTCATTGAACTGCTTGAATTGACTGACCAGAAGCGCACCAAGCGCGGTGTGATACTTGGAGACTTTCGGGTCGAGCGAGACCGCCTTTTCGTAATGCTCTTTTGCTTGCGAATACTCCTTGAAGTGTTTCGTAAGCACTTGAGCATACTCGAAGTGAGCCGATGCGTTGCGTGGATCGCACTCGATTGCCTTCTCGAATTCGGGTTTGGATTCTCCGGCACGCGGCATGTATTGGCTCAACAGGACACCCATGCATTTGTGGGCTTCCGAATCATTGGGCGAAATCACAATTGCCTTTTGCAGCTCTTCATGCGCTTGCGCATAGTTGTGGTAGAGCTGAATTTGAATATTGGACAAACCAATATGAGCCTGAGCATTCTTCGGATTAATTTTCAGAGCTTCCCTGTACAAGACATCCGATTGGTCGTAAATATGTTTTTGTTCCACAAGAAGTGATGCCAGACCAACTCTTGCCGAGTCTTCGCCAGGGTCTAAATCTATTGCGGCGCGAAATTCCTTTTCGGCTTCGTCGATGCGACCAAGGCGGCGCAAAAGAAAACTAGCGAGCATCAAGTGGGGAAACGCTTTGTCTTTTGCCAGGTCGATACCTTTTTTGAACTCTACCTCTGATTCATGGTAGCGAGCTTCGTCCATTGCAAGAAGGTTGCCCAATTCGCTGTGCAGGTGCGCATTGGCCGGGGCGAGATCTATTGCTTTTCGCAATTCGCCTTCGGCGCCTTTGACGTCTCCTTTCACGGCGTACAAGAGGTGACCGAGCCCTAGTCGAGCTTCCCAATCGTCGGAGTCTGCTTCTACTGCCTTTTTAAACATCGTCTCGGCCTCATCGAGTTTTTTGTTTTGCCGAACGAGCAGATTGCCCAGGTTGACCAGAGCACGCACGTTTAGCGAGTTGTATTCGAGAGCCGTACGGTATTCTTGTTCGGCGAGATCGATACGGTTGAACTTGTGTTCGTTTATGTATCCAAGCATGTTGTGGGCCATCGAGTTTGCAGGATCAAGCGTAATCGCTACTTGAAGCTGTCTCAGGGACTCATCGATGTTGCCACTGTGCAGATACGCAAGCGACAACATCTCTCTTGCGCGCGATGAGTTTTGATCGTTTCTGACAGCGCGTTTGGCAGCCTCGAGTGCTTCTGATTTGCGACCTTGTTGATCGTAGATTGAGGCAGCGATCAAGTTGGCTTCGATTGAGGTCGGGTTTAGTTTTATTGCCAATTCAAATTCGTGAATCGCGTCCCATAGCTTGTGTTGATCTGCCAGCCGGAGCCCATTGCGCGTGTGTGTGGCATAGTCCGAGAAATCGAGCCTTCCTGGTGTGAGACTTGCTGTTCGCGAACCAGGTTCAGGTTTGTCTGTCGTGAATGGTAGCGTCACTGGTGCCTCCCTCACAACCGAGGGAGGGGTGCTGAGAATGAGGCTGGGACCAGAGAATGCACCTGCAATTACTGGTGTTTGCATCTCTCCCTTGTCTTTCAACACGGCCGATTGCACGCGTTGTTTCATTGAAGTAAATGCTTGGTCGACAGTCTTATCTTGACTTTCTTTCAAAGAATCGATCAGGTAGCGAGTGAAGTAACTGTTTTGCAGTTGATCGGATTCCCATGCTCTTTGATCGGACGAACTGGATGTGATAACGAGACTGCCGATGCCTTGCGCGGCTTGTGCGCTATCGATGTTTGTTCGCATCAGTCCTTTGTGACCGCCGAAGGCTCCGGCGCCGCTGTAGCAAGTGTCGAGAACGAGAAGAATGCGGTTGGTGTGCACTCTCTCTTTGATGGTTCTCAAAAGCTGCTTCATGTCGATGCCGGTGGCGAAAAGCTTGTGAAGCTGCGTGTCATGCGCGATTACATAATTGACGCCACGAATGTCGGCACCAGCCGGGCTGCCGTGGGTTGACAGATAAATTACAACCAAGTCTTCCGGTTGCGCTGCATGCGGGAGAAACGAGTCCCCAAGCATGTCCATGATATTTACTTTAGTGGCGTCGACGTCGACGAGGAGCTTGACGTGATCTTTTTGAAACTTGCCGAGTTTAGGGTCGACCAGATAGTCGTAGAAATCACGAGCGTCTTTGGCGGAGTACTTCAAATGTGGAACATTAGGGTCGGCGAAGTCACCTATGCCAATGACTACCGCCCACTTGTCTCCGAAAGGCTTTACAACACCGCCTGTGCTCTTTGGACCAGCGGTTGCGGGCATCGAGCAAAACCAAAACCCCAAAAGGATATTGGTTGCAAGCAGTGTAAAGGCCGCGAAGGCGGCTAAGAACTGGGGTTTTCTTTGCAGTTGTTTCGATGAGGAAATTAGAAATGTCAAGGCAGTCTCGGGAATCGTTATTGCTGTAGCGAATACAGTCTAGCGCCTTGCTTGCGCTGATTCCTTTAAAGAAAATACTGGGATAGATGTATCATCAATTACCATACGATTCACATCTAATTGCAACCGGATGTCACCTTGAATCTTCACATCCCTGAGGGAATCAATTTTGAATGCAGTGGCTGCGGCAACTGTTGTCTTATGTGGCCGGTTCCTGTAACCGACAATGATTTCAAAAGTATCTCTTCGAAGTTGAGAAGCGGCGAGTTGATGCCGTTGTTTAATAGAGAAGTCTCAGAACCTGAGCTTTTTCGTCAGCTCAAGGTAGACGACGAGAAGTTGCATCGTTTCGGCTATTCGCTTGAAAAACGTGCTGATGGGCGCTGTGAATTTCTTAGCGAAGAGAATCGCTGCCTTCTGCATCAGCACTTTGGAGAAGAGGCAAAACCTGCGATGTGCCGCCTGTTTCCATATACTTTCACAGATACGCCATCGGGTGTATTTGCATCGGTCAGTTTTGCGTCATCGGGTGCCCTCCTTAATTTCGGTCGCCCATTGAGCGAACAATCAGATGT
Organism: uncultured Candidatus Obscuribacterales bacterium; assembly: GCA_964503045.1. Classification (GTDB taxonomy): domain Bacteria; phylum Cyanobacteriota; class Vampirovibrionia; order Obscuribacterales; family Obscuribacteraceae; genus CAYZJR01. The sequence continues at coordinate 18,516 of CAZCZI010000040.1, forward strand.
ACTCGATCGTCAGTTCAGTTTGTTTCAAAATCTCTTTCCGTCGCTTAAGCTTGACTGGAGCCAGATTCAGCTTTCGGATGGCGAATCCCTCAGCTGGGAAAAGTATCTCGGTATCGAGTCAAAGATTTTGCCTGCGATTAAGTCGTTGATTGACGGCGAATCTAACCAAAAGCGAGTAGACATCGAGCTTTTGTCATTAGCCGCCATTGCCAGAAGCGAACTCCCGAAGTCGACTGATTTAGACAAGATTCCTGAAATTTCGGCTCGTCCGAAAACCGTGGACCAGCTATTGGTGAAGGAAATGATCAGTTTCTATTTTCCTGAGGACGTGTTTTCTTCCAGCCAAAGCGATCTCGATGTGCGAGGGCTGGCGCGGCATCTCATTCAACCACCGGCGAAAGTAGAAATTGAAATTGTCTTGGCGCAAAAGCGCGGCGTTCAGAAAATTGGTTTTGACAAGCTCTACAACTTGCGGCTCGGAAAGCTACCAGATGACATCGAAAATCTTCTGGCTCGCTATGTTTACTGCCGCATTTTTTCCAAACTTTTTTTTGGACCAGGGTTTGGTTATTTAAGCCTTTTGGCAGGGCTTCATCATCTGGTGGTTTTAGTGTCGCTGGTTAGGATGAGACTCAAAATTGACAAACTTTTGTTCGATGAGGAGCCGAGATTCGAGCGAGCCGCAGAGTTGGTACGTGTAATGGAAAGGAGGCTGACGGTGGCGAATCTCTCGCGCGAGTCGGCGGCATTATTGGAGGTTTTGCTGGCGGGGGCCCAAAGGCCCGAGCGCATCGCGTCGCTGACTGCCTAAATCGCTGGACGCCTGATAATGTGGCGACTGGCTCGACGTCGAGTGAGTCACTCTTCAGTGGGTATACATTATATGGCTTTCAAAATTCGGAACATGATATGAGCGAGAAGCCCAAGGAAGTCCCCATCTATATCGCCAGCCCGGATTCTGCGGATGATTCGAATGATGAGTCCTATATCGACCCAGGCACAGATCCCCGCAAGCTTCTAGATCATGACCGTCCACCGCAGTGGGAGCCCTACAAACCTTCAAAGACTTTGGAGGAGGCTTCGAAAGAGGCGCGGTCGCCGGTTCCGAAAGCCCCTACTGTTCCTCCAAAAAAAGAAGAAGAAGTGGAAGCAGCCGAACCGGCAATCGTGGAGCCGTCTAAAATTGACAGCCCGCCGCCTGAAAAGGCGCCATCGTTGGAGGGGATTGCAACTGGGAGCAGCTCTCAAAAATCTTCACTGTCAAGCCGTACGAAGCTTTTTATAGTTTTGACCGCGATTAATACGTTTGTGCTGGGAGTGTGGATAGGCTCAAAATATGTGCCATTCGAGACACCGAAGAGCAGTTTGGATTCTGTGGCACCTGTTGTGTCGGGCACACAGGGCGGAATTTCAGATGGCTCTGCCTTTTTGAGCAAGCATCTGGTAGCTGATGTGGCGGCACGGGCAGGGCGTTCTGTCGTCAATATAGATATTCGTTTTCAGGCTCACCCCCCTGCCTCGGAGGTGGCAGCGCCGCTTCGTGGTTTCGATCACTTCTTCGGGCAGGAAGGCCAGCAGGGTCAGGCGCCTCGATATCATGTTCCTACGCGGGTTTCTGAAGGAACGGGTTTGATCATTCGTTCTGACGGATACATTCTTTCTAACAGCCATGTTGTAAAAAGCAACTCGGAAATCAAAGTCACTTTCGACGACAAGAGAGAGCTGAAAGCGCGGTTCGTAGGGCGCGACAGCTTTACGGACTTGGCGGTGATCAAGGTTGAAGGCAAAGACTTTCCGGTGGCGAAATTTTCGACGATGGCTAGCGTCAGACCCGGTGATTGGGCCATAGCTATCGGAAGTCCGCTGGGATTCGACCATACGGTGACTTTGGGTATTGTCAGTGCAATTGGAAGATCTTTGTCTGATTTGATGAATCATCATGTGGAGTTGATACAAACCGATGTTGCGATAAACCCCGGAAGTTCAGGCGGACCGCTTCTCAATATTGATGGAGAAGTTATCGGCATTATTGCTGCCATCAAAAGTGGTGCGCAAAATATTGCCTTTGCGATTCCTGTAGATATGGCTCGCAAGATTGCAGAAGACATAATCGCGCATGGAACAATCGCCAGACCCTATCTAGGAATTTACATGATTGATGACGACCCTAATGCGACACGTTCGGTGACGCTGCCGACGCATCCCGTTGCTGTGCGAGTAGCGCGTATAACTGCCGATGGGCCGTGTCAAAAGGCAGGCATTGTGCCTGGTTCAATTATCGACAAGGTGAAAGGGCAGTCAGTGAAATCGACGAAAGAAGTGCGCGCGATTATCAGCTCGTTGCGTCCTGGTGACGTGGTCGAGTTTGTTTTGCGCCGCGCAAACGGCACCGGTTCGGAAGTCAAAAAGGTAACCGTGGGATTTTATCCTGAAGACGTAATGGACATGCGCTAATCTATTTTTTCTGCCAGAAGTAGCTATCATAAGCACACCGACTCGAAACGGAGATTATGCCACAGGATTCTGAAAGCTTAATGACTTGCCCAAGCTGCAATACGCTGCTTGAGCCATTTCAGGTAGAGTGCCATTCCTGCGGCGTAATAACGCAGGAGATGGAGATTCCGTACATTGCACAGGCCGCTCCGCGTGAATTGGAGCTGGAGATGTCATGCCGAGATTGGATTTCAAAAGGCAAAATGGCATTGAAGATGGGTTCGCTGAATGAGGCTCAGGCGTGTTTCGCCGAAGCTGTGTTGAGAGTTAAAGGGCTTTCGAATTCAAATAAGTTGGAAGTTGAAGCTCGCAAGCGTTTGGCATACGTTTGCGAGAAATCAGACAAAAAACAAGAAGCAATCGAGCAATACGTCGCTTTGGAAAGCTTGATTCCTGATCGGGAACAGAAATCCAGATTTCAACAAAGAGTAGATGCACTGCATTTGGCTCTTGAAGCGAGGTATTTAGAAACTCAGAATATAAGCGAGTTTCGCGAGCTGATTGGGAATGAGTCCAGAAACGTGCCGCTTTATTGCAAAGCGTGCAAGAGATTGCTCAACGAGTCGGAAGTTTATGAATATCGGCGAATGAAATCAGTTGCCGGCAACTGTGTGTGCGGGTTCAAAGGCACTCCTTTGGCAAGGAAAAGGCCAAGACGTCCCACTGTTGATTTGGTGGGAGTGGAAGAACATGCGCGACAGCGCAAGAAGAGAAAGACTTTGATCGAAGCAGCCTCTAAACCGCGAGAGGGTGGAAGAGATCGCACGACGGCCGTCATTCTCGCCATCACTTTAGGTGGATTCGGCGCGCACAAGTTCTATCTTGGAGAACAGCTTCAAGGTTATGCACACCTTATGTTTTGCTGGACGTTGATTCCGTTTTTGCTTTCGTGGATTGATGCCGTGCAGATTTACAACATGAGCCGTGTCAGTTTCAACCTTACGTATAACGTTGAAGCAATCATCGCCAGCATTCCTTTTGATCCTGAGCCGAAACAGAAGAACGAAGATCACTCTGAGGTATTTTCGATGGAGATTACTGATGATGCTCCTGATGATTTTCTCGATGAATACTCGTCGCTTGACTGTGATGACGGCAGTGAATCTACAAGAACCAGAGCGGCGATTGCGCAGGCGCAGTTAGAGCTTGCAGCAGAGGAGAAAGTGAGAGCTACGCGTGCTGAAGCTCAACGAGTAGAAGCAATGCGGGCGGAAGCGGGCTTACAGACCGGAAAGAAGAAAGAAGCGAAGACGGCGAAGACGAAGGGCGACAAGAAAGTCGCCGGCGATGAGAAGGCTGCCGGTGATGAGAAAGCTGCCGGTGATGAGAAGGCTGCCGGTGATGAGAAAGCTGCCGGTGAGAAGAAAGTATCTAAAGGGAATCCTAAAAAGACAAAAACAGATTCGAATCCCAATAACGGTGACGACGAGTCGAAGTCCAATCAAAAGAAGGCTTCGCCAAAAACGAAGGCGGACAAATCGCCCGGTTGATCGGCTGGTACAGTGTAACTATCTGGTTGGAGAGTTGGAGATCGTTGATATGAGTCTTTCAAAAAAGACATGTATTGCTTGCACGAAAGGTATGCCGACACTTACAGTCGATGAATGTCGGGAATTTTTGAAACAAATAAATGGTTGGACGCTTGAAGGCGGAAAGAAAATATTGAAGTCATACAAGTTCAAGGACTTCATGTCAGCGATGAATCTAGCAAACAAAATAGCTGATGTTGCAGAACACGAGAATCATCACCCCGATCTCTTGGTCAGGTGGGGCGAGTTGAAGATTGAGATTTGGACGCACAAAGTAGACGGTCTGACCGAAAGCGATTTCATTCTTGCAGCGAAAATCGATGAGTTGTCGCCGCCTTAGACAGAAAAAGAGGAACCCAGAGGTCAGGGTTGTGCCGGGTTTCTCAGCAAGAAGTAAGTTGCCGTTACCAGAATGAGTGTAATCAGCGACGATACAATCCAAAGCGGGAATTTGCTTTGATTGTCTTCGATGATTACGTTTCTCGACAGACTTGTCTGAGCTGATGACTTTGCCAGGTCAGCCGAAGACAGCGGTTGCTGCGGCGGAGCTGGCGCAGGTTGTTTCCCTGACTTGAGCAGATCTTTCTTTTTGCCGGCTGCAGCGCCTTTCATAGCTTTTGCATCCGGCTTGGGAGCTGGAGGTTGAGCCGGCTCCGGCTCGGGAGCCGGTTGTTTTTCGAGTTGCTGAATCACCAGGGCCAGTTGTGCATCCATTCCAGTTTGATCGTCAAGAAAATCGAGAGCACCCATTTGATAAACGCTTTTTGTCAACGCCGCATCGAGCGTCGATTTGCTTGCTACGAAAGGAACTTTCGGATACTTTTTTTTGAACTCGGTCAGCAGCTTGAGCGCTGACTGCGGATCTGGATCGAGCTCTACCCAGACAAATCTGGGTCTTGCCTCGGCGATCTTCTTAAGGGCCGTCTTGCGATCGACAGTGCCAATCAGAGCCAGTTCTGCGCGCCCGTTGATGAGTGCCTGGAGTTTTGCGCTTCGCTCGGGTGAATCAGAGACGAGCAGAGTCGTAATAGTCACTGTCGTTTGCTCCTATAGAGAAATCTACTCAACCGCTACCGGTTGCCGCACAACGCCGCCTTCGAGTTCGTATCCGGCTAAGCGACCGTTGCACTCGAGCATGTTTTTGCGCAGCTGGTCGCCTTGCAGCAGGCCGAGCTCTACGTCTTTGTACATGCTCAGAAGTTGTAGCGTGGTCATAAGACACAGATGTTTCTTCGCGGCAAACTCAGCGAGTGCATCCGAGAAGTCTGGGTCGCTTCTTTCTTCCGGAGCAGTATTGACGTGAGTGCAAGCAAGCAGAATTCCTTTTGGTTCTACTTCATGCTCATCCCAGTAAGAAATCACTGATTCGGCAAGAAGGGCTACTTCAGAGCGGCTTGCCATGGCAGGGCTTCTCACGATTCTCACGATCGCTTCTGCATTGTCGACGCTTGAAAGTACGAGCTCTTCCTTATTGTTTGTAGAAGGTTTTGAATTCCAGCCGATGCGATTGAGGACGCGATTGCAAGTAGAAAGCAACTCCTCACCCTCGGCTGCTAGCAGGGCAACTTTGATGCCTTCTACTGCGGCGATTCTGTTATCTACGGTGGAGAGTTTGAGCTGCATCTGTCTGAGTTGTTCGTTTATTGAAGCTTTTTCTCTCTTTAGCTCTTCGACGAACGGGAATGAGAACTGCCAGCACCAATCCGGAATTGGGGAATTGGAGGCTTGTTCCATGCGCCGGATGAGATCTTTTGCGTCGGGATGTTCTTGATCTTCGTGATTGTTGTTTTCGTGTGCATGCGCCGGCTCATGAGTCTCCGGAAATGGTTGACCAACCGGTTCTTTCGGAGCGTCCACTCGATGCTTGAGGGCATCAAGCACTCCTGCCGGTGATTTCGGTTGTGCTTGCGGCATCGGTTGCGACGGCATTGGTTGCGCTTGTTGCTCATCTTGTCTTTCAAGTTCCATCTGCGATTCCTCTGCCTTGGGTGTAGTGGTGGTTGGTTCAGCGGGTGCGTCTTCCATAACTGGCGACTGCGGTACTGGTGTCGGCGGTGGTGCCGGTGGGACTACTGGCGCCGGGGCCGGAGGCGGAGTAGGCGCCGGCGGTGGTGCCGGAGGCGGAGTGGGTGCCGGAGGTGGTGCCGGAGGCGGAGTGGGTGCCGGAGGTGGGGTTGGTGCCGGAGGCGGAGTAGGTGCCGGAGGCGGAGTAGG
>CAZCZI010000040.1:24851-63431 GCA_964503045.1 uncultured Candidatus Obscuribacterales bacterium
GGTGCCGGAGGCGGAGTAGGCGCCGGCGGCGGTGCCGGCGGCGCTGGTGCCTGCGCTACCGGATGCCCCTGACTTGCCACTAACTGTCGGGCTGCTTCTGCAAATCCACTGAGATCGAAATCGTTTGCCTTGGCCTGTGCTGTGCCTGGAACTGAGAGACTGTCTGATGTGGCCAGAGATGGATCTTCTGCTTTAACAGGCTCTGGAGTCGGCGCAGGTGGTGGCGCTGGTGGTGCCGGCTGCGGAGGAGGCGGCGGCGCCTGTGGTACCGGCTGTGGTGCCGCAGCCGGAGGTGTTGCAAGAATATCCGCTACCGCTGCACTCACCGGATCTGGTGCCGGTACTTGCAATTCGGGCTTGGCTGCAGGAGCTGGTGCTGGGGCTTCCGGAGCGGCAACTTCGCCTTCGCGCCCTGCAAAGCATTTGTTGAGGCAGTCCATCAAGATGCGATCGAAATCGGGAGAGTATGGTGCCGGCAAAAATACCAATCTGCCGCCAGCGTCACCAGCATGCAGATGTCCGGAAATGCACTTTTTGGCTCCGGCGGTGGCAAGCACCGTATAACCATCGGTAAGGAAGTCGGTGCGAATAATGGTGTTCCACTCAAGACCTGCTTGTTGGAAATAAGGGGCCATCTCGGAGGCGTCGCATTCATCAGTCGGCTCGATTATTCTTCCGTGCGAGACAGCACTCATGTGACGCACATTTTTTTCGTCGGCTTTCGGAGAGTCCGGAGCCAAGCTTTCCAACCAATAGTAGTTGTCCATTGCCAGAGTGTCGCTTTGAAGAAGAAATGGACGGCAAAGGAAATAAACGAGCACGCCACCGTTTTCAAGAAACTTCACCAGCTCGAACAAACGTGTCTCAATGTCGACTGCCAAAGCTTGAAGCAGCGGATCGTTGTGAATCGAATATGAGGTGAGCCCATCGGTAAGCGCTTGCTCGACTTGCTTTACGAGATCAGGATCTTTGTCGAAAAGGTGAACGATACTGACGGGATTACAGACTATGGCCTGGTACTGATCGAGAGGTCTCGCTCTGCCGACACTGAGATAATTCTCCTCGCCAAAGCCTGGGCAATTCAGCCTGAGAATTTGCTCCCTAGGAATAGTCTTCATACGTTCAATACCTTTCAAAAGACGACGCGTTTGCTCAATATAAAATTTGCGGACATCTCAGCCCCCAAATTCTTATACCCACCATGAGATGACTAGAACGGGCAGTGCTCAATGACATGGTTGTCATATGATTAACTGTTTCCGTCTGATAATCCCACCCTGGCTGATTGGCTGAACCGGCTAGATCTCGTTTATCTGCCAGACCAGGATAGGAAAGTTATCTCCACTCGGATAAATTCAGGTCAACTAGGCTTTCGAGCCTGAGGTCGGCCATGGAATGATCCTCGTGCCTGGTTGCGTCGCAAGGGATTGCAACGCATTTCATTCCTGCAGCTTTCGCTGCACGAATACCATTCAGTGTATCCTCAATGACAAGGCATCGTGCAGGATCTGCATCAAGTCGTTTGGCCGCAAGGAGAAATACATCGGGAGCCGGCTTGCCTTTTGGCACTTCATCGCCGGATGTAAGTGTTTTGAAAGATGAACGAATGCCCAGAAGGTCTACCACCAACTCGATTGTTGGGAGGGTAGCCGAAGATGCGACTGCCATGGGCAAACTCATGCTTTCGGCAATTTTGAGAATCGACATCAAGCCGGGCCGAGGTGCCAACTCCTTCTTGAATATCTCCCGCAAAATCGTCTCTTTCTCGTCGACCATCGCGTGTGGAGTAACCGGCATCGATAGTTCTTCAATCATGATTGCTGCAATTTCGATATCTTTCTGTCCAAGAAATCGACGGTTCTCTTCTTCGGTCCACAATTGCCCGTAGCGCTGCATTATCTCTTGAAACGCTCTTAAATGCAGGGGTTCGGAATCAACTAGAACTCCGTCCATGTCGAATATAAGGGCTTCAAGCTGCAGCATTTTGGCAGGTTCCGTTTAATCGGGTGGTTCACTAACCAGGCGAAAAAGAAACCCATCGAATTGGCAGAGCCAGTCCGGTGGGTTTGCTCTTACACTTTTTAGCGGCTATTCGAGCTCTTTGTCCAGGCTAAAGGAAGCAAGGCTGAAAGGCTTTTCCCAACCATGGGAAATTGCATTCTTTCCACCTGCGTAAACGCCTTCACCTGTTCCTACCAAAAGACCAAATGGAACGCCCATGACGCTGGCAAACAGCATCGGTGGGATGTGTTCTTTGCCGCCAATCTTTTCTGCAAAGCTCTGTGTGAACTCGATGCAGCGATTGGATGAACGGCGAGTGATTGCAACCGGCACTCCGACAACCATTCCGCCACCGATGGCAGCGCATCTGACCGGCAGCAATACTGTTTGTTTAGCCATATCTCCCCACTCTTCAGCCTTGGCAGGTGCTGCGAGTGTCGAGACCAGGCTCATAGCCATGACCAGACCGAATAATGACTTCTTCACTTGGGTTCCTCCAAAGAAATAGTTGATCCCCCCACAACGGACAGTTCACTTATTGGTGTTGATCGCCGACAAGTGGTTGCTTCATTTGCTCGGACAAAAACCATATACCCACTAACCTGCATGTACGGGCTACTGTTTTTATCGTCGGCAAACTGGTTTGAAACCATGAATATTCTGACTATTCTTGTCAACTAGGGATCATAGTAAGTGAAATCCAACGTCATAATATCACCTGATTAGATGGAATGCTCAGTCCGTTTTCAGTAAAATCGAATCTGGCTGCAAAGGGAATTCAAAACCGTCAATGAAGAATTCGAGCTATCACCGCAAGGGCTTTGGCCTCAAAGAAGCGGTACAGGATGATCTGAAGTCAGCGTATGAATCAGATCTAATTGCGCAAGTACGAAAAAACGGAAACACGATCACTCAAAAGGGCGTGACTGTGAGATTGGCAGAGGCCTTCGGCTTCTGTTGGGGTGTCGATCGCGCGGTATCGATGGCATATGAAACGCGTAAACACTTCCCTGACAAACGGATATGGATCACCAATGAGATCATTCATAACCCGGTTGTAAACGCCAACCTCAAAGACATGGGCATAGATTTTTTGCCTATTAAATCGGATGGAACGAAAGATTGGGAAAAAATTTCAGAAGGTGAGGTTGTAATTCTGCCTGCCTTTGGTGCCAGCCAAGAAGAGATGGAACTGCTTTCAAAACGTGGATGCGAAATTGTCGACACCACATGCCCATGGGTTTCGCGCGTCTGGAATCGAGTGCTCAAATACGAGCACAGCGACTTTACGGCACTCATTCACGGCAAATACAATCACGAAGAAACGGCCGCCACCTCTTCACGCGCACGCAGTTATTTGATCGTTCAAAACCTGAACGAAGCGCAATGGGTAGCCGAATATATACTCAAAGGCGGAGACCGCAACGAGTTTATCTCCAAGTTTCAACGGGCCTGCTCGGCTGGGTTCGACCCAGACAAGCATCTCGAGCGAATCGGCATCGCCAATCAAACCACGATGCTCAAAGGCGAGACAGAACAGATAGGCAAACTCTTTGAGCGAACCATGTTATCCAAGTTTGGACCGGATAAACTTGACGAACACTTCTTAAGTCCAGGCGATACCATCTGTGATGCCACACAAGAACGTCAGGACGCCATGCTAAAAATGGTAGGCGAGAAGCTGGATTTGGTTCTTGTGATTGGAGGCTTCAACTCCTCCAACACCGGGCATCTCCAGGAAATTGCCCAGGTTGAAGGACTGAAGTCTTACCACATTGACGGTCCGGATTGTATAGGACCCGGCAACAGAATCGTGCACAAATCAGCGCATTCTGACGAGCGCATTGAAACTTTGAATTGGCTTCCTGAAGGTGATGTGACGGTGGGCGTTACCGCCGGAGCTTCTACTCCCGATCAAGTCGTGGCCGAAGTTTTAACTAAGACGTTTGCTGTGAGAAGTTGATGATATGAAACATTCTAAAAAACCTCAACCGCTTGAGTCTCTCTCCATCAAAAGTCCATGCAGAGTGGGCTTTGACAAAATGGAGGGAGACGATCGCGTGCGCTTTTGCGGTGATTGCAAACTCAACGTCTATAACCTCTCTGGCATGACCAGAATGGAAGCGGAAGAGTTGGTAGCTACTCGCGAAGGACGTTTGTGCGTAACTTTCATTCGTCGTTTTGATGGAACGATTATCACCAAAGATTGTCAGACCATTGTCGGAAGGGTAAAAGACTCTTTTCGTTTTGTTGCAACATTTATTGCGGCAATAATGAGCGGAGCATCGCTGTTGACCGCTTGCTCTCAACCGGTCACACCTACCACTGGCCAGATGTGTGAACGAGATCCTCTCACTCGAAGTGTTGAGCCCAAAAACGATGGCGTCGAGAAACTAAAACAGACAGAAAAGCCAGAACAAAAGAGAGAAAAGACAGAAAAGCCCTAGGCTTCGCTGTCCATCAGTTGACGTGTTGCTTATGTTGCGTTGTATTCGTGCACGACTTCAACGAGGTATTTGACATTATCGAATGGAATCTGAGGCAACACGCCATGTCCAAGATTAAAGATGAACCCCGGTCGATTCTCCGCACGCTTCAGTACATCCAGAGCGCGTCTTTTGATTACGTCTTTGTCTGCCAGAAGTACGCATGGATCTAGGTTGCCCTGAATGCCGACATCATATCCCAATCGTGCCCATGCTACATCGAGATCAATTCGCCAGTCGACTCCGATGACGTTGCCGCCGGCTTGTTTCATCAGCTCGAGAAGGGCCGACGTGCCGGTCCCGAAATGAATCACGGGGGTGCCCGGCTTGATACCGGATATAGTGCGCTTCATGTATGGCAATACATATTCGCGGTAGTCGCTGGGACCAAGTGAACCCACCCAGCTGTCGAATATTTGCACGACTTTGGCGCCGGCGTCGATTTGAGCATTGAGATAATCCGATGTCGCATCGGCGAGCTTTTCCATAAGCATCTTCCAGGCATCCGGCTGATTGTACATGAGCTGTTTCGTATGTTCGAAGTTTCTGGAGGAACCGCCTTCTATGGCGTAAGAAGCAAGCGTGAATGGTGCTCCGGCAAAACCAATCAGAGGGATGTTTGGTTTCAACCCTGCAATTGCATGCTTGATCGACTCCATGACGTAACCCATGTCGTGCCAAGCATGCACGCGTCTGAGAGCATTGATGTCATCAACCGTTCTTACCGGATTGGCAATTACCGGTCCGTCGCCGCGTGCGTAGGAAAGCCCAATGCCCATCGGCTCAAGCAGAAGCAAAATGTCGGCGAAAATGATGGCTGCATCAACGTTCAATTTTTCGACCGCCATAATCGTCACTTCGGCGGCAGTCGTCGGGCTCTTGCACAACTCCTTAAAACCCATGCGGGCTCTGATTTCGCGGTACTCCGGCATAAAACGACCGGCTTGCCGCATCAACCAGATTGGCACCTTTTCCGTCTTTTTCAAGTTGACGGCGTTGAGAAACAGTGACTCTTGACCGCTTTTGCTTTCGTTGTTCATCACAGAAGTGCTGGACACAGAAGACTCTCGATCTTCATGCATTTTGGAGATCCCCTCGTAAACGCCCACAGGCACGAAAGGCAATCCTATCATATTGCGGTCTGATTTCCTTTGAGGCTCCACCTGTGGGGCTTAACAACAATAACGATTTTTGCCGATTGTGATTCTCATTGATCTTTTCAGCAGAGGGCTCATTCGGTCGTGCAACAATATAAATAGGATGACAAATTCTGGTCCAGTCCGTTGGATTCCGGAAAATCATCGAATCTCCGGGTACCGGTTATGCCCCTCGTTCTTGCGTTGCTGATACTAAGTCTTGCAGCTGCCTCATGCACTCAAGCAAAGGCGCCCGACGGTGCTCAAATGGCTTTGGATAATTTTGAGAAGGAACGCAATGATATGGTTCGCGACCAGATTGAGGCAAGAGGTGTTTCGAATCCTGCTGTGCTTCAAGCGTTGCGAAGCGTCGAACGTCATCAATTCGTGCCCGAAGGCGATCGAAGTGAAGCCTATGCCGATAGGCCTCTTCTGATTGGGTCGGGCCAGACGATTTCGCAGCCTTACATCGTTGGTTTCATGACGCAAGCCATTAAACCGAAAAAAACCGATAAGGTGCTCGAGATTGGGACAGGATGCGGCTATCAGGCAGCGGTGTTATCGAAGCTCGTCGATCATGTCTTCACTATCGAAATCGTCGATGATCTTGCGAAGACAGCCAAAGAGCGCTTGGAGAGGCTGAATTACGCAAACATCACTGTGAGAAGCGGCGACGGATATGCGGGCTGGCCTGAGGAGGCGCCCTTTGACTCCATCATTGTCACGGCAGCTCCCGAGCAAATTCCGCCTAAACTGATTGAACAATTGAAGCCCGGAGGTAGGTTAATTGCTCCAGTGGGAAAAGACTTACAGGACCTGATCGTCGTTGAGAAGAACCTCGATGGATCGATAATCAGACGAAGCGTCATGGCGGTCAGATTTGTCCCCATGACCGGCCAGGCGCAATCAAACCGCCAGTATAGTAATCTAAAATAGTATTGCGCGACCGAGGTCGTCCAACCCATAATAGACATAACTGTTATGAATTGGGTTCTTCGCTTCGACTGCGTAGGACCTGAACAGCAGGCGTAAGCTGCAAACTACGAGAAGATCGCCCTATGGAAACCCAACTCGACATGTCTTCAATAAGCATCTTGGTTGCCTGCATTGCGGCGTCGGCCTTGATGGTGACGTTTGTCTATGGAAGGTTCAAGACGTCCCTAACCGAAGACAAAGAGACGAAAAAAGAAGCGGAAGCATCTCAGGTCAAAGACCTTCTCAACAAGCTCGAAAGTGCCTCCGACGTCAGTCAGTCAAAGTCTCGAAAGAAGTTGCCGCCACAGGGCGAATCAAGAGACTAGTTTAAGGCTCTATATGTTTTCAACCAATCCAGTGCGAAATTGGCTGCGCGTTGCGCACTTTGAATGCAATCTGGAATTCCCACGCCATGATATGACGAACCTGCAAGGTAGACACCAGGCATTGTGCTTTTCAGATCTGACTCGAGAGACTCGACAAATGCAGCGTGTCCGACCTTGTATTGCGGCATCGAATTCGGCCAGCGTTTGACGATGGTTTTGATCGGTGGGGCTGCGATGCCTAGGTAGTGCCGTAGGTCGTTCAGTGCCAGTTGAGTTAGGGTCTCATCATCTTTGTCCATGATCTCTTGAGCCAAAGCACCTCCCATGAAAACCCTGATGACAGCGACATCTTCAGGTGCTCGCCCGGTGTATTTTACTGTGGCAAAGCTGGCTGCAATGCAAGATCTCTTTTCTGTTTGAGGAACGACAAAGCCGAATCCATCAAGTTTGTGCGAAATGTCGGCTCGTTTGAAAATGAAGTTGAGCACTGCCGATGATACCGATTCAATCGCCGAAAGTTTCTCAGCCACGATTGGAGCGATCTCTTGCGCAAGCGCTCCTGCCTTTTCAGCCGGAAGCGCTAGAATTACACTTGCGCATGTTATTTCTTTGCCGCCAGACAGAAAAATACGATAAACATCTTTGTCTCTTTGAATTTTCTCAACGCGAGAGTCGTAACGTATGATGTCTTTGGGAAGCGAGCAGACAAGCGTGTCGACGAGCACACCGATGCCACGATCGAAAGAGACGAATGCGCTGTATCGAGCGCCTTGCACCTTGGAAGAGTCGCAGGACTCAGATTTGTCATCCGTGAGGCAAAGTTTCTTTGTTCGGTTTTCCTTCTGTTGGAAAACCAGACCACGTATTACACTTCCGTGCGCATCTTCAAGATCAAGAAAACGAGGCATAGTTGCTCTTAAACTGAGCACTTCGGGATCGGCCGTATAAATGCCGCCTATCATGGGCTGTGCGATTCTTTCAAGCGCCTCCTTGCCGAATCTTCTTTTTATGAAACTGGACAAACTCTCATCACGGTTTTCGTTATGTGCTTTTGCCGGTATGAAGAGCTCGCTCAACATTCTGAGTTTGCCTCGTGCCGATAATATTCCCGAACCCAGAAACGGCAGAAGCCGTGTGGGTGCTATCAGTTCAAAGCCCTCAGGTATGGGATGGAGGATGCCCTTGTGTGCAATGAAGGCGCGACGATGTTTTTCGTTAGTCTTGACTATGCGCTTGCCGAGTCCCAACTCCAAGGCGAGATCGACTGCTGCCTTCTTGGCAGTCAGGATTGAATCGGGTCCGGTCTCCAATAAGCAGCCTTCTTGCTCGATTGTTTCAATCACGCCACCTGCCGAGTTTGATCCTTCTAGGACTAAAACTGTGGGGGCGGGCTCCGTATTGGTTAGTTCTTTCTTTTGATGAACGAGAGTGTATGCTGCCGCCAGCCCTGTGATGCCGGCACCAACAACGACAATTTCAACATCGGGCGACTTTCTATCTTGGGAACTCACCGCGGATCCTTCATAATGATTCTGACAAAGACCTCCCTAAACGAATCTCTATTTTGTCTTACCGACGCGCTTATATAATATCCGAATGACACCTCGAGCCTCTTCAACCGGAAAGTCTAGAGCGGCCAGCACTAAGAGTCAGCGCCAGAGGTCTTGGGTGCGTGTTCAAGGCGGTCCCACTATTGCTGTAATAGATATGGGAACCAACTCGTTTCACATGATCGTTTGCAAAGCAAGCGAAGATCGCGATCATTTCGAGATTATCACCAAGGTTAAAGAGGCGGTCCCCTTCTTTCGGCGCGCCCTTTCAAATCACTTCATTGACGACGAAGCACTGAGGGCGGCGGCACGCATTCTGAAGGACATGATCAAAAAGGCATTTGCTTCCGGTGCCACTACAATTCTTGCGGTTGCGACTTCAGCAGTAAGAGAGTCGAAAAATGGTGAAGACGCTCTCGAAAAGCTCCGCAGAGAGCTCAGTCTCGATGCTCGCATGATTTCCGGTAAAGAAGAAGCGCGCCTTATTTATCTCGGTGTTTTGTGGGCGATGCCTGAATTGAAAGAAGTGTTTTGCATCGTTGACATTGGTGGTGGGTCCACTGAAATCATTGTCTCAGATCGCCAGCACACCTTCTTTGCCGAGTCCTACAAACTCGGTGCCGCGCGATTGACGCAACGCTTCTTCAAGAAGAGCGTGCCTGATCCGGAGGCAATTCAAGAACTCCATGATGAAGTCAAAGGTGTTCTGCGTCCTTGTGCTGCACGAATTGAAAGTTCAGGTGGCTTTCGAACATTGATTGGCACATCGGGAACGGTGCAAACTCTTGCCAAACTAGATCAAGAACGTTTGGGCGAAGAAGGTGATCTCGGAGGTTGGAAAATCTCGCGTGAACGGCTCGAACACTTGGTTTTATACCTGGAAGAGGCGGCGCTGAAAGGCGAGCGAGTCAAAGGAATTTCACAAGACAGAAACCAAACAATTCTTGCTGGTGCGATTGTTTTGCTGGAGACCATGAGATCGCTTAAGGCAAATGAAACGGTCGTGTGCACGGCTGCATTGCGAGAAGGCGTGATTGTAGACAGATTCCTTCAGACAGGCTGGCTGCAAGCCGGATTGGAACAGCATCGAGATCCGCGCTCAGGAAGTGTGCATGCACTGCTTGAAAAATATCACGGTGCTTTCGAGCATGCAGAGCAAGTTGCGCGCATTTCACGCGATATATTCGTACAAACCAGAGGCATACTGCACAATCACCCCGAAGAAGTCGGTCACCTGTTATGGTCGGCCGCGATGCTGCATGACGTTGGAATGTTCATCGGACGAAACGGGCATCACAAGCACTCCTATTACTTGATCAAGAATGCAGGGCTGCTTGGACATTCGGAAGAGGAAGTGGCAATCATCGCCAATATTGCGCGTTACCACAGAGGCAGCGAACCGAAAGATTCGCATGATTCCTACACTATTTTGCCTCCCGAGGCACGCAAGATCGTCTGCGATCTCTCCGCTATTTTGCGCGTAGCTGAAGCGCTCGATCGCAGTCACCGGCAAGTGATAAGAGCTCTCAGAGTCGTAATGGAGCCATTTCAAAAAGGCGGCTACGAAAGGCGATTGATATCCTTGGCGCTTACCTTGAAGCCAGGCGAAAATTGCTATTCGGAAGTGTGGGCTCTTCACGAGAAAAAGTATATTTTTGAAGAACACTTCCAGGTCAGACTGGATGTTTTGGTAGACGCCGAAGTGGCAGTCAATTTCATGTAGTTGACCTCCTCCCCTCTGAAGGGCGAGGAGGATAGCGCGTTCTGGTCAGTTTTTTGTGGCGGCTTGCTTCGCCTCTTCCGCTTTTGCCTTCGCCTCTTGCGCTTTAAATTTCGCTTCCGCCGCTTTTGCCGCCTCTTTCTCCTCCGCTTTTATTTTTGCTTCTAAGGCTTTAGCTGCTTCACGTTCGGAGGCTTTTCTTGCTTCCTCTTCAAGAGCTCTCTTGTTCGCTTCCTCGGCTTTTTTCGTTTCGGCCTCTAGCGCTTTCTTCGCTTCTTCTTCGAAACGCTTCGCTTCTTTCGCTTTTTCTTCTGCTTGCTGCTTAGCTTCTTCGTCTCGTTTCTTATTGAGTTTTAGGATGTCCTCTTCGAACTTTTTGACGACGAGACAGTCTTCAGAGCCGTTATCTTCCTTATCTGGATCAATGTTTTCTCTGTTGTCTTTGAGCTGCCAAACTGTCCATTCTTCGTGCTGAGCTACTTTTCTATAGTGAGGGTGAACGAAACGTTCGTAGAAGTGAAATGGTTCGAAGTACCAGTTGATTGGGCTGTCTTGAACGATTAAAAGCTTGGGCTTGAACGACTCGAGGTCAGCGCCCATCATCTCTACGGTTACTCGTTCTTTCTCGCGCAGCTTGTCTGCTTTGTCGGGATCTGTTTCTTTTGTTTTGAAGATTCCCATTTCGACCATCGGTAAGATCATTGCATGCAAAAAGCGCGATCCTGCTCTTCGCTGTGTCTGAATTACCGTTGGATAGCCTGGATTTACGCCTGTGCCGATAAACCAAACACGATCGTTTTTCTTGGAGTATTTGAGAATGGCACCGGCCATAGGGTCAAAGTCAAATTCGATTTCTTTGCCATTGTATCCAAACGGCTTTAAGTCGACGAGCTTCGCATGTTCAGGCGGCTTGACGATGTTCTCAATGTGGAGATAGCTTTCGAAGCCAAACCAAGCCAGGATTGGCAAAATCAAAATGTAATCGCTGATCCAAATTTTGTTGAGGAACTTTCTTATCGGATCAAGCAAAAGGGCAAACTCCGCACCCCAAAGCAAGTAGGCACCACCCAACATAGGGACACGGTGATATAGCCAATGTTGACCTGCGGCAAGGTAGAGCACCAATGAAAGCATGGTGAATGTTCCTAAAGGAGGAAGCAGTGCCGACTTGGTTCTGAAGGCACCAGCCAAGCAGACAGTACCTAATGTCATGAATGTTGAACGCCACCACTCCTCATCGTTTGTCAAGTTATAGATGAGCGAAGTGCAGTACCATTCACAGCCGCCTTTATAGATAGGAACAGCATTGAATATGTACTCATCACGTGCTTCTTTCGGCAAAATCATGAAAAATACGATGTAAACAAGCCCGGTGGCGATACAGGCATAGTTTTCCAGTCTGAAAAAACACTTCCACTTGCGGTACTTCAACAACTGCACAAGCTCTACGCCGATGGCAACCGGCAGAAACTGAGGTTTCAAACAAATTCCAACTCCGCCTGCAATTCCTGCTAATACCGCCAAGGGTTTGGGAACCCAGCGGCCTTCCCAAGTAAAGTATCTTGCAATCAGAAACGGAAAGTAGCCCAGATAAAACAAGTGTTCGCGCTGCCCAAAGTCTGCCATTTGTATCTGCGAGAAAATGAGAAATGCAATCAGCATCGGTATGTACTGAATCGAATCAGGATGCCGCCTGTGAATGAGAAAGAGGAGCGCGGCAATCGAGAAGTCGTACACCGTTATGCACACGACAAACAGGTCGAAGGACAGTGGTATGGGAATTCGAAACAGATTCGATGCCATCACCGGAATCGTGTTCAAATACATGATTAGCGGTGGATTGAAATCAAAGAAGTCGATGTAAGGAGTCTTGCCTTGCAAAATAAGTTCACCGCAAGCCATATAGCAAGCTTGATCGGCATAAGCCAGAAGTGGGTGAAACCACCAGAAAATGACTGTGCGCGCGACAAACAACGATGCAAGAAGAAGCGTGAGCCCAATCAAAAACCAGACTGGTTTTCGCTTTGATTTCTTTGCGGCTGCCGTCATCTGCGCGCTGTTTTCCTTACCAATTTCAGTTTTATATTATAGAATAGGCCGCTACAAAGAATCATCGGCAATTGAGAACCTACGTAAAACGTGACTACTAGTCAACCGCGAACCCTCGATAGACCGGCAGCCTATTTTTTGTTCGCTCTTGTGACTTCAGTTTTCATGATTGCTCTTGCATTGGGAGACTTTCTCGCCAATACAAAAGACATCGCGCCGGAAGCTGCGATGTATCTCAAGTGTGCGCAGCTTGTTCAACAAGGACAGAAGCCTTACATAGACTTCTTTGATTCGTCGCCTCCAATCTTGTTCGTCATATTTTCTCTGCCGCTTAAATTGAGTCAGATAACAGGACTTCAGGTCGCTAACGCATTTGGAATTTGCGTGGCATCTCTGGCGGTACTGTCTGTCCTGCTTGCTGCGTTGGTCATGCGTCAGGGTCTTTCAGCCGCCAGTGTCGACAAAGAGTCGAAAACATCTATCGAGATGAAACGGCAGATTGAAGAAGCATTCGCTCCTCTTTTAATCGGATTCGCTGCGTTCAACTATTGGGTGGGATTTGAGTGGGGACAAACTCAGCATCTGTTTTCACTTCTTTATTTTCCGTTTCTGCTTGTGAGATGGATGAGGTGGCGGGGAATAGCTTGCCATTCTTTCTTGTCTTTTGTTACCGGACTTCTGGCGACGCTCGGACTGGGTCTTGATCTGACTAACTTTTGGGTCGTCATGCTTGGGGTGGAGGCCTGCTTCTTCCTTGAAAACCGGCGATTCAAGCCGTTCTTTGCGCCGGAGGTGGCAGGGGCGGTTTCAGCCTTTATTTGCA
This sequence comes from uncultured Candidatus Obscuribacterales bacterium, assembly GCA_964503045.1. Lineage (GTDB taxonomy): Bacteria > Cyanobacteriota > Vampirovibrionia > Obscuribacterales > Obscuribacteraceae > CAYZJR01. The sequence continues at coordinate 37,918 of CAZCZI010000040.1, forward strand.
CCAACGTGTATGTCATGACCTTGAGTCAGGATGTGCAAGATGCCTACTTTGATTGGATAAAGCCATTTTCTACTGGCTTCAAGTCGATGATTTCGTTTGACAAGGCAACATTCGGTGTGGAGAGTGCGCCCGATCGTCGAGACATTATTTACTTGCTTTCCGTTGCTGTGTCTTTGTCTTTGGCGATGGCATATCGCAACTCAATTTTGATGCCCCTAGCTACGGTGGCACTGACCGGATTCGGTTTGTATGTTCTTGAGGGCGAGGGATTTTCTTTTCAGTTCATCATTGGGCAATTTGGCAGCGTGCTTGCAGCAGCAATCGAGTTTGCTTATTTCTGGCGATTTGCCGCCAAGATTTTGTCGCGGGGCGAAAATGCGAAATCGAAACCATATATGGTTGCCTGTCTGCTAATTTTGGTGGCGGGCGGATCGCTTGCGGGGCTTTGTTGGAAGAGAATGCAGTCTCTTAGGGCGGAGATGTCGCGTTCAATTTTTGAGCAGCGACTGAAATCACCACATATTCCAGACGTTGAAACTGTGATTGAAACGGAGAGCAAGCCCGGTGATCCCGTATTGATTTTGTGTGACGCGGCCAGACCTGCATTTCCGGCGATGTTTTTCTTAGATCGCAAACCTGGCGGTTATCTTCTTTGGGGGCGTCCGATTCGCATTCTTGGCTGGTGCTCGATAAAAGGGATGTGTCAGGGTGCATATGAAAAGTATTACAACCACGTCTATCACGAGAAGGTTCCTAACGAGATAATCAATCACTATCCCGCTTTGGTTTTGGTCGACAAGGCAGGCGCCCAGAATGAGCTCACTCCTTTGGGAACGCTTCGATTGCTCGATGAGCATTACGATAAAATCCAAGACTCGCATTATTACTCAAATGGCAAAGAGCCAAGAGAGTTCTCCGGCCGAAACTGGGATTTCTCGACCTACAAGCGAAAGCCAAAACCGAAGGAACCCGGTCGCTAGATTTCTTTTTTGGTTGCAGAAGCAACGCGATTGGCATTCAATGTTTCTGCCATCTTTCGCACATTGCCGAGGCGTCGTTCCAATTTCTTCGATGTCACCGAATTCATCAATGTTTTCGGGACGGGCAAGCCAAGATCGAGGTGTGTGGTCAATTCAAGCAATGTTCCTTGATTGACCGGAGTCAAGACCCAGCTTCCTTCCATTGCCTTGAATCGATCTGACTTCACCAGTTTATAGTCGATTCTGTGACCAGGGACTTCCCAATTCTTCATCTCGCATACTGATGCGCCGATGACCGGAATCAGTACAAACTTTTGTTCGAGCCGGCATTCATTGTCTTTCTGCTCGAGAACCTTACTGTATGCCAAATCTGGATCGTGACGTCTTTCTTCGTGCACGGATTGCCAGACCAACTCGGGTGGAGCGTCCACCACAACAGAGGCTTTAAACCAGGTTTTGCCGCCGGTGCGTTCTTCCGTTGAAACTTGCACCTTGTTTTTTTCTTTGGCTTCTTTTGCCAAAGCCGGCGAACTAAATTGGACTGGGGCCATCGCTCCAAGAAGGGCCATGGTGGCAGATATGGTGATGGCTGTTACGAGGGTGGTTTTTTTGTTTCTCAAGATGCCTGTCCTGCGGTCTCGTCCGAATCCGACCGCTCAATCCTTTTCAACCATTGTAACATTCAGACTCGACGATCCAAAGAGGAGCGATTGAGAAAAAATGTATGTGTAAATTGGCTCATCAAGACACTTTGGTATATCGAGATTGTCCTTTCTGAGAGGACGTTCAGATATTCAGATATGTGGAGTGGTCCAAGCCACTAAACGCCGATCGGAATAAAGCGAGGTACAAGGCGGCGCCACTTGGTGCGCTCGGCATAATCTTTGTATTCCTGTCCGAGTGCCTCGATCAGGATTTTCTCTTCGTACTTAGCTCGTTGGAGCCAAAGAGGCGCCACCACAAATATGACTAAGCCGGCTCCCAAAAGCGAGGTCATTGCCAAAGATGCCCCAAGAAGCGATTGAATAATGCCCGAGTAGGCGGGGTGCATGACGTAGCGCAATAAGCCGGTGTCGCGCACGGCATGTCCATCCAAGACCTCGGCGTCGGTGGTGAAAAACTCACCCAAGGAGTACCAGCCGCCAATCATGAACACTAGTCCGCTAATCAAAAGCGCGATTCCAACCCAAGCCAAAATCAGAGTGGCTCCTTCGGGTTGTGTGTCGGTAAGGCTGACGACCGGCACAAACAGCGGAATCTTGTGAAATAAGATGCCATTGAAATTTAAGAATGCGCAGAAAATAACTGCCATTGTAAGAAGCGAGGTGAATTGAGGTGCGCGTTGAATCATGAAATTGCTTTCGTACATGACGCCCTTGCCTCGTCGGCAAAAGCCTTTGAAAAGAACCGGTGTCGACAGAACAACGGCAATTCCGACCAAAATCAAAAGTGCTATCGATGGTGCATTGAACGGCATCTATGTGCTCCCTACTGTTTGAACTAAGCTGCTTGGAAACTGGTTTCGTTTGAGTCCTCCGACGATGGCTTGTCTTTGGGGTTCCGGGCAACACCAGCACGCCAAAAAGGCGTCAAGCATTTCCTCTACCGTCAGGGGCATGGCCTTAGGAGGTATCGGCTCGATTTCGTTGAGCATCCTGCGCATCCACAAGGCATGCCGCGTTTGAGTTGCCGAGTGGATTCTAAGCCAGCTCAGACCCTCATTAATTTCCTCTTTCGAAAATTCGGTGTCATAGGTAGCAAAGTAGCGCTCGAAGTGAGGCAGCGCATGCCTGGCAAAAACGGTGGCGATCAACTCTGCAGTGACGATTGCGTATATGCCGCGTATGTGCGGTGTTTGCGAATCCGATTGGCAGTGATCGCGCATCGTAGTTTTCAGTTTGCGCGCGCTAGTGCTTTCTTGCATACCGGCTAAGTCATGCAGGCTGAGCCCGCCCAGCTTCGCTTGCTTGAGAAATAGGCTTTGATAATAGCGCTCGTCATCAGCCAGCTGCGACAAAAGCTTTCGGGCGGCAGTCATTGAATTTGGAGGTAGCGCCTCGCGAACTACCCCGATGTTTTCCGGCAGTTCCTCAATAAAAGGCCAAAGCTCCGTGCAAAGAAACCGACCATTCGCCAGCGTCGATTGATCGTCGGCAAGGCCAATAATGACTGGACTGGTTCGGCATCCAGTTTGTATTCGCTCAAGCAGCACCGACAGCCAATCCCATGATCTCCGCATCTAAATGAAGTTCCTTTAACGTGACTCCGAAGGACGAGCTAATACTTTACTACGCTCTTAAGGCTCACAAGCGGTAAGAAAACGTATGTGTGTATAAAGCTATATTCAAGAAGATTTTTGTATAGCTTAGATCGAGATGTTAAACTCAGACGGGCGAATTGTGCGTGTGGCTTTCCAATAGTGAAGTGACGAAATACACGAACAGGGGTCCATTTAGTAACCAAGTTATTTCAGTGGCAGTGCGTGAAAGATTTAGCATCAATTCCTCTTCCAATCCTCGATAAATCAGCCCCTACGATTCAGCCGGAAATCGCGCACCTCAGAGCGTCGGACGGCATTCAACTTGCTTGCCGCTTTTGGAAAGGAAAGTCGGGCTCGCCGGTCGTGCTCTATCTGCACGGTATTGAAGGGCACAGTCAATGGTTTGAAAACACTGCCAGTTTTCTCAACAACAAAGGCATCACGATTTACGCGCCCGACAGAAGAGGTTCAGGACTAAACAAACGAGATCGTGGACATCTCACTGACTACAAGGTTTTGCTAGCAGACATCGAGGGAATTCTGCGCAAGATTCAAACCGACCACGCAGGTCACGCGATCGTTATGATAGGCGCCTGCTGGGGAGCCAAGGCGGCCGCTACCATTAGCGCCACCGATTACAAACCGCAAGAAGGCAGCTTCATCTCTGCAATTTCCGGATTGGTTTTGATCTCTCCTGCTTTGTACACAAAAGTTGATTTCGATTTCAAGGCGAAACTAACCATTGGGTACAACCGTCTGATGGGCGACCGCAGAGCAATGAAAAAGTGGAGCATCCCGGTTGTGCCGACAATGTTTACAGATAACCCCGCCTATCTCGAATATATTGAGAAGGACCCATTGAGATTGACTGAAGCGACCGCATCATTCTTTTTTGAGACGATGCGCTTATCTAAATTGGCTGAGGCTGCTGCTTCCAACTTACAGACCCCGCTTTTGATTCTGCAGTCTGGTGCCGATCAAGTTGTCGACGTCAAGAAAATCGAGGAATGGTATTCCAAGACGAAGTCAGTCGACAAAACCATGCGCATCTTTCCTGATGCTTATCACAGTCTTGATTTCGATGCTACCTGGTTTCGCGACTACAGCCATTTGTTGTCGGAGTGGATACTGGCGAGATCACCTGTGGTGATGTGATGAAAGTCGAACGAGTTGACGTGCAGATCATTCGCCTGCCGTTCAGATTTGCATTCACGCACAGTCTGGCCGCGCGAGACTTTTCTCTCAATGTGATCGTGAGAGCTCAAATCGGTGATGGAGCTTCGTCTTTTGTTGGTTGGGGAGAGTCGGTTCCCAGAGACTATGTAACTGGAGAAACGGCAGAGAGCGCAGCTTCATTTGTTGAAAAAATGTATGCTCCGGCTTTGATTGACAGGAGATTGGGAGAACCCAATGAACTGATGGGGTTGCTCAAAGAGAAGTTTGATGAGTTTGATCTCAATAGAGTAGCCAGAGGATCTGCGTGGTGTGCGCTTGAAACAGCGATACTCGATGCCTATGCCAAAGCGAAGAAATTGAGCGTGGCCTCGCTTTTGCAGAGGATGGGCGCCGCCCCCTCGGCGGAAGGCGAAAGGACCAGCATCATATATGGTGGCGTCGCGCCATTTAGTCGTGGCACGAAAGCAAGAATGTTACTTTGGTTGCTCAAGTTTTACCAATATAAAACCGTGAAGTTGAAGGTCGGGCGCTCGCTCGAGGAAGATGTGAGGGCGGTTGAACTAGCCAGAAAAATCCTCGGACCCGAAAGAATTATTCGCGTTGATGCCAACTGTGCTTGGTCTGTCGACGAAACTTTGATGTTTGACGAGAAGACTAAACCGTTTGCGGTCGCGTCAATCGAGCAACCCGTCAAACCGGAAGACGTTTCCGGATTGGCGAAAATAACAGAGTCTATCTCGACACCTGTGATTGTGGATGAATCTCTTTGCACCTATGAGCAAGCGAAAGAACTAATTCAAGCTCGTGCTTGCAAGGGATTCAACGTTCGCATTTCGAAAAATGGCGGATTGATTGCTTCGGCGCGGCTGATTTCACTTGCAAACGCGTCGGGGCTTGAAGTGCACTTGGGAGCTCAAGTTGGAGAATCTGGCGTGCTTACAGCTGCGCAAAGACAATTGGCGGCCGTATCAGGTGCGCTAAAAAACATCGAAGGTGCTGCCAATTTTTTCTTGTTAAAACGAGATTTGACTATAGAAGATCTGACTGCTCAAAGAGGCGGGAAAGCGCCTCATCTCGGTTCTAACACCGGGCTTGGCGTGTCAGTCAATGAAGCAGCCTTGTCTCAACTTTCAGTGAGGCAAGCAAACGATGCGACATGGACTTTGGCACAAGGACGAGGAGTGTAATCAGATGTGGGGTAAAAACCTCGACTTAACTATTGGGCAGGCGTACCGAAGAGCGACCCACGTGAAGCGCTTCTACGAAGCGTTGAAGAATCCACGAGCTTTCCAAACGCAGAAGTTGATGGAAATCGTGCGTGCGAACGAACGCACCAAATTTGGTATGGCAAATGGTTTTGACAAAATTCATTCATACGAAGACTTCAAGAAATATGTGCCGCCGACGAAGTATGAAGATTTGGAACCCTACGTCAATGCATTGAGGCAGGGGCAGAAGAATCAACTGACGGCGCAAGAGCCGTTTATGTTTGCCAATACCAGCGGCACGACAGCCACGCCGAAATTCGTGCCCATAACCAACAAACATTTGCAAGACTACACGCACGCATTTCAAGTTCACAACTACCACATAATCAAGGACTTCCCCCGTGCCGCGCAGGGTAAGTTCTTAATTATCGTCAGCAACGACCAAGAGGGGTTCACCGAGTCTGGTATTCCTTATGGTGCGGTCTCCGGTCTTCTGAATCGGCGTCAATCTCCAATTATTCGCCGGCACTTCGCTGTTCCGTATGAAGCATGCAAACTCAAGGATGTGGACCAGAAATATTATTTGATGCTGCGTACTTCAATTATCAAAGACGTAACCGCCGTCCTCGGCTGCAATCCATCCAGCTTTCTTCTATTGGCGGATCAATTGCGGGAGCATTCCGAAACACTTATTAAAGATGTTTTTGATGGAACTATCTCGAGTAACTACGCACCGCCAGCGGCACTAGCTCATGCATTTAGCTCCTGTCTGAAGAAAGACCCGGAGCGGGCAAGGTATCTACAGCGGCTCCTCGATAGAGACGGTGTGTTGCTTCCGAAAACAGTTTGGCCTGACATTTCGATTCTTTGTTGCTGGAAAGGTGGTCCGCTCTCTTTCTATCTCGAGAGACTGCCCGAGTCATTCGGCGACGTGCCGGTGCGTGATTTCGGATACATGGCAAGCGAAGGTCGAGGTTCTATTCCATTGGCTGATGAAGGAGCCGGTGGCGTACTTGCTTTGACTTCGCACTTCTTTGAGTTTGTCGATGAAAACGAGATCGAGTCTGCCAGCCCCAATTTCTTGATGGCCGACCAATTGAGAGTGGGTGGTCGTTACTACATCTTCTTCACGACAAATGCCGGATTCTACAGATACAACATCAACGATCTAGTCGAGGTGGTCGGTTTAGAAGGCGCGAGCACGCCGATTATCAAATTCGTTCGCAAGGGCCTTGGTGTAAGCTCGGTTACCGGAGAAAAAGTAACCGAGGAGCAGGTTCTTGTGGCGCTGACCCATAGCGTTCGTCAGTTGTCGCTGCAAGAGATCTGTCATTTCACAGCCGAGGTCGAACTCGGTTTTCCGCCGCATTACGTCTGTTTTGTAGAACTCAGTGCCCAGCTGCCGGAATCGGTCAAGAACCAATTCCTCAGATTATTCGATCAATCACTGAGAAGACAAAATCCTGAGTACGAAGACAAACGTTCTTCACGCAGACTCGGTATGCCTGAACTTAGACCGGTTCCTGGCGGTACCTACATCAGACTCAGGCAACAAAGAGTGTCTGAAGGAGCCCCGGAAGCCCAAGTGAAGATACCTTTATTGAGTTCGCCGGAATCATTTTCCGGACGGCTTGCGATGTTAGAGGGTACATAAATGACTGGACAAATTGTTGTTGCGGTTACCGGAGCCTCTGGTCTGGTTGGCTCTCATTTGGTGGAACATCTCGCCAAAGCCGGTTTTCAGGTAAACGCAATTGCACGCTCGATCTCCTCTGACAAGGAGGGTGTGTTGAGTGGTCTTGTCGCTCGCTTTCCAAATGTCACTCTCGCCTATGCGGATGTCGTCGATCCGATTGCCACGAAAGCGGCTTTGAAGGGTGCCAATGTCGTGGTTCACGCAGCCGGAATGGTTGATCCGTATGGTTCTCGCGAAGCAATTTTCGGCACTAACGTCGGTGGCACGCTTTCGGTTTTGAGATCTGCCAAGGAAGTCGGTGCCTCACAGTTTATTCACGTCAGCAGCCTTTCGGTGATAACCGGACAAGGACATCAGTACAACCTGGCGGAAACAGCACCGCTCAAGCTCTGTGGTGAGGCTTACGCCGACTCCAAAGTCGAAGCGGAGAAGCTTGTCGGCAAAGAGGCAGGAAAGGGTGTGATTGGCATTACAATCGTGCGCCCCGGATTCATCTACGGCCCGAGAGAGCGGGCTTGGATGCCTCGAATGATTCAGTCGATTGCCAAAGGCAAAGCGATGATAATCGGAGATGGAACCAAGGAAACCAACGTGATATACGTGGGAAACTTGTCCATGGCGATTGAGGCGGCTATAGGAAACCAAACGGCGTTCGGGCAAATCTACAATTTGACGGACGGGCAATCGATCACCAAGAGGCAACTCTTTGATGCGATTGCAGATGGTATGGGGCTTCCTCGCGTGACAAAGAAGGTGCCATTCGTAGTTGCACAAACTTTTTGCGAGACCATTTCACGCATTGCTCCTGCCCTTCCGCAATCAATGCAGCGGGACCTCGCCAGATATTCCAGAGCGGCATTTAGACTGGCTGCGCTCAATCAAGGGTTTAACATCACCAAGGCTGAACGCGAGTTAGGCTACAGGCATCGAATTCCATTTTCAGATGGCATGGCGATTACCTTGCAGTACTTCAAAGAAAAAGGAGCCAACAGTAAGAATTTGACGCCCAGTAAATAGATTATCTTAGAGTGAACACGACTTCAGGCATGGACAAGGTAAAGGCTTTCATCATCGACTATATTGAGCGGCACCACCACCCGCTTAACGCGTGTTTGCACATTGTCGGCGTGCCGTGCGCCTTCTTTGGCATCTTCAAGTTTTGTACGGGCACCTTCCTCGAGGGCTCGCTCGAAATTGTCTTCGGTTATTTTTTGCAGTACCTGGGTCATCGAATTCAGGGCAACGAAGTAGGCGAAGTCACGCTGATTAAGCATGTTTGGGCGTCTTTGAAAGGTGACCAGTGACACTAAGCCAGAATTCAGATAAGACGGTTTTGGTTGATGGCGCCAACGGTTACATCGGCACCCACGTCGTCTATGCCTTGTGCAAGAGTGGTTTTAGCGTGCGCGCGCTCATTCGCGAAAGCGCTGCAGGCGATGCCGCAGGGTTGTTGACTGCATTTGGTGCAAAAGTCATTCAAGGATCAATTCAGGCGTCTTTGGACTCGAACTCAATTCAAGAAGCTTTCGACGGCGTCGATATCGTCGTGCACCTAATTGGAAGCATTGCACCCAAGAAAGGGGAAACGCTAGAGCAATTGCATGGCGGAATCACGCAAAACCTCGTCAGAATATGTCAGAAGTCCGGCGTCAAGAAGATCGTGATGGTCACGGCCTTGGGCACCGCCGATGGTGCGGCAAGTGTTTATCACCGAACCAAGCGTTTAGCTGAAAAGGCGATCGAATCGAGTGGCATCGATTTCATTATCCTGAGACCGAGCCTTGTGGTTGGGCACCTGATCGGACGGCGCGACAGCAAACTGGTTAAGCGATACCGCGATATGATAAACAGCGGCAAAAAGGCAGTGCCATTGATTGGTGGTGGAAAGAACAAACTGCAGCCTGTATATGTCCAGGATTTGGCAAATGCGATTGTCGAGTGTGTGGGAGCTGACCATGCGAAGCTGAGCAAATGTCACTTGGAGATTGCCGGTGACGAAGTCGTAACGATGAGAACCTTGATTGAGATGCTTATGCAAGTCGAGGGCAAAGATCTTAAAGTGATCGATGTGCCGCCGGCTGCGATGCGTGTTGTAGCAATGATGTTGGAAAAGTTGATGGATGTTCCTCTTGTCTCTATAGACCAGGTGACTATGTCATCGCACGATAACTTGGCTAAAACGAACGATTTGAAAGAAACGCTCAAAATCAAGCCGACTCCTCTAAATGATGCGCTTGCGAGCTACAAGAATCCTGAAATGTTAGACCGTTGGACAAGTGCTCTCGACAGCCGGCAGGCTGAAGGCATGGTGAATTCTTGACAGAGAGTCTTGATACACCCAAGAAAGTCTTGGTGACTGGCGCGAGCGGATTTCTGGGTTCGCATCTGACCAGGCGGCTGGTACGACTCGGGTACGCGGTTCGCACCGTCGGCAGAGGCAGTACCAAACCGAAGATCTTGCAAGACCTTGATGTCGAGCACAGAAGCGGTGATGTGACCAACATCGAAGCGTTGAACAAGGCTGTTGAAGGTTGCGATCTCATTTTCCATCTTGCAGGGCTGGTCTCCTATCGTGACTCCGATCAACCTCGCCAGATAGGTGTCAACGTTCTTGGCACGCGCAATATCATGGAAGTGGCGATGAAGCATGGTGTAAAACGCGTAATTCACACGAGTTCGGTCGCTGCGATGGGGATTCCGCCGGCAGGCACACTTGGTGATGAGTCGATCGAATACAACTTGACCGGGCAGGGACTGAACTACTGCGACACGAAGTATGCTGCCGAACTTGAAGTTAAGGAAGCATACAAAGCTGGCTTGAATGTTTTAATTCTCAATCCTGGTATTGTATTTGGTGAGGGCGACACCCACCCGCACCACCATACGATTTTTGCGGCCTTGGCTAAAGGATCGCTCATTGGTGTTCCGCCTGGAGGAGTACCGTTCTCCGACATCAACGACGTTGTCGACGCTCATGTAAATGCGATGACTATGGGACGTGCCGGCGAAAGGTATGTTCTTGTCAGCGCCAATCTTACGATGAGCGAGGCGGCCGCAATCTTTGCTCGTTTGGCAGGCACAAAGCCGCCTCTTTTGACCATTCCAGGACCGGTGGTGGCGCTTTTGGGCAGCGCTTGCGAGTGGTGGTTCAACAAACAAAAGAAGGTCCCACCTCTAACCAGGCAAGTGGCATGGCTTGCTCAGCACAAGATTTTCTTCAGCTCGAAAAAGGCAGAGGAAGAACTCAACTTCAAGGCAACGCCCTTTGAAGAGACTATTCGACGGACTGCCGACTATTATCTGAAGGCTTCCGGAAAAGACAGCACCATAAAGCTATTGCCGCCCTCTGGTGATACAGCCAGAAACTAAGGTGGGCACCTATCGGTGTCCATCTTGCTGCCCACCTGACCCGCTGCTAGAATGGAAGCAGGTTCGAACGTACTTTTATGTACGGCTAGTGGAGGAGGAGATGGAGAAAGCCGATGGCGCGCTTTGCGCTTGGGAAAAAGACGCTTGAAGAAATAGACGCTGCATTTCTGTGAAAAGGCAGCGCTGTTTGCGTTTAACCACTTTCGTGCTGGGTACAATTTGAACATCTGGAGCTGTGGTCAGTCACGGCGTTAGGTCTTTGACAAGATTTTCGTCGGTTGAGTCCGCAGCGTTACTACAAAAGAGCCCAAAGCCCAAAAAGAAGGTATAGGAAATTGGTAAGTAGCACGTTTTCTGGAGCGAGTCCTCTCAATGTACCGCAGTCAACAGATAAGGCTGCGGCCGAAGCCCCCTACGCCTGGATTATCAATCCGGTCTTCGATTTCTGTCTGATTACCGGGGGTGGTCCGCTTTTACTGTTTCTTCTAAATTACCTGTATATTGGCTGGGCTGTTCCTCATGATCTGAACTCAAGCGCTCAGAAGTGGCTCATTGTTTTTGCCTATGTCGGGCAGCACCTGTTTGCTGACTCTCATAACACTGCGACATACATGAGAATTTGGGGAAGCGACGAGGACAAAGAGCGTTTCAAGTTTTACCGCACATGGCTGGTGTACTCCTGTCTGCCGATTTTCATTCTGGGTCTGACCCTTCCAGGATTCACAAGCCAGCTTGTCTATCTCTATCTCGTGATGGTGTTTTGGCACTATGCCGCCCAGACCTTTGGTATTGCGCTGATCTACTGCTATAAGCGCGGCTATTATCTCAACAATACGGAAAAGGAGATATTCCGCTGGTTTATTCTTTCAATGTCGGGTTACGTCATCATTCGTTTCTTGAGCTCGCCTGAAGTCAGTCCGAAAGAATGGTTTGGTTTGTCCATGCCGTTTTGGGGCGCTGGAATTCCCATGGTGGCAGTAAGCATCGGTAAGTTTTTGTTCTTGATGATGACAGCTGCTTTTGTGGGAGTTGTCTTGAAGAAGTACTTCGTGGACGGAAAGTTGATTCCGATTCCAAGTTTGATTTTGATTATCACTCTTGCTTGTCTTGGTCTTGCCCGAGACACGGCTAGCTTGATGATGTGGTTCTATGTTCCGCCCTTCTTCCATGGCAGTCAGTACCTGGCAGTTTGCTTGGCCTATTACCTGAAAGAGCGCGGATTCCCTGAAGGCGTGCCGTTCTCTCAAATTGGAAGCATGATGAAGACCTGGCCGGCAATCAGATATTGGGGAACAGTCGTTCTAACCGGTTGTTTCTTCTATGTCGGAATACCGCATTTCTTCGGACAAATTGGCTTCGACCGGGCTTTGGTCGCCGGCTTGGTTCTTGGTGTGGTGAACTATCATCACTTTATTACCGATGCGGCTATATGGCGGTTGAGAGACCCCAGATGCAGGAAGATTTTGCTTGCTTAGATGAGGTGATTCAAGGTGGTTAGCAGCAGTATTCCGTTTCCTCGAGGTGGTCTGACTACTATTGGCTCTCAAGCCACGCCGGTTGCCCAACCGGTGGCGGCCGAAAAGACAAAGCCCTATCCATGGGTCGTGCATCCCACTGTCGACTTTTTCCTGGTCTACGGAGGAGCTCTCTGGCTCCTTTTTGGGTTGCAGTACTACTTTTTTGGTTTTGCTGAAATCAACCCGAATGGCGACTGGGGTTGTGTCGGCAGGTGGATGATATTGGCAAGCTGCTTCGGCCAGCATATATTTGCCGATTCGCATACTGCTGCCACTTACGTGAGAATTTATGCAACGCCGGAGAGCCGAAAGCGCTTCCATCTCTATGCATACTGGATGCCGTTCATTAGTTTTAGTTTGCTTGTACTGTGCCTCACGAATCCGGCAGCAGCGGGCACTTGTGTGTATATCCACATTATGTGGGTGTATCAGCATTACGTGGGCCAGTGCTTTGGCATTTCGTTGATTTACTGCTATAAACGCGGTTATTTCATGAATCCGGTGGAGAGAGAAACCTTCAGATGGGCGATGCACTCTTTGTCGTTCTTCGTCATTTCTAGAATGCTTTGCGTAAGCGAACATTCGCCCAGAGACTATTGGGGAGTCATTCTTCCATTTTGGGGTTGGCCAACTTGGATTCACCAAGCTTCGGTATATTTTCTTGCGATTATGACAGTGATGTTTGTGGCGACGGTGGTTAAGAAGTACCATCGTGACAAGCAATTGATTCCGCTGCCGGCTATCTGCCTCATTCTTACCGTAGCTGGAATCGGTGCTACTGCTGGATATGCCAACATCATGGTTTGGGCATTTGCACCGCCGCTGTTTCACGGCAGCCAATACCTGGCCGTTTGTTTGGGCTATTATCTCAAGGACAAAGGACTACATCACGGCTTGCAGCCATCCAAAATAATGCGTGAAATGGTGAGTTGGCTTGGTCTGAAGTATTGGGCCATTGTCATAGTTTCCGGATGCTTTATCTATATCGCCGTGCCGCATTTCTTCGAGCATTTCGGACTGCAATTCACCGTTGTTTCCAGCATCATTCAAGCATGCATCAACTTCCACCACTTCGTTGCCGATGCAGCCATTTGGCGATTGAGGGATGCTAAGTGTCGAGAAGTGTTGCTGGCCTAAAACAACTTCATGTTGTAAAAGAGCGCAATACAGCACAACTTGCTAAACTTTTTCTGGGACGGCAAGAGGACTCTTCCTAGGAAAAACGCGCGCAATGTCATTCTCAACTCAAAACAAACCGCAAAGCAGCGGCTTTCCAGGCTGGCTTTTGATTCTGATTATCATTGCTGGCGTGGGCTATTGCATCTACTATTCGTATTCCGTAATCAGCAATCAAGTCAAGTACAAACCGGAGTCCACATTCGAGAACAACTTCGATGGTCACAAGGTGCGTGTCAGCGACCTTCAGGGCGATAAGGTGCAAACCGGAATCAGCGATGAATGGATTCATTTCAAATACTTAGGGCGAGCACCGCTCAAGCACCAGAGCGAGTTCGAAAAGAAGTGGGCAATTGAAGGTCGCGATTGGTTTCTCGAAAAATTCCCTAATCATCCCGGTTTGACGACCGATCTTCAACGACTGGAGTTTTACAAGCGTACCGAAAACCAGCATGCTTCGGTGATTAACGAGTGGTTAATCTATAATCCAAGAACCGACGATCATTTTTACAGGCGTTGGGGCTATCAATAAACGAGGGCAAACGTCTTCGAAGGCGGTATTGTGATTAGTTCGAATCATCATCTCAATCTAAGATTGACTGTTCTTGCGCTTCTTGCCCTTGCAGTCAGTTCGATGGTTGCAATTGGGTTGCCTGCCTCGGCGCAGTTGAGCAATTTCAAACCACTGATGGATCGTGCAATGAAGTCGTATCAGAAGAACGATTTCAAAGACGCGCTGTATGCCTGCCAACTGGCGATGAAAGAAAATGATTGCGACGGCAATGCTTACTACATGTACGCACTTTGCCTGCATCGTTTGGGCCGTCAACACGAAGCAAAGGATGCCTACTACAAAGTAATGCAAAACTTTCCGGACACCGAAGCGGCGGAGCAGGCGCAAGCAGGAATTGTCGCTTTGACCGGACACGTAATAACAACGGCTTCCGATAAGCCTTCTGAAAGCCCGCGCAGACTTTCCGTCGCCTATAGAGTGGACGGCAAAGGTAGGATGGTGCAAGTCGACGTCAACGGCAAGCGTGTGCTGATGAACTTCAACGAAGACGCCAAAGCGACGACCGTCACCGAAAAGACCTTCGAAACCCTCGGTATCAAAAAGGACGAAGGCGGAAAGATAACGGCTCCTGTTACGGTCGGTCTCTTGCTGCGTCCTAAGTTCGAGCTTGCTATCGGCGAGGAGAATGTATTGTCTCCTGGTTTTTTTGGTGGATACAACTACAAGATTGACGACGCCCGTACCGTAATCGATGCCACTCGCATGTCAAAACTCGATGTCGGCAATGAGTTGTACAAGAAAGGCAAATACCAAGAAGCGCTCGCCAGCTTCTCCGAGGCGGTGCGCAGCAATCCGAACGACAGTGAGGCTGCCTACTCCAGAGCAATTTGCTTGCATAAGCTCGGCAAAGTAGTTGACGCAAAAAGTCAATACTACAAAATTCTAGACAAGTTTCCCAAAACAGATGCTTTCTTCATGTCGCAAACAGCGCTCAATCAGCTTGATCCGTCAGGGTTGGACGCATGGAGAAAATCAAAGATTGGAGCTAGTGTCGCCACCGGTGCCCACCTCATTGGCATGGGTAAGGTCAAACAAAACTCCGAAATTTTTGAAGTTCCATTTACCTGGGAAGACACCAACATGTGTGTCATCGTCAACATTGATGGCTTTAGAACCAGTGCTTATGTCGAGCCTACAGGTCAGATGACCTACTTCTCGACCGAACAGATCAAGCAAATAGATCCCGCTTACTTGAACGATCTCATTCAAGATAAAGAAGGGGCGAACGTAGGAGCAGCATCGACATTCAGAGCTGGAACAGTCAAACTCGATCGCATTCAGTTAGGCCGAATCGAAAGACGGAAATTCGAAGTTGCCGTGGTCGACAACGTCTCTACAGTCTTTCCGTGGAAGAGCTGGGGAAAGACAGCCAGACCGGTTCTTGCCAAAGGATTTTGGAGAGGTTGGGACATGGACATTGATCAGATTAAGAAGATCATTCTCTTCAAAAAGAAAGAGGGTCCCTCTGCTATCGAATAGCCTTCTCTAGACTAGGATGCGGTTAAGTGGTGGTGAAGGAGCAACTGAGGTAGAACTTGCAGGCGTCGCCGCCCCTAAAAGCTAATCCCAAGTTGACGGGCGATGAGCGCCGCAAGCTAGTCGGGCTCGTCTTGATCGTAGCTTCTCTTCTTATCGCCAGGCTGATCGCCTACTGGCTGATGCACCCTCTTTTGATCGGGCACGATAATGCTCTGCATTTGCAGATCGCGCAAATGATGCTGGAAGGCAAAATGTTGTACGTGGACATCATCGACGTCAATTTGCCGATGATTTACTATCTGAATCTGCTTCCTGCCTTCGTTTCCAACTTTTTCCAAGTTCCACTCCCTCTGTGCTACAACATGTTCGTCGGCTCGCTTGTTGGTTACTCAGTGTTGGGCTCCGCCTTCGTGCTTTTCAGGCGGCATTCTCACCCTGACTACAAACTGTTCCCCTTTGTCATATTCGGACTTTGCTCTTTCAATCTCTTGCTCCACATGGACTACGGTCAGCGTGAGCATCTGTATTTGATCATGTTCATGCCATATTTCTTTTTGCGGTGGCTAAGATGGAACGGCTATGAGATTGGAAAAATGGAGGGACTGATCATTGGTGTTGTAGCCGCTCTGGGTGTGTGTTTGAAGCATTACTTCGTTGTGCCGATTTTGGCGTGCGAACTGTTTTGGTGTCTCGAAAAACGCAACCTCAAATTGTTGTTTTGCTTCGAGTCTCTTGCATTTGCCATTACCGGAATAGTTTACTTGCTTCATTTCGTCTTCCTGCCTGCACCCATGAAGGAGAGCTATTTCGGTTTTATCCTGCCGGCATTTCAGCTCGGTTATCAATTTTGGGATATGTCCTTTGCAAAGAATTTGATGTCCAATTGGACGAAAGGGTTGTGTTGTCTCTTGCTTTTAAGCGGCACCATGGCTGTGATCTTGCAGCGCAGAAACAGACTGATGCTTCCCATTCTCGTGTTTGGGCTGTTTGGGTTGGTTATTTATTTGATGCAGTTTAAAGCCTGGCTGTACCAAAGAATGCCGGCAGTTCTTGCTACCTACCTTCTGGTCTACATCGCGGCAGGACTCGTGTTTTATGCAGTGTGGAACCGGTTTAAACCAAAATCCTACGCAGTCACTCTCAAGCTCGCATCGGCTGCAACCGTCATTGCCTTCATCGGCATCACCATCAGCCTGGGAAGGGGACTCATGGATATCTTCATGGGTCCACCATTTCAGATGTCCAGAGTGGGCTACAGCGGTGTCTGCTCGAGAGACGATCTTTCGATGATGTTTCAAGACTTGATGTCGGACAATGTCAAGCTCGGCCAGACGGTGGTGGTGCTTGGAAATGGAGTGGCGCCCGCCTATCCGACGATGACACAGCTCAGAATCAAGCCGGGTTCGCGATACCCTCATGTTTGTATCTTGTCTGTTTTGGAGTACATCAACTCTCGTTATAAAACTCCAGAGGCAAAACGTCTGGTTGCCTTTGAGGGGAAAATAATCAACGACATCGGCAAGGACATATTGAACAATAGGCCGGAATTGGTAATCATTCAGTCGATGCCGGTCAAGGGGTATATGGAGCCGTATAACTTCATGGGGTTGTACATGAAGGACTACATCAAAGTCGGTCAAATTGAAGGCTACGATGTCTACCGGCTCTTGCCTCAAATCGAACGGGAGTCCGTAAGACCGCCACTAAACGAAACTCAACCTGCGCTTGTGCCGGAGGTTGCCAAATGAACAGTTCTTTTGGGTCGAATGGCAAAGGACCGATAGCAACTGTATTGATCTCTGCCATTGTGTTCATCTTCCTTCTGTTCGTTGCGCTCACGCATCCTCTAAGAATCGCTCCTGAAGCCGCTTTGCACATGGAGTGCGCGATGTTGATTCTTCAAGGGAAGCAGCCGTTTGTCGACATAGTTGACACCGGCACGGCCGCATTAATGTATATGAGCCTGCCACCGGCAGCGGTGCATGCTGTAATAAGGGTGATTCATCCCGCCATAATCTACAACCTCTATGTATGGCTTTTGGCGGTGGGTTCAACCGTTGTGTCCGGCTGGGTTCTGTGGCGCAGGCAAAGGCACAGAATGAGGTGGCTGTTTTTACCAATCGTAGTTTCGATACCGATATCCTCTTTGATCATAAACATTGAATTCGGTCAAAGAGAGCATCTGTTCATGCTTCTTTTGCTTCCCTATCTTCTTCTTCGCTGGCTTCGCAGCTCGGGCTTCAAGATAGAGAGTTTGGAGAGCGGGATTTGCGGTGTGATGGCGGGCATTGCATTTTGTCTTGATCCACTCTATCTGATTGCGTTCTTTGCTCTAGAGCTGTTCTATCGCTTCGACAAGACGTATGCTAAACCGCTTGTTCCGCCCGAACTCAAATGCGTGCTTCTGACTTTGGGTGTGTACTTGGGACACTTCTTGCTATTACCGTTTTCGGCGTTCAACTACTTCACCTGCATCGTTCCTCTCAATATAGTGGACTACATCACATGGGACGACAGGATGGAGTTTTTAAACGCAATCAGCGAGATGGACTGGAGCCGCTGGACATCGCCAGATCGAAGGGACATCATTTATTGGACCGCCTCTATGTCCACCGTCGCGCTTGCCTTGAGGCGACGAATGTCGCTTCTTTCGCCGTTGGCCGTCTTGTGTTTGATCGGAGCCCTCACCTACGTGGTGCAAGGCAAGGCTCTTTCCTACCAAGCGCTTATTATGGTTATCAGCTCTGTCACAGTGGGGCTCATTGTTGTTTGTGCGGCGCTGGGCATCGTTGCGAGGCGAATGAATAGGCGAAAAGCAGGTGGTAAAGCACCAGCTCGTCTGGGGCAACCAACTGCTCTAGTCGTTCAAACCGTGGTGATTCTGTGTCTGGTCGGCTTTGTTGCCGTTTGCAAAACCTCCTGGAAGATGAGCGGCAAAACCATCAAGCTGTCGGAGTTCGGAAATTCGTATATAGGCGTTGCCGACAGGGCTGACCTTTCGCAGTTCGCTGTCAAGGTAATGGAACGCACCAAACCTGGCGACTCGGTAATCATTCTCAATGACAACGTCAAAGCCGCCTATCCTTTGATGTTGCAAATCAATCGGGTGCCTGGAAGCAGCATCATGTGGGGTTTTCCATTTCGCTTATTCAGTGTGGCTGCTCAAGAGGAATCATGGCTGTACACTGTGTTCTTGCAAGGTCGTGAGGCATCTTTGTACGAGCGACTTGGTCAAGAGATCGAGCGCGCAAATGCCAAGTGTATCTTGATTCAATCTGGAAGAACTTTGGACTATCTGCAAAACAGAGACATCATTGACAAAGTGAAAGCGCACTACAAATTGGATGGAGATTTGACTTGGCACGATGCGGCAGATCGTGACGTAGACGCATCAAACCTCGAGCTGTGGGGCGGTTGGGAAGCCACTCAAATGTATGTTGTGAGGGGCGATAAATGATCTTCGCAACGTACTGGTTTCTGTTGGCGGCTGCCTGTTTCTTTGCGGTTTACTACCTCGTCAGATTTCCGGTAATCAGATTTCCTTGTCTTCTTCTTTTCTGTTTCGCATTTCACGCGCACTTTGCCGGTGCGGCCGGAATGGCGCCAATCATCTGCCTTTTCTTGATGACGTATGTGATCGGATTATTCGGCAACCATAAACACATTGCTTTAGGAATCGCTGTGTGTGTGGTGGCACTCTTCACGTACAAGTATCATCACTTTTTTTGCACGCAGCTATTCCCGATTTTGATTGGCCCCGATTGGGCTTTGGACTTGGATGAGTACTTGACGAAAACGCTGCCGGTGACGCCGCCATTGGCAATTAGTTTTTTCGTTTTTGAGTTCGTGCACTACCTGTTCGAAGTGCGAAGAGGTGGACGGCCGGTCGGAAATATTTTTGACTTTGCGGCGTTTACTTTCTTTTTCCCCTCATTGGTCTCGGGTCCCATCAAAAGATATGGGCAGTTCCTCCCATCTCTAAAGGAAGGACTGAAGACTGTTTCCAAAGACGATGTGATGCTTGGACTGTTGCAGGTGGTAAGTGGTTTGATCAAGAAACTTTTGCTTGCCGATACACTCACCACTTACATTACATCTAGAGAAGATCTCTTTACCTCGCTTGCCATGCAAGAGAGGTGGTTGATGCTTATTGCAATTGGATTCAGGATCTACCTCGATTTTAGCGGTTACAGCGACATCGCAATCGGCTTGGCGCGTATGATGGGAGTCAAGCTGCCTGCAAATTTCAATTGGCCATATTTTGCCGTCAACTTGCAGGACTTTTGGCAGCGGTGGCATATTTCATTGAGTACCTGGATTCGCGACTATGTCTATATCCCGCTTGGTGGCAATAGAAAAGGAACTGCGCGAATGTTGGCAAATGGAATAGGGGCATTTGCACTGTGTGGATTTTGGCATGGCCCGGATTGGCATTACGTTCTCTGGGGGCTTTATCATGGCGCTGGATTTGCTGTATGCCTGACATACAAAAGATTTTCGCCCACGAAGGCGTTAGGAAATATTTTGGATCGACTGCCGATTTTGAGTTGGGCAATCACAATGGCATTTGTATTTTTCGGTTGGCTTTTGTTTTTCTATCCGGTTGATCGAGCCGCGAAGATGTTCCTTTCGCTTTGGAGGGTGGGCCTATGAAGAAGCTGTTTGGTCTTCCCGAAGCTGGATTTCCGGGGCAATTCCTTTTGCCGATGCCGTTTTTCATCGGCATCATTTTGGGCTTTGCCACCTTTTGTGTCATGGGTGCCAACTGCGCAAGAATAAATCCGTTTGTTGAGTTTCACCGCTTTCATTACTTCATTTGTCAGTACTCTTCGTTCTACCCGACGATAAATGAAATGATGGCGCTTGCGATTGCCGATCTGAAAGACGATCAAACCCTGGTTGTGGTGGGTGGAGACAGCGTCTTCAATGGCATGGGGCAGAGTGTTGAGGAACTTTGGACGCGCAAGCTTCAGGAAAAATTGGGCGACAAGTTTCACGTCGTAAATATGGCGATTCATGGAACTACCACTTTCGAGGGCGCCTATTGCGTTGCAGAGGCATTGATCAGAAAAGCTAAGCGTGTGATCTTTGTGACCAACACTCAACCGGCACAAACGGCACCGATTGAAGGGTACCAGCTGGCTTCGATTTGTTTTTCTGCAATACAGCGTGATTTGTTGTATCCGTTGGATGTAAGAAAGTATTTGATCGAAAAGGACATTGAAAGCTTTCGAATCGGGCCCAATGATATGAGGTTGAAGGAATTGGACCTCGGCTCTCGATTGGATGCGTTTATAAATGCTTATGACCTCTGGCATTTGATTGGGTATAGGAACTTCTTCACGATTTGGGATAAAGAGACACACCCGAGATTTTGGAGACCACGCAAGGATTTTCCCGAGAAAGAAGTGGTCAAGGTTGAAAATGCATTGAGTGATGAAAATCGCATTGCCCGTGCTCAGGAGTTGAAGGATCGCGCCAAGTCCCTTCTTCAAGACGGGCAGCACACCGAGAAGCCAGGGGCATGGGACGTCTTTGACGAGATGATAAAACGAGCGACTCCCCAAGGTGTCAGGCAGTATATGTTGGTGGTTTTGCCTCGGTGGAATCCGGTTGTGCTTAACGAGTTGAGTATTCCAGAAAGAGAAAACGATCGTGCTACGTTTGCGATTGCGGCCCAGAAGTGGATGGCGAAAGGCTACAATGCGCTGGTTTTTGGAGACGATATGAAACCTGAAGATTATTGCGACAGCAATCACTTCAGCGACTTAGGCGGTGAAAAGCTGGCACAAGAAGTGGCAATTGCGGTGAAGGTGATTGCAGTTAAGAGGGGATACTTCAAGCTATGAGTTTCAGTTCTGATAGTGAAGTCGAAAACATGAGTGAAAGCAGCGCCAATCAAGGCAAAAACAAAATGCCCGTGGTATTGAAAGTCGTGCTGTCTTTGTTTGTGGGATTTTTGGTCGGCGTGTTTTTTCACTACCTGCTTTATCGCTTGCAGGTTCCGGGCACGCCGTTTATATATGTGGCGTTTTAAGAAGCGTGGTCATGGTGCCTGAACTAATCGGTTAGCCTTAGCATCGATTGCTAGTGCTTGTTTTTTCAACTCTTCCGCTTTCGTTTCTTGACCGAGGTCTCTTATCACTAAAACGAGGTTCCACAGAGTGTTGCCGACTTGCTGTGATTCGGCACTCGTGGTTTCTTTGTACAGTGCAAGGGCTGGCTCCAAGTTCTCTTTTGACTTCTCCAGCCATTCTCGGCGTGATTTGAGATCTTGAAACGTTCCTGCCTTCATGTAATAGAGAACGCCAAGATTGTTTAGATCTCGGGCTATCTTTATGTCTTTTTCGCCGAGGAATTTGCGATCGTATTCGAGTACGCTTTTGAAATGCTCTTCGGCTTTGGTGTAATCGCCCATGTCTCGGCACAAAGATGCGAGGTCAAGAAGCGCCGATGAGTAGTCGGTCGAGTATTGCTTGTCTTTGTCTTTTGCAAAGAAAACGACGTTTCCTTCAATCAAGGGCAGCGCATCGGGATAGCGCCGTTGCAGCCAGTAGACTAAGCCGAGCTCGCGCACTGCTTTTGCTTTCTCGGCATCCGTAGTTTTGGGTTCGGTGTGCACTTTGTTGTAGTTGGCGACGGCGGCATACTCTTCGCGTTCGACTGCTTTATCGTAGTCTTTGAGTTCTTCGCGTTCTTTGGCAGCCAGTCTGATTGGAATGCTGGCGCAAAGCACATACACGAAGAGCGCAAGTATAAGAAGAATTCGAATTAGCATTCTAGCTCCCCGCCTCTTGTGTCACGCAGACTTTTTCGTCGCACTTGCCGCCAAGGATCAGTTGGCGATTGGCTGCCACCATCGAGTAAAGCATTTGCCCGATTAGAGAAACTCCTGGCACCCACAACAATGGCACGGCAAGCCACAACAAGGGCATGCTCAGGGACATTGTGCGGAACGCGTCAAAGCCACCCACCCAATCATTTTTTGCTTTGAGTAACATTTCTTTTTCGGCGCGTTCTAAAGGAATGTTCAGGCGTTGGCGCACTTCGCCATCTCTGAAGTCGAGGAATTCGAAGCGACCGAAGATGTCCAGGCGATGCAAGAAGCCGACGGTTCTGACGCAGAATTGACAGTCACCATCAAAGGCAACAGGTGTTGGCGGACCATATTTGGCAGTGATGAACGCTTTGATTTTGTCCATCGTTCGCGTCAAATCTTCCGGATAAATGTATGTGATGTAGCTGAACATAAACATCCATTCGAACATAGGAAGATTCATCGAATACTCGATGCCGAGGTGCAGAGCAAGCCCGGTTAGAATCACCCAATACCTTAGAGGTTTCACCCAGATGAGGGTGAAGAGGGCGAATTCGATGACGAGCGTTCCCCACGTGAGAATCTGGCAGACAAAGAGGTTGTCGAACAAAAACGGCACTGGGAATCGAATGACGTCGTCGTAGCGGGTTGCGTAGTAGACGGCGGTGCCGTCATTCCAGCGATCGCCCATCATTTTGCAAATCCATGTGTGGTAGTACACCACCGCTAGTTGCACTTGAAACATGCGTTGCGCCCACGGTGCGCACAAGGGCGGGCGAAAACCGTTTACTCTCCAGTCTTCGCGCAAAGACCTGATCAGGTTATCCAGCGAGTAGGCTTTGCCTGCTTGTGAGAAAGCCGTCAACAAGCATGCGATTCTGACGAAATTATCGCCGGCGTTTTGATTGAGTTCGAAGTGCGAATCGAGAGAGAGTAAGCCGAGAAAAACGATAGTACTCGAGGTTCTTGTGAATAAGCCGAGCGTCATGAACACTGCAGCTGCGACGATTACCCAGAAAAAGATGATCTTGGATTGATCGCCTGGTAAAAGGAGCATCAAATCGAAGTAGGGATCTTGAGGACCCCAGTACTTGGTCATCATCGAATCGATTGGAATGATCGAATGTTCTGAGAAATACAGTTTCCAATCAGGCCAGAGGTGAATGATGAGGCATTGCAAAACCACCAAGCCAAGGAAGATTCTGAACAAACCCATGGGTGTTGGTGAAGTGGGTTCAAACCAGAATTTGTTCCAATTCTCGATTTTGGATTTGAACTTGGCGTTCATTTCAAGTCCTCTTCCCTAACGCGATAGTTGAACAACGTGGTCTTGTAGATGTGCTCAGGAAGCGAGTCTCGCATATATGGTGAATCGGGCGGAGGTGTTTGGATGTAGTTGAAAACAATCGCTACTTGAGTCGGTGGGTTTTTGGGATCTGCATTGCACCGAGCGACAAATCTGGCGAAGTCGGGCAAGAATTGCGTTCCTGACGGAAAGGGCATGTGCTCGAGAAATACTTTGCGCAATTTCTCGTGTTGAAACTTCTCTACTTGTCCCATTTTTGGCGGGCGAGGAAACTCATAGTTTTTGTTGGACCCATCAGCAAAGGTGATGATGGCGTTGCAGTGATAGATCTGCTCGCGCACCTCCGGGCTAAATAGGCTCCAATACTGGATTAGTCCGCAGCCGAAAAATATGGGCCTAATCATCGGTGTGAGATTGAATTTCAGGTCGCAATCAGGCATCAACCAGATTCCGACGGTTACCCAGTAGACAAGGATGAATATATTTATCAGACCGTACCAAAGGGTCTTAACGGGCGGCTCGCTTGTTGGAGCGCGCAGGCTTGCCTCTTCTACCGTAGGTCTAGCTGTCAATGTATAAGGAGTACTGGGCAAATTTCCCACAGTCAGTATTCTTCCACCACCACATTCGGGCGCGTCTAATGACGCCGCCTATTTTAGTTTAGCACTGCCTGTAGTGGACCAAAAGGTTCGCGATTTCGCTTGGTTACGTGGACTGGTGCGTGAGTGGTTACCTGGCGGTTACCACGACGTCTGATATCGTAAGAGCAGGATCTTCTGATTTGAAGGGAAGTTCGAACGCTTGATCGCGGATGTGAAACAGAAAAGAACCGTGAAAGAGGCATCGCAAGTTGCCTTGACGCAGTCTATGCCAGGCAAAGATCGAGCTGTGGCCAATCTTTTGATTGTCTGCTTTTTCTCTATGACTTTGGGGTTGCCTCTTGCGATTGTTGCTACCGAAGAAAAGAACCCGGCACTTTCTTCTTTCTTGAGGGAAAAGATTGCCAATCCGCTGCGTTCGTCAACGACACTGATTTCCTTTTGGAATTTGTTTGCCGAAATCCGTGACAAGAACTTTCACTACTCGGCAGTCATTACGTTTTCGGATGGATCCACAAAGTACTATGAGTTTCCACGCCCTCAGAAGATGGGCTATTGGGAACGGTTTCAAAGGGAGAAGCAACGAAAGGTTTTCTTTGACTGCATGAACTCTCCGTTTTCGCACGATAAAAAGATGATTTCCTCGTTTGCGCGGTTCTTGGCGGAGTCAAACGCAAATCCTTCCAATCCTCCCAAAAAAATCGTGCTCACCAGTCATTGGGTGAATACTCCTCCTCCAGGCAGCGGAAGCATTCGAGATGCGCTTCCTGAGCATACGCAGACAGAGAGCATCTTTGAGTATGACTGCGGGTTGGTTAAGCCTTCGAGTTAGGGGCGCTTGGCGGCTTGGGATGCGGCGATTGGGCGATTGGCGTGGCTTGGGGCGCGGCTTGGGGGCATTGGGGGCGAAAACTGCTTTCTGGCATGAGCTAATTTTCGGACGGGAATTTACCTGAACAAAGAATGTAAGCGCCAACTTCTAGTGTCCCGAAAAGCAGAACAAGACAGCGATTCGGGAATCCCGAAGACTGCGCTTACGTGCTTTGTTCAGGAAAGCTCTTGGACATAAAAAGAACCACCATCAAGTCCAAAAAAGTCCAAAAAAAAAGCCCCCGCGAAAGCGAGGGCTTTGATGTTTTGACCTTGGCCTTTAGCCCGAGGGTCCACCACTTGGTCCGGAGGGGCCGGTAGGACCGCCAGGACCGGAAGGACCACCAGGACCGAGAGGTCCACCAGGGCCGACAGGACCGCCAGGGCCGAATGGGCCGGCAGGACCGCCAGGACCGGCTGGGCCGGCAGGACCGCTTGGACCACCAGGACCGCCGGGGCCGGAAGGACCGCCAGGGCCGGAAGGACC
>CAZCZI010000041.1:0-60581 GCA_964503045.1 uncultured Candidatus Obscuribacterales bacterium
CCCAAAGTCCAATCAGGCTTGGCAATCAAGCCTGCAGAATGCCCTTTAGGATGGGGTCTTTGGCACCCTGAAAATCAGGGAAAATAGAGCTCAATTTTGCCTTGTCCAGGCTCATGTGGTCACCAATTATCGAGCTCACGACCGCGCGGAAGTCCGTAGTCACAGGCAAGTCGCGCCCTTCATAGAGCGAGCGCTCGGCAAGTCCGTCCCAGCGCCCGTAAATCTTACCTCCGGCCACCGGACCACCGAGAATCCACATGGCGTTGCCGTGGCCGTGGTCGGTTCCACCATTGCCATTTTCTTTGACGGTGCGTCCAAATTCGGACATGACGATGATGACTGTCTTTTGGTAAGCCGGTCCCAATGCCTCGATTAGCTGTGACAAGCCGTTGCCGATGGGAGTCAGGTGGTTGGCGAGCTGCCCCTGCGCGGCGCCTTGATTAACGTGGGTATCGTAGCCTCCTAGAGCGACGAAAGCGGCTTGAACTTTAGGTTCTTCCTTGATTAAGCGCCCCAATTGTCTGCCGAAATTTCCGAATTTATTTGCAGCGGGCGCGCCTTGATTGGCGGCAAGCATTTCGTCGTCTAGTTTGCTGTTGAGTGTCTTTCTAGCTTCAACACCTTCGGCAAAAGCAGTTGATAGAGCGTCGTTGCGGTCGGCGTACATTTGTTCGAAGGCAGACAACACTCGAGGTTTATCTACTGCCGCGGTGCGCTTCTTTGTCGTAGGTGCATAGGTTGCAACCGATACTGGACCTTGCATCATGCGTGGTGTCACAGAGCCAATATTGATTGCACGAATAGGCGACTTGTTGTTTGGCAATTGCGATAACAAACGATTCATCCAGCCTGAGCCCATGCTCTTGTTGCCGGGTGCGCCACTCTCCATATAATCTTGCGCATCAAAATGCGATCGCGTTGGGTCTGGAGATCCCGAACACAAGACGAATCCCAGAGACTTGTCTTTCCAGAAGGGCAACAGCGGTTCGAGCTTCGGGTGCAAGCCGAAGTGTCCATCGAGATCGAGCACTCCGTTTTCCTGACCCGGCTTTTGTAACGCGATTTTATTGCGCACGGAGTAGTATCGAGAATCGCTGTAAGGAACCACAACACTCAAGCCATCTACAGCACCACGCAAGAAAACAACAATTAGCTTATTTGTCTCGACAGACTGTTGTCCGTCCAGCGCCCATGCCGTTATCGATGGCGCAAACAATGACATTGCTGCCATTCCTGATGCTTTAAGAAATTCACGTCGATCCATTTTGTTTCTCCTAATACATCATAAACTCCGGGCTTCCCAAAACCAATCCAGTTTTGAGAGGCTGAGCCGCATCTTCAACTGCTGTGCGAGATTTGTCCGACAAGTTAAGTCCGGTTTCTGCAAGAACATCTTCGGCTTGGGACACACCAACTGTGGTGCCCATGAACTTTCCGGTTCCTAACTGCGTTGCAAAATTCAGACGGTTGAGCAGTCCATCAGGGTTAAGCCATGCGGATTGCGTGTTTTTGTAACCGTCTGGAGTAAGGCATTGATAGAGAGGCTGTCCCGTTTGCTTCAAGAAAGCCAGAAGCGGCAAGACATTATCGGTTTTGCCATCAACCGCTCTGAAGCTGGAGATGAGATAGCGATACGGAGATTTGAATTTCACGTTGTAATATTTTGCGTCAAGAAATTCAGGGCTGTGAAAAAGTTCGTTAAGTACAGCGCTTATGTCTCCATCAGTTGATAAAAAGGTTTTGGATAGGTTCGCAACCAGCTTCTCAGGCGGCTTGTCAGCGACGAAATATTGTGCGAGTTTGTAGCTGATATGATGCGCAGTCGAAGGATGTTTGCACAACAAATCGAGAGCTTGCTCGATTTCTTTCTCGCCCGAACCTTTGATCTTTTGACCCAAGAGAACCTTGTCGGTGAAGTCGTGACGCCTTTCGTCAAAGTAGTATCCGAAGTCGGAGTTGCCTTTGATCTGTTCGCGATTGGCCTGAAACTCCATTACTCCTCGACCGCTTTGGACAGGCGGCATGCGTCTCATGTTGTCGTCGCGCATCTCCTTGCCGCCCATGCCATTTCGCTGCTGCAAGCCGAGCCCAGTTAGAATTTTTGCCAGTTCAACTACATCCTGCTGCTTGTAGCCGCCGTCTACACCGAGGGTGTGAAGTTCCATCAATTCGCGAGCATAGTTTTCGTTGAGTCCTTTAAACCGGCCCCTCGCGATCTTCGAATTGGGATCTGTATTTTGCCAATTGTCGAGGTAAAAGAGCATGGCTGCGTGATGCGCAGTGGAGCCAACTAAGTCGCGAAACTTACCCAAAACATGAGGTCTAATTGCCTTTTCTTCGTAATTGCCGATCCAAAGATGGTCAAGACCCTTATCTACACAGACATTGAAGTGATTAAACCAGAAGTCGGTCATCACCTCATTCAATTGTCTCGGGCTCTCGATGCCGCGCACAATCCTCGCCGTCGCTGCTTCGTTAAACAGCTTCCTGTATGTCTTCTTCAAAATCTCCTGAGACTTCTTTTTGTCTTCTTCCTTGCCGGTCGTTCCTAACTGCAATCCTTTTAGAGCCGGCTTTCCATAATTCAAGAAGAGCTGCGAAGGGTTTTCGGTGAGTGCTGTGAACTTATCGATATTTTTTAGATCTTGCGACGTGTCGAGCGCCTCTGGATGCAACTGCTCTTTGATGTACGCTTCAATGCCGATCTCTTGGACGTGTTGAATGTCGCCTGGTTTTGGTCCGAATGCCAGCCGGTTGAGGACATGTACGATGCGTTTTGGGTCTTTATCTAGTTGCGCCAAGTCGGCTTTGGATAACTTCGGCGAGGCGGCGATCCTACTTGGCGAACTTATCTTTTTTTGCCTCGGTGCCGCCAAGGCGCCGGAGGAGTCGATCAATATTGAAAGAGCCAAGAGAGAACATGCAGTAACTGCTGATGCAGCCAGAAACTTCAGGGGAAAAGTCTTGTTCATATGCAAAAACCACGGGACGGCAAAACCACCTACTAATCTTTAGTACGCTCCAGACCCCCAAAAAGTTCAAATGAAATTCGAGATTTAATGTTGGGAATTGGATTATCCGAAAAAGTTAACATCCAAACACTGAAGAGCCGCGTAACGAGCCGAAAGGAGTAAGATGGAAGTGAAGACAGAGAGGTGATGCTTATGACACTTCATCATCACTCAATGAAGCTTCCTGAAAGAGACTTCTCAAGAGTCCTTATACTGTTCCTCCTGGCAGCGGTGCTGGCAGCCTTCATTGCGGCGACCGTAGCCCCGAATTCAAAGACTAACTACCTGCGACCTCCGGGCTATGACGCGCCTTGGGTGCCTTTCAGCTAAGGGCAGAAACATTAAAAGGAAGCGAAATTGGTTATGTCCGAATTCTGAATTCGGCTCGTTAGGCTGCAATTGAACGACTCTACGTTGTTGAGTGCAGGTGAAGATGCTGGCGAACAGCTGCGGAGAGTTCACCGGGCTCATCGGTGCCAATAAAGGTCTTGGTACCGTCTTTCATAACCAACTCAACGGCGTTGAGACCAAAAATGTTGTAGAGCCAGCCGTCGCCGGTCCAGTGAATACCCCAGCCGGAAATCGGGCTCATACGCACGATTGTGCACTCTGCAACATCATCCATGGCGATGGTTTTTGCATTGAGCCAGCCGCCGAAAAGCACCTGAATCTCAGCCTCATCAACGGTTACGGTCATTGACTGAAAGGTGTAACCGGCTCCCGCAAGCGACGCGATAATGACCGCGCGAAGCAGTCTGAGCGGCACAACGACTAGCGTGGCTACGCCCAAAACACCCAATCCGACCAGTACGGGCGTCGGAACCCGCTGTGTATGAACGTAAGACATTAAGTTACCCTCGTCTGATCCTTATAGACAACTTTACCACCTTCGCGCCCAAAGCCAGCGTCAAGTGGAGGGTGCAGGTCTTCAATCGACCGATTTTTTCCCGCGAACAACTTCTGCCAGCTCCTGCAAAAGGCAGTCCATCTGAGCAAGAGTGGCGCGCAGGTCTGCAAACATCGCCAGCCGATCTTCCAAAACATCGATGGTTACACGGCTTTGCTCGCTTTGGTTTCCGGTAAGGTGCTTGACGCGGTCATGTTGAGCGGGGGTTCGGTGCCCTCTGTGGCTAAAGCAAAGATTTCGTTTCATCCAGTGATCGCGCAGATACTGACGTCGTGTAGTGCCGGTCGCGTTGTTGCTTGGCGTAGAGTTGAAGAAGCCCCAAACAGCAGGAGAGAATCCAGCGGGGCACTGCGCATTCAAGTCAAATACAACAGTCAAAAGATTAGGAACCCCTGATTCCAGGCGCTTTTCACCCCTCTGCTGTTGAAATGCCCATGCCGACAATGCGGTTTGAACCACACCTTCTGAGGTATCGATCGTATTTGGTGCATACTGCCTGACTTCGCCTAGGTTAAGGGCACCCGAGACTATGCCGGTGATGCCACCACTGATGAAGTCAGCATAAGTGTTGAGCCTGATTGCACGATCTCGTCTTTCAGCCAACACTGCCCGAATTTCCTCGGCTTCGGCAATCTCTTTATCAACGCTGTTCATTGAACCATGCAGTTCAAAACCGGTTGAAACAATTGCTTCCAACGCTGTTTGTCTGAGAGACAACAAGCGCAGACCACCAGCGGTTTCGACGTCTATTGGGTCGCTCGAGCCTTGCCTCATGCGACAGATCTCATTAAGCAAAGATAGTATGCCAATTTGCTCGGCAAGAGCTTTCGCGTCCTGGGAGCATCGAGTTGAAGGGGTGGGAGCGGGGCTCGGAATTCTTGCAATCAGCAAGTTGTTTCTTCGGGGAATAGCCCGCGGCAAGGGCGAAGAAGTGGCGCTTGCGGCCTGGGGCACGGCAGTTTGCGTCGCGATATCTGCTGACTGCGAAGCAGCGCTCGTTGACTGCGCTATAGTACTTGTTGATTGCGACACGATGTTGGTTGACTGCGCCTGTGCAGCAATGGTAAAGGAAAGACAACACAGCGTCGCCGATGCAGTTTTGATGCCCTTATCAATTATCAAGCGCGAACTCGTGTTTCCATAAAAGGTCCGGCGGCGTTGATGCTAAAGCCCCACGAAGAGGGCTGTCAAATGTTCTTTTTATCATGCTGGCAAAGGTCGCGATAGTGATATCGCCAGTGGTTGCATGTCACCAGTAATCGAGAGATTTCATAAACCCGAAACAGACATTGCTTGCGCTCTCGCATAACCTGTCGAGTTTTCGGGCACATACAATGCATAGCGACTGTGTATACAAAGTGTCATTTCAAGCGGTTGGACAACACTCTCAAATGTTCCACCTAAAGGGAATTTCAGACTCATGAAAGTCCCTGAACTGCGGAAACCCGCCTGCCGAGCTCGTCAAGAATAAGGCTACCTGCATAAATTTATATGTTTTCCTAGCGGCGACTTCGGAACCCGCATACTGCTGAGTCGTCTAAAGCGTTCGGATGCGTCGAATATTAGCAACCCGTGGACGGGAAGGTCTAATTCGCATGATGAGGGTTATCTCAATTTCAGAAAAGACTCTCGGCTCCAATCACCCTGTTTTGGCCAATGTCCTTCGCAATTATGCCGAACTGCTTCGTGTCACCGGCCGCGGTGCTGAAGCTCAACAAATGGAAGAACGTTCGAGGCGGATTTTAGCTAAGTTCAAAACAAGCGTTTATAATTGGCGGCGCAATGAAATTTCTTTTCTGTATCTTGCTGCTATTCTCAATTCAAGCGTTTGTCTCAATCCCAACGCAAGCTGCCGGACATGAATCAACGAAGGAGGAAACGCTTGTAAACTTTCCATCCCGCTCGGTTGGGAAGGTCAGTATTCGTCGCTTAAACTCACAAGATAAGGAAATCGTTCGCACACTACAGGCTGCCGGAAGCATCAAAGTTCCCCCAGGTTGCGCTCTCGATTTGAAGTTGAACTATTCAGGCAGCGAAAACACAGAGTTTCTGCTCAAGCTGCCGCCATCAAAAATCTTGTGGTTTACAAATCACAACCTCGAAGTAACCGACGCTAGCATCGAGCACATAGCACATCTTACACACCTAGTCACTCTAGATCTTGAAAGTGCTGGAGTCTCCGACACAGGTATAAAACATCTGGCAGCGCTCAAATCCCTAACATATTTGAATTTGGGCGATAACCTAGTTAGCACGCGTGGTCTGTCATTTCTTCCTTCACTCAACAAACTCACTTGGTTGAGATTGTCGCGCAGCAAACTCGGCGACGGCGTCGGACCTTACATCAAGACTCTAACCAATTTGCAAACACTGGATTTATGCGGTTCGCAAGTCACCGACAGAATAATTCCGTTCTGTCTGCCTCTTACACGCCTACGAGACTTCAATCTCCGACGCAACAACATAACTGACAGAGCAGTGCCTGATTTGGTGAAATTGAAATCAATCGATCGATTGGACTTGACCGATACCCACGTAACTCCCGATGGATTGGCAAAGCTGAAAGCGATGCCTAAACTCACTGCATTGGTAATCAGGCGCCACACTCTGACCCAATTGGAACTGCAAAAAGTTCAAGCAGCTCTTCCGAAGGTTCACATTGAGGAAGGTTCGCGCGAAACAGAGTTGCCCAGAGAATTGTTTGCGCCCCTGAAATAACCGGGGCTCACCGCGATTCAACCTTCATATCTTCGCAGCTGGGTTGCCCGCGACTGTTGCTTCATCTTGAACATCGCGAATGATCACGCTACCGGCACCCACGCATGCCCACTTTCCGATCTTCTTTCCGGGCAACATCACTGAGCCGATTCCAAATAATGTTCCTTCGCCAACAAACGATGTTCCACCCATAGCGCTTTGAGGTGCTACATGAGCGTGGTCTTCAACGCAGCAATCATGCTCGATTACAGCACCCGTATTCACAATTACATTTTCACCGACGGTGGCATCGGCATTTATTATTGCACCGGCTGATACAAATGTTCCTATCCCAATCTTGGCAGTATCTGATACCACCGCTGATGCATGCACAATTGCAGTCGGCTCCCAACCAAGTCCGCGGACTTCTTCAAAGATGCTTTTGCGGCGCTGATTGTCACCGATAGCAACGATGAATGATTTTGTTCCTGCCTCTTTCACCTCATTGTGAGAACCGACAATATTGATTCCCAAAAGCTGCTCGCCGGAGCGCGCAGGATCGATCAAGGCGGTTACCTTGAGCCTCTTGCTTTTGAACGCATCGAGCACGACCTTCGCATGACCGCCGGCTCCAAAAATGTATACGCCCACTTCAATCTCCCGAAAAATTGCTTCTCAGCATTCTGAAATCGCGCGATGCAAGCGAAAGTTTGCATTTCGTGTTGTCAAAGCAAATTATAGTTTGCTTTGATGCCTTAGCAACTCTGCCTTGATCGCATGGCCCAAGCAGGTAGAGTTAAGCTGTGCATTGGGCGAGCCGCCAAAACTACCGGCGAATCATGGTCTATAAGCGCATAAAACAAAAAATCAAGAGAATCATCGGAGACGACGGCGCCAGCGGACCTTCGGCGGTTGCCAATGAGCGCGCGCGCATCTCCGGAATCGTGGCTGACGACTTAAATCTCCTTTTGCCCACGCACTTGACTTCAAGTCCTGAATCAGCCCTTGCAAACAAGAAAAGCGGGGCGCCCTTTGAAGATTTTTTTAGAAAGTTTGTCGCCTTGAGAAAAGGTGGCGAGTCGCATCAAGGTACCTTGGAGGAACTGCGCAGAGCGTACCCTCTATTATTCAGCACTTGTGACGGAACCCTCAAATATCTCGAAGCCTGCGAGGCAATTGACTCGCCGCTGGCAAATGGGTTTAAGCGACTTTGCGTGCACAACCTGCCGGTGGTGCAGGCGCCGCCGTCCAGACAGATGCTCGAATACAAATCGAGTTTGCCGCGTGTTGGTTTACTCTACTATCCAAACCCTGAGCCCAGGCGCTTTCTCATCGATGCGTTAGAGGGTGATTTCTACCCTGAGGACATTGATCCCGGACAAACTCTGCAGCAAATGTGGACTCATAAGGATTGTGACTTCGCAACCTACCAAGAAATTTTCCGGCAGCGAGTCGAAGATGCATTCAATCAATTTCCGGAATGGCTAATTTCGAGCTTCCCCGATAGAGATCGCGCAATTGATGTTTACGCGCAGCATCTGCAATTTCAGATGGCATTCACTGAGATGCTCAAGCAAAACTATTGGGATTTGGTCTTCCTAGGTGCATTTGAAACACCGATGGGGCTTGCTTATTACGACTATCCAAAAGAGAAGCGACCGAAAACGATTCTCTTTTATCATGGACTGATACATGGAGATCCTGTCGACAATCTCTTCTGCAACCCTGATGTAGTACTGGTTCGCGGCAAGGCTGAGGCGTCATATTTTCAGAATCTCGGATTCGCGGAAGAGAAAATCGTCAAAGTCGGTTCGCTTGCAATTGAGAGATTTCCGAGTGAAAAATCAATAGAGTTGCAGCGGCAATTTGCGAGATCTCGCTACGATCTAGGAGATCAGGAAAAGGTCATCCTATGGGCATTGACTTATGATTTGTTTCTGTATGACAAACAAACGCCTGAGCAGTTGTTGGAATTGGTTTTAGGAACCATCGCAAAAGTCGCCATTGAAGGTAATCTGAATCCGTTGACGCTGCTTCTGAAGTACCATCCGGCGCCGCGCGACAACGAGTATTACAGCTTCAGCAGGCAACAGTTTCCACTCGACAAAATCACATCGAGGCTTGGTCCTTTGGGCGTGAGCGTTAGACTTGTGCACGATATTGCTTCATGTATTCCGGCGGCCGATCTCTTTCTTGCGCATGAGTCGACAGCGCTTGTCGAGGCGCTTGATGCGGCAGTTCCCACATTGTCGTTGCGATACAACAAAAGTCAATCGCCGCCGCTTCTAGGCAATGTGACATATCAAACAAAGCGATGCCACCAGATTATCGATGATCATTGCAGTGTCGATGAATTGTATGCAGTTATGTTTGAGCAACTTTCATACAGTCGCGAAGACATCATCAAACAATCAGCTGATGTGTGGAACGGCTTATATGATTGCGGCAGAACTGAGGGTTTGGGCCGTGTCAGCAAGTTGGTGAAGTCGCTGGTGATGGCAAAGTAGATTCCTCTGGGATTTTCAAACCAAATTGACAAAATTATGCAGCAACTTGAGTCCGACGTCACCGCTCTTCTCCGGATGAAACTGGCAACCATAGAGATTCTTCTGCTTCACCATGGCTGTAATCTGACGTCCATTGTAGAAGGCATCGGCAAGTCTGACAGAGTCATCGTCGGGAACGACCGCGAAAGAATGCACGAAGTAGAAATGGGATTCGGGTCTGATGTCGGTGAGAATCACATCTTCTGCTGTGTCGGAATGACCATTGCCATTGCCGTTATGTTTGGCTGCGTGTAGTGAATTCCATCCGATGTGTGGGATTTTGTGCGGCTTTCCATCAACTGTTGTGTTGGGAATTGCCGAGACTGTTCCTTCAATCAGACCGAGTCCTTCATGATGTCCAAACTCTTCCGCCGTGGTCATGAACATTTGCATGCCAAGGCAAATTCCCAAAAGAGGTCGACCGCTGTTTGCGAATTCTTTAACGCATTCTATGAGTTTGCGCTCCGTCAAACCCGCCATGCCATCGGCAAATGCACCGACTCCAGGAAGCACGAGGCGCTCAGCTTTTGCGATTTCTCTGGCATCAGTTGTCACATGCACATCAGCATCGCAGGTGCTCAATGCACGGGAAACGCTCAAGAGGTTTCCGAGTCCGTAATCAACAACTGTGACTTTCTTTCTCATGATCACCGCTTTCTATCAACATCTTACCGGTAAGTTCGAGTCAATCGCAGCTTTGCGAATTTCTTCCAAGGAGTATCGATCATAGTGCAACGCATCGGCGATTGCTACGGCGTCTGCCTTTCCATTGTGAACCACGTCGGGCAAGTGCTCGAGTTTTCCGAAGCCGCCACTTGCAATCACGGGCACTGAAACAGCTTGTGACACCGCACGAGTGAGTTCGATGTCGAAACCTTTTCTGGTGCCCTCTTGAGCGATGGAGGTCAAAAGAATCTCTCCGGCGCCAAGATCGACTGCGCGCTTCGCCCACTCGACCACGTCCATGCCTGTGTGGTTGCGTCCATTGTCAGTGTAAGCTTCCCACTTGCCGTGGCCGTGTTTGATTGCTTCGATAGAAAGCACCATGCACTGCGAGCCGAACGAGCGAGCGACTTCTTTTATTAGTTGCGGATTTTGGGTCGCTGCAGTATTGATCGCGACTTTATCAGCACCTGCGCGCAATAATGTTTGAACATCTTTCAGCGACCGTATGCCACCACCAACAGTTATCGGCACAAAGATGTTTTCTGCGGTTCTTTGAACGATATCGGTGAGATTGTTGCGTCCATAGAGACTGGCGACGATATCGATATAGAGCAGCTCATCAATGCCGGCTTTGTAGTACTTCTGGGCGTACTTCTGGGGATCGCCGATAACCCGAAGGCCCTCAAGGTGAATACCCTTGATCAGGTTTGGTCCTTTTATATCGAGGCGAGCAATTAGTCTCAGTAGCGACATGGTTACTTCGTGGTCCTAATGCGTTGGGCGGGGTTTTGCGTTTCTCTCGAAACAGCGGAATGGTCTGTGAGATCGGCAGAACCTGTGCTCTCACGAGCTTCCAATAATTTTTCAGCGACAAAGAAATCAAACATATCGTCAATGTCAACCGATCTTTCAATCGGCATTTCGAATGGCACCGTTGCCGGAGTTAGATAAGGCTTGTTGTCGCAGAGCTTTTCTCTGAGCGCGATGTAAATTGCACCGTTCAGTGTGTAGTATGTCGAGAGTTCCTGTCGTGTCGCAGGAAGCGCAGAAGTGGCGTCGGCAGCTTGTTCAAGCCGGCCGTTGTTAATTGCAAACATCCACTGCGGCGCTTCGCGCGCTTCAGTCACGGAAACAACAGGAGCGTCTCCGCTGCGTGCGAACAACTGAATACTCTCATCGATGTCTTTGGAGTTTCGCAACGGCGACGTCGGTTGCAACAGCACGACTATGTCGACAGGTTCAACCGCTTTTGCAGCATGAACTACAACGTCAATTCCTGGCGTTCCATCCTGAGCAAGTTCTGCTGGGCGCAAGAATGGAACTTCCGCACCATGCTCGGCAGACACAGTAGCAATTTCTTGGCAGTCTGTGGAGACGATGACTCGATCGACATATTTGCTTATCAACGCTGCCTCGATCGTCCACGCAATCAACGGCTTGCCGGCGATCAGTTTGACATTCTTTTTCGGAATGCCTTTGGACCCGCCTCTGGCAGGCACCACCGCTAGTACTGTTTTTCCGTCAATCATGATTTAATCAAATCAGCCATACGTAAGGCTCAGCAACCTGCCAAGGGTATCATTACAAGAATCTCATTGCATGAGAGCAGGCTTAATAAGCTCACACGCTGGACTTCACGGGCAGATTGGGGTCTTCGGCGCTGGTTCCGAAAATCTTCTGAGCCTTGACGTAGTCCTCTATTCGTCCGATATCAAACCACTCTTCATGAATCGGGAAGGCAGCTGTCGGCTCGCCATCTTCTATAAGTCTTGTGAATAGCGTCGGCATATCCAAATACGATGCTTTCGGTACATAGTCCAAAACTCGTGGTTCAAGCGTGTAAATTCCGGCGTTTACAAAGAAGCTTTGGGTCGGTTTTTCATCTATTTGATTGATGTGTGAACCATTCAAAGTAACCACACCATAGGGAACTTGGAAATCATACTGATGCACGCACATAGTCGCGGTTGCCAGTTGCTCTCTGTGAAACGACAGGAGCTGTCCGAAGTTCATATCAGTGACGAGATCTGCATTCATCACGAACATTGATTTGAGCGGTTTGTCCGGCAAGAGCCCAAGCGCCCCGGCCGTTCCCAACTGAATGGGCTCATTAAGATAATCAATGCTCACACCCAACTGTTCACCATTTCCAAAATAGTCTTTCACCATCTCGGCTTTGTAGTGGACGGTGACGAAAAACTTTTTGAAACCACATTCGGAAAAGCTGGTGATTATCTGCTCAAGAATCGGCTTGTCACCGACTTTTAGCATTGGTTTGGGAGTGTTTTCCGTGAGTGGGCGAAGCCGCGTGCCGAGCCCGCCTGCCATCAGCACTACCCAATTCTCATCGCGATCGGCTTGAAGCAACTCTCTTATGAAGCGCACGCCGACGACCTTATCGTTAGCATCTACGACAGGAATTTGAAGAAGCGACTTGTTCTTCATTATGGTGAGAATTTCATGGTGCGACTCGTTGGCTCGTGCAACTGTCGGTTTTCGATTCATAATGCGCTGAACGTTTTCTTGAAGCGAGATTCCCTGCAACAGACCGCGACGAATGTCCCCGTCGGTGACGGTTCCGACTAAGCGATTGCCGGCATCGAGAACAAGGGCGATTTGCTCTGAACCCTTGTCTATGATTTCAAGAGCCTGGAAGATCGTTGTCTCAGGTGTAATGCAGATGTCGCGCCAGGAAATCAATTTCAGTCCTCATCAGTATCGAGAAGCTCGT
The DNA here is from genome assembly GCA_964503045.1 of uncultured Candidatus Obscuribacterales bacterium. Classification (GTDB taxonomy): domain Bacteria; phylum Cyanobacteriota; class Vampirovibrionia; order Obscuribacterales; family Obscuribacteraceae; genus CAYZJR01. The sequence continues at coordinate 12,559 of CAZCZI010000041.1, forward strand.
TAATGAGCTCGTCTTCAACGTAATCTTTGGTGGCTTTGCGGCCAACCAAGTTCCAATACATCATTGGGCTCAGTCCGGCTTCGGGTCTCTTAACCTCCAGGTTGTGATCTCCGAAAACCTCGCCACGTTTGATTTTGCGACTCGCCACCAATCCTTTCCGCGCCACTGAGCGCGTATCGAATTCATCATCGACAGGGTACTTGAATGGCGAACCCATTGCATCTTCGACGTTTCTAATCATCGAAATCATTACTTTCAATTCATCGGGTTCGAGTGAAGCTTTGTGGTCGGGACCGTCCATGGAGCGGCTCAGAGTAAAGTGTTTTTCGATTACTTCTGCCCCGAGCGCCACGGCCGCGACAGGAACCTCGACACCCACTGAGTGATCGGAAAGCCCCACGCTAAGCCCGAACGCAGAACGCAATGTTTCCATGCAGCTCAAATTGATATTTGAATGCGGCGTTGGATACATGCTTGTGCAGTGCAACAGCGTCACTTTCTCGACTAATATGTGGAAGTCACTGCGCTTCAATCTCTTGTAAAAATCGGATCTTTCTGGCTTGTCGTTGCCGGTTTTGTATCCATAGGCAAGAACGGCAAGGGCAGTTTCGATCTCTGCAATCGTCGCCATTCCAGTGGAGAGAATGCATGGCAAGCCAGTTGCGGCAACTTTGAGAAGCAAAGGACCGTTAGTGATTTCACCGGACGGAATCTTGATACGTTGAACTCCGCAACGCACGAGCAAATCAACTGCACTCTTATCGAATGGAGAAGAAATGAATTCGATGTGTCTTTCGCGGCAGCGTTCTGCCAACGCCGCATGGTCCGCTTCGCTGATTTCAAGCTTTTTCAGCATCTCTTGCTGCGATTCACTCTTATCAGTGAAACGCTTTTGATATGCAGCTTTATCAGCAGACACGGTGGCGAGCTTGGCGGCCTGGAAAGTCTGAAACTTAATCGCGTCTGCCCCGGCATCTGCGGCCATGTCAACCAACTTCAACGCGTTCTCAATGGAACCATTATGGTTCACACCGGCTTCAGCAATGATGAATGTCTTTTCCATGATTACACTGAGAAGAATGGCTTGTGAATAAGCTCTTGGGGATTACGAATCTCGCGAAGTACCTTTACGATGCGCTCTGATGCGTTACCATCTCCGTATGGATTTTTGACGTCAGAACAATCAAGCGTGATTGCTTTGTGAATAGCATTCAGAATTTGATCTGCTTTTGCAGGCACATTGAGAACGGAAGGCGCAGTCAATCTGCCCTTCTGACGGTTGCCGATGTTGACTGTTGCAGTTTTCATAGTTGGCGCTTCGTAAATGCCGGAAGACGAGTTGCCGACAACTGCATCGACTTGGTTCATCACATTCAAATACAGCTTGGAACCCAAACTAGAAAACACTGCGACCCCTGGTTTTGTTTCAGCCAGACCGTCTATCTGTTGTTCTATGGCTTTGCCGGCGGGATCTGCGTTGGGGCGAGTAACCACGATGCCAACGGAAGAATCTAAGCCTTTCAGCGCCTTCACCAGTTCAGTGAAATCACTCACTGTTTTCTCTTCAAGTGTTTCCGGATGATAAGTGACGAGAATATTCTTCTTACCGAACTTCGTGTTTAGCATCGACTCAAGTTCGGATCGACTCATTGGTTCCAGATGTCTAATGTAATCAATTCCTGAGCTACCAACCATGTGGACGTGAGCTGGATTTTCTCCCATTTGTCTGATGCGTTGCGCAGCCTCTTCATTCGTCGGAAAATGAATGTGCGCCATTTTGGTGATGCTGTGTCGAATCGCATCGTCGAAAGCGCCAATCGTAAAGTCACCACCTGCGATGTGAGCGATTGGAATGGTATTTAGCATTGCACACTGTGCAGCAGCGAACATTTCATAGCGATCGCCCAACAACAACACGAGATCAGGTTGCAGCTGTGCGAATGCTTCAGCGAATCCGATCACCGCCATCCCCAACGATTTACTGGCTCCAACCGCCGTATCGCTGGAAATCAACATGTCTACTTTCCAATCGATTTTGAACCCGTCTTCTTCGATTTTCGTGTATGTAAGCCCATGCGCAGGAGATAAATGTGTACCGGAAACAATTAACTTGATATCAAAGTAATTGTCGGCAAGCAGTCGTTTCAACGGCCAAACCAGGAGCCCATAGTCGGCTCTGCTTGTAGTTACAACAGCTATTCTGAGTTTGTCTGCCATGGCTTCGGTCGTTACAACGTCGGACTACTGGGGATACACAAAACGCTTACGGATAGTCTTTCCGCTATAGGTGTCGGCATTTTCGGACACTCGGCAAACATCGGAAGCGTGTGCATCAATTCCCACGCTGGACGTGTCTGAATGCCCTGTGAATTGGTCGCTGCAAGCAATTTTTCAAGCAACGCTCCGGATGTTTCTTTCAAAATTAGGGTGTTGAGCCAATAGTTGCTCTTGCAGTTTGCAGGTTCTTCAAAAAACGTGACGTCTTTAAGATCGGCAAATACCTTTTGATACCGCTCTGCTAATGCCCGTTTACGAGTGATAAACGTGTCCAACATCTCCAGCTGCGCGCAGCCCAATGCAGCATTTATATTTGGCAGCCGATAGTTATAACCGGTTCTGTCATGTTTAAACCGCCATTGGTGCGGCACCTTCGCGGTTGTCGTAATGTGTTTTGCGACACGAGCAAGATCCGCATCATCAGTCAAGATCGCACCGCCACCGCCGGTAGTAATGGTCTTATTGCCATTGAAACTCAAGGTTGCAAGCTTACCGAAACGTCCCGTGTGCGTCCCCTTGTAATAGCTGCCGATCGATTCGGCTGCATCTTCGACGAGCGGAATATTGAAGCGATTGCTTACTTCGAGAAGTTCGTCGATTTCAGAGGGGTGACCGAAAGTATGCATTACAACTATCGCTGCAATTCGGCGTCCTGTCTTACGATTGATCGTCGCATCCGCCTTCACGTCGGCAATTTCTGCCAACCAATCAGCAAGTTTCTGCGGATCTAGCCCAAGTGTTCTTTCTGTTGCTTCTGCCAAATGTGGGATCGCGTTAGCATAAGTAACAGCGTTAGCCGTGGCTATGAAAGTGAGGTCAGGAACAATAACTTCATCACCGGGCTTCACTCCTGCAATCATCAATGCAATGTGGAGCGCCGCAGTGCCATTCACTGCTGCGACACAAAACTTGCTTCCAATATAATCGGCTAGATTCTTCTCGAACTGATCGACATACTTTCCAACAGATGATACCCAACCGGTATCAAGACACTCCTTGACGTATTTCCATTCATTGCCTTCAAACGACGGGGCATGCAGTTGAACGTTTTCCGCGCCATCAGGCAAGCAACTGCGAAGTCTTTGAATGACTTCCTCACAAAATTCGGTTGTCGCTTTTTTGTCTGCTAGAGTGTTCATCGGTTGCATCTTTCTAGTTGTCACCTGAGTTCGTTCTATCTATAGCCTATATGCGGCGCTGGTGTAGTGCGCCAAGTTCTGCGCGCCACCAAACCATTCAATCGTTTCTCTCAGACCCTTCTTGAGCCCATTCAAGCCAGTTTCCTTCGGCTGCCAGTTCAGCACTTTTAGTGCATGTGAGTTGTCGGCGCACAGTCGCTCGACTTCACTATTGGCTGGTCGCAATCTGTCATCTTCGGTCTTAATTTCAATCGACTTGCCCATGAGCTCACCGATCAACTTCGCCGTATCTTCGATGGATATCTCAAAGCCAGAACCGAGATTAAGTATCTCTCCCGCCGCTTTGGGCGTCTCCGCAATTTTGATCATGCCGGAAACTGTGTCTTTCACAAAGTTGAAATCTCTAGTCGCTTTGATGTTGCCGAGCTTCACTTCGCGAACACCGGAGGCGAGTTGAACGATAATTGTCGGTATCACCGCACGAGTAGATTGGCGGGGACCATAGGTGTTGAACGGTCTTGCGATGGTCACTGGCGTTCCAAACGCACAATAAAAAGACATTGCTAGTTGATCGGCACCAGTCTTGGTTGCAGCATACGGTGACTGCCCTTTCAAAGGGTGCTTCTCATCGATTGGAACATACTGCGCTGTTCCATAAACTTCACTCGTCGAGGTTTGAATCACGTGCTTCACATCCAGGTCTCTGGCTGCCTGCACGACATTCAATGCACCCATTACATTGGTTTCTACATATGATTGCGGTGCATGATATGAGTACGGAATTGCAATCAACGCAGCGAGATTGAACACAAAATCGCAGCCCCGCATCGCCTCTTTCACGATGAGCGGGTCTCTGATATCGCCTGCAGTTATGTTGATGGATTTGAGCGTTGGCTCCGACAAAGTGTCGAGCCAACCGCGCGTGCCTTGGGAGTTGTAACGCACCAGGGCGCGCACATCGTACCCCTGTCGCAACAACTCTTCTGTCAGGTGCGAGCCGATGAACCCAGCTGCGCCTGTTACCAACGCGGTTCTCTTACCTGCCACTTGTTTAAATTTCCTGTTCTCAAAGAATGCAGCCCGTTTATAAACCAGGCATCTGCCTCAAAATTTCACCAATTTTGCGTGGAAATCCTATCATGAAGCGGCTATATCTGCATAAGATGCATCTTCAGTAGGAACCCATTTTCCTCTTGATAACACTCTCAACGGCTCTAGTGTCGGCAATTTTGTCACAATCATGAATCATGTAACCATTTCCGGACTTGATACCTTAACCCACCGTACGCCAAAAGCCTCTGTGCAGGTTTGGACAAATTCGGCACCTGCCACCATAGACGGGCTGGTTGGTCCGGCACGGTGCGATAGCCCCAGCTCAAGCTGGTTTGCAATCTCCGAGATGATAACGGCAGTAAGCAAGTAGGGGTCATTGCCTTCGACAAGAACCGCCGAGGGACGACGTTTTCGAACTCCAACCACTCTAATTCGGAAGGACGTGTCCTGTCGATCGGCCTCTGTGGGACCTTCGGAGCCTCTGTCAATCGCCTTACTCAACATTCCAGCGAAAATAGATTTTCCAAACATCGTTGATGCTTTTCCCACCACCGCCAGCAGTGGCGCAGGCAAATCGCTCGAAATTAATGTGGTAAGATTTCGCACCTTCGTATGTAGTGGCACTTGCAAAACTTCTCCGCCGGGAAAAACAAATGCGTTTTTCTTGCCAAGGTCTATGTACAAGTTCTTGAACTCGGACAATTCAATTTGCTTGAGCAAGCTTTCGTCCAATTTTGCATCGCTTGCTTGCTTCATTACTTTCGACGAATCGATTGGACTCAAATTCTCATCTTTGAGTGAAAAAGCCGGCATTCCCAACACTTCCAATACGCTCTTTTGGGTACCACGGCTTGTGCCGATTCCCTTAAAGGCATAGCGAATTTCAATATTGTCCCAAGGCGCATCGCTCGCCGAATCAAGCATGGCCGCTGCCGCATCGCCTATTGCATATTCGAAGGCACACGCAGGTATTAAGGCACACCCTGTCTCTCGTGCGGCTGCGCCGTACTTATCGAAAACCTTACGGATAAAGGGTTGTTCACCAGTAGTGTCGAGATAGTGTGCACCGGCTCTGATAGCGGCTCCCACAACTGGCTCACCGAGAATGGTGAATGGACCGGCACAATTTATCACAACCTTGCAGCCGGCCATTGCCTCGTGCAAAGACGACTCATTAGTGACATCGACTTGAACACACTCAAAGTTGGAGCCCAACTCATTGTTAAGAGCCTCGACTCTTTCTATGCTGCGACCGGCTAGTCTCACATTCGCGCCAAGACGTGCCAGCTGTGAAGCTACTAGACGCCCTGTATACCCGGTTGCAGCAATTACTAAAATCATTTCGCTTGGCGTCGCTCAATTTGCATACTCTTCGCAGTGTCCGCATTCAGAGCATCTGTACAGTATTACCTTGTGTCCTTTCTTGTTTTCGTATATTTGAGTTTTTCCGTTAATACGCCCGGGCACCCAGTAGTCGCCAACTCCACTTCTCAGTCTATAGCCCTGCACTAAAGTTCCCTTGCACTTCATGCATGACTGTTTTATGTTGTCTGACTCAGTGCCAATTGCTGAGTTCAAAAACACTGCTCCAGAGCCAATTAACAGCAATGCAACAGCAATTACTTGTTTCTTCATCCCGAGTCACCTTTGACCCTTGACTTGTTCCATGCATCGCATACAACCGCTACAGACTATCATTTATTTGAACGTTGCGACTGCAAACTCTGACTATTCGGCAAACCGCCCCGCAGCCTCGTGCTCCGTACAAACCGGTAATAAAGAGAAGGTGGTGAGATAATTGCATTATGCTATTTCACGCCCTCACATTGCTGCTTGCACTGCTGATGGTGTCGCCCGTCTTTGCGAGCAACACAGCCAACAATATTATTGATACGGCATACAAAGAGATTCTCGAGCGCCGCCCAACTAAATCTGAAGTCGCAAAGTGGTCGAATGAGATAAAACCAAACAATGCCGGTTCGATTCTTGTGTTGTACCGGTCATTGGTGATGTCCGATGAGTTACATGCACAGGTAGCTGAAAGGAAGAAGGCGGATGCATTGGATTTTGCTTATCGGCGAATTCTGCGTCGCGCCCCCGATCCCTTTGGAGTCAAGTATTGGTCACAGCGGTTTGACGATCATGGCATTGAATTCCTTTACATAGCTTCTGTATCAGACGAATTCAAACAGTTCGTCTATGTCGACCACAATCTCGTCCCCTCACAGCTGTGGAATCAGCTGGTACAAGGGCATCAGCTTGACTTGAAAGGCGATTACAAAAAGGCATTCGCAAAGTTGACGCTCGCGCTCAAGGCAGGTGCCGACATACCCGAGCCATACATGTGGATTTCTCATTGCCAGCAGAAGCTCAATGACAAGGACCATGGAATCGACATTCTCTCCAAAGCGATAACAAAATGGAGTAACAACTCAGAGCTTTATGCCTGCCGCGGAAGCGCATATATTCTGTCGAATCAAAGAGAGAAAGCAATTCCAGATCTCAAAAGAGCAGTCGAGCTAGATCACTACAACAAATGGGCGCAAGAGATGCTGCAAATATGCACGATCTTCGACCAGGGAAAATTGATCAACAAAGAGTTAGCCCCAGCCAGAAGACTCTGTGCCGAAGGTAGATGGGAGCAAGCACTACCTCTGTTTGACTCAGCGAAACGCCGACACCCTTTCAGTTGTGCCGTACTCGCAGAACGTGGCGAATGCCTCATGCAGATTGAAAGATACAAAGACGCACTTGCAGATTTAAATGTGGCTTGTGCGACCAATCCACTTGCAGCAGCACCAGCATATCTGGCGCATGCGTACATGGTTAGAGGCGAATGCTACTCCTTACTGGGTGACTTGGAAAAGGCTGTGGCAGACATGAACAAGTCCATCGAAGTTGCAGTTCATCCAAATGCCTTGATGGCAAAAGCTCGACTACTCACTCAGATGCACAAATACAACGATGCAATTGCCACATATGACACCGTAATCGCAAAGGAGTGGCGGCTAGACGCAGCGTACTTCGAACGTGCAAAAGCAAAAATGCAGGTCAAAGATTTTGAAGGAGCAGTGCGTGATGCAAGCAAAGCGATCGCAGAAGATTCCCATGTTGCAGGAGCATACGTGGTTAGAGCACAAGCCTATAAACAACTGAAGAAGTACCCGCAATCAGACAAAGATTTAGCCAAAGCGCGCGAACTCGGCGTCAAGTGGGAGAACAAAAAGGAGGACAACTAACAACCTCACTTCACTGTGGGCGTCTTCTGAGGTTCGCTCTTGATGCGGGCCATCGCCTCATTGAGATACGTTAAATTCGTGCGTTGACCGAAGTCAACCTTCTTCGCAATCAACTCCGCTTCAAACATGATGTCGCAATAAGTCTGTGCGAGTTTCAAATCTTCTTCGTTCAAATATAGAGAAACCTCACTCAGAGAAGTCGCTTTTGTGTTCGGCTCGATCACCTTAATTAGCGGCACCACTTCGCTGTCTAGATGAGCAGCTTCAGCGTACCATGCATCGGTTTGCTCTCTGTGTTGAGCGACATAGAGATTTGCCTGCATATAGCATTCCAGGAGTTTAATCACTTTTTCCGGCTGCGAGTCAGCGAGACTCTTTCTCACCGCGATAACACCCAGGTGCCGCTCCGTATCAATCTTGTCACCAACTTGCTTCTGCAGAATGATTGCTGTTTGAGGCTCCCATGTACCAACGGCGTCGACTTTACCTTGTTCCATTGCAAGTGCTTGCTCACCGGGTTTCAAGTTGATCACGTGCACATCGTCGATACCTTTGCCCATCGTGAGACCGCATTCTTTGATGCGCTTCAAAACATATGGATGGCTGCCACCACCAAATGGTACTCCAATCGTCCGTCCTTTGAGCCCACTGAAATCGCGCGCGATGTGCTCTGTTCTTGAAAGGGTGCACAACGGAAATTCGATCAGTTTGCCGACTACAACCCAATCATCACTCGCAGCCAATAGACTTATCGTCGGCACCAAACCAGAGTTGGTGCAATCAACCTCATTGTGCATCGCGGCTTCATTGATGTTCGGTCCGAACAAAAAGCTCTTTAACTGGATTGGAACATCATAAAGTTGCGCTATGTTTGTATGTTGTAGAGCTTGCATGATTTGAGCGGTTGTCGCCCATGATGTCATCCAGCCAAGAGCAATAGGTTTCGCTTGCGATGCGGTCATTGTCCCGCTTCCTGACTGCGATTGCGAACAGCCGGTAGCCCCAAGAGTTGCAACAAGCCCGACAACCAAAACAAGCGAGCAAACGGCAATCGGTGGAGTAAACACTTTTGCTTTCATATAGTGCTTGCTTCCTTCATACTGTTCCACAATGCAAGTCGTGATGCGGCAAATTCAGTACTATACCTGAATGCATCGTCTCGAGGTTGAGGTTTTTCAATCTTCTCGATTGTCCGCAAAGTTCCTCCTATTCGCGACATAACCGCAACGCGATTAGCAAGGAAGATCGCTTCTCGAATGTCGTGTGTGACAAAAATCCCGGTAATTCCTGAGTTGTTTAAGATCACCGAAAGATCCTGCTGCAATGCCTCGCGTGTTTGACTATCGAGGGCGGCAAATGGTTCGTCCATCAGAAGAACCTTGGGCTGATACGCAAGAGCTCTAGCGAGTGCAACACGCTGTTGCTGTCCGCCGGAAAGTTGATGCGGGTAGCTATGTGCTTTCTCTGCAAGCCCAACAGCCTTCAAAAATTGCATGGCGTTTTCTTCCATCGCTGCCTGGCTCTTTTGCATTTTTGATTCGAGAGCAAATACGATGTTACTAAGTGCCGTTCTCCAGGGGAACAGTGCGGCATTTTGAAAGACCATAGTCACATCGGATTGATTGGTGGTCAGCGGTCTTCCATCAATTAAAATACTTCCGGACGTGGGTTGCTGAAGTCCAGAAATTAGTCTTAATATTGTGGTTTTTCCACAACCGCTTGGGCCCAAAAGACAGAACACTTCGCCTGGAGCGATCTTTAGATCGATGTCGCAAGCAATAGATTTTCCGCTGGAGTAAGCGAAGTTGACGTGTTCGAAATCCACAGTGGAGCCTGCCGATTTCATGGTAGGTAAAGCCACTTGCTCTGCTTGCTTTTCCGTGGGTTCCTCTTCGGCTATTTGAATCTGTGGTTTTCTCCATGGCAAAAGGAGCATTTCAAGCCGCGCGAGCAATCTGTTCATGGCGAATCCGACTACGCCTATCATGATCATTCCAACCACCACTCTGTCGAGTCGAAGCAGTTGTCTGTTCAATTGAATCTCATAACCCAACCCAGATTCTGCTGCGATCATTTCGGCTGCGACTACGCACATCCATGCAAATCCTAACCCAACGCGCAGCCCGGCAAATATACTGGGAAGCGCTGCCGGCCAAACTATGCTGCGATACAAGCGCCATCCTCTGCAACCAAGCAATGTGGCAGCATCGAGATACATTCGCGGAACTTCTCTCACACCAAGAAGAGTGTTTGTCAGTACAGGATAAAATGCTCCGATAAAAATTACAAAGCAAGCGGATTGATCACCCAACCCGAAGATGGTCATGGCTAGAGGAATCCAGGCAATTGGTGGAATGGGACGAAGAAACTCTAAAAATGGAGAAAATGCGAGATTCATCAATGCGATTGATCCCATCGCAAATCCGAGTGTGATGCCGCTGACACTTGCGATTGAAAATCCGATCAAAACGCGCCGCATGCTATCTGCCGTATCTTGAAGAAGAATGCCTTTCCGTGTGAGTTCTAGAAGAGAGGTCAGTACCGCAGATGGTGCAGGCACCAGAGATTGCCCACTGGATCTGACTGCCAACTCCCAACAGACCAATGCCAAGCCAAACAGTGACAATTGCATTGCAAAATGCTTGACATTAATTCCGCGATTAGCAGCAATCTCGTAAGTCATCAACCGGACCGACTCTCATTAACCAGGCGCCACGTGCCAACTATCAGTATGTTCCAAAATTTCAATAATGTTCTCATGAGAACCTAAACTCGACTAATTTTCAGACCTCACGGGTACAAATATTGGACGGAATTGCAGATAGGTATAGGAAATGTCAGGAAGCGACGACCTGGTAAACAGTCTTCGTGATGCAGTGAGGCTTTCACCCGACAATGTGCCCCTCAGAGTGCTGCTGTCTGAGGCGCTGGTTGGGGTGAGTCGATACGAGGAGGCTGAGAAGGAGTACACGGCGGCGTTAGCGCTGTCGCCCAATTCAGAGAACATTATGCTTGGGTTGGCTTATGTCTGTTTCCAGGGTGGGAAATACAGCCAGGCGATGGTTATAGTCGAAGATCTCGTACGAAAATCTCACCCAGTGCCGAAAGCGAACCTTCTATATGCACGATTGCTCCTTAATGAGGGGCTGGTGCAGCAGGCAGTCACTCAGTACCAGCTCGCGGTATCGCTAGATTCAAGTCTCATCGATCGCAGTTTTGCCGACAGGCTGGGCATTGGCGCAGACAAGGCTTCTGACGTCGTTGACGGTCGAGTTCGCGTAGGCGCTTCGCAAACGGCACCCAGCCACGAATCCGATTCGGACCTCGACGAACTAATCGAAAGAAGCAACTCCAAGTTTGCCGACGTGGGTGGAATGGATGCTGTCAAAGAACAAATTCGCATGAAGATCATCTATCCGATGACACATTCTGAAACTTTCAAAGCATATGGCAAGAAAATCGGTGGAGGCATTCTGCTTTATGGTCCGCCTGGATGCGGCAAGACTCTCATGGCCCGCGCGACTGCAGGTGAGATTGATTCCGCCTTCATGTCGGTTGGCTTGCACCACGTCCTGGATATGTGGATTGGCAGCAGCGAGCGCAATTTGCACGACATTTTTTCGCAAGCACGCAGCAATAGCCCGTGCGTACTATTTTTTGATGAAGTCGATGCGTTGGCGGCAAGTCGCACAGACATGAAGCATAGTGCCGGGAAGCATGTCATCAATCAATTTCTGCACGAGTTGGATGGTGTTGACACCAACAACGATGGTCTCTTGATTCTGGCTGCCACCAATGCACCCTGGCACCTTGACCCGGCATTTAGACGCCCTGGACGATTCGACAGAATCATTTTTGTTCCACCACCAGATGCAGCTGCCAGAGCCGCAATTCTAAGAGTCTTGCTGAAAGGAAAACCTTCAGACAACATCGACTTTGAATTTCTCGCAAAGAAAACCGATAAGTTTTCCGGCGCAGATTTAAAAGCGTTAGTCGATGATGTTGTGGAAAAGAAGATTGAACAGGCTATGAAGGATGGTGTTCCCAAGCCGATTACGACAAAGGATTTGGAACATTCGCTAAAGGCAATCAAACCATCGACAGCAGCGTGGTTTGCGACGGCACGCAACTATGCATTGTATTCAAATGAAGGCGGGTTGTACGATGACATCATCACGTATCTCAAACTCAAATGAGTACTAATCACGAAAGAGCATGGATTCTCTATCAGCAGCGAAGGTACGATCAAGCTGAAAAAGAATTACGCTTGTGTCTTGCTGAAGATCCGAATGATGCGCGTTCGCATGCGTTGCTCGCGGGTGCGTTGGTCGCTCAAGACCAAGTAGACAAAGCAATGTCCGAGGCAAAAGAAGCAATAAGCCTTGATCCGACTTGCGATCTCGCTTTCTTCATTATTAGTCTGGCGCATCTGGAAAAAGGCAAACTAAAAGATTCGAACAACGCTGTCGATGAGGCAATTCGAATAGATCCGACGTACGCACCTTACTATGCACACAAAGCAAACATTGCCTTGATGCAGCAGAAGTGGGAAGACGCACGCAACTTTGCACAGATAGGACTCACGCATAACCCCGAGGATGTCGACTGTATCAACGCACTTGCGCAAGCGCTCTTGCATATCGGAGATATAGAATCAGCGGCCGACTCGCTTCAACGGGCTCTCGAGATAGACCCAGAAAACGCTCACACTCACTGCAACATGGGGTGGCTTCTTGTTCGTCGCAATCAGCCTGAGAAAGCAATCGAACACCTGAAGGAATCTCTTCGCATCGACCCCAATTTCGAGCTTGCTAGAGAGTGTATTGTCGAGGCTTTGAAAGCAAGAAATCCAGTTTACTATCTGATTCTCAAAGGCAATTTATGGTTGATGGAACTGCCGCAGAAGGCCCGCCTAATCTTATTGTTGCTCTGGTTTTTTATCAAACCGATAAGAGCAATCATCCTCATCTTTTTTCTTCTTCTGTGGTTTGGTGGGCATCTCTTCACGCTCTTGCTTCGGCTCGATCCGTTGGGCAGAAAAGTACTTACCGACAAAGATCGCAAGACGAACAACATTGCGATTGCAGCGATGGTTGTCATCTCAGGAATCTTGTATTACATGTTTTCGAAATAGAGTGCGTCGCACAGAAGTTCGGGGAGCAAATAGATCACGAGATCAATGCAGCGAATGGGACACGAATTTCGTGATCACGCGCCGCGTGATCACGCGCCGCGAGATCATGTGCTGCGAGTGAACCAAGCGCTCGCGCAGCAATTACCTGCTTTGTCCTGTTTGCTCCGGCACCGCCAGCGGCACATTCGCGCGACTCCAAGTCGATTTCAACAATGGTGTCTGATTGGTGCTGCGATCGCTTTTCACTTCATTCTCGACATGCTCGCGAGTGTAGTCAAACGCATCTTGCAATGGTGTTGCAGCGCCTTTGAGTTTCAACCCATTTATGAGGTGATGAGTGAATACACCGTTGCTGTACTGCTTCGATTCCCACGACAATTCGTCGGGTTTGCTCGAACAAATCACGGCTTGCCCGGAGTCGATAGCGACCGCCTGGGCATCGAGGTTCTTCTCGCGGAGCAGCCCCTTGCCGCCATCCTCAGCGGCACCACTGTGGCAAGCATCAAGCAACACAACAACACGGTCGGCATGAATTCTGCCCTTTACCATTCGAGTGAGATCTTGAATCGGAATTCCGGTTGCGTACAAACTGTCTCTATCGGTATTGTGCGCGACTATGTAATTGACGCCTTTCGCATCCATCTCAGAGGGGCTGCCGTGCGTGGAAATATACACGACCACTAAATCGTCGCTATTCGCGACTCTAGGCAACCACTGATCGCCAAGATTGGAGAGTATTGCTTCACGGGTCGCATCTTTGTTTAGGAGCAGTTTGACGTTTTCTTTCCTAAAGTGCCCATCGGTGACCAAATAATTGTAGAAGTCTTGAGCATCTTTATCGGCCCACTTCAGGTTGATCTTCTCGTCGGCGAACTTGCTGATACCAACGACTAACGCAAACTTTCGTTTAATTGGTCGGCCAACGTTTACTGTATCTTTGGTTTTGCCTCTGAATAGTTCAGCAATTGCCAGGTTATACTCCGGCACAGAACTGTCACCCTCTGCTCTTACCTTTTGAAGGTAGGTCGCAGATAATCCCTTCTCGCCTGACCAAGCATGGTGCAACGCAACATACGCGTTTGCTTGTGTCTTCGCTGCAGAAGTCGTTGCCTTAGCAGTCAGTTGGGTTTCTGGGATTGTTCCTTTGAAGAACTGAAACAACGGATAAGGCCACTTTGTCTTGTCGAGATTATCGATTGCCGCAGTCAGTGTTTCATTGGCGCTCTTCAGATCCTTTTGCTTCAAATACCCTAGGTATACACACATCGCAAGATAGGCAGAGTTAGGGTTTTTCCAACCTGCCAGGCTAAGGGCTTGCTTCGCATCGACAAGCGCCGGCTGCCACTGTCCGAGGTACCACTTAGCAAAGCATCGCTTGTACAGTGAGTCGACAGATTTCGGATCTAATTCGAGCGCGCGGTTAAAGTCACCGATTGCGTTTTCGTATTGTGCAAGCTCGTAATACGCGCTTCCTCGATTCAGGTAGGCCTCTGCGTTGTTGGGGTTGAGCGCGAGAAACTGGCTCAGGCTCTTAATCACCATCTGGTACTGCCCTAGCATGTAATATGATTGTCCACGCATAAACTGGGCTGGCGAGTCATCGCTCTGCAAGGCGATAGCCGCTTCATAGTCTTTAATTGCAGGAACAAATTGAGTCAGCTTGAAGTAAACGTTGCCTCTGGCAGACAGACACTTCTGATACTGGGGTCGCAATCCGAGAGCATCGTTGTACGCATTGAGTGCGTCTTGCAACTTGCCTTGTTCGGAGAAAACCAAACCTAACACGAAGTGTCCTGGTGCAAACTTGGGATTGAGGGAGATCGCTTGCTTCGCATCACTGAGAGCAGCATTTCGATCGCCATTACCCAAGTTTGCGTGAGCTCTTACGTAGAAACATTGGAAACAATTCGGATTGCGTTGAATGGCTTGATCCATAAGTTGAATCGCTTCTTTGTAGTTTTTGTTCTTACACAGATCGACTGCCTTTTTGCAATCTTCTTCGTCCGACGTTGATATGATGTCTTTGCTGTCAGACGTCGCTGGCTGTGGGGATTTAAAGACGTCGCCTATTACGCCGCCCATATCGCCGCTTCCTTTTGTGCCCCTGGTGTCAGGAATTTCGTCAGAGTTTTTGAGAGTCGGCATCAACTTCTCAATACGATCGGTTGCAGCTTGCCCGCCTGGTGTAGTTGTTTGTGGTGAAGCGCCTGATGAAAAGTCTACATATGTGTCAATCGCAGGCATCGTCATCACGGGTCCGAGACCGTAGGTAAATCCTGGCAAAACATACCCCGGATTGCCCCACATAGGAGGCATTCCGCAAGTCGGGCTAAACGACGGAAACTGAGGCATAGGAGCAAACGAACCGCAACCACCATATGGGGCACCACCTCCACAAGATGATGGCATTGGCGGACGATAGCAGCCCGAACCCATCCATTGTGCATTAGCTGATCCGCAGACGAGTGAGACCACTTGAAGGCCGACGAGAAGCGACAAGAATATTGCCTTACCGAATCCATTCATTTTTGATTTCTTCATTTATTTCAACTCTCAGTCGAATATTCCAAACGGTTCCCTTCCATTGAATTGTTCCAAACTAAATTTCGTTTAGCCACTCTTGTATGTGAATGGAAACTCCAAGACTACGTTGCCTACGAGAAATCGCAATGTGCAGGTGTCAAACTTGTTGTACGGAAAAAACACCTGGAATGTTGCCGATTCGCCAGGTCCAATCGTCACAGGCACCGGACTCGTCTTGAACACGGTTGAACCTTCAGAAAGAGCGCCCGACAAGGTGCGCATTGCAGAGTTGCGGGCCTGAGCGCGAGCTTCCCAGTCTGGTCTGATATTTGTCCATGTTCCAACTGTGTTGAAGATGCCTGGTCCAAATGGAGTCAAACCAATTGTGGTGGCACCGCCAACACTGATATTATCGACCACGTAAGAGTAATCCGCCGAGTGCAACAAGCGGTTGTAGAGCATGCGGCCGCGCGAGCCGAGTTCGGCGGCAATAGCCGCTGAATCGAGCGGGGTCAGTTGTTTTCGCTTGGGTGTTTCAAGTGCTAGAGTCGGTGGTTCAGAACATGCCGATATGGCTGTCTTTCCTTGATTTTGAATGGTGACTTCGGCCTTCAGAAGATACCAATCTTCGCCATAAACCTGTGCGGTTAGTGTCGCCACTGCCGCTGCATCTTTTACGTGAATCGCTTCGATTTCGACTCCACGAGCAAACACGCGGGCAGCATTGGGAATTCCATTTTCAGCGCGATAATGAACAAGTCCTCGCTTTCTTGCATCAACCGGCGTGTATAGAGTGGCAAATTTGTCTTTGATATCCAAAGACATTTCGAAACACCTTTTGGCTTCCGGCATTTTTGCCTGATCGTGAAAGAACATTCCGGTTTTATCGAGGAAGTATGCTTTGGTGAGATCTGGCACTTTCGGAGCCTTGTTCAAAGTTTCCAGCGAGAGTTGGTAGACCGGCTCGGCATCGCTGAACAGCTTTTGCTGCCGATACAACTCTGCGAGATCAAGCAAGTTCTGAGCGAAGGCGGTTGTGTTTTCTGCTTGCGCATCTTTTCTGATGATAAGCGCTTCTTTCAGGAGTTGTTCTGCCTTTTTGTAGTTTTCATTGAGCTTGTGAACTCCCGCCATTCCGGTCATGGCGCGCGCGTTTTCAAGGCTCTTTTCCTTGCCTTGTTCTTTTGCGCTCTGCATGGCGAGTTCGAATGCTTCCTTTGCATCAAGCGTTTTTCCATCGCGCAAATATGCCGAGCCGAGATTGTTGCGTGCTTTGATGATGCGCTCGTCTTTCGTCGAAGACTTCTTCAATTCGCGAATAGCAAGAATGAAGTTTTTCTCGGCCTCCTCAAAATATCCTTGGAAGAAATCCTCGTTTGCCTTTTTGAAATAACGATCGAATGGGCTGGAAGTTGTTGAGATAATCGCATCGAGTTTGGTTTTTCCAGCTCCAGAACCAGGCTCATCTTCAGGTGACAATTCGACGTCAGGCGTCGGAAATCTGTCGCGAGAAATAGTTGCTTGAAGTGGGTCGGCAGCGGCTTGTTTTTGAGTCTCTCCAGCCGGTGCTGATGTGGATTCTGCTGGTTTTCCATTTGTACCGAGAGCACCACTTTCAGACTGGACTTCAGCACGAGATGGCGTCGCCATGCAGGTCGCAATTGCCGTGATTAGAAAGGCAACTCCTATCTTGCAAGGCGGGCTCATTTCCACGGCAATGCTGGAAGCTACCTTTGACTGCTTGTTTTGACGCATTTGTGTTCTCTCTTATCGTGGCCAGCGTCTTAAACGCTGGTCTGGCTTGCTCATGGAGCGCGTTGCTCCACTGCTCAGATTGTTCCCAATAACTTCCATTGGTTGCCAATTAGGGGATTTGCAAGGATGCCTTTAGAATTGTCTACTTTTTGAAGACAAAAAACACGGCGGCGATGATTAGCGCAAAAGCCACAATATAGTTCCATTTGATGCCCTCTTTGAGGTACATGACGGAAAAAGCACAGAAAACAACCAATGTGATTGCCTCCTGGATAATCTTCAGCTGGGCTGTCGTGAAGTACTGGCTGCCGATGCGGTTTGCGGGGACTTGAAAGCAATATTCGAGAAAAGCAATCAGCCAACTAACCAGAATCGCCACCAGGATGGGCGATTCCTTGAATTTCAGGTGTCCGTACCAGGCGAACGTCATAAACACGTTCGAAATAGTCAAAAGTACGACCGTCAGCATCTTCTAGCCTCCCCAGGAGGCTGAAAATGTACCAAACTTGTAGTTACACAACTTCAGATGTGTCTCATCAAGCCTATTTTGCCGGCTGAGGCATCGCCGAGATACGTGCTGGCGGCAGCCGAGAAGTGCTCAATGATGCCGGCATCCGCCATTTTTTCGAAGACAATTCTTGTTTCTGAGGCTCGGGAGGTGCTTTCGGCGCCGGTTTCTTCGCCTGCTTCAGGTGCGCAATTGACCTCAATGGCCTTGTCGCCCCGGCGCACTGAGATTACAGAGCCGTCATGAGCGCCGGAATCAGCCCGCTGTTCAATCACATAGC
The DNA here is from genome assembly GCA_964503045.1 of uncultured Candidatus Obscuribacterales bacterium. Taxonomy (GTDB): domain Bacteria; phylum Cyanobacteriota; class Vampirovibrionia; order Obscuribacterales; family Obscuribacteraceae; genus CAYZJR01. The sequence goes on from CAZCZI010000041.1 coordinate 30,467, forward strand.
CGATCGGTGCCATGTCTTTGGCTATTTCGGCGAGCAAGTCGGCGCGTCTGTCTTCGGAAACTTCCTTTACGGCAAGCTCGAACGATGGCAGATCGCCGTCAAGAATGTACATTTCCAGGCGTCTGAGGCTTCTCTTGTCCTCGTCGGTGAGGTTTTTAGTGCGAATATTTTTGGCGAGCCGCATGATTAGCTCGGCTCGGTGGTTTTCGTGCTCGACTTTCCAGGCGTGGAGAGCTAGGGGGTCAAGGCGGTGCAGCTCTTCGTAGTCCTCGGATGGAGAAAAGTCCATCGTACCCAGCAATTGTCCCTCTTCAATGATGTCCGGATGACTCAGGTTGGGGTCAAAGTTGAGAGGGTTTTTGTGGTCCATTTAGTGTCTCCCGCCGTGCCGATTTCTAGATACTAGTGAAAAGATCTGAAAAAGAGCTGAAAAACTACGCCATCTATATATGTATAGTGAGAATCTAAGGCGAAGTCTAATTCATTCCAGCTAATGAGGCGGCTTAAGACATTATCTCCGGCTCACACAGCGGCGGCAGTCGACGGTCTGTCGAATGCCACCGCATTTGATATTAAGAAGAGCGATGCGTGAAATCGTCCGAAACTACTTCGACACTGGTTCGTGCTTATAACCGACACCGGTAACGGTTTTAATCAAACTGGGCGCATTGCACCCCGCAGTTTTTTTGCGCAGCGTCTTTATATATGTATAGACCGAGTCAACCGTGGCGTCAGATTCGGAACTCCAGACCCGCTCCAACAAAGTTTCGGGACTGAACACTTGATCGGGGTGACTCAATAACAATTGCAATAAGGCAAATTCCTTAGGTAACAGTTTTATCTCAGCACCATCTATAGTGACTTTGTGTGTGATCGTGTCCAACTCGAGATTCCCGACCTTTATATTGAGGCCTTTCACTCCGGCCGGTCGCCTCAAAAGGGCGCGAACCCTCGCCGATAGTTCCTTAAAATGGAATGGCTTCGTCAAATAATCATCGGCGCCGGTATCGAGACCAGTCATCTTCTCTTCGACTTCGCCACGCCCGGTAAGCATTAGAACCGGCGCGCTTCCGCCGGCTCTTCGATATTCTTGCAGAACATTGATGCCGCTTATGTCAGGCAGACCCCAATCCAAAATGATCAGGTCATACGAGTAGATGCGCAGGCGATCGATTGCCTCTTTACCTTCGACGACCACTTCAACAACATTTTGTTCGTGCGTCAACCAGCTGTCGACTTGTTCGGACAAGGTGGAGTCGTCTTCTACAAGTAGTATCTTCGCCACGTCAAATCTCGCCAGACATCGAGATCGATCATAGCAGGCACGGCAGGGTGAGATCTTCAACTAGATTTCAACAGGGTGAATCACGATGGTGTCGTTCACCGGTTCGATGCCTTTCTATTTCAATCACCCACGATTTTTTGGAGAAACACAAGCAATGCCTAATGAACGATTCGAAGATCAAAAACCCTTGGTTCAGAACGACAGCGAAAGGCACTCAAACACCGCCGCCATTTTGCTTGATACTTGGGGTCCTCGATCTGGCGCACTTCAAGAATCGCCGCAGCAGCAACGAAAAGAAGACGTGGCTGGTCCAGCTTCGATGGCAAGTGACACCGCCCACGATATTTCACAAGACAAGATTCGTTCGACAGAGTCAATTGGCGCGACGCAATCGCCGTCACAGCAACAAGAGAAAGTTTCGCCGGCTGCCGGCAAACCGAGTGATAGCACCAAGGGTGATGCCGATCCACAGGTCATAGACTGGTCCAAAGTTCCTAACATTTACATGAGTTTCTAGCTGGAGTTTGCAATTTGAAAGCCGTCTATCGGCTTGCCTGCTTAAATGCACGGCAAGCCGATAGTATTTTTGAGAGCGGAAAAACCATTCAATTTGATAAGATCATTCGCCACTGTCGCCAGCAGCCACGATGAAAAGAGGCTGCCTGTCTCGGATGCCAAGTTTAAGGAGTTTACGTAGAGATGAGAAAGCTCAACACTAGCCAAACCGTGCTATTAGCGGTTACCTTCTTGTTCTCGGTTTCAAGCAGCGATTGCGCGTTGGCAAAGGTATCCAAGAAGAAGACGAAGTCTGAGACAACGACAAAAGTCGAAGTAACGAAAGCGTCGGATTCAGGCGACAGAACTGCTATCCAGGCTCAAATTGTCAAACTTGGAAAATCAGTGGTGTCGGGAGACAGCAAAGGGCTCGCCGAGCTGTGGACAGAAGATTGCGTTTTTGTCGATGAAGAGGGAAGTCAAACCAAGGGCAAAGCCGCACTCGAAAAAAGATTTGCAACAGTGTTTGCCAACAGGGGCGGTCAAGAGATTGAGCTTTCCGCCGAGAATATCGCGTTTCCTGCACCCAATGTTGCTTTGGTGTGTGGAACAGTGGTGAGAAAAGGCATCAGCAGACCAACCACGAGATTCAATTTCACGTTGACCAAAAACAATGCCGGTTGGCTAATTGCCACGGCCTCTGAAGTTCCGATTACGCTCAAAACAAGCAACGATCATTTGAAGGAACTTGAATGGTTGGTTGGCAATTGGCATGCTGAGGGCAACGGCAATAAGGTGGACTTCAAGGCGGAATGGGCACCACATAAGAACTTTATCTTGTGTACTTTCCACACAATTGAAGGCGGCGACGAGCATTTCGACAAACAGATAATCGGATGGGACCCTCGCGATCGAAAATTTGTATCGTGGACTTTTGACTCTACTGGTGGTTTTGGTTTCGGCTCATGGTCGCATCTGGGCAAAAAGTGGTTTATCGATTCGACAGGCGTGATGCCTGATGGTTCGACCACCGCAGCAGTCAACATCTTGGCTGATGCAGGAGAGGAAGAATTTACATGGCAGTCGGTCAACCGCAGCGTTGACGGAATCGCGTTAGCGGATACCAACACGTTGAAGGTTCGCAAGGACAAATAGTTGGTAAGTAGATCAGATTCTTTCTAAGAGGAAGCCGATATGAAATTTGTTTCTGGGGTTTCGATGAGCTCAATAATTTCTGGGATTTCGAAAGACTCACTGCGTAAGGTGGTTGTCACCGCTGTTATCGCATCAATAATTTGTCCTGCAGCATTTGCGCGCGGTGGCTTCGGCGGTGGTCGGGGTTTTGGTGGCGGATTTGGTGGCGGTCGCGGCGGATTCGGCGGCGGATTTGGCGACCGTGGCGGATTTGGCGGTGACCGTGGATTCGGCGGTGATCGTGGATTCGGCGACGATCGTGGATTCGGCGACCGGGGATTTGGCGGCGATCGTGGTTTCGGCGACCGCGGCGTAGGCGACAGTGGTTTTGGCGGCCGTGTTGACGACCGTGCCGGCGGATATACAGGCGCTGGTTTTGATGGCGCAGCCGGCAACCGTGCGGGCAATTCCGGGGTGCAAAACTACAGTTGGCCCCGAAGCGGTGGCATGGGCGAAGGTGGATTCGCCAATCGTCCTGTGACTCCAGTAACCGGCCGCGGCAACTTACCATCGAAACTGCCTTCTGATGGCGGTTTTGGTGGACTCAACGGCAATCATCCAGATTACGGACGTCAGGGCAACATCGTCAACAGAAACGATCCTACTTCCGTGGCCGCACAAGGAAATGGTATTCGCGGCTCCTTTGACGGCAACACATTCAACCACACCACAGTCAACCAGATTGGCGGCATCCACGGTGGCTATGGTGGCTACGGTCGGTACGGCGGCTACGGTCGTTATGGTTATGGCGGCTACTACCACCCCGGCTACGGATGGGGATATGGACATGGCTTTTGGGGATATCCTGGTGGCTGGTACTACCCTGGCTGGACTCAAGCTTTTGCATGGACATCGATGGGAGTCAGCGCACTGACATCGTTTCTGGGTATCGCCGCCATTGCCGGTATGGAAGGAAACGGCGGCAACAACGGAGCCAGCACGACAAACATTACGTATCAGGGCGATACCGTATACGAAAATGGAAGCCAGTTAGCGAGTGCTCCTCAGTTTTATCAGCAATCGCAAGCGTTAGCAGCTCAAGGCTATAACAGCCCAAACCCAGGCACAGCTCCTAGTACCGAGCCGGTCGCGGAGCAGATGCAAGTCACCCAGGGACACGACCAAGATGAATTCAAACCACTCGGCGTATTTGCGCTTGCAGAGCCAAATCAGAAAGACTCAGACATGATATTTCAATTGGCTATAGATCACAATGGAATTATAAGAGGAAACTATTTCAACCAAATCAGCAATGAGCAAAGCCAGGTATATGGCGCTGTTGATAAGAAGTCACAACGTGTATCGTGGTCGATTGGAAATACCAACAAAACCACATTTGATACCACCCTGGGAAATCTGACCAAAAAGGACAGTCCGATTCTCGTGCACTATGGACCAAGCAGTACTCGGCAAATGTATTTGTTCAAATTGAACCAACCGAATGCTGCAGCCACTCCACAAACACAGAACCCGACTCAGTCTTAGATCTCTGAGCTAGGGTCGAGACCGCAAAGCGACATAAAACCCCACCTTTCGGTGAGGTATATGTTCAATCGCCCCGGCGGAAACTTTACAAAACGCGTAAACAGGGCGCGCGTTAAGACTTTGACTTACGAGATGCGAGCTGCTTCGCTGAACCTCATCATGAATTGAGTAATTTCGGCACTTTCGCGGCTGGCTCTAGTCCTATTGAAACGTTCCTCATGTTGAATTTCTCTGAGCTGCCTGAGTACTGAGTGAATATGGTGAATCGGGTCTTGATCTACTTTGATAATCTCAATTGTCATTTCCCATTCCATAGTCATTGCCGCCTCGTTATTGGTAGGTTTGCGTTCCAATGGAGTTCAGATTAGCGAGCGAATCTGAAAACCAGTTGAAATAGCCCCCCACTTTTGCCCTAGAATTAGCAGACGGGGGTGAACTTGAGGCCGAATCTGAAACTTTCACATAAAGCACTGATTCTCATCGGATTTCCATTGATCTGTGAATTGATCTTCGTCGGCACACTAATCCAGACACTCGACGTAGCCGAGAAAGAACTGAAGCGCGAAGAGAATCTAAAACACAACGTGACTCGATTCAACGATTTGCTGCAAAAGTTCTACGACGCCGCGGCAAATCTATATGGATACAAGAAGACCCAATCTCCATTTTTCCTCGCGAAGTATGAGAAGATCGCCGAGTCAATTCCGGAAGATATTCGCACCCTCAAAAGAGTGCTGGTTGGCTATCCGGAGATGCAAGACGCGATCGCCAAGATAGACAAAACCGGCAACAGAGCGCTGGAGCTGCTGGCTAAAGGACGCCAATTAAGCGAAAGACCGAGCACTGATGTTGGAAGCGCGCGCGATGCAATTGCAACTGCCAAGGAAACCGAGATTGCATTGAACAGTCTCGTCGTCGACATAGGAAAGTTTGTTGATGCGCAGCAAGATAACAGCGCTGCCAAACCATCCCTGGCAAGGCAAAACGTGGTCACAGTCATGAGCATCGGTGTGGCAATGAACATCTTGCTTGCTCTTGCACTGGCGATCTATTTCAATCGCGGCACCATTAGACGTTTGAATGTGGTCGTCGGCAACACCGCCAATCTGAAGCAAGGAAAACCGCTAAGTAATCCAATTGGAGGCGGCGATGAAATTGCAAATCTCGATGACGCGTTCCATGAAATGGCTGATGCCCTAGCCGAAGCCGCACAACACAAGAAAGAGCTGATTGCGATGGTCACGCACGATTTACGTACACCTCTTACATCGATACAAGGAGCCCTCACACTCTTGCGCGAAGGTGTCTTTGGAGATCTCACTCCTAAGGCAACCAATCAGGTTGAAAAAGCAGAAGGCAGCGCAACACGACTGATTAATTTGATCAACGATTTACTCGACATCGAGCGCATGGAAGCAGGCAAATTGGAAATGCATCCGTCACTGACGATGACAAAGACAATTTTCGATAGAACCCTCGCAGCCATTAGCACCTTTGCTGAACAGAAAGGAATCTCGCTTGCCACTAGCGATACCAGCTATGACGTAATGGCTGATGAAGACCGAGTGATTCAGGTACTTGTAAATCTCATTTCAAACTCTGTGAAGTTTTCAGAGGAGGGAACAACCATCACTTTATCGGCAAAACACACTACCCTGGGCTATATCACGCTAAGCGTTACCGACCAAGGGAGAGGAATTCCAAAGGAGTTTGTCTCGTCGGTATTTGAGAGGTTTCAACAAGTCCAAAAAGGTGACGCCGTCGAAAAGAAAGGCACAGGATTAGGACTTGCTATATGCAAAGCGATTGTTGAAGGTCATGGCGGAACGATTGGTGTAGATAGCGAGGTTGGAGTCGGAAGCACTTTCTGGTTTACTCTTCCGGCAGGTTAGGTTGTGATTCAGACCATTTTCAGTTCGAACCGATACGGTAAACGAGTTGAGGCCACCCAAGGCAATTCGGCGTCTTCTTTCTCGATTTCCATATATAGGTACATCGACGGCATGAAGGGACTATCACTTCTTTTTTTGGTTGCGCTCTCACTATCGCTTTGTTCATGTAGTGGCGCAAAGTATGAGGACTCGTTTCACATACGAAGCTGGGAAGAAAATATTCTCAATGGTGATCGTGCCCTTCAAAGAAAAGAATTTGCCGAAGCAATAAACGTCTATCAATCTGCCGTATTGGATGCGCGTGCCATGTCGAATCCTGATATGCGCCTTGCCATCGCGCTTGAAGAGTTAGGAACCGCCTATTTCGCCTACAACGATCTGGATAAAGCAAGCATTACCTTGAAAGAAGCGCTCGCTGCTTACGACGATGTAAAACCTTCAACGAAAGAAGTTGGTTCGGTGCTTGAAGATGGAATTGCAAAAAGCTGTACTACGCTAGCTCAGATATTGCTTCGATTAGGTTCTGTCGACGAAGCAAACAAGTTATTTCTCAAAGCTCTATCGATATACGAGCAACAACTACGCGCAAATGGTTCTGGTGCTCTTGTGCGCCGAGAAATCCTAAAGCTCTTAGTTGAAATTGGAGACATTGAATTTCAGGGTGAACACTATTTCGAAGCCGAAGAGCGCTATAAGCAAGCGCTAAAGCTGCTCCCAGAAGCAGTCGGGGTGCGACAGTACGAACGCAGACTACTCACGAATTATCGAAAGCTCCTAAAAGTCGAAGGCAAACCTGACGAGCAATTACTGGCGATAATGTCTCCTCAAGATACTTCTCTTGAATCAGAGCTTAAGCACGATTGGCAGCTTGCTCGCAAATACTTAATCAACAATGATTATGATAAAGCGGAAGAGCTTTATTTAGAATCATCACAGAAAGCCGAAATGCTAGGTGAGGTAAATCCCGAACTCATAAGAGCACTCACAGAGTTGTCGCGAGTTTATGTCTTCAAAGGAAACCTCGATAAAGCATCGGTGTGTTTGAATAGAGCAATCTTGCTTCATAAAAGAATCATCGGACCTGCGGATATGCAAACACACAAACTGCTCAAAGCAGTAATAAGTTTGCAACTCGCCAACAATCAAGCTGAAGCAGCACTCGATACGCTAAAACGGCAGTGGGCTGTAGACCTTAAACTACCGGACAACGAAGGAGCAATTCGATGCAAATTGCAAAACAGATCTAAGTTAGCATTGGTCTTGCACAAACTTGGTCGCGAACAGGATTGTGACAAAGCGATCGAAGAAACCATGCAATTGATTTCGCAAACACGTCAAGGAATCGTGGCATTCCACGAGATCGGAAACATCTATTTGGATCGTGGCGACTTTGCTAAAGCTGAAACACTGTTTCGGAAATTGATTAAGAATGCTCGCAAAAGGCAGGAGCAGCTGCCAGGCCGGATGGCTAGAGCATTGACTGATTTGGCCAATTGCTATGCCAAGCAAGGAAAGTTGGAAGATGCAGAGCGACTCTACCGTGAAGCAATCGAAATAATGCGTAGCTCACCAGCGATGATGCGCACCTCCGATTATATTCAACTGATCAAAAATGCAGCGACTTGCATCGCAAAAGTGCCCGGACATGAACTGGAAGCGCAGGAGCTCCTTAAGGATACTCTGGGTAACGTCGCGCTTCCGAGCATCGAGGAGACAGAACAATCCGCCGAATATGACTTCGAAAACATTCCCGGCGAGACGAGGGCACAGCGTAAGGCTAGACGGAAAGCGCGCGAGGCAAGTGACGGCTCTACCGATGGAAAATCCGACACAGTGGACTCCAACCAGTAGCGCATCACTTGGGGCTTTGGCTGGGAGCCTGCAAAAGTTTCTTCATCAATGGATTCAAATTATCCGCCCATATCCTGTAGCCATTTTCAGTGAGATGCAACGCGTCAGACATGACGTCAGCAGAAATCTCTCCGGATGATTCTACAAGCTCGTTTCCAATATCTAAGAAGTGAATGTTCGAACCATTATCGAGCTTAGCGAGGTGCTTGTTTACTGAAGTTACGCGAGCTCTAATGGGATCTTCCGGCGACCAATGACGGGGAAAAATACCCATTACAATGACTTGTGTATTTGGATCTTTCGACAAAATAAATTGAACGATTTTTTGCGTTTGAGATGCAATTTGTTCGTCAGAGTCGACTCCAACTGACAAATTGTTCGTGCCAATCAAGACAACGGTTACCTTCGCATCAAGACCATCGAGATTGCTGGTGGAAAGTCGTCTGAGCACATCTTGCGTGGTGTCTCCGGAGATACCCAGATTTTTGCACTTCATCGAAGCATATTCTTTGTTCCAAACATCCAAACCAATGTCTTGCCAATACTCAGTGATCGAATCACCAACCCACAACACATCAAGTCTTTTCTGATCTGACACTTCGTATTTCCTGTTAAATTGCTCGATTCTTCGATCATGCATTCGTTGGCAGCTGGCGCACAAACTGCATACAACCAGAGCGAAAACAATAACCACACACAAGCGCATTTCCAAGGTTTGCATTTTTCGCAATGAATTCATATGCCGCAACTAGCTTAACCTCTCCAAAAACCATAGCATAAACATGTTAAAGTCTGAAAGATGTTTGTCGGAAATACGGCAGTTCAAAAACGTTAATGCATTCAGGTCTGTTGACTCTTTTCGGAATTTGGTTGGGCGTATTGCTCTTCCTTGTCTTGCTTACGCAAACCGGATTATGCAAAGAGAAAGAACCAGGTGCGCTCAAAGCTGTTTGGAAAGACATCGAGGAATCAGTCAAAGACACCGGTAAAGATGATGAGAAGCCGGAAAAAAGTGCGCCAGTGCCCCCATGGTGTTATCAGCTTTGGCCAAGTGCGATTCAAGCGTTTGTGTACATCGCACTGACCATGGCCAGCCCGTTCGCGATTATGAATCTGAGCCCACGGATTCAAAATCTGTTGATGCACGATCCGTCGGATGTGTTGGTTGGAACAAATGTCGGATGGGCGACGCTGCCTGCATTTTTTATGATGCTCGTGACAAACGGATTGATTATCAAAATTCTTATGACGCCATTTCCGATCTGCGAAGCCTACAGCGTTATTTATACACGCGTCACGAGGATGATTCTAAACGTACCCCCCGAACAGCGAGCAAAATTAGAGCGACGATTGCTCACTGAGGCATATCGCAGATTGAAGCCGAGAGATGTCGCACACAATCAGTGGCTCCCAACACTACAAATTACGGCTGCGATGTGGGCAATTACGATGCCATTGTATTTCTTGCTTCTCAATGAGTATGTGCGCGTAAGCAATGATGGGGTCTTTATCAATTCACGTTTTAGTTTTGCCGAAAAGAAGTATCCCTTTGATCGAATTGAATATGCATACATAAAGGAAATTCCCGGTCAGTTCGACTTTGGTTTTAGGGATGGAACGCAAAATATAAATATCTGGAAAGAACCACTGATATTTGGGCAGTTCGATTCCAAAATGATCGCTATTGCAAAGATTCTGAGGAGCCACAATGTCGCTGTCGTGGTACCGCCTGATGTGGTTATAGATTCCAGATGTTTGAAGGTGGGCGAAGAGCTGAAGGCGATCGCAGCTGGAGTCACGCCGGTAGAATCTCAGTAGTATCTACTACTTGTTCTTCACCGCTGGTGGTGGCGACTTAGTAGCACCAGCCGGCTTTTGAACATTCGGACTAAAATTGAGAATAGTCGAGTTACCAGACTCGAATCTGCTACATCTTTGAGCGGTCCTTCAATAAGTCATGAAAATGCTCTAGACGTCTCTTGAGGTCCGCATTTTCGGAAGGCACATTGTCAATAAACCAGAGAATATGATTGAGTCTGCACAAAGCCCTCCGTCCGTTCAGCGAACCGTTCTTCTTGTAATAGCCAAGCAAGCGGGCGCGAGTTACCAAATCGGTGGGATCGTTGTTTAATGCTTGCTCGAACGCTGCAGCAGACACGGACGGCAACAGCAGACCTTGTTGCACAGCGAGATCCAAGGCGTAATAATCTGCCTCATTGTTAAGGACGGGGCTCTCGGCACGAGTAGATATCTCCTGTGCCCTAGAGAATAGCTCATTAATATGCGCCGCCTGTATAATATCTTGTTCCTCCCAACCAGATGGAGTTGCCAATGGGTTTTCTCGACGCGTTATTCAGACCGAAAGATCAGTCAGATGAAGAAGCCGAGCGCTCAGCGCAGGTCATGCAACGTCTGAAGTCTCGCCACAGTAGCGAGACCGGGAAATGGTTGGCATTGATGCAAGACCCCAATCAGCCTGAACCACCCAAAGGACCATCTCCGCGTTTGGACAGCCTCGATAAGCGGGAAATCTTGAACGAAGCACCTTATGTTCCACCCATAGAGGCGCAGTATAAGAGTCTTGCCCACACGGGCAAGCATGCAGCCTCCCAAACACCATCCTCCCAAACACAGTCCGACGACAACGCAACCGTTGACTGGGTCAACATGCTATTTACCGAGTTTGACCGCCAATCAAAGGCTTACAATGCCAGTGCCGAGGGGACGCAGCTGGTCATGACGGTTCACCGTCCGACATTTACTTTTGAGACAGTCCAGAAGGTGGGTGTTTATGACCCGCAAAGACGGATAAACGTATTCAAAGGGCATGTCACCACGCAGTACTGGAGCATGCTTGTGCAAGGATGCGAATCCAAAATCGATGTCTACATCATTTCGGCGGACGAGATTCTCAATTTCACTATCAACGACATTCGTCAATCGCAGGTCAGTCCGTTTTTCACGATCATGTCGCAAAATGTTGGTGACCGCAGAGTTTGGTACTTTGGAGAAACAGCGATTTCTCCGCAAACAATTCCACTTTTAGCGAAGGAACTGCTTGGAGATCTCATCCGCGTTGCGACGGGAACCATGAGCGACTCAGAACTCTTCTCAGACCAGCAAGTCGACTTGAAACTGGGAGACACAGTAGCGAAAGGTTTCAGCTTGGAGAAAGCTGCCCAACAAGCTGGACTAGCATCACCAATGGTGTCACCGCAGAAGACGCCGGAAGGGGGACATCCACTTCAACCGGCTGAACAAACTCCACAAGAAATGATAAATGATCTTGTATCGTGGAAGGCATGCGATGTGCTTGTCGAGGCAATCAACAAAGATCTTCCAGCAATCGTAAGCCGCGAGGGCTCTCTAGATCCTGAGAAGGATAAAGAAACGATAGACAAGCTGCGCAGCATTGCAACAGCATTGCGATCTCTAAGTGGACAAGTCAGTGGTGTTGTCGCCGAGTATCGTCCTTCAAAGGGTAAGAAGTACAATCCTTCTTAGTTTGTAGCTCAGCTCGTAGTTCAGCTTATTCAGCAAACGCGTCGTGCTTGTCTTGCGGCACAAACTGCGCTGTGAGCTTTTCTATGACTGCGGCTTTCTTGGTGTCACCAGTTCGTCTCGACAGTTCAGCGTATCCTTTGCCGACCTTCACTGCCTCTGTCGAATCTGTTTCCATGTCCATCGAGGCAATTGCTTTTTCGTAGGATTTCAGAGCACTGGCGGTATCACCTATGGATTCATACGCCAATGCAATTTTTGCGTAGCTTCTAAAAACAGCGGGTTTCCACGTGATCGACGAATCTGAATCAGTGTAGTTGCAGTGTTCAGTTGCTTTGAGAAACAATGGAATCGCCTGGAGCGGTTTGTTGTTGTGTAAGTAGACTGAGGCGAGTCGATAGCATGACGGCCCATAATAAGAGTGAATCGGCATCATAGAAATTCCATCGTATGCCTTTGAGAATTCCGCTTCAGCAGTTTTGTAGTCACCTTGCCGAACAGCTTTCTTGCCTTCCTTCAGGTGCGCGGAAGTTGTCTCTTGAAGATAGAAACCAAAACTAAATGCAGCAACCGCAAGAACAAAGACGATCATTCCGATGCGCGCAGCGAGTGTGCCACTCTTTTCGCGTTCTAGCTCCTTGACTCCTTCGGCGCTCGATTCGCCCACTTTAGAGGTAAGTTCTGCAGGTAGATATGAATAGATCAGACTGGCATTGGAAACGCTGTATCGATAAAGCTTTTCTCTTGGCTCATCGCTTTGAGCGAATGGGTTGCGCGACTTGATTTTGATGTACTCTTGCTTGCCGATCTTTTCTGTCGCAACAAACAGCGCGTCATTGAAGTTGGTCTCGAGAACAGGCGTGTTAGCCGGCACCAATTTAGTTCGAATGCCTGTATAAAAAATGCGTTTGTCAGTTATTACTAGTTTTTGGTCCCTCGGAAACATAGGCGCAATCTTCTTGCACAGTAATGGAACACCAACGGCCAAGACAATGAGTTCCACCAAAATTATGCTAAATTGCGGCGCTAGGTCGCCCGCCACTTGAGCAAACGCTTTGCCTTGTGCAAGTCCGCCGATGCCTGCGATTGCGATTATGGAAAAGAACGGAAACGAACCCAATACGAACAATACCCAGAAAATACTCGACGCCATATTTTCGATAGGTTGCGAATGTTCAGAATAGATCAACTTCTCATCAGGCTGGAGGAAATCACTGACTTGGGTTTGACTAGGCTGATTCTCCGATGTCTCCATGGCTCCTCCAAAAATTGGAATGGTATTTCTAGGATCAAACGGATCAACTGAAATAATCGGGTCTTCGGGCCTGTTTCTTTTTCGTCTCTTTTCTGTTTCCGAACTATACCTCAACAAATAATCTGTTTTCTTCATTTTCTCTCTTCCGTTGTTTTGATACTTCTATCGTACGAGACAGGAGGTTAAGAAGTCGTTATTCATTTTTTCGCAATATTTGGTGTTATCATCTGCAAATGGGCAGTTTTAGAGTACAAGGCATTGCGGCAGCACTTCTGGTTGTGAGTGCTTGCGCGGGTGCGACGTGGGCGGTTCCACAAGAGAAGGGGGCAAATGCCACCTCACCGAAAGGCACGCATGTCATCAACTTTCCACCCGAACGCACAGTCGGCAACGTGACCGTCAAAAGAGGTAAAGGGGAAACCGCGAAAACCGAGTCAATTCCGGCGCGCGGCCGAGTGGTTGTGAGGAACGACGAACCGGTCGAATTTCAACTTTCCTATAAAGGAATGGAAGATTTGTCGTTTTTGCAGCGCATTCCCGCCGGCTATTTGCCGAACATCGATATCTCGAAATTGGAAGTTACAGACAAGACCATTGAGGCGGTGAGCAAAACGCCGGGGCTATTGTCCTTGACGGTTGATGACACCGATGCTTCCGATGCGAGCATGAAAATCATTGCTGACAATGCGAAGAGTCTCTCGCATTTATCGGCGAAGAGTACGTTGATCGGACCCAAAGCGATGGAACAAGTCGCACGCATAAAAACGCTGTTGTACTTCACTGCGGCATCTAATGGACTGAACAATGAGTGCGTTGGAAAGTTAGCTGCATTGCCTAATCTCATCACACTGAGTTTGTCGAGAACGGGTGTGACTGATGATGTTGTGGATCAACTGAAGTTGTTGAAGAAATTATCGAATATCGATCTAAGCGAGAATGATGGAATTACAGATCGTGGCGTTCAAAAATTATCAGAGTTGAAAAACATCGCGATGCTGCGGCTGGTACGCACGAAGATTACATATAAGTGTTTTCCATATCTTAAGAAACTGAATTTGCAGGAACTTGCATTGGATACCGGCAGATTCTCGGCCGTTGATATAGACAAACTGCGGAAGATGCTTCCGAACTGCAGAATTGAAAGCACTAAGGTATCGAAAATTCCGATGGAATTGTTTGCGCCGTTGCACTGAATTTGTGTTACTGAACCCCTGTGTTCAGTTGCACATCTGTCGATCTTTCATGCATCTAGATATACTGAAATCAGTCTGTACTCCGACATTAAGAGCTTACAAACGTTATGGGTAAACACGAAAGTGCTCATGAAACTCGTACAGACCTTAATTTAAAAGGTTAGCTAGAGGAGGTGCGCATGGCGCGCCTCTTTTAGTTATTAGTCTGGTTACGAACTTTAGAAATTGTAGAAAGTCCAATTTCTTTCGGTGCTCAGTTTTTGTTTTTCCATTTCTGTCAGAACAAAGACGAAATTCGGCATGCCGAGCGTATCGCAAACTTCAAATTGAACGCCGGTCGGATAGATTGCTCCGTTGATCATTTTGCGGATGCGCATATCAAGCATGTCTCCGCCTCTGTGTTTGAATTCGAAATTTCTGACGTCGAGTGAGAATTTGACTATGCAAAAATTGTCTTCATCCCATGTTTCTTCGATGTTCTGCGGTGAAAAACACCCTCGGGAGATTCGCGACCATTCTGCAAGTGTTTGTAGGTATCCTTCTTCACCGGGATGAATGAACTCGAGATCACGTTGCCAAACGCGCGAATCGTCTATGGAAAGCAGGTAGACATCGGAGCTTTGCAAATCAGCGCAGAACAGTACATCGAGCGTGCCCCAACTACGCGATACGTGCTGGAGAATCTTTGCTGTTTTGTCAACTAAATCCGATTCTTTGAACGAATGAAAAAATTGCATGCGCGAAAAGTAATCGACGCGATCCATGCAAGTGAGAATCGCGGCTGAAAGTTGGTCTGATTGATCTGGGGATTGCATCAACCTCAAATTGTACATTGGTGTCGATATCGACTCGAAGGAATCGCGCAGTTTGCTTTTAACTGTACCACGAGTGTTCAGTAACACATCTAACTGTTCCAGCCAAATCTCGATAAACTAAAAGTATTCCGTACTCCTACAGTGAGAGCTTACAAACAATTTTTGGTTAATTGCAAATCGCCCC
Source organism: uncultured Candidatus Obscuribacterales bacterium (assembly GCA_964503045.1). Classification (GTDB taxonomy): domain Bacteria; phylum Cyanobacteriota; class Vampirovibrionia; order Obscuribacterales; family Obscuribacteraceae; genus CAYZJR01. The sequence goes on from CAZCZI010000041.1 coordinate 45,617, forward strand.
CGCAACTCGTACGGACAACTTATAGACTAGGCGTCGCGCAAGCGGCGCCTTTTCACTATGAGGCGATTCTATTAATAATCAACTGGTTGCGGAGCCGTGCGCTCGAACCACTTCTTCATGTTCTCAGGCAGTGCACCGGAGTCTTTTAGTGCTTTGCGATTAGTAGCAGCCGCTTCGGTACCAGCTGTTTGCTGTGCGCGCTTGGTGACCTCGTCGAAATCGCGCTCGGCGTCTTTCTGCATTTGTTCGAAGGACTTGGTGAGTGAGATGGTTTCTTTGTTTCCGCTACCGCGGAAAATCAATTCTGCTGGTTTTCCATTCTCGTCGTAAGTGACTTGCACTCCGTCATTTTTCAATTTTTCAAGAACTATCTTCTGTTCCGCCTCAGGCAAATTTCTGATTGCTGCAACTTGCTGATGCAATTCTCCCATTGCCTTATCGGCAGCTTTCTCTGCCGGTACATTCTGTGGCAGAGGTAGTATCGGCGTATCGAGTGCCTTTGGCGCAAGCGTCTCGATGTTGCGAACTCGCTGAGTAGCATCCTTCTCCATGTTTTGTTGTCTGATCTGCTCGACCATCGGGGTGAGCGTTTTCTCTACAAATTCTTTGTGCTCTTTCGTCTCAGGTGTTCTGACGTTTTCCAGAGATGGCTTGCCATTTGCGTCTCTAAGTATGTAGAGATTGGGATAGTCTTTTCCGTGAGCCTCGATGTCCTTTGCCATCTGCTCTCTTTGCTTAGGCGACAATTTGTTGAATTCTTTGGCTGCATCGCCAGGATCGTGATTATCGCGCCCAGCATCTTGCAGTCTTCCTTTGGTTTCGGCAAATTGCTGTGGTCCCAGAGTTCCATCCTTTTGGGCTTGTTGTTCTGCCTTGCCTCGGTCGACTTCGGCTTTGCATTGCTGTTCGCCATGGGGTGTCAGACGTACTCTTCTTCCACCATCGCTGGAGTCGTAGATTTCCAACTCTCCAAAGACCTTTTGAACATTCGGATCGCTGCTGTACCGGTTAGCAGCAACTTCGCGCACCAATTTACTGTTTTCCGCATCGGACATGTTTGGAACCTGGCAAGTACGGTCTATGCCTTGCTTAGCTCCTTCGGTAATGTCTTTGGCAGTGGGTGCTTCTAGTGGGGGCATCTTGCCGCTCCTGATTCCGAGAAATAGTAAATCGTCGCCACACAGAGCCTGCTGCATGCCAACTGAGATTCAACTGGACTCACCTTAGAGGAAACAAGTGGCAAAGTTGTGGAACGCCCCAAATGCGACCGGCGCGTGCCTCACGGGTTACTTACCGGTTACCCGACACCAACGTTGGACACTTGGTGCAAAGAGGCAATCATTTCGTCGTTGCTCTTGTGGTGTGAGTTGGGCTCCATCACCAATTGAAATCGAACATCTTTATCAACGCCGTTGGCACCAGATACATGATCAAAACCAAGTGCGCGGAGCGTCGCGCAAGAAGCTTCCGGCTCTCCACGCGACCAATGTCTTTCGGGGCTAACATCGCCGAAAACCACAGGGACAGCCTGTTGTGTATCGGATCGAATCATGAAACCACGATCGCCGACTTCGATTCCGTAGCGTTCGCGAACGCTCGGTGGAAGTGCGACAAAGCAGTCTTTATCAGTATCTAGATAACGCCCATTGATCTTCATTGATGTCTGCGATTGACGGCATGGATCTTCGGTGTGTCGCCATGCTCCTGAACCGTCGGTGTCGACGCGGCAGCCTCTCAAATTAGAGAAGGAGATCATGCCGTTTTCGAGCATCGCGCCGTTTGGACCGCGACCAGCTTGCGGCATGTCCAGACGAAATGCAGGAACTCGTGGCCATTCCACGCCGTCGAAGTTTCGACCGCCGCCATCTCCACCTCGGCTGCGTCCACCACCGCCGCCGCCACCGTATGCGCCGCCGTTCCCGCCACCGCCACCGCCATAGCCACCACCTCCACCGCCTTGAGAAACACCTCCACTGTTGCCACCAGCGCCACCGCTGTTCCCACCTCTGTAGCTACCACCCGCGCTGTAGCCACTGTTACTTCCCATCGAGTCCTTCGCATCTGCGGACCTTCTGATTGCATCTTCCATGGCGTAATATCTTCGTTCGCGTTGTTTCGCGCGCAGTCTATCTAGTGTGTCCAGGGCTTGGAGTCTTCGCTCGTTCCACTCATAACGCTGAGCTTCATTCATCCACTCAGGCGGCTGTTGGAGGTACTGTGCAGTGACATTGAGCGTGTCGTTGGCATCGACTGTTCCTTCCAAAATTGGTTTTGGGGCGCCGGACGACATCTCCAAAATCTTGATGTTGCCAGCTTCTCCATCGGCAGGAGCTTCTATTTTTATTTGTTGAACTTTCCCTGAGCTGTCAGTGACATTGAATTCGGTGATGCCTGCGTCGGCAAGCTGCATGGCATAGGCGAGTTTGGCTTCTTGAGGGACATTAGCGTCGACCAAAGCCTTTTTCTTGTCTTCAAGAGTAGTGTCGACCACATCAAACCCGGGCAAGTGCTCGCGGGCTGTTTCCGGGCTTCGAGGCAATTCCGGACGCTCGCCGTAATTCGCCGCCGGACCGAAAAGGGCGGCAGTGTCAAAATTGCCGCTGTCGCCCAGAGTAAGGGATTGTCGTTCTGAGTGGGTTCCGAAGGTCATAGCTTTGGTGGATCTTCAAGGCGGGTTGAGGGTTTCCGGACTATAACGATTAAATCCTGGACAAATCCTGAACTCGGGGAGCTTGGCCTCTAAACTGAACCTACCGACTAATGGGGTTCCACCTAGAATCCAAGGGGTGCATAATCATACTAGCGAAGCTAGAACCAGTCGAATTAACGTGTCACAAGACGAGGGCGTAGGAATGGGCAAGGACGATGAGGCAGATCGTTCTTTTGCGCCGCAGCCTGCACCGCTTGCGCCACAAGCCAAACCTGAAACTTCGACGGATGACACATGGCAACTGTCGCCGGCGGAGATGAAATTGCGAGCTGAAGCTGCTCCCGATATAGACCACACCCTTCCGCTGATAGAAGGCGTATCGATTAACACTGGTGGCACGTCGCTTAAGACAGGTGGTTATTCGTCGCCTAGCGCAAGCGTCACTTCTGTTGACCCAAGCGCGACCCGCAGAACTACTTCTGAATTCAGAGCTGCGCAACCGCAAGTCGGAGACCGATTCGCCGATCGATACGAAATACTGGCTGTTTTGGGCAAAGGCGGCATGAGCACCGTCTACAAAGCTGACGATACCAAGCTAAATCGCATCGTCGCAGTCAAGGTGGTTCATCCGCACTTGATGGAAGAGGAAGACACCCTCAAGCGCTTTGAGCGAGAGGCAAAATCTGTAGGCGGGCTGCAGCACGATCACATTGTTGAAATCTACACGTCTGATATTACCGACGGTGGCTATCCCTACCTCATCATGCAGTATCTCGATGGGCAAGCATTGAGCAGCATCATCAAGGCGCAGGGCCGGGTGCCGTACCAACGCGCTGTTCCAATATTCATGCAAATCGCAGATGCTCTTGCTCACGCGCATGCAAAGGGTGTCATTCATCGAGATCTCAAACCAAGCAACGTTCTACTCAGCACTGCCGATAATACCGACAGTGTCGGCGTAGTCGATTTTGGATTGGCGAAATTTATGCCACATTCAAAATCGAGCGAAGCAAGCATAACAGCAACCGGTCAGGTTTTTGGCAGCCCACCATACATGAGCCCAGAGCAGTGTGTGGGCAAGAAAATCGACGAACGCTCGGACATCTATTCGCTTGGTTGCCTCATGTACGAGACAATCACAGGCGAGACCCCATTCACTGCCGATACACCGGTGGCAACAGTGATGAAACAAATCGGGGAGATTCCGCAGCCACCGAGTAAGGTGGTTCCGGCTGCGCACATACCACCATTATTGGAAGCTCTCATTCTCAAATCACTCGAAAAAGATCCGAAAGCACGACAACAATCTATGGATGAGTTGCTCTCCGAATTGAAGACTTTGGTGTCGCTCGAGCAGTCCGGATTGGAATTCAAGCCGGTCACCACCGGGGTCAAGCTTCGCATGATGTGGAAACAAAATCGCACCATGCTCATAGTGATGACAGTGCTGATTCTGGGACTTGTGGGCTTTATCTATTCTGCGATCATCGGCTGGATCGACAGTTATTACGACTACGATTATCGTTGGTTGAAGATCATAATCTGCTGGGTTGTTGGAATCGGAGGTGTGATTGGTTTTTGGCGAGTTCGCAAATTCATGAAGGAGGTAACTGCTCCTGAGATTGGCGCAGTGATTCCAGGACTTGCATGGGACGAACCAAAACCCAGTACTCCAGCCGAAATCGATGCTTTAAGGACCAAGCTCAATGCTTTGCCGCAGTTATTGGAAAATGTTCCTGCATGCAGCGATCGCACAATTCAACAGCAAGTTAGAGACACATTCCAGGTACTATTGTCGGAAAAACAATTCGACGACGTAGAGAAGTACGCTTCAGGCGCATTGGATATTCTACGCGCCAAGCAACGAGACAACTCTGAAATAGCGCTACTGTTTAGAGAGTTTCTAGCTGATTCATTGAAAGCCAGAGGTCAATCCGATCGGGCGGAAGTGTCGTACAGAGAGATCATGGGAAGCTGGCAATCAAGCGATGATTTCTCGCGCGGCGTCAGATCTACGGTTCAATTGAAACTCGCCGACTCGCTGCGAGCGCAAAAGAAATACACTGAAGCGCAGGCAATTTACAGTGTTTCGCTTCCCTCAATTGCAGCCGATCCGTTTAGCGCTGTTCACTATGGAAAACTTGGTGATTGTTATTTGAGCATCGGCAACTACAAACTCGCCGGCGAACAGTACCAGAAAGTAATGAGCGTCGCCGACAAGGCATCAAACAAGATAAATAGCGAGCTTGGCTTTATCAAATACGCGTACACTTGCCATAAGACGTGGAAACCACTCGACGTAAAACGAGACTTTGCAAAATCAGTCGGCACCATTGATGATGCCTTTGGCAGGAACTCATCACATTATTTCGTGGCGATGAGTGTTTATGCAACGGAGATGTGGAATGAAAAGCGCTTTCTGGCAGCGATAAATGCTCACAAAGAGGCGAAGGCTAAGATCCCGATGATCTCAGCCGCCTCGTGAACACCGTGCTTGAGAAAGTCCCACCCTCTAGGAACGTCCTCGGTTGTTCAAATCATAAAGAGTTGATGCTGCTTGATACAAACGCTGAGATCCGACGTATTGATGCATGTCGGTTGTGCCCGGACGACCGTTGCCCGAGCCTGGGAAGACGATGTATTCGACTTGAGGCTTGCTGATGCCACCATGTCGCGGTGAATTGTTGATGCCCAGAGCCTGTGCGAGTGCCATCGAGCCTTCACCCAGCTTGTAAGACGGGCCTGCATCTGCGAACACTGCAAACTGAACTTTACCGTTGTATCGCACCGCAGCGATGTCGCCAAGGTTGACACCGAGATGTTTGTACTTGCCCAGAGGAAGCACGACATACGGGATGTGCTCTGCATTCACAGAAGTGCCGTCTGAATAACGCAGCGAAGTTTTAGTTTGACCGGTGGGATCAATTTGCTTAGCGCGCGGGCTGCCATCAGCGTCAATCTGCATTCCGGCGCGGAAGTAAATTGCTTCGCCAGGCAATTTGGTCATGCGACGCGCACCGCCTGCGCCTTTGCTTACTTCATCAAACATGTCGTTGAGCATTTGCTGTTCAGATGCAACATCAGGACGAGTGACTGGATTTTTCAGAATTTGCGAGCGCTCGGGACCGACTTCATACGAATACAAATCGCGAAGGCGGCACTCCAAATCTTCGGTACGGGCTTGGTAGTAGTCATCGACGTTTTTACCGGGAGCGGCCCACATGGACTGCCCTTGCATGTGACCAGCCCACCATGCGCCTTGGAAGCTTACATCACGGCCTTTGGCGTCCTTTTCATTGCTGTAGGTTCCATCGCCGTTGCTGACGCCGCGCAGTAAAATACGTTCTTTGCCATTATCATCATTGGCATAGAGATGAACGAGCGTTTTGCTGCCCGATTTTTCCAACTCGATTCTGACGTCGCGACTGCCGCCGTTTGCATCGGGCAATCTCATGTGGGTGATGCCGGATTTGCCGAGTGATTCGATTGCGCGCAGTTTGTCTTGCGCATTGGCATTGGCGTCGGAAAGGACGTTGAGCAGTTGTTCTTGTCCGCGTTCTTGTCCGCGCTCTCCGCGTCCTTGAACACGATCGCCCGATCTGGGTGCCGAAAGCCAATCTCTGGGTGAGATGTCGTCGAAAAGGCGACGTGAAGTTTCAGAAGAATCGATGAAGGACGCGACCCGGTCTTCGGGTCGGTCGCAAGTTTTTTTGCCTGACATGGGAAGGTTCCTTCGACCGCAAGGGTGTAAGCGGGAAGTACATTACGCCAGCTAGTGCTGGGTGGTTGGAGTGGCGTAGGGAAGTGATCCCACGATGATAGGGCGGGAATCTCCCCATGTCCATACGTAATTCCCGCAAACCCAATAAAAAAGGCACTCAGCGGTAGACTACTCGTCGCAGCTAAATTCGCGCGTTCTTTCCGCAGTCTGGGCAGAAGAAGAACGATGGGCTGATGTTTGCACCGCAGTGCGGGCATATTCTCAGCTTCGCATCGACGGATTCAATTGTCGGATAGCGTCCAGCGAGAATTTCATTGTACTGTTTCGACTCAGACCAAACCTTCACTTCTTTGGCGCGATAGACAGGCACTGGGTGTGTCAGCCAAATTTCGCGCAGGAATTTGAATACCTTATTGATCGTGCTGTGATCGAGTTCTTCATAAGTATCAGCTTGTTTCAAGAACTCATTTTGATCCATCTGCGCATAGACTTGGCGAGTTCCACCTGCAAGTTTCATATTGATGCGCAAACTGGCATCGAGGTTTTGCGTGACGAGCAGCTCAGCGCGATCGGCAGTCAATTCGGCTTTGCGCGACCATTCATAGAGTGCCACCATCAGCGCATAAACACCTACTTGCCCAAGCGGCAAAAATGCTCTCGCCACATTCGCGAGAAACCAGGCAATTGTTTTGTAGAGAACATGACCCGCTTTGACGTGTCCCAGTTCGTGTCCAAGTACTCCAAACAGTTCTTCCTCATCCATTAAGTCAATCAGTCCTGAATGCACTACGATGAATGGGCGTTCAACACCGGATGTGAATGCATTGGGAATCGGATTATTCGTAATGTACAAATCCGGCTCGTGCATATCCAAAATTTCGCAAGCTTCTTTGAATAGCTTGTAAACCGGTTTGCACTGCCTCGGCGTGACATTCACGGCAGCACCCAAAAACTGAATGCGCATGATGCGCTCGAGTCCGAGTTCCATCAGCTTACGGAAGACCATGTCTAAAACGGGAATCTGCTTCACCGCTTCGAGGGCGGCTCTGTCGGCTGGGTGTTCAAAGGCGCTAGAGGCAATTCCGGGAAACTTGCGTCGAGTTGCTGTGGTCATTGTTCCTCCAATGGACTCTGCCGCATGACATCTGCGTGGCTCCGTATATCCGAATGATCTTACTCGGTTATGCAGCCAACATCTTTTTGGCAGCAGATTTCCGGCCGATTTAATTTTGGCGAAGCGCTCTATTGTTTGGAAGCGCTAGCCAAGGTTGCGATGTCGAGCTTTTTCATCTTCATCACCTCTGCCATCACTCTTTCTGCTATCTCGTCGCCCTCTGTAAGCCACTTTTCCAAGGCGGCCGGAACCACCTGCCACGACACGCCAAACTTATCCATCAACCAACCGCATTCTGAATACTGTCCGCCTTCTGCGAGGTTTTTCCAAAGCTTGTCGATCTCGTCTTGGGTGTCGCAATTTGCAACGAGCGACGTGGCGAGACTAAACGTGAATTGGTGTGGATGCTGGCTGTCCATCACCATGAATTCTCTTCCGTTGAGTGTGAAGATGAGGTGCTTGATTGTTCCTTCCTCTCCCGGCTCATTGACTCCCCAACGAGTTACGTTGACTATGCGCGAGTTGGGAAATTGCGACACATAAAAATTCGCAGCCTCTTCGGCCCTGCCGTGCTGCCCGCCGACAAACATGAGAAACGGTGCAATCTTCTGCTCGCGCTTCGCCAAGTTAAGTTGCCACGAGACTCCGAATTTGTCGGCAACCCATGCAAATTTTTCGCTGAACGGGTACTTGTCGAGCGGCATTAATACGGAGCCGCCTTCGGAGAGTTTGATGAAGTACTCGTCGAGCTCACTTTCAGTTTCGCAACTGACAAAGTATGAAATTGCAGGCGTGAGCTTGAAGAGTGGACCGCCATTCAATGCCAAGAACTCCAGCCCTTCCAACTTGAATTTGATTGTCAAAATCGAGCCGACCGGCTTGCGCGAATGAACCACGCTGGCTTCTGTGTAGTGACTCGTGCCGCCGACTTCGGAGTTATTGAAGATCGAGGTGTAGAACTTCACAGCCTCTTCCGCTTTGTCGTCAAACCATAGGCAGGTGGAGAGGTTTTGCATGGGAAGCTCCTTGCGTGTGAGGTACCCGACAGACTCATCGGTTGATGAGAATCGAGTCGGTCGATTCTATCAGAACGGCAAGGCTCGGCGGAGAACATAGGTGAGGTTTGCACAAATTTTTCACGTAGATCTATGTATGTTAAATGGCACGAACGCCGGATTTTTCGTTTCTCTTTGACCGCTCATCTTGCAATGAGGCGGTTAGGCTCATTTCGCAAACTTATTACTAGGTGTCATTCCGCAACACATATCACTATGAGCGATCGCCTTGAGTCACTTGAAAGCAACCAGAGCACGTCCTCGTCAAGCGCGAGTGCGTGGACAGATGACCTCTTTGGTGACAATACCAAGAAGACCAGTTCGCCCAAGACTGCTGACAAGAATGCTGGTGCGCAACTCACAGATTTTGTCATTACTGATGTGCAGTCTTCAAATGTAGTCGGCGGTGACACGAAGCCGGTCGGTGAGGCGAAGCCGACACCAGTTGGCGATGCTAACCCTACCGGTCATTCAGTCGGCGATGGTCCATCGAAACCGCCAGAAGCGGCTGACACTACCAAGGATTCAAAAGGCGTTGCCATAATTCCGCCTACCGAAAGAGGTGAAGTGATATTCCGCGACGTCGAACCAGGCGTCGCCAGCGGTGGCAAGGGTGACAGTCTGAAAGCGGTAGCTAAAGACCGTCTCGGACCAGGCGCAACGCAAGAACAAGTCGAAGCATACGTAAAGGAACTTGCCCGCGTCAATCACATAAAGGATGTGAACAAACCGCTGGACGGAAGTACCATTGTTCTTCCAGGGCACACCAAAGACGGTGGCTTCGTAACACTCGACGCCGACCACAACAAACGCACGATTTGGCATGATGGATCTGTCAAAGTCGAGAATACAGATCGCACTGGTTATGTTCGACATCCGAATGCGGACGGTAGCCTCACAATCCACACCTGGGGTCCCAATAAAGATCAAAACGCCGATCTGATCAAAACACCCGATGGAAAGTATCGAATTGCGGACGGTCCCAACGACAAAGTCGGGCACGAGCCGGCAACACCAAACGAAAAACTAATCGCGGAGCGCCAGCGCATAGCCGATGCCGCCGACATGAAAATTGCAAATCCGGAAGAGCGCGCGCGCTTTCACAAAGACATGCATGACTTTGAAGATCGCATCAAACAACGCGCAGCAGAAGAGAAAAAGCGTGCCGATGATGACCTGCAGAAAAATCTGATTACTCCTGAGCGTGCAACTGAATTGAAGGCAGAAGCAGAAGCCAATGCACTCAAGCAAATGTCCGAAACCTACAAACACACATCAAGAATTCTCGAAGCTTCCGATAATCCCAAAGTTCCACTCAAAGAAAAAGATAGGACTGCAATCGCAGAACAAATTATTCACCAGGCCGCAAACCCAACCTCTGTAGATCAGGGTTATCACAATACCTGCAACGTCACAACCATCGAAAGCAAACTCTACACAATCGAACCATCGCGTGTTGCTGAAACCGTCGCGGATGTGGCAACGACCGGTAAACATCGTATTGCTGGACCGCCGCCGGCTGATGTTGAGATTGATCCAGGCAGCATCAAACCCGACAAAGAAGCACGCAACAACCCGCCGAAAGATGGGCAGCGCAGCCATGCCAGTCAAATTTTCGAAGTCACCGCTGTTAATGCGCATTACGAGCGGATAAATCAAGCCTCTACTCCGCCCGGAAAAATTCGGTACGAACAACATGAAGCTGGAAAAGTTCCTGATACCGGCGAAAGACTCATGGATTATTCGAAGAATCCACCGAAGCGAATTCAAAGCAAACAGGACGACGGAAAGCTCATAGACAGCCCGGATCTCACGTCAGATGATCTTTATTGGTTGGAGCAGCAATTCAGATCTGGCAGTCCGGAAAATCGCTACCTATCGAATGATCCTAGCGACCACCATTCAACACAAATAAAGAGCGAACAAGAGCTTAATGACGAATTGGCTCGTTTGAAAAAACTCGGCATGCTGCCAGTCACGATCTCGGTGCATACGGACAATTATCCGTTTCACTCCGACGGTGGAGAAGCGGCTGGTGGCAAAGGCGATTGGCACGTTGTCACCATTACCGACTACCATCCAGGTCCGCCGCCGAAAGCTGAGATGGACAACCAGTGGGGGTCGAAATCAGACAAGTTGGACGACAAATCGTTGACGGTGAAAGATCTTTTCAACGCGATGAGAGATCCCAAAGATGCCGATCACATCAAAGCTCTTCAAGATCAGATCGCACAAGACAAGCGTGATGGAAAGCCGGTCGACATGCTCAAAGAAACTGAGCTGTTGCGACTCAAGCGGCGCGCCAACATGATTTCGGATCAAGAGGTTGTTGACGAGGTAACGCGCATCTTCATGGAGAACGCACGCTTGTGGAACAAGAAACTAGATCTTGGTCCACCTACGGATGAAGACGTTCAGACTTATCAAACGGCGATGAACGATACTCGAGATCTTCGCGCGACTCTTCCCAAGGATAAGCAGAAGGAACTCAACGAAGGAATCATGAAGAAGCTGAAAGCAGAAGGAATTGTTTTGCATAGAAAGAGAAATTAGCAAAATGGTCTCTTGATGCCATATAATGCAGTCGACACTAGTCGCCTGCATTTTGCAATTTGGAACGTCGATATGAGACTCGATCAGATATTGAAACTCTTAGATCAGCTTTCTGCCGAAGAGAAGGCAGCGCTTTTGAACCTGAAGATGTCTGATTTGATGGCAGAGGTCAAAAAGGATTTTGAAAGTGTCCAACCGGGTGAGTCTGTTCCTCCTGAGCAAATTTTGGAACGACTGAGAATGCGCGCAGCACAACTGCAAAGCTTGGAATAATCGAAACTAACATGGTGACCGATAAAGTCAAATTACACTTCATTGGTACGGCATGTCTGCTCACTTTGCTTTCATCACCGTGCATGGTTCTGGCTGAGGAACCCAATCAGCAGTCTGCGGTCAAAGCTGCAAAGGAAGCTACCGGTAATAGCGAGAAAACGAAAGCCGAAAAGAATGAAGACGATGATTATGACGCTGACGACCCGGATGCCGATGACGCTACTAAAGTCGAAAAGAAACCGGTGAGTGAAGCTGTTGTTTCGTTTGACAAAGCCGTTAAAGCAAATCCGAACGACATCGAGGCATATTTGAAACGCGGAGATTTCTACGTTGAACGCGAAATGTACGCCAAAGCAATTGAGGATTTCACCAAAGCAATTAGCATAGATGGTAAAGATGCAGATATTTATGTAGACCGTGGTTCTGCTTACGCCAACCTCAAAAAATTCGACAAAAGTATAGAAGACCTGAACAAGGCGATCGAACTAGAGCCAAAAAACACGTCAGCATATGAATGGCGCGCTTGGGTCTACGCTGAAATGAAACAAAAGGATAAGGCGCTTGCGGATTGCTCAAAGGTGATTGAGCTGCATCCCCAAAAGGCAATTGGATATTACACTCGTGGCACAAAACTGTATGACTACGGTTTGTACTCAAAGGCAATTTCAGACCTGTCGTCCGCGATCTCATTTAAACCTACCCACAAAGAGGCTTATGTTTACAGGGCGATGTGCGAGTACGAGCTCAAGCAATACCAAAAATGCGTCGACGATTGCAATGCCGCAATCTTGATAAATAAAAACTACTCGTACGCGTATTACAGGCGAGGGATGGCATATTTGGAACTGAAGCAACCCCAAAAGGCTGCCAATGATTTTTCCAAAGTTATGGAACTCGATCCGAAAGACAAGACAGTGTACGCATGGCGCAGTCTTGCAAATGCAAAAATGCAGAAGTTTTCGCAATCACTCGAGGACATGAAAGTCGGCTCGCCTAAGGCAATCGATCAGTTGACCGGAATGTTGATTGCCATGTGCTTGGTGATAGGGCTACTGCCTGTGGTGGCACTTATGATCATTTACTTTACGTTCTTCAGGAAGAAGAAGGAGAAGCCCGTCGAGTGATCGTGTGAGGGTCGCCTTCCAGAGGATTCTTTGGAGGCTAATTAGAGAATAAACCGGCCATTCCTCCCTCGCCACTCGGGTGATGGACTGAAGCAGAACCAGCACCTCCGACAGTTCTAGTCATGACTGTAGTGTTCTTGAGTTCTTGGCTCTTCTTGAACAGCCATCTTTTTCGTGTTCTTCCTTTGAACCTCTTGTTTTCTAGCTTTTTAGCCACGTCGGGGCCTCCTTTTCGGGTATTTATTAGACCGGTCTGTTATCTCTTATCGTGCACGAAAGCCGTGGGGGAACCGTGAGGACCGCTAGATGGTATCTTTATTGGTACTGTAAGTCCCCTGCCATGCGCCATGAACCCAAGGTCAGTATGAAACTCAGCAAACGAAGTGCTATAGCACTAACAGTTATCTCCATAAGTCTTCTATGTTCGTACGGTCTCTGGAACATTGCTCAACAACAGGAACAGAATCGCCAAGAACAGCTCATGGCCGAGATGAGCAAAGCAATGAACGCGAAAATCAGGATTGTTTACTGCATTAAAGACATTCCAATTGGGGCGCCAATCACTGTGCGTGAACTTGAGGAGAGGGAGATAGATAAGGGCAACGCTCCGGAAGATGCAATGATGAAAGTGCACGATTGTGTCGGTCGCAGCGCTAAATACGCAATTAGCAATGGTGAGATCTTAAGTCAGCACGATCTTAGCGAAAAGGGTGAAGCCTGGTTTGTGGTGACATTGTCGCAAGGGACACGTAAAACTCTGTCTGATTTAGCAGCCAAGAGCGGCGTTTCTTCAAGTGAGATGGCAACCAAATTGATTCAAAACAAACTCAAGTAGCTAATGACGTTTCCCAGAACACAACACTAAAGGTCAATCGATATGACGATCAAAACTGCCATCATGTCTGCCATTTCCTTGGCTCTCCTTTGTTCATGCACTAGGGCAGATGATCATGACGCAGAGTATGCAAGGGTCAAAGCAGACCTGGAAGCCAAAATGAGCGCGAAGGGGAAAATCGTGTTTGTGACGAAGGACGTGCAGGAAGGTGAGGTCATACCTCTAACCGTGCTCGAGGAAAAAGAAATTGAAGCATCGAAAATCCCTCGAGACGCTCTCACTAGCGCTTCATTGGTGGCCGACCGCGTCACGAAGTACGGCCTGGCAGAAGGGATAATCGTGACCCAACATGATCTTTTGCCGAAAACGGCTTACCTTGATGTGAAGGTTCATCTGTCAGATGCCGAAATGAAAAAGTTGGACAAGCTGGCAAAAGAAAAGGCTGTTGCTCCCTCGGTTTTAGCTGCACAATGGCTTGACGAAGCGGTGAAATCAACGAAGAAGAAATAGCTCCTGGGATTGATCAAAGCTTCAAGTATTTGGATATTCTCCCGTACCGTCACCACTTGTAGTGGCGCCCTGTTTCAAAGCATTATCCAGCATCGGGCCCATTGCGTTGGCAACTGCTTCTCTAACCGGATTTTGCGTGAGTCGAGCATATACTGCAGTCGAAGCTTGTGAACGATGCCCAAGTGCTTTTCCGATAATTGTTGAGCTAACTCCTCGAATCGCCATGTAGCTTCCGACTGTTCGCCGCAAATCATGAATGCGCAAGTCTGGGAGATTGGCTCGTCGTCTAATGCGATTCCACGCAGCCTTTGGAGACTTGAACGGAGCGTTGGTTTTTGGGTTTGGAAACACCCATTCGGAAGTCGACAAGTTACGGCGCTTGTCGAGAAGTATAATCGCCTCTGCGATTAGAGGCACTGTCTGAGAGTCTCCATTTTTGGTTTCGGGAATCACCCAAGTTGCTACTTCGAGATTGATCTCATCCCAGCGCATATGTAGGATGTTTCCTCTGCGGGCTCCAGTCATCAGACACATCCAAAAGAAGTCTCTGAGTGTCGTGTTGGACTCAGCATTGATGGCATTCGCTAAACGCTCGAACTCGTCGCCTGGCAAAACGAATCGTTCGCGCGGTTTCAAACGAAATCGATCGACACCGAGGCAGGGGTTGCGATGATTGATTACCTCTTTCTTAATGCCCCACGACATTATCGCACGCAGCACATCGTAGTTGCGATTCGCACTGTGCTTCCCCGTCTTCCCAATATTGTTCAGCCAGTTTTGAACTTCGATGCGGGTAATGGACGAGGTAGGCCGATCGGCAAAGCATTTGAGATGGGTTTCGAAACGCATGACGGTATCGTCCCATCGTTTTGTATGCGGTTTAGCGTGCAACTCCAGGTATAGCTCGAAAAGTTGGCGGAGAGTGATTTCAGTGGGTGTTTCGACTGGCATTCTGTTTCCCTCGCTGGCGCTGCTATTTAGTAATACGCTTGAGGAGGCGAAAAAGTTCAATCGCGGATGTTCTTTTTTGCGGGTGTTGGATTTTCACGCAGAAAATCTCACACGGGGGCTTGTTAGATTTTCACGCAGAAAATCTCACACGACGGTTTGTGAGATTTTCACGCAGAAAA
>CAZCZI010000042.1:0-49438 GCA_964503045.1 uncultured Candidatus Obscuribacterales bacterium
CGTTGTTCTCGCCAAGACTCCGGGGAATCAGTCCCTTTTTGAAATAGAAGGAATGATCTCAGCGCCGCAAGGAATCTTCTTGTCTTTACGAATGTCCTCGATGGTGACATCAGAAGACGCTACTGTCACTGTTTGGATTCTAAAATTACTCGGCGGAAATTCGCTCATGGTCCCGTCAAATGAGGAGTTCGCTGCAGTCAGCCAACTGCCGCGCCCGCAGCCAATCAAACCACTGCTCGAATCGCTCATTGGATTTTTTCCTTAGTGGTTGAACAGTCTGCGTGAGACATCCAAGAATTCGGCGACATTTAAAGATCCGAACTCTTTGCACTGTTCATGCAAAATTAACACGGTCGATAAAGTCAGAAGTGCTCGCCTAATCAAGATGCTACACGAGTTCGTACTCTGCCCCTTTCTCTTCAACAACAAAAGGTATTTCCACGCCTTCATAGATCATTGCAAGTGACAGGTTCAAGAACTTATTCGGGAGAACTTTTAGTTCCAATTCCTCAGACTGAGCGGTATGTGCAGTCAGCTTCCAGCGATCAGCTGAAACTCTTGTATGTACCTCTATTTTCATCCTATCTTGATGAACGAGGATATACTGCGCAAGGCTTGGCAGTTCTTTGTATGCAACCAGCTTTTCGCGTCGATCAACTTGTTTGGTTGATGGTGAGAGAACCTCAACAATCAATCGAGGCGCTCTGTTGAAAATGCTCTTCCCTTTATACGGCTCACATGTCACAACCACATCAGGATAATAGAAACAGTTTGCAGTTTCTACGCGCACTCTCATGTCGCGTGAGACTACTCTGCAACCTGTGCCACGAAGCGCGCCATGAATAGCCGCCACTAGATTCGAGCATATGATGTTGTGATCGAGGCTCGATCCGGCGACCGCAAAGATTTGGCCTCTAATATACTCGTGCCGAATGGAGGCGGCTTCATCAAATTTGAGATACTCGTCCACCGTCATATTGTGACTGTTACTAGGTTCCAACATAACTCCCACCTCCTACTGTCATGCGCCGAACTGAATCATCTAGGACTACGCAAGCTCGTATTCTTCGTTTTCCTCTTCAACAACAAATGGAATGTCGACTTCTTCGTAGACCTGAGCCAAAGAGAGAGTGAGGGGTCTGTTGGGAAGAACTTGTAGTTCCAACTCATCGGTACGGCCAGTATAAGAGGAGTACTCCCAACGATTGGTCGAAACCTTGGTGTGCACCTCAACTTTCATTCTACTTTGATGAACCAAAACATACTGAGCAAGACTTTGAAGTTCTTTATATGCAACGAGCTTCTCTCGCAGATCGACGTTTTTGGTTGAGGGTGAAAGAACCTCAACTATTAATCGAGGCGCGCTTTTGAAGACGCTTTTCCCCTCAAATGGCTCGCACGTAACAACAATATCCGGATAGTAGAAACAGTTGGCCGCCTCGATTCGTACCCGCATATCAGCAGCAAACACACGACACCCTGTACCGCGCAAAACATTTCTAATAGCGGCCAAAACATTCGAGCAGATGAGGTTGTGCGCCTCTGTTGACCCCGACATCGCAAAGACATGACCACGAACATATTCGTGTCTTACCCCAGCACATGCATCGAATTTGAGATACTCTTCCACGGTCATGTATTGATTACTACTAGGCTCTGACATGGCTTCACCTCAACAAAAGCACCATAACACTACTTGGCTGAAATCCTATCAAATTTTCATCGCGGCGGCGACCTAGTCTCAATCCCCGTTCCCCGCCTGATCGCGCTTCGAGTCATTAGTAGGGCCGGCGTATCCGTTGAGTTTCGCGGATTCTAAATCTTTCGCTGCTTCACCCGCTTTTCCAAGTTTCTCCAGAGCCTGCGCACGCCACCAGTAAGCAGCGCCATATGACGGGCTCAACGAGATTGCCTTCGAGCAATCGGCAACAGCCGCCTCATACTTCTCCATCTTCACGTAAACTTCGCCACGATTGCGATAATCACGCGCATCTGCAACTGTGAGCGAGATTGCTTTCGTGTAATCATCCAACGCCTTTTGAAACCGCTTGAGTTGAACGAAACAGGTCCCGCGCATTGAAAAGTAGTCCGGCTCTGTTTCTACGATGGCGATTGCTTCATTCGCTTTCGCTACCGCAGCGTCGAAGTTGCCTTTATCGTAGAGATTGATACAGTCGTTGATCTTTGCGTCTGCCCGCTGGACCTCAGTTTGTTCTTTCTCTACTTCTTGGGCGTCCTGCTCTGCTTGTTTCTCTTCTTTGCCAGATGACTGATCGGCCACTGCAGGCGCCACACCAGACAGCGCGAGAATCAACGCCGCAAGGGTGATCTCAGCCCTTCTCATCATGCTCCCTATCTACAAGAACAGCCTTATTCTTCACCATACAAACAAATGTAAGCTCGAGTTCGGTACCCTTTTGAATCTCTCTTTCAGTGGGAACAAACCCTTGAATCTGGCTCTGCTTAAGAATAACAGAGTATCCGTCAGCTTCTTTTGCATCAACAATGCAAGTGAGAACCTGACCCGGTTGAAACTCCCAAATCTGAATGCTCTGTATTACAGGTCTTCTCGGTCGTCGGCGTGCGGGTCTATGCATTATTCCTCGTCTTCGTCCTCATCGAAATCATCATCGTCGTCGTCATCATCGGCGGTGCTGCCACCACCTTTTTCCTCGTAACCTTTTTGGACCTTCTCATCTACGAGGTCGGAAGCAAATTTAGCCGCAGCGCCGGCACTCGGGAAAGACTTTGTTTTGGACTGGCCTTGGGTGCCGATACGCCCAAAGATGACGGTTACAGAACTACCAACAACATCGATCGACCAAAACTTGCTCGACTTGTCGTCCACATATTCGAAGTATCGAGCACCGCTGCCGGTGCCACCTCCACTTTGAGCGGAAGGTGCAGGACTGCTGGCTGGCTTCACTGCAACAGTTCCAACTGACGAAACTGCCGCGGTCCTCGCTGCAACGGGCGCCGGTTTCGCAACTGCCGCAGCCGCTGCTGCTACCGCTTTTGCTGCCGCCGCAGGTTTTGGAAACGAGTCAGCACCAAGACTATCAATGTCGGTTCTCACTCTCAAGAATGACGGGAATCGGGGAACCCCAGCATCAGTCAACTCCTGATAGCGGAATGAGATAATGGCACCAACCGCGGGTGGATTCTCGCGCTCGGCATCGGAGAATCCAGTGCCTACCGAGAATTTTGTTCCATCGGACATTTGTACGTTGAGCGCACCCATTCTGCCTTTGTGGCGACCGGCGCCGGGCAAATGCTCAATCACGAGCGCATCCGCATCGAAGAAACTCTTCACTTTGAGCAGCGTGTGCGACCGTCCGACCTCATATTTGCTGCCGGGCTTACGCAACATCAACCCTTCACCACCTAGGGATTCGACACGCGCGAGTTCTTCCTTGAGATGATCCGTCGACTCGCATCGCGTGTGCACATGGGGCTCAGCGTATTTCGTCTGACGTTCATCCAAAAACTGTCGAATAAAGGCAATCCGCGCCTCAAATACTTCGCCAAGCTTCGGCGCGTCGAAAACCAAAAACTTGATCTCTTTCCATTGATCGCTCTTGTCCATGCGGCGCACAATGCTGACCGCCTTCTGAAACATCTTGCGCCCCATCCACAGCTCGCCATCGAGGTGCACGTCATCCGGCAAATCTTCAATAAACCAATCGGGCGCCATGTAGACGTTGCCCTGGCGCGAGATAAACTGCTTACCGTCCCAATAAGCTCGCACACCATCCAGCTTTTCGCTCATCCACCAACCGGCGACATCGCTCAAAGTGTCCCACGGGTGGGCTAAAAGTATCGGCGGCTCTCCGGCAGCGGTACTTTCAGTCGCGCTTCCGCTAGAGGCAGTGCGCGGCGTCACTGCGCGAGGTCGCGCCACTTTCCCCGGAAGCTCGCCACCAAGCCGTTCTGTCTCTGCTTCGTCGCCGCGATAACTTCGCAAATGCTTGCAAGTTCGGCGTTCAATCGCCGTTGATTGATTTCTCCACGCGGGACACGTACATGAATACACACCTCCGGTGTTTTTCAGTATGTAGGGATCCTTGGCAGAGCCCTGCACCTCAGCGGTTTCGCCATCTTCAATATCCGGCATTTTCACACTCCCAAACAGCATCAAATCCGATCTTCCCGGTTAATGGGCCTGAATAAACTCACTTATCAAGTATTAGATCTGTTTCTGTTTTTAAAGTGCAATTGCCAAAAAGTTGAATGTGGCGAAAGTGCAAACACATAAAAATTCTTCGTGTTACGATGCAGCAGGAGGATTTGAAATGCGACACAAACTTCCAATAGCATTCGTGATATTAGGCTGCGCGATAGTACCTGTGAGCTGCCAGACAAACAAAGAAGCCACACCATCGGTGACACCATCAACACAGAGCCATCGCTTCTACGGACTGGTATTGAGTCCCGCAATCATGGTCGAATATGGACTTACACGCTCAAGAGCAGACATGTACAGCCCGGCCCGAATAGTAGCCGAACTCGAATTCGACGGCAACAAAATCTCAGGAGCCGCCGGCTACACTCACAGCGATTGCGGCATCCATAGCGGCGGAGCACTAAACGGAACAATCAAAGACAACCGAGTTCACCTGGTTTGGAATTTTACACAAGAAACCGGCCCAACCAAAGCCGAATTCGACGGGAACGAAGACCCACTGACACACGAAATCTCCGGCAACCTGAAATACCACAATACCGCACACCTACAGGAAATTGGCGTCGGTCCCATGGCAAGGATCGACCCTGATGCGTCAGGAACGTTTCGCCTCATTCCAGCAGGCAAGATTCAAAACCAAGCGCTCGCAACCACTGTCGACCATGCCATCAAAGCATTCTACGTCTCCAATGCGCACAAGCATTTCAACAACGGCAGAAGCAAAGGATTCTACATTGATGATACCAAAACGCTGAATGCAGCCGCGGCAGACTATCGCAAGTGCATAGAAGCCTGCGCGCTCATCGACGATCAGAAAGTGCGGAGCAAGGAATTGTGCGCTGCATACAACAATCTAGGAGTATGCGAGCAGCGCCTCGGACACAAGGACGAAGCAGCGAAGTGCTACGAAAAAGCGTTCGAGTTAGTAGCTGTTGCCAGTGCAAATTCCAGTGGCGATCTGCGCGGTGCTGCCGGTGTGATCAAGGAAAATCAAGCCTCGCTCTCCACTCAAGAAACGAGTCCAAAGGCATATTACGGCACAATGGTCAACGACTAATCGCAAAGTATTTTTTCGTTGCTTCGCATTCGTTAATCCTTCGTTGACAATCATCACCACTGCCGCATACTGGAAGTATGCACAAATGGCAATATACTTTCAGCTCCTCGTCGTCTTCGCAATCCATCGAAGCCGGGCGAGGCTATGCCATTCTTTAGCTCTATCAGAGCAAACAATGCACACAGCGAGCCCGCGCGAGGCTCGCTTTCTGTTTTGTTGCGGGCCTTGCAAAAATGAAGCAAGGAGAAAAAAATGATCGACATCAAAGAAATTAGAAAACAGCCAGAACTGTACAGAGACGCAGCGAAGCGCAAGCGCATAGATCTTGATTTAGATCTTTTGTTGGAACTGGATAAACAATGCCGCACGCTGCAGGCCGAAGTCGAAAGCCTGCGCGCAGAGCGCAACAAGACATCCGAGAAAACAAAAACGGTAACAGCCGAAGAGAAAGAAAAACATTTGGCAGGAGCCAAAATCTTGACTGAAGAACTCGATGGCAAAGTCGAAAAACTACGAGCTGCGCAACTTCAGCTCGATGATTTGCTGTTGCGCGTGCCGAGCATTCCATCAGACGACACACCAAATGGAGCCGATGACACGGAAAACGTCGAAGTAAAACGCTGGGGACACCCTCCAACATTCAATGACTTCGAAGCACTCGATCACATTGCGCTGACACAGTTGCACAAAATGGCAAACTTCGAAGACGTGCGGCAATTTGCTGGTTCTCGCGCTTATGCGCTCACCGGAATCGGCGCCCTTCTCGAAGTTGCCTTGATGCGATTGGCGATCGATCATCTCATCACCAAGGGGTTCACTTTGGTCGTGCCACCGCTTATGGTGCGCGACGCCGCGATGACGGGTACTGGCTACTTCCCCATCGGTGCGGAAAACGCCTACGCTCTCGAACGCGACAAGCTCTATCTGGTAGGAACAGCCGAAGTTCCCGTAGTTGCGCTTCATGCTGAAAAGACATACAAGCGAGAGGAGTTCCCACTGCGCCTTGCCGGCGTTTCAACTTGCTTTCGCCGTGAAGCAGGTGCCGCCGGAAAAGACACGCGTGGACTCTATCGTGTTCACCAATTTCAAAAGGTAGAACAAGTTGCGATCACCACCAACGACCCCGAACAAACACAACTCATGCATCAGGAGCTTCTGCACAATGCCGAAGAACTGCTGCAAGCGCTCGAATTGCCGTACAGAGTCGTTGCCGTTTGCACCGGCGATTTGGGTTTAGGGCAAGTGCGAAAACACGACATCGAAACATGGATGCCAAGCCGAAATGGCTATGGTGAAACTCATTCTTGCTCAACACTGAATGACTTCCAAGCGCGCCGACTGGCAATAAAGTTCACTGATGCAACTGGCAAGAAGCAATTTGCACACACGCTCAACAACACAGCCATTGCGTCTCCGCGCATCTTGATTCCATTGCTCGAGAATCATCAACGAGCCGACAGAACCATCTATGTTCCTCCCGCTTTGCGACCATATCTTGGCGGGCGAGAGATCTTGACCCCTCCGACTTAGCGTACAATTATTGGCGGAAGTCGTCAGATCACCAAAAAATCGTTGAATCTCGCGTGAGCAACATGCAGAACAGCGCCGAACCAAACCACGATCAACAGAAGGAAACCCAGGAGACTCGGCTAGCAAAAGCCCGAGCGACTGCGGACTTCGAGTATCATTCGCCCGTGCGGCGGAAAAACATGATTATCGTGGCGTCAATCTTTGGAACGGTGCTGGTTCTTTTCTCTGCGATTGTCTTATGGACGGCGTCTCACTCGGACGTGCTGTCTGCAGTACCGAAAAATCTTGACACGTTGTTTCAAGCCGCTCCCAGCCCCCATGACCCACAGATCACTGCCGCGCGCGATGGACAGACGCCGTTCAAGGTCACTGAATTTGCCTTTCCCGCCAGCGATGACCCGGCAACTCTGTGCGTATTCAGCGTCTTTAAGGCAGAGAAGCCAGACCAAAGTAACGCAAATGATGACTCGTCAGGAACAGTCGAAGTAAACGTATCCTACGACGTCAAGCCGATTGTGCTCGTAGTTAACGGCCGCTTGCCTATTACTTGGAAAATAAATGTGCTGAAAGACACCGTAAAAATCCAGAGAGTACTCGCAGTCGGATACCACCCACAAGCGGTAGAAGGGCTTGATCCGTCAATTCCCGTCGAGTATTCGTACTACCCATACTTCAATGCGAAGGGCCACCTGCGTCGCAAACAAACGCACGTAAACAAGTACACACCTTTCTCTTTCAAATTCGACACGGAAAAAATCGAAGACGCTCCTGCATTCAAAACCATGAAAAAGACACTCGAAAAAGAAACTGGGCTGCACATCGCCACATTCACGGCGACGTATACGACGAGCGCGTTTGAGTTGAAATAGAGCCGTCCATCACTGAACGATTTTTCCGCTATTCGATGCAACCGCATAACTGGTTCTACTATCGGCTACATTCTCGATTGTACCCAATCTAAGCACGGCTCAGTTGACAGCCAGGCTTAATCAACGTCGCGCATAAACCTGTGCATCGCAAACACAAACTCATTCTTCTTGCCAAAACTCGAATGCCCAGTCGGCAACGTCAACAGAGCCTTCGGCTCCACTGCCTTTTCGAATAACTCTGCCGCTCGAGAATACTTCAAAATTTGATCCGTCGTTCCATGAACAATCAAAAGAGGTGGATGCGGCTTGCTGAAAACAGCAACGTTATCCATTGTTTGTTTTGGAAAAGCCCAATCAGGATAGAAGCGCAACCAGAAAAACGTATCGCGTCCCGCACTCATAAGCGACGCAAATCCGGAGTGAATAACGACACCACCAAGTTCTCTGTGTGCAGCCAATTGCCCCACCACACCAGATCCGAACGATTGCCCGAAAGCAACGATATCTTTTGCAGAGTGCCCTTCCTGCTTCACCAAATAGTCGTAAGCAGCAATACTGTCTTCGCACGCACCTTCGATCGATACTCGCCCCTGACTCTTTCCAAAGCCTTGATAGTCATACATAAACACTGAGGCACCCATCGTCAGCAACGTCCGCACCTTTGGAAACTGGCAATAGATGTTGTTTCCCTTTCCATGACAAACGAGAAAGACTTTCTTTGTTCCGGGCAGTCCGAAATAGAGTCCGCGCAAAACGTTGCCGTTGTTTGTTTTGAAGCTCACTTCGCGCGCCTGAATATTTTTTGCGCGCATCTGCTCAATTTGCTTCGAGACATCCGGAAGGCGCGGATCAGGGCAAGGAAACATCAGCAAGTCATACAGTGCTCGGTTCTGAGGCGACAGAAACAACCCCAGCATCGCAAAAGTCGCCGCCGCAACAAAAACAGTCTGCTTGAACGACAATTTCATCAACATAGACTCATAGAGCATGAATCAAAACATCATGCACCGCTTCCATTGATTGAAAACAGGTGAAACACTTAATTAACTGTTGGTTCTAAATATCAGTTGTGTTCCCCCACCAAGTGCTACTCGCAAACGCCTGTTCGGCAGCTTCAACAGGAGCGACTTAAGTGGTAGAATATTACCTATTAACCCTAACAATCCCGGATAACCGGCAAAATATTGCACTTTAGTTTGTCCTCAACCGATGAGATCGCAATGGAGTTTGGACACAGACTTCGGGCTTATAGATTGGCTGAAAACATACAGCAAAGTGAGCTCGCCGCTCGTGCAGGCGTATCTGAGCGATCATTGCGCAACTTCGAACGCACGGGACGCGGCTCTTTCGATCTATTCTTGCGAGTTGCAATGGCGCTCGGACTTATCGACTCTATGTCGCACTTGTTTGAAGATACAAAACCAAAGTCAATCAAGGCCATGGAGCGAGCCAGCATAAAGCGCGAACGTGCGTCACGGAATCGATCCAAATGAGAAAGCTGACCGTAATCTACAAGGGCTGGGGTGAGCAATTTGAGTTGGGAGCACTGGCTGATGACGGCACAGATCTTCTCTTCGAGTACTCATCACAAGCAATAAAACGAGGGCTGGAGCTTTCGCCTTACAAACTGCCACTAGGCGCAAAAACTTACAGTGATTTCCCCGATCATCAGCTTCGATTGCCCGGGATGATCAGCGACGCGCTACCGGACGGTTGGGGCCTGTTGTTGATGGATAGACTGTTTCGTAAGCAGGGAAAGAGCCCGAGTCAAATCTCTCCACTTGATCGTCTCGCGTTCATTGGCGACAACGCGATGGGTGCCCTAGCGTTCAAACCGGCTGATGACGAGTCACTGACAGATTCTGATATTCAGCTATTGCAACTCGCACGGAATATTCGCGAATTCGAATCGATGTCCGACGAGAGCGAAGAACTTCTGCGAAAACTAGCAGTACTGGGAGGCTCGCCGCATGGTGCTCGTCCCAAGGTCTTGGTAAATTACGATCGCCAAAACAATCGAATGTCGAATTCACAGGGAAGCACCGGCGTTCCTATGTTGGTGAAGTTTCCTGCACTCCATGAGCACAAAGAAGTGTGCGCCGTAGAAGCACTGTATGGCAAACTTGCTAGCGCTTGCGAGCTTCAGGTTTCCGCGACACAGTATTTCGATCTGGACGAGCAACTTTCTGCATTTGCATCTGAACGCTTCGACCGCATCGATGGCATGCGAGTGCCGATGCACACTGCAGCCGGAGCAGCACACGCGGATTTTCGAATTCCACAGCTCGATTACACTGCGCTGTTGAGACTAACACAGCTCATGACTCGCGATGCGCGTGAGGTATTGCATGCGTTCGAACACTGCGTATTCAATGTTATGTTCAACAACCGCGATGATCATTCAAAAAACTTTTCCTTTCTCATGGGACGAGATGGAAGGTGGCGACTTTCACCAGCTTACGATCTGACTTTCAGCGAAGGACCACGCGGTGAACACCAGATGGATATTTGCGGAGAAGCACGCAACCCAGCAGGCAAGCATTTGCTAGAACTGGCAAAAAAGAACAGCATCGCACAGAAAACAGCTGTGCAAACAATTGAAGAAATTGCCGACGTCGCCGAGCACCTATCTGATTTTGTCGGCAACTTACCGATCAGAACCAGAACATTCGAATTGATGGAAAAGACAGTTAAATCAAATCGAATTCGGCTAATCGAGGTCATCTAAAACACTTTCTTGAAGAACTTCTTAGTGCTACTCGCAGCTTTGCCGATGCCCTTTCCGGTAACGCTGAGACCTTTTTTGGTTCCACCAACTGTTACACCAATCGCTTTCTTAGTCCCTTTTTCGGTATAGCGAAGCCCGGTCTTGGTGCCGCCTACAGTATAGCCAATACCCTTTTTCGTTCCTTTCTCAGTAACTCTAAGCGACGTCTTCACACCATTTTCCGTAGCTTTGGCGCCCTTCTTCACTGCATTTGTCGTGTGTCCAGCCTTCGCTTCTTGCAAAGACAAACTCAAACCAATCACACTCAATACCATCAAGACAATCATCGGTTTGCGCATATGACGTTCCTATTTGCTTCGTGCGAGCACAATCATTCTTGGGCTTCCAAGATCTCGCTTTCAGCTATTCTATCCGCTCAGAAGTTCTTTACTGTCAAACAGAGTCCTAAGCCTCTGACCTTGCAATTGCGGGTGTTTATATAGTCGAGTCGCCAACTCTGGCTTCCGTTTTGCCACTCAACTCGCCCAAAGCCGGGTGCAATCTGGTCTGCGATTCGGTCCTGCATCTTTTCGCGCCGACTCCGCCATTCCATATCAATGCGGCGTTGTTTGTCCTCATCAAGAAGACCGCCCATACGGAAATCCAGGTCCTTGCTGCCGGAATCCCTGTTTAAATTCAGTTTTGGACCCGCGGTGAAGTCCTCGGGTTTCAAATCAGGACCACGCGTAAACGGCGCGATGGGCTCGCCTTTGAGCATCCACGGCTTGAGGGTGAAATCGTAAGGCTTTAAGGCATCCTGCGCGAGCTTTTGTTGCGCCAACAACTCCTGTGTCCGCGCGTCATTGCCGAAAAGGTCAACTTCCTTGGCTTCGGCGACCTTGAATGGCTCTAGCGAAATCTCTGGTTTTGCTGATTCTAATTCGTTTCCCATCGGTGCTCCGATGATACTTGCCCCGCGGCGCGGGGTTATTTTTGACGAGCAGGGGTGCTCCTAGCATGAGTATCGTAAACGCCAAGAAGTTCGGCAATGGGGAACATACGACTTATATGACTTAGAGACGGATGGAAGTTCATGCGACCACTAGCGAGCATTTTGGCATTGTTGTTTTTGATTATCGCCACAGCGCAGGCTTTTGCGAAGGAGGGAACAAGCACTGAATCATCACCGGCAGCACAGACCTCGGTGACGGAAACGCCGATCAGCACTGACTCGACTGGAACACCCCCAACTTCACCAAAACCAGACGCAGAACAGACGGACGAAGCCGCAAAACAGACTGACGAAGCCGCAAAAGCACAAGAAGCCAAAGCCGAGGAAGCGCGCAAATTAGAAGAAGCAGCGAAGAAAGCCGCCGAGAAAAAAACAAGAGATGCTGACTACGCGAAAGGATCTCAACTGTTCCAAGCAAAAAAGTATTCCGACGCGATCAAAGTTTTGCAAAAGGCAGGAAACAGCACCGCCGATGATGGCGAGGCAAAAATCTTGCTGGGGTACTGTTATTACGCCTTGAAGCAGTATCCAACCGCCCTCAAGCAATACCAACTAGCAGCGGACAAGGGCACCCTCGTCTCTGTTCGCAATCGAGCGCAGAAACTGGCGCAAACGCTCAACTGCTACATGCGTGGAATTTGCCCCGGCAACTGCCTTAAGCCAAGCATGCCGGGATGGCGAAAGATGAATGTTCCAGGTAAACCCGATTATCTCGTGTGGATGGTGTATCCGTATCTGGACCCTGCCGGCAAGGGAGGTTCTGAATACTGGAGCAACGACCATATGGGCGAAGTAATCGAGTACGTCAACGGTCGCCCAATCAATAAAGGGAAATGTCCAATCTGTGGTGGAACCGGTAAAGTCTCCCTGGCAAAATAACGACTATCCTTTACCCCTCTTGACATCTTAACCGCCAGTCAGGCAGATTAGAGGCGTTACCAGTCTTCTTACGCCTAACGAAATCCTTCCAGGCAGCTTCAGGCAGGCATGAACGACTCCTCCAATACAGATCCATGTAATAACCCGCCCAGCGCCAGCCCAGCTGCCGGCGGCAGTGAAGAAACAGCCGCACCAACAAACTTTCTAAAGCAATCAATCGAGTCTGAACTAGAACTGTTTCGCAATGCCTACGCCGATCCGCTCTCCAGACTTATCGACAAGTTACAGGCATTCATCGACCGCCACCAACCATCGATTCTCTCTAAACTCGAAAAACTGCCGAAGATTCGACTTATCATCGGCACATTGATATGTCTGCTTCCAATTCTCTATTTCGCATGTGGCGAAATTCCTTCAATTAATCGCGGAATCAATTTCTTTGTTAGAGCAAGCGTTGGGCTGCTGCGAATTTGCGGCGACTTCGTTTTTCTATCAGGCTTCTTACTAGTGATCATAAATCCATTGCGAGAGTACATCTTGCGGCATCGAGCCACGCTACGGACTTTCGGCGAAGCATTCTTCGGCGCTGCAATTAACCGCTGGCACTTTATAGACTGGCTTCTCAAGCTGAAGATTTCCTCCAGCGGAGTCGCGTTCGTGATTACCTGCTGGTTTGTATCGATGGCGGAAACTCTCTTTATCAACAGTATGAAAGGTGGGTACCAAGACCAATCACTTGCAGTCGCCGCCTTGATTTCGCTCGCATTCCCGTATTCGGCGATTCAGTTTGCTGTGATTGTTAGAGCGATAGATCGTCGCGTAGCAGCCAAACTCCACCAGACCAAAACCTCTTTCCTGCATTCGTGCAGCTCTATTATCCGGAAGTCGATTCGCAACTTTTTTGTTTACGAATACCCATTCCTAACCGGCATGGCTGGCTCCATTGCTTTGTGTGCAGCCCTTACATTTCAGCCCGTCAAAATCGGCGAGTATGTCGCCAACTGGCTCGTAGCAAGCGCGGCCGATGCAGCAAGCGTCAATGCAATCCCCTGGCATGCTACAGGCGTTACAGCTGCAGGAGTTGACCAGTTTGTGATGGTTACGTCAGGCATCGTAATGCTGGTACTTATGTGCGCCTTCGGCCCGTTTGCATTGCACGCCAGCGCCTTCCTGCAATTGTTCATCCAAAAATATGTATGCAGCCCGACAGCAACCAATCTATGCGAGTCTTTGATCGAGACCCTGTCGACACAACGCAAAAGAATACTGCTGCAAACTACGTTTCCAAAATCAAAAATCATAAGCCAAAGCCTAATCTGGATTGTGTTCTGCTATGTCTTACTTTTCTGCCTCGTTGCTTTTTGCCCACCCGGAATCAATGAACCAATGTGGGGCTGGCTTGATGATTGCCTGCGCGGAGCCAATTTTCACGTCTCTGTCAGAGATCATTTGGGGCTGAGACTGTTCATCGCATCAATTTGCGCAGCCTTCTATGCCGGACCTCTAGCGCTCACAGGCTGTGTTTTCCTGCCGAATGCAAAAGATCCGGAACTCTTCCTGAACTCACAAGGCATTCTAGTTTCAGACTCAATGATATCGGGATCAGCGCTCAAACTCTGGAGCAATTTGCGAAGAGTCTCCATCAGCGGATTCAAACCAAACAAATTGAGTGGCACATTGCGATTCCACTTCGGATTCCTAAACACAATCTCCATCAAAGTTTCATCGATTCCCCCGGGTGATCTTGCAGACCTTCTTTCAGCAGCAGATCAATATGGTGACCGCTGTCAATTTGATGCAAAAGTGGTCAGTTTGCGCAATCTGCTCAACCAACATGGGCGCGGAGCCAGAGATTGGTGCCGGGCAAAAGCTCGCGAGTCGACAATCTTCGCACCTCACGTTAATGGAGATATGGTTGGAGCATCAAACCTTCGAATCGTGCGACAACTGTCGAGCAAGCCGATGTCGGCGGTGTATCTGGCAAGAACAGAAAAACGAAACCTGGTAATTGTCAAACAGTTTGTGGTTCCAAATGATGAACAAAGCGGAGACTTCAAAACATCATTCAGTAGAGAATACGAAATCCTCAAAACGCTCAATCACCCAAAACTGGCAGGGGTTCTCGATCTCTTCGAGAGTAACGGGTCTACGTATTTGGTGTTGCAACACGTTGCCGGCGAGGACCTGCGCAGTATTGTTGCAACCCGTGGAGCCAGAGACGAACGCACGATTCTTAGCTGGGCCCGTCAGATCTGTGAAATCATGAGCTTCTTGCACGCACAGAGTCCTGCAATTCTGCACCGTGATCTCACACCAGACAACATCATGATCGATGAGACCGGAACAATCAAAATCATCGACTTCGGCGCCGCCCATCAATTCATGGAAGGCGTCACCGGAACATTGATCGGCAAACAAGCATACATCTCGCCAGAACAACTTCGCGGGAAGGCAAACTGTTCGAGCGACATCTATAGCTTCGGCGCAACACTATATTTTCTTGCCACCGGAAAAGATCCAAAAGCGCTCCGCCAATCATCAGCTGTTGAAGACGGCGCGTCAATCTCACCGTTTCTCGACGAGCTGATTAGATCATGCACCGCATTTAGTGACGAAGACAGACCAACCTCTTTCGATGACCTATTGGAAAAACTCAAAGAGCAAGAACGTGCTGAGTCGGGAGATTCCGGACACCACTTGAAATTCAAGATCAAGATTCCTCGCCGCGCCAAAGAACCAGTGTCGTGAAAGAACCAGCCAAGACAGTCACCGAAGAATTAAAGCTTGAAGAGAGCGCACCTCAACTCGTCGAGACGCCGCCTTTACTTGCTGAGGCTCCACCACCACTCTTCGAAGTTGCCGAAACCGTAGAACCAGATGCATCCAACGAATTGGCTAACGGTATCGCCTCCACTAGTAGCGTCTCCACTAACGATAACACCTCCACTAGCAGTTGTGCTTCCGCAAGCACAGTGCCATCAGCACACCACACGCTGAAACTCCTCATGTCGCAGGCACAGGCAAGTCTAAAAACACAACTAAAAAACGCAGAAGACCACAACCAAAATGTAACCCCGCGCCAGCTGCTGAGAGACGCCCAGCACGATTTGGCTCGACTTTTGAAATCCAACAAATCCGGATACCGTTACCTTTTCTTCGGACTGTTCGCTGCAATGGCACTGATCACAATCAGAACACTGGCCCACACAGTCAGATTCGCCGCACCAGTGAGACCTCTTTTCGAAAAATGGTATCGAGAACATGCCGACACCTTCGATGATCCGCAGTGGATCAAGAGCGTAGGACTTCAGTATCGCCCCGTCGTCTTCTTTGCTCTGTGCTTCTCACCAATTGCCATGATGCTTCTGATGCTCCACTTCAGCATCGAGCGTTTCATTTCGGCAATCAAACCGAAACAATCAACCATAACGACCAATCCAAACACAAATGCAGTGTCGTTTAAGCAACGCGCGCCGAAGAAAGCGGATGGTCCGGCGGCATTCTTCTTCTCACCCTTGTTTTCTGCATGTTTATTCCTTGTATTTGCATCGGGTTTGCCGGCATTTATTTGCTTTGGACTCTACAATTACTTTGGCATTGATGCTCTATTCGGGCATCCTTCGCACGATCCTCACTTCATGACGATATTCTTCATTCAAGGACTCTACGCAATGAGCCTGGGATGGTGCGCGACCTGCTTGTTCTTCCGTGCCTACTTCATGTTTCCTTGGAGCTTTCTTAGCCCGGAGTACACCATCGAGATTGACGAATATGCCGTAAGAAAAATGCCATGCAAAGGCTGGTTTGCAGACATCATCTTATGGTCATATCCCACCTACGGACACACTCTCCACCGCCTCAAATGGAACCAAATCACTGAAGTTAAAATCACAAATGCAAACGCCAACAAACAGTTTCAGACTTACAAAGGACTGTTTCCTCGCCTAATCGCCTCGTTCGCTCAGGCACAACAACTGATTCTAGACGAGTCTGAAATTGACGGCGAAGTACTTTGGCTGCAAGGAAAAGATTACAGCGACACCATAGACATTAGGCTCTGGGAGTTATCTGCCGAAGAGCGCGCGCGACTGTTCGTAACTTTGAAAAAGAACGCACCCAATATTCAGCTCTCGACAGAGGTGCAAGAAGCGCTTGTCGGATCAAATGCGCTCAGTGATCCTCGCTACACCGAAATTTGGTTTGACGTGTTGACGCACAACATGCAAGCTCGCCGCACCGAACTCACGCCTGGAGAACAACTCCACGACGGCACTTTCACCGTCAAGGAGCGCCTGGACTCTGGCGGGCAAGCATCAATCTATCTGGCCCAGAGCAAGGATGGGACTGAAGTCATTCTTAAAGAGTTTCACCTCACACCTGGTGAAGACATAGGCGTGACGATGGATTCAGCAGCAGCGTTCGAAAATGAAAGCAGCCTGCTTGCACAAATGGATCACCCATCGATCGTAAAGCTTCTCGACATTTTCATCGACAGCGGTCGCGTTTATTTGGTCCTCGAGAAAGTTCCCGGACAGTCGCTCAGGAAGGCAGTCAAGGAAGGTGGTCCTCTAGATGAAGAACAGACAATAAATTTGGCACTTCAAATGACTGAGATTTTGCAGTATCTCCATAATCAAGTGCCAGAGATAATTCATCGTGACTTCACACCAGACAATTTGATGCTCAACCCAGATGGCACGCTTAAGCTGATCGACTTCAGCATTGCCGAACGGCGCAAAAACACTACCGGCGACTGCGCTGGTAAGCACAGCTATACACCACCAGAACAATTCCGAGGCGAGGCAACCTCCGTAAGCGATCTCTATGCACTGGGAGCAACATTGCAGTTTCTACTGACTGGCAAGGACCCGGAGCCACTAAAACAGAGCTCTCCCATTGAATCGGGTGTGTCGGTAAATCCGGCACTCGACAGCATCATCAAAAACGCAACAGCATTGGAAAGCACCGACAGATGCGAGTCTGCGGCATGGCTGGCAACTGAACTGAAGGCACTGAAGGAGTCGACTGTAAACACAAAGACATCGAGACCAACAACCGAAATGAGCGATAAACCAAAAGCAAGGAGCGCTAAGACTCAGAAGAAAGAAAAGTCGAAGCGACGGGCGAAAGACATTCTCTAGTCTGTGTCCTGGTTTCAGCACTGCTATCAATTTCAAGGAAATGATATCATTGATTGTAATGCAATCAAGTTTTGCGAGGTGCAATCATGGCATCAATAACCGTCAGAAACATTCCGGACGAGACACACCGGGCTCTCAGGGTGCGCGCCGCGCAAAACGGGCGTAGCACGGAAGCTGAGGTGCGCGAAATCTTGGAAGCAGCAGTGAAACCGAAAGAGCGCATAAAAGTGGGCTCTGAACTGGCTGCCTTTGGCGACAAATACAAACTGGACGATCTAAAAATTCAAAGAGAGAAAGAGCCTCCACGTATAGCGAGCTTTGAATGATTGTTCTTGATACAAATGTGGTGTCCGAGGCGCTTAGACCGGGAAGAGACCCGGCTGTCATCGAATGGCTTGACGCGCAGATAGCCGAGACTCTTTTTCTTACCGCCACAAGCCTATCGGAGCTTTTAATCGGTGTAGCAGTGATGCCCGGCGGTAAGCGAAAAACCGCTATTACCGCAGCACTCGACGCTCTTCTGTCGAGACTGTTTGGTTCAAGAATTTTGCCTTTTGACCATGATGCCGCGATAGCCTACAGCCATCTGGTCAGCTCTGCGAGAGCGGCCGGCAAAACAGTATCGCTGCCAGACGGTCAAATTGGAGCCATTGCAAGCGTCCATGGCTTCAGTGTCGCTACCCGCGATACAGCGCCATTTCAAGCTCTCGGGCTCCCAGTGATAGATCCCTGGAAGCGATCGAAGTCACCTTGAGGTACTATGTCTTTTTGTTCCACCCAATAAAGATTTCTCTCGCCCGCTCAACTTAAAACCGGTACAGTATTGGCAGCAATCTTAGGAAACCGCGTGACCTCCTGCCCGCGAGACTTACTACATGCGATACATGAAACGGTTGCTCGAAAAAGTTGGCGTTGCGTCAAACACGCTGACAGAGTTGGATTGGGCGCGAGACTCAAAGTTTTTGCTGCTTGAATCGACAGCCGGCGAGGCGCTGAGCGTTTGGGAAGCATTGCGAGAAAATCACGAGAAGTCGGGCTATTGGCCAATCATCATTGGTGACGCGTCGGAAGAGTTAGAGTGGTTGACACCACCCGACGAAACTCGCATTTCGGTGGCTGCTCCAAACACAGAAGGTTTGATGCAACTGACAAATCAAATACAAGAATTGTCTGAGATGCTTTCAAATGTGCGTTCGACGACAACGAATCAAATAACGGCAATTAGTAATCAGACTGGACCGTGGAAAGAAACAATGACTGCGATGATCGAGTCTACCGCAGCCGCGGATGTGGAATCCCTCACGACCATCTACAGCGAAACCATGGCACCAGCAGAAGCAATAGCAAAAAGCGAACTCTTTGACTTTATTGGCTGGGTGGAACATCGATGCAAGCAGTCTAGTCCCACGATAATCGAGACCGAGCCATCATTCGAACATGAGCCCACAGAGTGCATCGGTGCATTGGAAGCGGAACCAGAAACACCTTGCTCACTGCTTTTAGTTAAAAGCGTGGAGAGTTGGCATGTTCCTGCACACCTGGCATTTGGAGCCTGGAATGACTGTCCGCCAAGTTATGTTCACGTAGCTGCACTAAAAGGTTGGAACAAACAATATGCGGCTGAGATAGTCAGTATCACTCGCGACAGCTTCTACACTCGCGTTCAGAATCCAGTGACAACAATGAAAAAAGCAGTGTCTGTCGCGGAGCAGCACTATGCATATTGCCCCGATCTCGTACATCAAAGCGACGGCAGCCTTAAAGGTCTTGCACAAGAAATTTTGAATGCGGAACTTTGGAGTTTTTGGTGGAGCTGAGAGATATCCCGTCTCTAGCGCACTTGCTTCAGAAAAATCGACGACGATCGTTTGAAACCAATCGACTCGTACAATCGCAAGGCATCAACATTCGTCGGGCTGACTTGCAATGAAAATGCAACGACACCTCGATCATTGTAAGCCGTTCCCAACCAATTGAAAAAGCACTTGCCGACACCTTTTCCTCTTGCCGAATCGCACACGAACACTTCATCTACATCAAGGAAGAATCCACCAAACTCGTTGCTCCAAACAAAGATCACAATTGCGTACCCGACGAGCTCGTGGTTCCTCTCAAAAATTACAATCTCACCACATTGCGGGCTCTGGTTGAGCTTCTTGAAAGTCAGACCAATGTCCGGTGACGTAATGTCCGACTCACCAATATCGGTGGCATAGAGGTCGATCACCATCTCCTGTAGCTGCGGCAAATCCTCAGCCGTACATCGCCTAAAAGTAGTTGTCGTAGTTTCTTGCATTGGCTAATAGTACAGCTGTCCATTTTGAACTGACAATGGTCGGCGACTAGCCTCCTGCCAACCTGCGAATCTTGTCATAACAGCTCTCACTTTGTGTCATTCAATGCGACTTATTATCAATAAAAAAGCTTTACGTTGCCGAAACCTCAAATAGATGGCTACTTGCCGACACATGCTTTCAAAATCCTTATTGAGAGTTGATCGCAACAACAAAAAGCCTGGTATGTTAGTGTTGCAAGCAAGTTCCAATTGCAAACAATCCAAATTTGGTGAAACAGCTGAAGCGAATTCGGCTATTTGACCTGTTTTAACGCGACGAAGTCACGCGTGCTTCGTCATGCGCTTTCGCACGTCAACCCAACCTAACAAGGAAGAGACCACATGCAAGCCGCTGCTCAAGATATAAGAAGTTGGCTGCGGGCACTTCCTGATGAGACAGTTGCACGATTGAATGCAATCAATAACAGCGCGACAAGCTCCCACCACATCATTCTTGCGCTTTCATATGGATTGTGCGATTCAAACATCTGGAAATTGAATCGCATGATTATCGGATTGCTCCTGTCCCGCATGAAAGCGGAGAGGCGCGCCGACTCGCTTCGCGTTGAGCGAATCAATGCAAAACTCAACGAGCTGCATCACGCAATCGACGATCTAACAGGCGTTGTGCGCGAGCATGATGAATCGGAAGCCTGTAAGAGTGCAAAGAGACGATCGATGCTTCGCGCATCGTAACCTTATGAAAGGAACATATGAGAACAGAAGAAGCAAACATCGTAATTGAACTTTTCGGCGGACCACTCGATGGAACCATTGCCGCCAACGGTCCTTCGCACACCCCAGGCTATCTGGTCGTGACCAGTCATATAGAACATCCGATCTACAGACGAACATGTTGCTATGAGTGCGCAGTGGCTTACACAGCCGTTCCTTATGTCTTTGTTGGATACGAACCACGCAAGACAATACTTGATTGCGACAATGCAGCAGGTATTTCAAGAGAAAGGCAGTGAGATGAATCTGAGTTCTGATGCAGCTTTCGATACGATGTATGGAAATCGTGAATCAAAGGAGAATAAACTTGGCTGGGAAAAGACCCTTGCTGTGTTTGAGATAATCAAGGCCGACCCTGACATTTCCGCACGAGAACTAAGGTCAAGAGCATTTGATAAAGGGTTGGAACTGAGTAAGAGCACCGCGCATCGCATGCTCAATCGCTACAAAGATGGCGAAGGCGATGCCTTGAAAGTCAATCAGGGACACACAAAGCCAGTAGCGGAAGTCCTGCAGAACGCGCAGGAAGGACAACATCTGACTGCCGCTGATATCGTAAATGAAACTGCGAAGAATGGCACAAAATTGCACATCTCCACCGTGTATAGAGTTCTCGAACGACTCTTGAAGGTTGGGTTGATCGTTCAGTTGGAGAAAGAACGTAAATCCTTCTATGAATGGAAGCGAGAGGGTCCACAGCATTCACATCTAACATGCATAACTTGCGGAAAGACTATTGAGTTCCACCAAGATTATCTTGAGTCTTTCTCAAAACGAGTCTGCATGCGGCACGAGTTTGATTATGTAAGATACGAATTCAATCTTCTGGCGCACTGCTCCGCGTGCAGCACCAAAACAAAGGATTATCTGACACTAGGGCAAAAATTGTAAAATCTTGCTTCTGTCCCTCCTAATTTCTCAGAAGCCTCAGTGGACCGGCTATCGTCTAATTCCGCGCGGGTATATAGACGTATAACGGGACGGAGGTCTCAGGATGCCAGACGGCGGAAACCCCAACGCCAACTCAGGTAAAGATGACAAAGCAAAGCGCGCCGACAAGAAACGCAAGGCTTTCACGCGCATGTTCGAGGGTATTACCGACCAATATTTGAGCGACTACTCTGAGCGTGATGTCGATCT
This sequence comes from uncultured Candidatus Obscuribacterales bacterium, assembly GCA_964503045.1. Taxonomy (GTDB): domain Bacteria; phylum Cyanobacteriota; class Vampirovibrionia; order Obscuribacterales; family Obscuribacteraceae; genus CAYZJR01. The sequence continues at coordinate 21,589 of CAZCZI010000042.1, forward strand.
CTCCGGTGAAGAAGAAGCCGATGATAAGGTTCGCCCGGCAAAGGAAGCGCCTGAGCCACCTCCACAGCCTGAAGCACCGAAGAGCACCGGACTTGCCTCATTGATGGCATCAGGGCAAAACGCAGCTGCCAAGCCAGAAGGCAATAAGATTTCATCGCTGTTCGAATCAAGCGACAACCTAGAGAAACCGCAGCTTCCTCCAGAAGTGATGCAACAAGCACCGCAAGCGCCTCCACAGCAACAGGCTCCGCAGGCGCCGCCGCAATCCCCTCAAGCTCCTCCGTCCGAAGGACACAAAAAGAAGGGCCTCTATACACAGCTTTTGTCCAAGCCTGTGTTGCCTGAAGACATCGCCGCAGCTCACCCTCCGACTGCTCCCGGGGCACCTCCGCCTGCCCCTGCAGCTCCGCCTCCGGCTCCAGCGCAATCGCCTGCCGGTTATCCGGCTGCCGGTCGGTCACCGGGATATCCGTCATCGCCAAGCATTCCAATGCCACCAATGCCGAATGCTCAACCTGCTCCTCAGTCACAACCGGCGGCACAGCCGCAATCGGCTCCTCAAGATCAACCGCCTCAGCGGCAAGCTGAGCCGCAGGGTTATCCATCTTCTGGTTCGACAGCTGGTTATCCGGCGTCTGGAGCGTATCCAGCGGCGAACCCACAGGTGGAACCGTTGATGCAATCTCCAGTCGAGCCGCAAGAATCGGTAGCAGTAAAAGGGTCGCTGCCACCGGCTCCCAAGCTAGGCAGCCCTCAACGAGGGTCACAACCAGGGTCACAAAATCCCGTTCAGCAAAGCCCTCCGCAAACTCCAGTCTCGCAGAACCCACCGCCGCAACCGCAGCGTCGGCCTGCCGAGCCTACTGCAAAGGAAGATGTTTCGAAGTGGAAAGCTGGGTTTGTCGAAAAGTTCAAAGACCCACCGGCACGCCCGTCTAATGAGAAGATCGAAATTCCGCTTCCGCCTAAAGACGGCAAGATGCACACAGCCGAAACCGCGCCTTCTTGGGGGCTCGAAACACAAAAGGCAGTCGACCGCCTCATGCTGTCTGAAGGGGAGATTCCTTATCAGTCTGCGCAAGACCGGCGCAAGAAACGAGCGAAGCGCCAGGAAGAGGATTTCGAGTTTCAGAGCGCGAGCGGCAAATTTGCCGGTGAGTTTACGAAGGTCGCAAAGAAAAACCCCAAGGTAAAAGCCTTGCTCATTGCTGCCAACATTTTTGCGACGATCGCAACCGCCATCATTCTCTACCGCTGTCACGAGCCAGGTGGTTCAGGCTTCGCCATCATCGGGTTTGTCGTATGGCTCGTCGCTGCAGTCGCTTGGTTGTGGGCGCTGTCGTTGACATTCAATGGCTACAAACGGCTTTTGAAGCGGCCTTTCATGTTCTATCTTCCACTGGCCGGAGTGATCTCAGTTGTAGCAATGACTGATGTTCCAACACAGATTGCATTCACACTTTGCCGATCATCGCTTGAGGTAAAAGCAGCTGACCTGCAGGCTGGCGGCGAGCATCGTCCCAACCTCGCACAAAGCTCTTCGCTCGGTTTGGTTGGATTATTTCACGTCATCGATTACGGAGTCGATCACGACAACAGTGTCTACTTCTTCACCGACGATGAGCCGCAACCGCGCGGCTTCATCATGAGCACTCAGCCGCCACCGCCGGCGCCATTCGGCATGCAGGTAAGCGCGCATCGCATCGGCGAAAAGTGGTTTTCATTCTGACGCTCAGCACTGCTACGGGCGATGAAAGAAGAGACATGTGTGCTCGAGAATAACAACAGAAAAGCCAGTTCGGCTGCCGAGGAAAGCTCGTATCCCCTTAGCTGTCACTGATGTGCAATCCATCAACTGCACCACGTGAAGGCTCGGTGCCGCTTTCAAGTACCCCACTGCATAAGATGTTTGCGGGCTTCACGATTACTTCCTCGGTAATAGCCTGCGGATGCAGCAATTTGATTGCCACGCTCTTACCCAAAACACAATGACGCGCCTCATATACGGTGGCAGAAGCGCCGCTGGCAATCACCCGCCGATATTCATCGCTCCCGGCAATGAGCGCACCCGTCGTGAACTGCCTGTCTGAAAGGCGGTGCCCATTGATGCATTGCGAATCGCTGCTCGGAATCGCAGTTTTGCACACCGGGCAAACACGCATCTGCGCGGTGTCATGCTGCTGCTTGTCGCTCTGCTTAATCTCTTCAGCCAAGACGAATCCTTCTCGGCTCGCCGGTTTTCGTCAATGTTAAGTGTGTGAATCAACTGGTTTCCATCAAATGCCAGTGCATGGGCTCTGACAACTTTTAATCTATCTATTCCACTAAAAGCTTCTAGCTTTTCACCCTATAAGGGAAAATTGCGAATCTTCTGGCTCGATGAATAAGCTAATTCATGACAAGAGACATACCTCCGCAATTACCAATAGGTTTTGAAACATCGGATAACCCGTCGCCTCCGCAAAGGACACGTAGACGCGTCACTGAACCTTTGACGCCGGCAAAGCTCAGACTGAAATCGGAAAGCAACCAGACCTGGCAACCGAGCAAACCACGGGCGTCTAACAAAATACGACTGAGAAAGCTTCTCTTTCAAGTTCACATGATCACAGGGCTGGCAGTTGGGCTCTACATTTTCGTCATGAGCCTCACTGGCACTTCACTAGTTTTCTACGATGAGTTGTCGCTTCTGACAAACCCGAAAGTAGCCGTGACAGACTACAAGCAGCCACTCTCGCGAGTTATGGAATCGGTTGCCGCGACTTATCCACAACATCAACCGACGTGGATTCATCAAACAACACGCAATGATGCCCCTCTCGAGGTCTTCGTTTCACGAGATGAAAAGCAATCGGTGGCTTTGATTAATCCGTACACAGCCGAAATCATTGGCGAGAAAAGTTCGCTGCTGCTTTTCTTGCGAGAACTGCATTTCAACCTGCTTCTTGGCGCAACAGGTCGCACCATAAATGGTATTGGTGCGTTGTTTCTTTTGACGCTCGGTATTACCGGTTTAGCAATTTGGTCTACACGCGCCGGCAGCATTGCATCTAGAATCAAAGTCAACCTCAAGGCGAACTGGAAGCGATTGAACTTCGACCTGCACTCAGCAGTCGGCATTTGCGTTTTGCCGATGATCTTTATTTGGGGAACAAGCGCTATCTATTTCGCATTCCCCGAGCCTTTCGAAAAGGCAGTGCAATGCATCTTTGCAAGCATCAAACAAAATCACAATTCGAACATTTCCGCACCTCCGGCAATACCAACAAACATCATTGCCACCCCTCTCGTCGTTCCATCAAACACATCACACCACCTCGGCATCGACAGTATTGTAGAGCGCGCAAAGCACCAAGCACCGGGGCTGCACCCAGCGTGGATCAAGCTGCCATCTATGAAAGACACGATGATGCACATCTCAATGGTAGGTAGCGATTTTGGAGGAAACGATGCGGTGACTCGCGTAAGCATCGATTCCAGCACGGGACAAATCACACATTTTTCCCGCCCCGAAGAACGCGGCACACCTGACAGATTCTTATCTTGGCTTAGCAATCTCCACTTCGGTAATTTCGCCGGAGTCTTCTCGAAGGCACTGTGGGTAGTGGCTGGGCTTACCCCCGCGCTTCTATTTTCAACCGGGGCGCTCATGTGGTTTAACCGAGTTTTGAGAAAGTACATAAAAGAGATCGATTAGTGAGATTGACGCGGAGGATAACATGCACACCGAGTACTCTGAATACACCGACGGCAAGCTAAATTGCGAGGGCTTCTTTGCTTACGACGATTCAAAAAAAGAGAAGCGCCCTTGTGTCATGGTGCATCACGCGTGGGCAGGACAGAGTGATTTTGAAAGAGAGAAGGCGCAACAACTGGCGAAATACGGCTATGTTGGATTCGCCCTGGATTTGTACGGAAAGGGCAACCGCGGCAGCAACTTCGATGAAAACGCGAAGTTGATGCAACCATTTCTGGATGACAGAGCGATGCTCTTGCAGCGGATGAAAGCAGCCCTGGATGCCGCAAAGAAACATCCGATGGTTGACGCCAATCGCATTGCCTCAATCGGATATTGTTTCGGCGGACTGTGCGTTCTTGATCTCGCGCGCAGCGGTGCCACCGTGCGCGGTGTGGTCAGCTATCATGGTCTATTTGCGCCTCCGAATATCGGAAAGCAAGGCAAAATTACATCAAAGGTGCTGATTTTGCATGGCTATGACGACCCGATGGCTAAGCCCGACAGCATGCTAGAAGTTGCAAAAGAATTGACCGACGCCGGTGCCGATTGGCAGATTCACGCGTATGGTCATACCGTGCATGCGTTCACCAATCCCGAAGCAAACATACCGGAAAATGGAATTGTGTACGACGCCAATGCCGACCGCCGCTCATGGATTGCCATGCGCAATTTCCTCGAAGAGATTTTCGTTTAGGTTCATGCTATAAGGAAAAGTTGCGAGGTCATTCAGATGATTAGTCCATTGCATGCAGCGTGCATTCGAATATCCCAAGTGCTTATCACTGTTTCCGCATTGTTTGTCATGGCGCCAGAAGCAAAGGCCAATAATCTCGCATTTCCGGAAACTCCGGTAAAGCAAGCCACAATCGACGGCAACTGGGTAGTATCCAACGCAAAGCAGATTGATCCAGGCAAAGGTTGTGTCTATCGCGCAGATGGCAAGCCCAACGAACTCGGCGTCATCGTGCTGGATGCAGCGATCTCTCAAACGACGAAACAAATTCTGTCCGGGAATCCAGGAGTGCTGGCACAAGCGCAGCAAAGCGAATTAGGCAAATCGGAAAACCCGTGGATTCTGCGTTATTGCGCTGAACGCGGCAAACCAGAGCTGTCGAGAGTCAACAACAAAACATTTCTTCTGACTGACTTTTCGCAGGAGGGAGTGGTTCGCATTGCTACTGAAAAAGGTGCAATGTGCGCCAGAGCCGGCAAATTGGAGGCACACGCATTCACTCTGGCAGGCAACAAGCTGGTGCATATTTTCCTCGTTCAAAACATCCCGTCCGACACCGGCGAGTTAACGCAAGATCAAGTGAAGAAGCGATTTAGCATGATGCTTCAGAGCATCAAATGGTAGGAACGAAATGAAATCTCGGGGATTCTCAATTCCATTTGTTGCTGCCGGAATGGTCGCTACCATTGTGATTGGTGCAACATCAGCCAATGCTCAGTTCAGTTCATCCAACGCGCAGCCTGCAGCTACAGATACGCACTCTGCATCGTCCAGCGCGCAGGCTGTCAGTGTCGGGCCAGGTCCACTCGAAGCGGAGCGAAAGAAACTCGTCGAGAGAATTCACTCGCTCGAAAAGGATCACCGCGTCGGCACCGCTCCTTATCTCCACGCCTTCGCCGAAATTGAAAGCAGTGTCGCATCGGGGAAATCGGGAGAGGAACTAAAAAAGGAGATCGCGCGCTTAGATGCGTCAATTTCAGAACAGATGGCGAATGCCGCACGCCAGGCCGCCGCTGAGAAGGCTTCAAACAGCAGACTCGGGCCGCTGCCCGTGCCACCATCCAAAACAAAGTCATCTGCAGGCACCTCAACGGCTGTGGGCTCCCAAACGGCTGCGACTAGCCCATTAACGGCCTATTGCAAGAAAGTTTCGCAAGCATTTCAAGACAAGCTGACTGTTTCTAAAGCACTGGAAGGCCTGCACATGACCTTTACCATTGATGCGGCCGGCAACATAAGCAGTGTGCAACACACAAGCCTTTCCAGGCGATCTATCGAAACAGACCGCCTCTTCACCCAACTGACGGCGCTGAGAAAAATTGCGCCGCCGCCACCTGAAATTGTGGCAAAGGCCCCATTTAAGTTAATGTTGATCTTCTGCCCGACTCATAATGGCTTGGAGGTGGGATTGCAGGAAGTTGATTTTCCTTCCTACAAGGAAAACATGAAGTTGAAAGTAAAGAAAACTTGGGTTCCTCCAAAAGGGGCCGAAAGCCTACAGGTGACCTGCACATTCATGGTCGGCAGCGACGGAAGCATTTCGAATTTGAAAGTCGAGCCGACAGGCAATCCCCTAGCAGACGAAGCGGCAAAGAAGGCTCTAAACTCTGCTGCTCCATTTGGACCCCTGCCGGATGGCTCGCTGCCCCACGTCGAAACCCGTTTTGTGTTTGACTACAACAAGCAGAAAGACGAAAATCCGCGGGCGCAATACAACAACTAGGGAAGTGTCCCAGCGTCACCAGGCTTCACCTCCTCAAATACGACAGGATTCGCAGCAAGTCGAGAAACAAATTGATGACGTCGAGATAAAGATCGAGAACAGCTGACACCACCTCTTGTGTGTCGTACTTCAAGATCACTCTCGATGTGTCATAAAGGATGAAGCCGGAGAAAATAACTGCGCTGATGCAGCTCCACATAAACATTCCAAAGGCACTTGGGAAGAACATGAAGCCTATTCCGGCAACTATGAGCATGATGAGGGCTACTAAAAGAATTCCTCCCATCCAGTCGAAATCTTTCTTGGTGATGTGCACGTACGTTGACAAAATGCCGAAGATAAGTGCGCAAAGTGCGGCTGCCTGCCAGATGAATTCGCCTTGTCCTTTTTGCAAATATCTCTCGAGAACAGCTGCCAGTGTAAATCCGCTCAGTGCTGTGTAGGAGAACAACGCGATCATATTGATGCCTGGTTGTCTTCTAACGACGAGGCAAACAATAAAAACAACTATTTCGGCGATTAATGCAGGAACGAAAAACTTCATCGCCAAGCCTGAGACGATGGCCCAATAAGCTGTGCCTGCCGTTACAACGAGCGTGGCCACTAGAAGAAGATAGACCTGTTCGATAAACGACGTTCGAGCGTCCACAGGGGCTTTGGCGGCTGGGCGTTCGGTCTTATATACGGAAGAAAGTGCTTCATTCATCTTGGCTTGTGACTGGCTTTGCGATTGCCATTGCGGCGTGAACACTTCATTAATCTGTCTCGCCAGTCCTTCGATTTTTTCCAGCTCGCCTTTGTCCAGATACACGCCACTGCATTTGGTGCAGGAGTCAACCAACAGATTTTCACCCGTTGAGTATGGGTGCTCGTTGAGTTTGGTGCCATCTCGGGGGCAAGGAAAGTTCGTGGGATTGGATTGAAGCATCTGCGGACTGCCAGGAATGTCCTGGGGTGTTTGCGCGATGGTTGCGAGTTCCCCTTTGTCGAGCCAAATTCCGTTGCAGCTTGAGCAACAGTCTATTTGAACTCCCTTCTTGCGACCAGGAAACATGTAGCTCGTACATTTGGGGCAGGCAAGCATTTCTTCAACTCCAAAGGATTAATAGGACAAGCATAGTTGCCAAGCGAACCAAGACTCCCTTTCTTCATGAAGTTTTCCCAAATTCTGGGTCTCCCAGACATGTCTCTGGGCTGCGCTCTCACCTATTTGGATCTCCGGCCTTATTGAGTCGAAGTCTTCGCGACTGCTTCGGCCTCGCGTCTCAAACTTTCATCAGAGCTTTTCAGCCCATCATTAATTGCTTTTTTCGCGCGCGAGTCTTTTGGAAATTTTGCCAACGCCCGATAAATCGAATTCCAACTTTGGTGCCCATCTCGCGTCTGCGTTACCTCAATCAATACGGGAATCGCGGCAGGATCATTGTGCTCCGCAAGCCCGACCGCAGCCGCACCTTTGACGGCGGTCTCCTCAGACTTCAGATACTGTTTGAGCATTGCCACCACCGATGGTTGCTTAAACTGCGCAATCGCCTGCACTGCTCGCCAGCGTGATTCAAGGGATGGCCCATCCTTTGCCAGCTTTGCTACAGCCTCGAGCGATTGATCGTCGCCTGCTCGCTTTGCAATCTCTGCAAGGTAAACCATGAGATTGGTTGTTTCGTACGACGAATTCGTGCGCGCAAGATACTTGCTCATGGCGCTGTTGATATGTTTTCCACAACCCACTGGAATTTCCTTCGACATGCTCAATGCATACGCAACATTGAATGCGTCTTTCACTGAGTCATTGTTAAGCAGCGCCGGAAGCTTATTTGTAACTGCCGGAATCGGGAAGTGATTCACTAAGCGAGCAGCAAAAAACTCTCCACCTTGAACCCGACGAAGCAAGTCTGATTCGATTTGACTTTTTTGCTTCTCGTCAGGCTTCACTGTGACTTTGATCGCCTCCTTTGTCTCCATTGCCGGCCAAGTGGTAATGTTCTTACCTTCACTCAAATAGCCACTCTTGGCGCTGCTTAGCTTCACTTCGTATGTTCCTGCCGCAAGCGCAGAGACCGCCAATGGAAACTCCAATGTTGCTGCCGGTGCAATCTCTCGATTCGTACCGGAACCTTGTGTGTAAGCCCCATTGAATGGTTCCGCAGCCACGGTTTTTCTGGCAGCATCGAGTATCTGAATTTGAAACTGCTCTCCTTGTGGGTAGCCTTGAGAGCCTCTGCCAGACCAAAAACTAAAAGGCGCATCGCCAGTGTTGGTGAGCCTTACCGTGAAAAGCACCGGAAGGTCGGTCGGCTGCACCGCCTGTGCTTTCAAGGTCAGGGAGCCTTTGAGTTCATGCTTGGTTTCCACGGCAAATGCTCGAGAAGTTGATGGAGAGAGGAGAGGAAAAAAGACTAAGAAAACAAGACAAAGACCAATGATCGAAGGAAGGCGTGAAAAGAATGCTGAAACGGATTGAAGCAATTTGCCCAGCTGAGTTATGGAGACCTTTTGCAGAGAAAAGTCCCTCGAAAGCGGTAAGGACTTATGAGTTTTTCCTCCGGTTGATTGTCCTTCTCTCACGCTTGTCTAATCCTATGTGCTATCTGCCAAGTTGTTAGGGTGAAAAGTCGGTTGCCTGCAAAACGTTTGCTTACATAGAAAGTTTGTCAACTCCTCACAAAGGCACACGCATAGCCCCGGTCGAGTGAAAAGTGCGCGAGATACGGTCGACTATGTTATCGAAATATTTTTTCTGAGATGCCGGATAATAGAGGTAAAACCGCTTCAAGTCGCCACCCTCTAACATCGTCTTTCTGTAGAATATCTTATCGTGATCTCGCCCAGAAAGCACATACCAATCCTTCCCGAGAGCTTTGTAAGTGATACATTTTCCGTCCTTACCCTCAGCGTCTAATTCCTCTTTGTAAACCTGTGCCAACGATACCGGGTCTCCGGTATCGTTGTAGCCCGCATGCTCTCCCCACACAGTAAGTGCACTGGTGCCATTAGCGGCCTTGAATTGCTGTCCATCGGAGTTGTCGGATTCACCGCGAGCGATGAGCAGATCGCTTGGGTACTCAACCGAGTACCGGTAGCGGACATTTATATAGCGGTCCCACTTGTGCCCCTGATTATACGGCTGTTTTGCCTCTGCCGGTTGCCAGTCCGGCTGAACCAAGCTTGTTATCCCTAACATCATTCCAGAGGCAACAATTAACGCAGCGCACAAAGCAAATCGTTTCATCGTGGAATTCTCCAGATCGTGTAATTTACCAACTGCTAGCGAACAAGCGCCGCGATTGGAATGAATGAGGATAGTCGTTAGTTTTCGGCCCGGGTAGACAACTCCACATCGACCATACGGCTTATTCATGCGCAAACCGAGTCCAAATCGATCGAATCGTAGAAGCTGAAAATCCTCCGTTTGAGCGATACCCGAAATAATTGCAGCTGAGAAGATGTACTTGCCCGAAGCTCTACATTTGGTTGGCAGTCTCAGGTGGAATATAGTGCAACTCCAATTTTCTTGGTTCGCATTGTCAAAAGTGCGTCGAGATACCGCGCATAAGCCACTAAAGTGGGGTCTGCTCGTCTTGCTTCTTTTCTTGATTGCATCGGCGAGTTCGCAGGTTTGTGCTGATGGGGCTGCGACCAATCAGTCTCCGCAAAAATGGGCGCTCGTCATAGGTATCAGCAAGAATTATCAGGAGCCACGATTGGCGCTCAAGTATCCCGCCAAAGATGCGCTGAAGTTTCGCAACTACCTAGTCGACGAGGCGGGCTTTCCTGCAGATCATGTGAAGCTGCTTATTGACGCCGACGCTACCAAAGCAAACATCTTAGATGCGCTAGGGAATAATTGGCTGCCGCAAAAAAGTCATCCTGAAGACTCAGTAGTGATTTATTATTCTGGTGGATGCAATCCTGACGAGTCTTTTCCAGCCCTGTTTGCATACGACAGCAACCCGGCGTCAGTCTTTAGCACAGCCATCCAACTGAGCGATTTCAGCCGAACAATTGCCGCAAGGCTCACCAACAGGCATTGTCTTCTTATATTCGATTGCACGATCAATCCAGACAAAGTCGCAAAGGAGAGCGGTTGCGCGGTACTAAGCAGCAATCAAATCGGACAGGGTTCATGGGAATCCGAACTGTACGCAGGATCGATTTTTACACATCACTTGCTTGAAACTGCGCGCGAATACCATGGTCAGGTAGCGACAAAAGCTGCATTCAGCTATCTGCGCAAGCGTGTTCAATTTGCTTCGACAGCTGAGGGAAGAAAACAGCAGACTCCTCAACTAATTTCTTCGACTGAGGGATACGAAGTGAATTTGCTCTATCCAAAATCCACGCCTGCTCCTCCTGCCAGTGCGGTTGTTGCGTCAAACCGAAAGGCAATAACGCAAAATACCGAGCCTCAAAGGGCGGTGGCTATGTACAACCTGGGGCTGGGAGCGTACAAGCAAGGGTCGCGCGATGCTGCAGTAATCTTTTTCAAACGAGCTGTAGAGTTAGATCCTAATTTAGCGGACGCCCACTACAACCTCGCAGTCCTACGGATGTGTACCAACCAGTTCAGTGATGCAATTGTGCATTTGAATGAGGTGCTCAGAATAAAGCCCGGTGATGCAGATGCGACTCATCAATTGGGGCTGTGCCTTGCAAAGACGGGAGTTGAACAGCGGATGTCTCCGGCAAATAATGCGGTGCAAACTCCCGTTCAAACACAGCCCGCGAAAACGCCAATCAACCCAAGCGCACCAGTTGCTGTCGCGCCCCCAACGCCAATCAACCCGAGCACACCCGTTGCTGTCGCGTCGCCAACGCCAATCAACCCGAGCACACCCGTTGCTGTCGAGTCGTCAACGCCAATCAACAAGCCAATCAGAGACAAGTGGGCACTGGTAGTTGGTATAGGTAATTTTGCCGATCCGACAATCAACAAACTCAAATTTGCATCGAAGGATGCTCTCGACTTCAAGAATTATCTGATTCAAAAGGCAAATTTCGCACCCGATCACGTGCGCACTCTGATAGATTCCGAAGCAACAAGAGAGCGCATCCTTGATGAGTTTGGCGATGCCTGGTTGCCCCGCGTAGCCGGTCCTAACGATCTCGTGGTGATTTTTGTCTCGACGCATGGCAGCCCCGCCGATCTTGATGTCGGCTCCGTCAATTACCTTGTCGCCTACGACACCGACCCTAAGAAGCTGTTCTCGAGGGGCATTCCAATGCAGGAGTTGTGTAGATTGATCAAGAGTCGTATTTGTTGTGACCGCGTGCTCATCGTGCTGGATACCTGTTTCAGCGGCAACACGGCGCCGACAGGCAAGGGTCTCACTCGCACCGGCAACATCAGTGCCAATGAGGTTGCTTTGGGCACAGGGCAGCTGGTGATTTGCTCGAGTAGTACCAATCAGCGCTCGTGGGAATCCAACAAGTACCAAAACGGAATCTTTACCAAGCAGCTAATCGACGCGCTTAGCTGCCGCGGACCACAGACTACCCTTGGGCAGGCCTTTGAAGCGCTCAAAGACCAAGTCGCCGACGAAGCGCGACGCGAACATGGTGTCGACCAAACCCCTTGCATGAACGGAAAATGGAGCGGCAACGAACTGATACTGTCAGTGCCACCAGCGAATCCTAAACCTGGACTTTGATCTTTCCGTCAAGACAACTGGTCACGAAGTGAGCTTGCGGCCGCACCTCATTCACCGAAGATCTTAAGTGATTCCCGATCACGGGACGCCAAGTGCTAGAATCGACAAAGGGCCATATCAATTATCCAACATGCGTGGCTGAAATGAGTGACAACAACTTGCGCGATGCGCTCAAAACGAAGTTGACAAAAGACAATTCGACTGTCGCTGAACAGACAATCACTCAATCTGAATCTGTCGGATCAGAATCGTCGCCGAACAATGCATCGAATTCTTGCAACAAAACTACTGTGGTGAGTGCCGAAGCAAATGTTGCTTTGCAATCGGAGACAAACACTATTGCTGCCAACGCACCATCTCCGGACTGCGATTCTTGGGAGAACATTGTGTGGCAGCATGAACGCGAGAGCAATCATGCGCAGAGTTTCAGGCAACGAAGATTCTATTCCTATGGTTTGGCGACCTGGCAGCTTTTTGTCATCGGCCCGATTGTAGTGATTGCAATTGCTTTCGTTTGGTCGCTACTCGGGCTGCTCTCGTTGGCTCACTGAGACTGGCGTACACTGGATGACCTTCAAACATTCTTCCATGGTGGCATTGTGAATTGCCAGAACATTTTCAATCGGGTCCTGATATCCGCCTGCGATGTTCCAGACAAGAGGTACGCCCAGTCGCTTCATTGTTGAGAAAACAAGGGCATCGCGTTTTCGCATCTGCAAACTATCAAGAGCGCCTCCGAGCGGATCATTTACATGCGGGTCTGCTGAGGCTTGATAGAGCACGAGTTGGCAGTCGCAGAATGATTCCAGAATCTTGGGTAGGTTCTCCAACCATTCATCGGCTTTCGCGCCACCCTTCCACCATGAATTGTCGCGATGTTCCCCACCAAAAGAATAGTGTCGAATAAACTGCGCTTCTATCTTCTTGATGATGTGATCTGTTCCATCACCATAATGATGATCGATGTCTAGAATTCCCACTCGCTCCAGGTTAAACTGCTGTCTTAATTTGACCGCTGTCACCATCAGACCGTTGAAGGTGCAAAAGCCGCCTGACATGTTGTACATCGCGTGGTGAAATCCACTTGCGGGGGCGCAAACAATCGCCTTGTTCTCGTAAGCATGGACAGATGCCGTGATCATGCTGCCGGTGGTCCACGGAAGGGAGTCGGCGACTTGCTGCGTCCGCGTTCCGAAACCATTTGGTCTTGTTAGCTCGAACACTCCATCGACAAATGCGCGATCGTGCGCAAGATAAAAGTCCTCACGCGACGCAGGAGTGACACCCATGACCTCAATGTCGAATCCCAGTTGCTTCCAGGCTTTCATAACAAGGGCGGGCTTCGCCGCACTCGGCGAGCAGAGCTTTTGATCAAAGACGGTTTGCCGCTCGTCATAGAAGACAGGTAAGCTCATATCATCTAACCCATGCAATGTGCCAAGCCAGTCGCGCATAAAATACCACAAGGCATAGAACAGTGAGTCTAAAGAATTCGGCGGACATGTCTAAAAAAGAGACTCGCAGGAGTCGCAATTCGAATAGTCCGATTTTAGCCACCATGTCGTGACGACAGTTTGCTGCGGCATTCGAATTGAATGATCGCCTCGCATTTTGGGGTATTCTGCTATATTCCATAGTGTTTATTTTTAACAAGAAATGGCAGGAGACGTGCGGCTTTCGCCGCAACGTCGTCCTACCAATTTCTCTTTGGACTCAACTGCTTGAACCCTCAACGAGGTAGCATCAAATACGGTGCTCCGTAAAGACGCGAGTCAGTTCGGCAACCGACCACGCTTGTGCGATGCAACCTCGGTCGCGATGCGGGGCATCGCCATCGAAGATCTCCGAGATGGAGCCGACACAGCCTTCCTGCGTGAGATGAGCCTCCAATCCCTTCAGCCGCTCGCGGATGAAGTTCTTGTTCGACTCGTCTTCGCCGTGCACCTTAATCCGCGCGTCCACCCAGGCACCGAGAAGCCACGGCCAAACCGTGCCCTGGTGATAGGTGATGTCGCGCCAATACTGGTTGGCCGATGCGTACCCGCAACCGTAAATACCCTTGTAGTCAGGGTCTTTCGGCTCCAGGGTGCGCATGCCCTTGGGTGTCAGAAGCTCCTTCTCAACCACTGCCAGAGCGCTTGCCGCCTGTTCGGCGGTGACGCACTGAAAGGGCAAGCTCAGAGCAAACAGCTGGTTGGGACGAATGCTGGCATCCTTGCTTCCATCATCGCGAATGACATCGAAGAAACAGCCGCGCTCTGAGTTCCAGAACTGGGCGAATCCCCGACGTGTCTTCTCCGCGAGCCGCGCGTATGTGTCGGCGGTCGCATTGTCGACAACAGCACCGGCGGTAGTGGCACCCACACCGTCGGCTTCGGCGCTCTCTTGCAGGCTACGAGTCGCACCAGCAGCCACCGGCGCCAGAGCTCTGTGGAAGAACTCCAACGTCTTGAGCAAGTTGTACCAGAGCGCGTTGATCTCGACCGCCTTGCCCTGTCGGGGCGTGACGACGAGGTCTCCACACTTCGCATCCATCCAAGTTAGCTGCACCCCCGCTTCGCCGCCTGCAACCAAGCCGTCGTTTTCGTCGAGCTTGATGTGATGGCGAGTACCCTTGCGATGCCAATCGACAACGCTGTCGAGCAGAGGGAGTTGCTCTTCGACAAACTTCAAATCGCCGGTTGCCTGATGGTACTTGTACAGCGACCACGCCCACCACAAAGTGGCGTCGAGCGTGTTGTACTCAGGCTCTTGCCCGGAGTCAGGAAAGAAGTTGGGCAACATTCCCTGGCTCACGTAGCGACCGAAGGTCTTCAGAATGCCGCGCGCGATGTCGGTGCGTCCGGTCGACAGAGTCAGCCCCGGCATGCTGATCATCGAGTCGCGTCCCCAATCACCAAACCAGTGATAACCGGCGATGATTGAGTGCGCCTGCGTCGACTTGCGGTCGACGACAAACTGATCGCATGCCAACACCAAGTTGCGCAGGAATGCGCTCTTTGGATTGCCGGCCAACCTGAGCAGTTCCTTCTGATTCGCAACCACAGCCTTGAGAGCGTCTGTGGCACTGACGTGATCTGGCGTGGGTAGCTCGTCGCCGAGCGCCGCCATCAAAGAGCCGCACACCGTAAACGTCTTGTTCGGTGTGAGCTCGACCTCGAGCGCGCCCAGGTGGAAGTTGTCTTCGCGATCGTCGAGCCCGCGCTCGTACTCACGAGGCCACTGGTAGTCGTTGTACCAGTTGCCGTCCTGTTTGTACGTGCCACCGTCGAACGAGATGCGCAAGCCGCGCGCCGTGTCGAACGCCTTGACGTTGACGCCGTTGCCGGACAAGTGCTGCTCGAATCGCCAGTTGGGCGAGCCGTGTGTCGGCGAGTGGAAATCGCGATAGTTGGCGAGCATGTTGAGCGTGAGCTTCACGCTGTCTTTGCCGGCGCCATCGGGTATCCATGTATAGCCGACTACGACCTGTTGCTTCTTGGGCTGCATCATCACCTGCTTGACGATGACACCGCCGGTGATGCCGTACACCCAGGTCGGGTTGGGTTTGTGCGTGAACAGCTTCAGATGCTTGTAGCCGGAAGGCGCGACGCTGCCGCTGCCCCAGTGATTGCAGGCAAGCTCGATGCGCTCGCCGCCAACCTCGACCACCTCGTCCATACGGCTGAACATCACGGTTCTGCGCACCGGCGCCTCGAGCGCCGCGACAAGCAAAGCGTGATAGCGACGCGTGTTGGCGCCGAGAATGCCGCCCGAAGCAAATGAGCCCATTCCATTGGTGACGAGCCATTCTCGCTCGTCTTCCGGCTTGGCGCCGGACATATCAAGCGAAGGGCACTCCAGGTCGTTGTCGCCAACCCGGTCCCTAAGCCATTTTGCAAGGTCAAAACTCATATAGTTCTCCTCCTATTCGAGAACCGCCTTCGCGCTTAAATGGGCAAGAACAAGAGTCTACCGAGTCTGCCAAGGCCGCCACATTAAGGGCGCCATGTAAACAGAAACACTCAGCGACTCTTGTTGAAGCTGCCCAAGAGCATCCCGGCCACCTGTCCAAAGGAGAAGGCAAGCGGGAGCCCAAGCACGAAGGTCAGAACAGTTAGGTTTGTGAAAAGAACAAAGCTCGCCACCGCCAGCATGGGACACATGATGGCAAGGCTGAGCTTGTTGCCGGCGTGAAGGGCGTTGCGCCTGGCGACGCGATCGCCAAGCACGAAACCGGACGCCATGAAGTAAACACCCGACCACAAGGTGAGGGGCACGAAGAGCACCCCGATGCCTAGAGCCAGGTAGATGAGAGAGACCACCACCTCGGCAGCGCCACTGTCGGCCTCGAGAGCTTTCGGCTCACCGGGCCACTGAAGCGAGTGCACGTAGGGACGGCCGATGATGCGCTGTTTGACTACGACATCCACCTCGACCGGAGCCATCTTGGAGAGAGCTTCCGGCACTTGTTCGAGAGGAGTCTCGCCGATCTTCGAGGCTTGCGCCAATGGAATCTCGGCGATGAGCGCATGTTGAGAGCCGGGTCCGTTGAGCCCAGGGACCAACACCGTGACAAAGCAGTGCTTGCTCGGGCTGCGGCCGATTGAGACGGTCGCCGGAAGAGCAGTTGCCTTGCCACGGTAGATGGTGCGCGTCAGCCTGCCTGTGGCAAGCCACGTCACAACGGGCAAAACAAAACCCAAGATGAGAAGAGCAATCATTGAAAGTTCCTTTCGTCGGTTTGAACGCCGCTGTCCTAAATGGACTGCATTCAAACCACTCGGGCTCACACCTTCTTGTAGTGAAGTTTTCTTTCGCCCACCTGCGCAGGCGCGGCAACTCAACTACAACAAGATGTGAGCGACAAATCGCCATTTCAGGCGACGATATAAGAAATCCTGGGAAAACGCTTGCAGTAGAATGGGGGAATTGATTTACAGGTCCCAAACTTGCAAGCAGCGAAAAACTCGTGAACCAGTTCGGAGAAAGCGACACGTTGAAACTCCTCGAGCCGGTGCCCGAAGAGAAGCTCACGTCTTGGCTCAAAGAGTTCTACGGAAAGCCTGTAATCATCAACAAAAGAGAGTTGCTTCGCCATCGCGATCTCTCCTATGTGATGCGGCTTTACATCGAAGATGCCTTGCCGGAAACCTTGATATACAAGCTGGTACTGCCACCTTGGGACATCGAACAAGATTTACACGAACGCGTGCTCATTCCGTCGATATCCAGTTCGGCACAGCTTTTCATGGCTGCACACGCCGGGCCTATAACAGCTCTGTTTCTCGAAGATCTCGGCACAGTCAGCCTCAAGGAAACGAGTTCGAAAGAGCTCGCGCAGCAAGTCGGCAAGGAGTTGGCGAAACTGCATCGCGCCTATTCCTACCGAACTGATGAGCTCATGCAGCTCAACATCCTGCGCTCACTCTCTCCTATCGACTACGAGGACTTTGCCAAAGGCATGGCACAACAACTCAAGTCTTGGTACGTCATCAGCTCGCACCAGGCGCAGGTCTTGAGAAGCGTCGCTCAAGCACTGGCACCGAAGCTCGCAGGCGAGCCTATCTCTTTGGTGCACGGCGACCTCTATGCGGAAAACGTCATCTTGCGCAGCGATCGTCTGTTTATTATTGACTGGTCGTGGTTCACCATCATTGGCGTTCCAGCCATGGATTTAGCGACCCTGGCGATGGATCACTTCAAGAATGGCGAACTGCCTAGATGGCGCGACGAACTCATCGACTCGTATTGCTTCGAGTCGGGGCGCGACAGTCAAGACGTCAGACGCGTTTTGCCACATGCCGAGACACTTGGGCGGTTTCTCTTTTTGCATTGGCTGGTCGAAAGACGCAGCCGCGGCATCATGGGAACCACCGTCGGACCGGTCGACGACCTGATTTCGAAAGTCATAGACGAACTCTCCGAGCGGTTGTCCAAGCTCGACTAGTCGAACTTAAGAACTTGCGATCGAAGCCCGAAGAACTCGTCTAAAACTTCCAATAAGGCGCGTTGGTCAAACGCTCGGCACCATCGGCGGTGACAACCAAGTCGTCCTCGATGCGCACTCCGCCCACATCATCTATGTAGATGCCCGGTTCGTCGGTGACGACGGCGCCGACATCAAACGGGTCATGCTCGTAGTCGTAAGGATCATGCGCGACGAGCCCAAGGCTGTGTCCCAGACCGTGCGTGAAGTACTTGCCGTAGCCATGTTTCTCGATGTAATCGCGAGCGACTTTGTCGTAGTCGCGATACTTGACGCCTGGCTTCAGCGCGCGGAAAGCTGCTTTGTTGGCGCCAAGCACAATGTTGTAGATCTCTTGCATCTTTGCTGTCGGTTTTTTGCCCGGCACAAACGCGGTGCGCGTAATGTCCGAGCAGTAGCCACCAGGAAAGAGCCCGCCGAAATCCATCACCACCGGCTCGCCCGCTTTGAGCTTGCGGTCACCGGTTGCATGGTGCGGAATTGCTGAGTTAGGACCGCTTGCCACAATGGTGTCGAAGCTGTTTTTAACAGCGCCGTATTTGCGAAGTCGCATGTCGAGCTCAAAGCAGACATCATTTTCAGTCATTCCTGCTTTCAGCTCGGCTGCCACTTCGTTGTAAACGCGGCTCGTGATGCGGCACGCCTTGCGAAGTGCTGCAATCTCTTCGGCATCTTTGTATTGGCGGAACCGTTCGACAATATGGGTGGTGCCCACGAGTTTTCCGTGAATGTCCTTGCCCCAGATATCGGCGACTTGAACGGGCGTGTGCGCTGCCTCAAAGCCGATGCGACTTGTTTTGGTCAGTTGCGCTTGTTTCAGCGCCTCGTTGATGTGCTCCACCACTCGCTTTCCGCGAATGACTTTGACCAACTTGAAGCCGTCGGCTTCTTGTGCTGCACGTATGTAATAACGCGCATCAGTGACGATAAACGCTTTTTTCGCAGTAACGACGAGAACCCCTGTGGTTCCACCAAAACCGCTCAGATAGAGAACATTCTGATTGTCCCCTTCGTTGACGCGAACGATGAGCGCATCAAGCTTATGCTTGGCAAGTGACTTCTGGAGCTTCTTCAGGCGAGTGTTCATAGCGAACTACTGTAACACACGCGGCTTGGGCTTCACCCCATTAACAGTCCATAATAGTCAAGAGATATTGCGCAAAAAAAGAACAAGGGAGCGGCAACTTTCGCTGCCGCTCCCTGTTCTCCGTTCATGTAAGTCTGCCGCCTACTCTCAAGCCTTTCGGCTTGTTGGCGAGCACGCGGAGGACCGACTAAGAACTTACTGCTTCTTCGCCTTGAACCGGCGCGCCAGCTCGATGAGCGTGCGCACACCGTAACCGGTCGAACCCTTCGGGTCACAACCGATCTCGCGGTCGCGGAAAGCCGAGCCCGCGATGTCGAGATGAACCCAGGGGATCTCCTCGCCAGCGAACTCGCGGATGAACCACGCAGCCGTGGTCGAACCCGCCAGCGGCCCGCCCGAGTTCTTCAGGTCGGCGATGTCGGTGTGGTTGCGGTCACGCAACTCGTCCCACATCGGCATGTTGACCATGCGCTCGTCCCAGGCGTTGCCGGCCTCGATCACCTGCTTCGCCCAGTCCTCGTTGTTGGAGAACGCGGCAGCGCCCACGTCACCTGCGATCATCTTCACCGCGCCCGTGAGGGTCGCGAGGTCGACGATGTGAGTGACGCCCTGGCGCTTGGCGAACTCGATGGCGTCAGCCAGCGTCAGCCGGCCTTCCGCGTCGGTGTTGTCGACCTCCACGGTGATGCCGGCCAGCGTGGTGAGCACGTCACCCGGACGGTACGAACGGCCGCTCGGCATGTTCTCGGTGGCAGCCATGACCACCTTGACGGAGATCGGCAGCCCGAGAGCCGCTATGGCCTCGATGGCAGACAGCGTCGCCGCGCCGCCGGCCATGTCGCGCTTCATGTGGCGCATGCCGTCGGCGGGCTTGAGGTCGAGACCACCGGAGTCGAAGGTGATCGACTTGCCCACGAAGCACAGCACCTCTTTCGTGGCACCGGTTGCAGGCGTGTAGTCGAGCTCCATGAGCACCGGAGGCTCGTACGAGCCGCGGGCGACGCCGAGAATGGCGCCGGCACCCATCTTCTCGAGATCGCGCTTGTGGTAGAAGCGGGCCCGAATGCGGCCGTTGCTCTTGTCGGCCACAGCCTGAGCGCGGTCGGCGAACTTCAGCGGAGTGAGGTCCTCGGCCGGCAGGTTGGTGAGGTCGCGAGCATGGTTGACCGACTTGGCGATGGTGATACCAGATGCGATACCGCGTTCGAGCTCGGCGCGAGCTGCATCATCAGCATCGCACGCAACGAGCGTGAGGCTGGTGAAGTGCGGACGAGCCTTCTTCAGGCTCTTTGCCGTCTTCTGGTGGTTGATCTCGTAGTCGACGAGACCGGCGTAGGCGCCGATCAGCTCACCGGCTTCGAAGGGCGTGACGCCGCCGAAGGCCTCGACACCCGCTGCCAGAAGCGAAGAGACGTCGAAGGAGACACGCGTGGCTTCGAACCCGCGAGCCTTCTTGAAGGCGCTGATGAGAGCCTTCTTCAGGGCAGCCGTGCCGAACTTGGCGCGCTTGCCGAGCCCGACGAGAAGCACATCCTGAGCAGGCTTGCCGCCGGCGAAGTGGCGCACGACCTCACCGGTCTTGCCGGCAAACTCTTCGGCCTTCGCCTGGCGCATGAGGGCGTTCTTGGTGCTGGCAATTGCCCGCACGACACCCGAAGAAAGAGACGATGCCGCCGGCGTTTCGAAGTCGTCCTCGAAAGCGCCAACCAGCATCACGCTCGCCGACTTGCCAGTCGACGGGTATTCGTTTGTGACTGAGAATTTCACGTTTTTGTACTCCCGAAATCAGCCCGCCGCCGCACTAAACAAATCCCCGACGCTGCGGAGTTGCAGCGCCAGACATCTTTTTGCGACGGCGAGCCGGTTTTCTTTGACAGGCCAACCGGCAAGCCGGTTAGTCGTTTTTCTTGAAGTCGTAACCCGGAGGAAGAATGATCTTGGACGGCGGAGGCGGAGCCGGCTTCATGTTCTTCGTGGCTCGCGACCACAGCTCCCTGTTGGGAACGGTGACAGTCGCGTCAGAAGTCTCGATGATTGTGGCCAGGTAACCGACATCGACTACCTTGCCCTTCACCTCCATACCGACGAGCTGCACTTCATCACCGATCTTGAACCGGGGAGAGAAGCTCAAAAGAACGCCACAGATGAAGTCGTTCATCATGCCCTGCAGCGCGAGCGTCAACGCCGCACCGAAAAGGCTGACTCCGATGAACATCTTGCTCAGCGCCTCGGGCGCAATCACGCTGGCCGACAGGAAGATCGCGATGCCCCAGTAAAGGAGCTGCGATGCGCGAAGCACAACGATCTTTCCTCGCTGACTGGCATGCGAAGCATCCAGCGCGCGGTTGAGGATGTTGCGAATCGGGTTGTAAATCAACCAGGCGATGCTGAGCAAAAGGCCGCCCAGAAGCAGGTTTTGCAACGACGGCAAGAGCCTGAGGAAAAACGCCTTCAGACCGGAAGGCTCTTCGCCTTCGATCTTGGTTGCGTTGACCGGTTCTTGCGGCTTCTGAGTCGTTTGATCCGGCGGCGAAGCAGTGTGGTCGCCGGGCTTGTCTTGGGGTTTGGTTGCATCCGCCGGCGGCTTGGTGTCCGCAGGTTTGCCGGAGTCAGCCGGCTTGCCGGTGAGCAGCCCGCCATCAGGCACTCCCGGAATCTTGATTCCAGGAGTGGCGGTGATGTCCGGCAGCTTCACCTGAGGAGGCTTCATCCAGTCGGTACCACTGATGATACCAAGGCCGATGTTGAGCGCGAGCAGGAGCACTACCAGCCCAAGCTTTCGAAACGTCGTAGATTTGAACATTGGGTTGCCCTCTTTCGTAAACTGTGCGCGCCTGCTGTGAAATCGAGGCCAGTGGCTCTCGAGCAGGCGGCAAACTAGTAGGTGAACTCGTTGCATCAAGCACACTCCATCGAACACATCGAGAATGTGCTTGTGCTGGGGCGAGTTCGCGTTAGAAAACAGACCCCTCTTTAGCAAGAAGGATCTTGAAGGTTTAGTGTTGCTCCGTTTGGAGCAAGTTTCGCTGTATCCCACGAGGGACTTAAAACGAGGTCTTCAGACGACCGTAGTTATTGGTTACGCGTGCAAAGGCCTCGAAGAAAAGAGCGAAAGATTGAAACAGCATGAACCTAACGAAATACAGGCTATAGGCTCAAGCAGCGGTATATATATTTAGGAACTTTTATGTCATCAAGGTGCGCGAGAAGAGGTTTTATACAAAGCTCCTCTCAAGACAGTTCACAACTTTGAGCTTTATTACGTCTTAGCGCAAGCTCTCGCAACCGAAATACAATTGTGAATTGGAACAGTCACAATGGTTTCCAAAATGCAGTTGTCAAGAGGCTCTTGGTCCATTACTTTGGTGTGAATGTTTGCCGTTCCAAAATATCAATGCCTCCATATTTGGTGCGCTTCCTGTACGCAGCCACGAGGTTGCGGAAAGAAAGAACAGAATGGGAGTGGCACCTGCCAAGTGTTGCGCCTAGCACAGGTTAATTACCCAAGAAGATACCCAACACCCATCTCCAAGAACACCTTGATGTCAAGAAGCGCATCATTAGCGCAGTTCGATCAACTTTTGCTAGCGCAGCTGAGCCCACTTTAATTTGTAACTACTAGTAATAACAAAAACGTCTTTGATAGGTTTCCACCGTTCTTCTGTACCTTCTTGCTTCATAGAGCTTTCATCCGCTTCAACCAAATTCATTGCATATTCCGCGCCACTCATCTCTCTTTTTTAAGAGCTGGTGAGTGTTGCCGTTTGTGCGATGTATCAACTTGGAAGGTCCATCATGAACCAAAATACTCCCAATGACCAGGCTCCCAAGCTGTTTGACGAGGCAATGAACAACGTTCATCGCTACGTTCGCGCAGGCGACCTGGGTCTTGCTCTTCTCTGGGCAGTCCAATCCTCTGAGTTGGCTGGTGACGAAGACCGTGCTGCCGTAAACAGCGCGCTCGCCACCGTCATCGTTGAATGCAGTGCACTTGTTCGTTC
The DNA here is from genome assembly GCA_964503045.1 of uncultured Candidatus Obscuribacterales bacterium. GTDB lineage: Bacteria > Cyanobacteriota > Vampirovibrionia > Obscuribacterales > Obscuribacteraceae > CAYZJR01. Next base: position 44,488 of record CAZCZI010000042.1, read on the forward strand.
CAGCGCTCTTCGTTGCGGCAACATTCTGAAGCAGCATCGCGGTCTCGTGACTGCCGCTTCGTCTGCCGCCGACCACCTGGTAACGGTCAACCGCAAAAACCAGAACGAATCTGCGCTGGCGACGTCGATGCTCATCCAGGGCTACGCTCAGCAGTTGAAGGACGGCATCGTCGCCTTCCTCGACCGCGAAGAGCTGTACACTCCTGCCAGTGAGCTCGACCGTGCATTCGACTGCATCAACTCTCTGTTGAAGACGTGCGACACCCTGGTGGAAGACGAAGATCGCAAGCTTCGCAAAAGCGAGCTCGAGATCGCCGTCACCGCCGTGTCCAACGCCAAGTATTCTCTTACCTCGTTCTTCCCCAAGACGCTGTCTGACTGGGAGAAGGCCGAGTGGTACTGCCGCCGCGCAGCCGAAATTTTCGCGCAGTCGCAGCAACCTGCTCACGCTCAGGCAATCTCCGATCTCGAAGCCGCTTGCGTCGCCATCAAGGCGAAGAGCTACAAGACCAGCTCTCGACGCATCGGCGAGGCTCTGAGCAAGCTGGAAGCATCCAATTCCGGCTCCGGCAAGCACTAACAATAAGAAAAAGCAGAAGCGCTGGGCGATGCCTTCTCTGTGGCTTCCCCGGTAGTTTCCGCCTTTCTGATTCGTCTATCTAGGCGACTCAGTTAGCAGAAGACAGTAGTCCTGCCGGTGTTTCGATGTTTGTTCTTCGGAGCATTCATCGAACCCGGCGGGACTTTTCCTTTTGTTTGTCTCTTTGTTTGTTTGTCTCTTTGTACTCTTGTCTTTTGACATTTTGTGTTTTTGTGTTTTTGTGTTTTGACGTTTTGTGTTTTTGTACGGCGCTTGCGACATGATATAGTATGCCCCGAAATAGGCATGGAAAGTATACTTTCCATTTCGCTTCACCGCTGCAAAGTATAGTTTACAGCCACAGCTGGATCGGGCACATTTGTAACCCACATCCGCCTATCATGCCCCTCGACGTAAAGTATACTTTCCATTTCGTTTCCAAATGCAAAGTATAGTTTGCATCGAGACTTGACTCGCCCGAACCTTGACTGGCTCTCGCATCAGTCTCGGAGTTGCGCGTCAAATCCGAACACGGCAACACCGCCTGCAAAAGTACACGAAGTATGCTCGCGGCAATATCTCAGCACCGCCGAAACCTGCGCAATATCGAGTTCGCCGTTGATGAGGTACTTTCTTGCTTCCATGCTGAGATAAATCAAGCGTTTGTCAACCACACCAGATGAAAGAATCGTCGCCTCGACCGGCAACTGCTTCGCCATCGAAAGCGCCTTGGCAGCACGCAACTGACGTTCGGTCACGAGTCCGGCGGCAGTCAACACATCTACGGCGCCCATCTGCGCTGCAGCAGGACTCGCACCGGCAACGGCACCGCCAGCGCTAGCGCTACCACCAGCACCGCCAGCGCTACCACTGACACCACCAGCACCGCCGGCTCCACCAACAGCACCGGATTGCGCCGCAGCCGCCTTCACGCCCCCGGAGCTCTGCCGCATCAATTCAGCCAGGCGAGCCGCGGCCGCCGCTCCCTCGCCATCTCCTGCTGTTGACGTTGACTTTGCCCTTGCCATCAACCTTACCGCACGCTCAAATGAAATTCGACCGCTGTCCAACTCAACAAATATCTCGCGTCCAAGGCTTATCAATGAACCAGACACCAAGCCGCATTCAACCAAAACCGCTCCCACATCTTTGTTTTCCAATACATCGATTTCGCAAGCAGTCAAATAGTCGGTGATTGAGATCGCACGCGCGCATACAAGAAGTTCTGCTACCACCCAATCGCACCGGCTGGAGCGGAAAGGAGGCGGCGGCAGCTTATCGGCAAAAGCACTCTCCGGTGTTGCCGGTAGTGGCACATTGCGGTCGGGAGCTCGCCAAACTTCAGCTCCCTTTGCACACCCAACATCTCTAAGAGCTTGTGAAACTGCAATGCCCCTCGCCCTCGCAACCTTCCAGGCATTGACCGCATTCTCTTTCGTAATCACTTTGTCGCGCACCAGTCTCTGAAGCCGCAAGGCAGTCAGCTGATTGTAGCGAGAGAGCATTGCCCGAGCCACCATGAGAGTTAACAGCGGCAAGCCACACCCGCTACTCTGCTTTGCCGCTTCGCTAACCTGCCAGTCTCTAACGACACCGACATCAATCAACATTCGACCAATCGCGTGCCGGCACTCAGTCGAGTCGCTTCCCTGAGACCCGCCGCCCAAGCGCCTAAGCGCAGTTTGCAGATCGAAGTCATGATTACCTACCAGCGACAGCGCCTTCATCGCTTGCTCAAGCGTAAGCGCACCGGATTTAATCATTGCCTCGACTTCAATGGCAGCATCGACTGTTCGCTCTTCGATGTGACCCTCCATCGCCAGCACTCTTCCCAGCGGCAGCGGCACAGGCATGTGATTGACCAAATCACTCGCCTCTTTTAGCTGGTCGGGCGTGAGCTGTCCTGCTCTGAACAACAAATCGGTGTATGTCAGCCGACTGGCATCAATATTGGTCGTAACCGCATGAGTGACGACGTGAATTTCCTCTTGTGGAGCAGGGTTCGCCTCTTGCGCCTGGGTTTCGAACTGTCCCGCCACAGACAGAGCCACATGAGTCGCTTTAGCGTGATCCTTAGCGCCCTTCGCGCCCAAGATCAGATTCTCGAGCGTTGCTCCATTGGCCGGAAGCGATGCGACTCCGCATACCACCGTCAATCCGCCATGCGTGTCGGCAGACAGAGAGTTGCGCGCAAGCACTTTGATCAGTCGTTTAGCCAGTGCCGTTGCTTGTTTTAGGTTGGTATTCGGCAAGAGCAACGCATAATCGAGCGTCTCGAAATGAGCGAAAGTGTCTATCGGGCGCTTCAGCCAGTCGATTTTGCGGCTCAGAATCTTCACCGTATTCGGTGGCAGCCATGCCGCCTTCTGAGCTTTGGAGGTTCCCAACTTCAGATCGAGCACTATCAGCGACACCGGTGCATCCAGCAGCTGATACCTGTGGTACTCTCTTTGAAGAAACAACAAAAGCGCTCGGTAACTATACATTCCGGTCTGGGCTGAAAAGAGCGCTCTCACTTTTTCGTCGATATCTATCGCGCTCGGATTGTATCTAGAGCGAGCCGCACCAGGTGGCTTTATCTCAACCAATCCGCCTTGCATCAAATATAGAAGAGCCGGCACCCAATCACGATCTTCAACCTGGAGTTCGCGAACAACATCAATCAGTGCAGTCTCTCGCTCGACACACTCGTAGATACTTTTTGTCAAACCGCCAAGTTGAGTTCTACCGACTTGAGCGGCATCAGAAGCCACTCTTGCAAGAGTCGACTCAAATGTAAGTCCCAATGCCGCCAAATATCGTTTCTGTTCAAGCAAAGAAAGTCCTTTATTAACCAGCATCGGCAAGGGCGCAGCGATCGTTCTAAATTCAGCTTTTTGATTGGGAAACGACTCAAACGTGGCAACCTGCCAGCTGATCATTTCCTCTACGGCACCGTCGCCGACAAGATCGCCCGTCACTGCGTGAACCGGCACTCCGCCCTCAAAAAACACTTCCGCACGCTCACCTCGATTGTTGAGAACGACTTTTCCTGTAAAGTATGCATTTTGCAGGTTATGCAAATACCCGTACACGAGTTGTGGCGCGGCCTGCCCAATTCCAACAGTCAACTCTTGATAGTTGCGCGTAATCCAATCGTCAAAAGCCAGGGTCGCGGTAAGTTCGATGGCATCACGGGCGGAGGCACTTCCTCCGGCTGCTTCGGCATCAATCATGCCGACCATTTCTGCGGCAAGCGTGACGTCACCCGACTTATACTCCCACTTCACAGGATTTCCATGAGCGCCGACTTCTAGGATTTTCCATACAGGATCGTCTTTGCGCTCATAATCCCACCAATTGCTGTCGCGCACGAACGGATAGACAACCACCAAAGCATACGTTTTAGAACCGGCTTTCCACGACCATTCGATAGTACGTTCGCGATTCGCCTTGCTGGTGACGAACATTTTTTGCACATCTGCGCGCGTAGGCGGGCTGCCGGATTCACCAAGAACAATCTTCGGCAGCACATAATCAAATTCTTGTGTAGGTTTGGGATCGCCGGTCATGGCCTCAACCCCGCGTAAACGATAATGGGGTTCCCTGTTAGATCTGAGTCAACCTGGACGCTTAAACCATCGCCGTCTTCGCTTGTGCAATCAGCGTGACTAAATCGGCACCCATACCTCGATCAGGTATCGTCGCGATCCCGAAAGACAGTTTCAGACTACTTTTGTTAAAGCCAGGCGCCAATGGAGTCGCAGTCAGCGCCTCGCGCAATCGATTGGCTAGCAATACAGCCTTGCCGGCTTTGGTGTTGGGCAGCAGCAGCGCATAAAGATCACCTTCAAGATGACCTGCTACATCCAGCCGCCGTTTTAGTGCCTGCACACGAAGTACGAGGCTCGTCACTGCGTTGATCGGAAGCGGCTTCTCATCCGCCGAGCACACAGCAAACACCATGAGGGTCAATGGGTCTCCGTATTCTTGAAACCGGTTTACCTCCACATCCACATATTTGAGCATGGCTCCAAAACTCGCCAAACCCGTTCTGGGATCAGCGAGTTGCATTACGAGCTGGCTGGCGCCGGTTCCATCCTCGCCGAGAAATTCAAGCTCGCTTTGCTCGTCGGGTAAAGGTTCGACCTGCTCCAATGCTTCTTCTTCCGCCTCAAACAGCTCTTTTGGATTGGCTGCAATCGGATGACCGCCGCTTACACGCGCTGTCTCCGGCGTTTTGAAAACCGGTTGGGCACCACATTGAATACCAGGTTGAAAACGCGGGTAAGCTCCATAGTGCGAGCCATCTGCCTTTGCAGAGGCGTGCCCGCCCGATTGCGCTGCTACATGCCCACCCGATTGCGCTGCTACATGCCCGCCCGATTGCGC
>CAZCZI010000042.1:49538-60528 GCA_964503045.1 uncultured Candidatus Obscuribacterales bacterium
GAGGCATTCGTTCTAACTGTTTCCAAATTGTTCGTCTGTTCCGCCCAGATGCGCTTGATCTCAAGGCCATCGCTCTGTTTCAGTGTCCACAGTGGTCCGCCGTTTCCCTCGACGTGCTCAACAGACAGCTTGAACCACTTGGTACTTCCAGCAAATGCCCATGAAAGCTCAATCGTCGCTTCTTCATCGTCTCGTAACCGTGCCAATGCAGAGGCAAGCTCATCCGTAGATGGAGCCGATGATGTCTTAGGCAGTCGAATTGTGCGATGCGCGTCGCTCATGGTTCTCTCAGCGCGCTGGTGTTATAACACTGTGGTTATGCCGCAACAAAATACGTCAGTACCACCATTTTAGACGGAAACATCAAATCGAAAGTCACTATTTTGGGGGAGTAGAAACCGACGTGCCAAAATATTGAGACTCACGAATCCCTCATTCCGCCCCCATATTCTATGTACAGTGAGAACATCGCAATGCAGGAGCAAACAATGCCAGGTCGCGTAATCATCTTGAATGGCGGCTCGAGTACAGGCAAGACAAGCCTGGTAAAGGCGCTTCAGGACGCCTTCTTGCCTGAGCCTTACCTAGCCTTGGGCATTGATGTGTTTTGGATGGCCATGCCCGATAAAGAACTCGACCTCGATCGCGTAGACCCGCAGTACTACACGTGGGTGAAAGAATACAAAGACGACGAACCCTATCTGCGCATAGTACCAGGGCCGATACTAGACCAAATGATGAGCGCTCGCTATAAAGCAATTGCTGCCTACCTCAAAGACGGTCTCAATGTTGTGGCAGATGACGTTGTATGGAAACGGCTCTGGCTGGAGGAAAGCCTGAAGGCGCTTGAAGGCTTGGACGCCTTTTTCGTGGGAGTGTTCTGCGACGAACGAGTGATCGCACACCGCGAAATACTGCGCGGAGACAGGCGCACCGGCTGGGGTCGGGGCTCACAACTCTATGCACACAAAGACGCCATATACGATATCACCATCGACACTTCGCTACAGTCATCACAAGAGTGCGCTGCCAAAATCAAGAATGCGATCGAGGGCGGATTGAAACCGACAGCGGCTCAAAAAATGCGTGAAGCCTTTAGCCGGCCACCCTTAGTGAGTACCTAAGAGTTTATAATCATGGCTTATTCTTCTAGCGCATGATTCTAGCGCATGACAGCTGACTCAGGATAAGAACCAGTGGATGCCAAGGCAATAATCGGCAAAGTGTGGCGAGCGCTATACTCCGTGCCGTTTATGACTCTGCTTCTTTTGATTGGTTTTGACATGTACCTGAGACAGGTCAATATCGTCGATCAGATGGGAGTTCGTAGCGTCGATATCTGGAATGTTCCACCCAGAATCGAGTTGTCAAAGAAAACGTGCCCCCAAGCCGGCTTGATTGGCTCGTCACTGCTTTTGGTCATGAACCAAGACGAGAAGGGAACCCATTTTTACTCCGGCAATCACCCCCCATATCTTGAAGAACTGCTCAGCAAGTCGACCGGCGAAAAAATCAACGTGATCAACCTCTGCTCCGGGTTGCAAATGCCGGCAGAGGCGTACTACATAACCCAGGCTCTGACAAACAAAACAAAGTGTTACCCTAAAGTTTTGATTTATGGGCTTGCCCTACGCGAATTCGTAAATGACCGCATGGCGCTGGAATACATGGGTGAGTGCTTCAGCAGCGTCGCGCCGATGGTGCCAATGAATTACGAAAACGTCGACAATCTGTCATGCTGGGACTCAAAGCGTGAGTTCATTTTGTGCCACTACTGGTACCTCTATCGCGATCGCGTCGACTTCAAGAATCTCTTCAGCGCCAAAACCAAAGACGCTTTGGAAGCTCTGCCCCTTGATTCATCCTTTAGTCGAATCAACGAAGATCATCAATGGAAGGATTCGAAAGACGGCTTCCTGTTTGAATATTGGGTGCCCAGCAGAATGGAGAAATTTGCTGATTCTGCATACAAGAAAAATCCAAGGTTCTTGCACGACTATTACAAGGAGTGGCACACCGGCATTTACGCTGGAACATTTGTACTTGCACAACGTATCGGCATGCAGAACATGATAAAGCTCGCCAAGTTTTGCAATGAGAAAGGAATTTTACTGGTTATCGTAAACATGCCTCTAGACCCGGAGTTCATCAATATGGCGCCGCCGGGGTTTTACGATCGCTTCCGCGCGGATCTCGCTACAAGCTCCAGCACCCTCAATTATGTCTACATCGATCTCGTTCTCGATCCGGATTATCCAGCCTCATCATTCAAAGACGGTCTTCACCTAAACTATGATGGCGCCAAGCGTTTAGCAAATCGCTTAGTCAAGATTTTCGAAACTCAATATCCGTTTGTTCTGACAAAAATGAAGGAACAAGTCAAAGACATGGCTCTGCATCAGTGATTTCAGATCTCACCACAGCAAAAAACAACTGACGCATGATCAAGCTGACTATCAACAAAGTTCCGATTCTCTTCATCAAAGCCTTTACCGGCGAAGATGTTGAAACGATCATTCAATTCGTTCGCGATGCACGAAAGTTCTACACCGGCTCTGAAAACACCGTACTCTTCATCGACACGCCGATCACACCAGCGACGGTCGAATCCGTTGAATCCCTGCGGCGCGAGGGTTTTCGCATTGTCTTTCGTGACCATCACGGAATAGACGGCGAACCCGCTAATGAACGCGAGGCTCGCGTGGTGGCAGCCTCTGCCAAACTCAAACGTCTTCTTGGTGATGATTGCACAATTACGATTCGCCGTTTACACCCGGCCTGCAGCACATTAGTAGACGTCGGCGAGTTCAAAGACGTGATTTCGATTATCGCAGATCCGGATGCCGACGGGCTTACAGCAGCCATGAAGGCGGCGGGAATTTCATACGAAGGTCTCGACGAAGATGCAGCGAAGCTTGACGGCGAGCCGCAGCAGCAGGTTTCCGGAACCGAGATCAGCCAACTCCTCGCCAAAGGCATAGCGGTGATCCCTTCATACGACTCTGCAAAGCCCAAAGAACGAGAGATAGCCCATCAAAAGCTGTTCTCAGACTGGGTCAAGGCAGTATGCGGTGACACATCAGCGAGAAAGCAACTGGAAGAGCGCGTCGCCTTGTATGACGAAGCCGTTGCTGTTGCGCGTATGTTGTCAGAGTCGGCTGTGTTCGTAGCACCAGGAGTGATGCTAGTCGATCTGGTTGACAAACCACTGCACGATCCCGGAACTCTAAGCGCCATCCTCGAAAGCAACCCCGGTTGTCGCGTTACTGTGGTTCGCAAATCACTGGGACCGATTGCAGCTCATCACGGCATTCAATACAGCCTGGCAGTGGCAAAGGCATATCAATCTTCAATCAACCTCTTTGATCTAGTGCGTTCTCACGCCCAATCAGACCCTGCTCAGGGCATTATCTCCAACGTTTCCTTCCTACTTCATACATCAGAAGAGGTTTGGAACACCGAGGTGTTGCCGCGGCTCAAAGAGATGAAGCTGACAGAAGTGTAGAGTTGTGACCCCTACTTCTGCTTGGGTTTTGCACGACCAATATCACCCTTTGAGCGAGCGGGCCCTTCAGCGCCACGCGCCACGCCTTCAAGAGCACCCACGGAACCGCCAATTGATGCACCTGCCGATGCTCCCGCTTGCGGAATTTGTGTCTCGACACTGATCGGCTTTTTCACGGTTTCATACCAAACTTTCTTTCGTTGCGAATCAAGGCTATCGTCCCATGCCTGAAGATTAGCCGTTTTCGCGAGCCGATCGCCTGAGTATGTTCGAACATCTTGTGTACTCAAAGCACCATCCTTTCCAGTCGAGCTGTCGATGATTTCGAAGTTGCTCAGAAGATAGCTGACTTGATCTTTCTGTGAACTATTGAGCTTTCCATTTTTCAGACTGGAATCGAGTTCACTTTTTGTGAGGTCATCGTTTTTGTTTGTATTCGCGGAATTGTATGTGCTGTCGAATTTCGAGTTATTGAGACCACCGAGAACTTTGCGTTCTTGACCTAATGCTGCACGTTGTGTGTTGAGGTCAGCCAGGTCTTTGGTTGTGATGTTCTCTTTGTCTTGCGCGATCAGTTCTCGATTGTTCAACATCACGGTTGCGACTTTTGCAACTTGCTTGTCTTTGCTTGTCGTACCATCTATCAGTTCTTGCTTGGTTAGCTTGCCGTCCTTTTCAGTATCAAGTTCATCGAAGCGCTTCGTCGCTTCATCGATGAAATTGCCTTGTGTAGTAATTAGTTTCTCTCTTCTGACTTTTAGTAGCTTGTACTCTTCAAGTGCATCACTCAACAACAGACCCTCTGGCAATGAGCCATTTGGCGTGCCAATATTGGTCTCACCCAGTTGTTGTTGCGTTGTTTGGTAATCAACTTCATACATTCCCATCTGAAATCCCCCTGACGCTGCTGCCTACAAAGGCGCGATGTGCTTGAATTCCGGCAGTCTAGGGGCGATTTGCTAATTAGACGTTAACGCCTCTGGTAGCCAATTTGCGGGACCAACTCACGTGCTCGAACGATGCGTGGAACCTACAGGTTGCATTTTGGAGCCAAATGGAACTTATAAGTTCCATCGAGCGGCTTGCCGCGCCAATTTGCTGGAGAAGACAGCTTCATACCACTTCCTATAGTACCTCGGCCGCAAAGAGGAAAAGCGCCAGGCAGCACGATGGTTTTCACCACCGTGCCACACAGGCGCCCTTCCAGTTATCCGGTCGAACATGATGAGCTCCTTTTGTGAGCGCAGCACGCTTTGCCGGAGTTTGAGCTTAGACGTACCGAACTAGGCTGGGTTCTCCCCTGCTATAAGTCGGTATTAGGCCTCGGCGCCCGCGTCCTCTTTCAGCTCTTCGACTTTCGCCTTCGGGTACTTCTCCTTCAGAATCTCGATCTGCTCGTCGATACCACGGACGGTGGCAGTCGCAAAGTAAGGAGCTTCCCAGGCGTTGGACGAACGAACGACCGTGAGACCGTACACCTTGATGCACTCCATCACGAGGAATCCGAACTCATTGCTGAGCTCTTCCTTGCTGTCGGCTTCGACGGTGACGTTGTAGGTCTTCTTGGTCTTGGCGCGAGCCGCCTTCTTGATGGCGGAGTCATTGCGGCGTTGGAACGACAGACCCTTGCGGGTATCGGCCGAATCGCCACCATGCAGCACCATGCGGTCGGCATCGGCGACATCGCCTTCACCTTCCGACTTGTAGAAACTGAGAGTCGTTTCGCCCTTCTCGTGTTCGACCTCGACGAGGTCTCCCAGCGAGAGAGTGCGCTTGATCAGCTCATTGCCCAGCGCGTCGCCGATGAGGCGAGCAACCGTGCGTCGGATGTTGCGGGCTGCACCCTTCTTCTTCAGCGCCTCGGCAAGGACGAAGTCTCTGGCCGATTCCTTCACGTCGAGCGTGAAAGCCAGGCCACGAGGCAGCTCTTCCGCCATGCGCTCGAGCAGATCGTCGATTTCGACATCGACCACCTGACGCAGCTGTTCGGGAGTGAGCTTCTCGAAGATGACGACTTCATCGATACGGTTCAAGAACTCGGGAGCGTAGCGATCCTCGAGAACCTTGGTGACCGTCGAATCGATCATCTCTTGCGTGACTTCCGGGTCCTTCGTGACGAAGCCCATTGACCGCTTGCCGAGCTTGGTGATCTCGCGAGAGGCAATGTTGCCGGTGAGAATGAAGATGCAGTCGGTGAAATCACCAACCGTGTTGTTGCCGAAGTCCACCTCGCCGTCTTCGAAGATGCTGAGCAGGAGCTGCTCGAAATCTTCGTGCATCTTCTCGCACTCGTCGATGAGCACCACGGTCACGGGCACGTTGGAGCCGCGACGCGATGCGATCTTGTTGTGCATGGAGAGCTTGGCGGTCGTGTCCATCTGACCCGGCTTGGGTGCTTCCTTCGGATCGCTCGGGTCTTTGTACCCGACGTAGGAAGGAGGCGCGCCGAGTAGCTGGCTGATGCGGTGCTTCTCTTTGTAGTTACCGGCGTTGATCTTGATCATGGCCTTTTCGTCGCCATGCAAGAACTTCGCCAACGAGCGAGCGAGCAGCGTCTTGCCGACGCCGGAATCACCCAGCCCATACATGACGTACACCGGCCGGCGCTTGTCGCGCAGGGGGTTGAGGAAGGCGCGGTATGCGCGCGCAGCAGCCTCGCGACCACCCTTTTGACCAATGATACGTGCGGAAAGCTTGTTAGAAACGCTTATCTCTTGCTCGCCGGGCTTTCCGACGTCGAGCCGAACGCGTTGTTTCTTGCTTTTCATAGCAGGACTCCATTTGTTTTGGAGGCCCTGCGGATTCGAGTTGAGTCTTCAGGCTCTAACTGATCTGCAGTCCTCTGGTTAAAAGACGCGGACAGAAAGCCTAAGAAGAGCAGGCAGGGTCCCATATATTGGGCACGATGCACATTAGCCCATGCTGGGCTGCTCTCCCAAGGTTTCACTGTCCCTGAAAAAAACACCCCCAGCTATACACAAGCCGGGAGTAACTGATGACACAGTTAGATCGCTAGGCGGCCGAAGCCGCCTGGCGCCTAACTTTGCTTGGGCTCCGTCTCGAGAAGCATTTGCTGGTACGACATCCGCACGAAATCACGGTCGTCGCCGAGAAGTTCTTTGGCGAACTTGGCGATAAACGTGCGTGCAGCTTCGACCTCGCTTTCGAGCTTGGCGATTACCTCGATTTCAAGGTAAGGGCCGGAGTATTTGCCCAGACCGGTTACACGGTCCAATCCGACGGTGACCTTCTGGCCCTCGACAGTGGCGACGTACAGGTCTCGCGTCTTTGAAAACGACGACAGCTTCTTTCCCTTCAGTCGTTGACCGACTTCCAGAATGCAGCCGCGGACGAAAGGCGACAGAGTCTCTTCAGTCTCTTCTCGCTCTTTCTGCCCCGCAACAATCTTCCACGTTTTGACCGTGAGAAGGGTATGCGAAGCGCCGCTAATCGTTTCATCGCGAACGCGAATCATGTCGCCGTCAACAGCTGACGGGACGAAAGTGTCCATCATCTCGGCAACGCCATCGAAGACGTAACCGAGTGCCGTGAGCTTGGCGGGCAGTGCTTGAATCTCCGCTTCAGTCAGGTTGTACTTTCGTTCAACCTCGAAGTGTGCGCTATCCGGAGAGCTTGACCCTCGCCAGATTCGGCTGAGCCAGCGCACGATGAGTCTCAATAGTTTGATCATGAATCTCCTTCTGCCGCCGCTGTGCGACTAGTTCGCAGTTTGCGAGCGCGATTTCGATGTTTCAAAGACAAGATTCTCAAAGCTCGCGCAAATACAAGCTCGCTAATACTCTATCTCAGTGCGAAACCCAGTTGATGCCTATTGGCTTCAACCAGGTGTTCGTGGGAGAGATTTCTTGCGTGCGTGTTGCTTTTGTAAGCTTGAGAATCCGTTTGTTGACAAGTGAGTTATTGAACTCAGCCTACAGATCATTCTTGACAATAAGCTAGAACCCTTGTGCCACCTGCTTTTCGAGAAGGTTGTCAAGCGGTGCGCTATCTGGTGCAAATCATAAATTCGAGAAATCACAAGCCTGTTGCCGCTTGATAACCCCCCGGAAACGATTTTTGGGGTAGGAAAAGCCGAGTAATCAAGCAGTTCTAAACAGGCAGTGCCTGAAGCTTAGAAAGAATCTAAATAAAGTATAAATGGCAAGGTTCGCGCGAGGCTTTGATATCGAGGCCTCATGTTTGATAGCTTTTACAGGCAATTCTTCATTTTTCCATTCGTCTAATCGTTCCCAAAAGAGATCCAACCTGACCTGCATCTGATCTATCAAGAGGCATTAGTGCTTCGGTGATGAGTCACGTCTAAGGTTGAGTTCAAGGGTCTTTTGGAACGAGTGCTTTTCAACACCCTCATCTGCCCGCGTGTTCTAACGCAGGCAAGGAGCTTTTACCGTGAAAAAGAACTTTATGCGCGGCAGATTGCTCATCAAGGGCTTCATCGGCACTTGGCGGAAGCGCTTCCGTGAGCATGTCGAACGCGTTTTGACCAGCGGCTATGTCCCGAAAAGCTCCCGACCTCTCCAGCTCGTTGCTCGCTTCATCGCGCGCATCTGGCTGTTCATCCAGATCGGTCGGGTGAAAATCATCGGGGCTGAAAACCTCACGCCCAATGGTCGTGTTATCTTCTGCCCGAACCACTCCAGCATGTTCGATGCCATCGTCATCTTCGCAATCATGCGCCGTTTTCCCAAGTACATGACGGCGTACGAAGAGATGCAGGGACTCTGGGGTCTGAAGGCTGCTGCAATGGCTGCATTTGGATGTTTCGCGGTCGACCGCTCCAAGGGTAAGTCCGTGATCGAGCCTGCCATCAACGTTGTCGTTGAGGGCTCGCCGTTGGTTATCTTTCCGGAAGGGAAGATCTCAAACTCCGGTACCTACCTGCCGTTCAAGAAGGGCTCTGCCCTGATTGCCATCGGCGCTTGCGAAAAACTGCAGCACCTGGAGAAGGTCGGCGTCGTTCCCATTCACATTTGCTACGGCAAGCGTGATGAGAAGACGGCTGGCGCTTCCTACGGTGCGATGGGCTTCAAGTGGCGTGGTGGCGTCGTGATCACGGTCGGCGAGCCGATCTGGATTCACGACCTCAACCCGCTGACTCCGGAGCGCGTCACGCAGGAGATTCGCGAGAAGATCACGACTCGTGCTTGCCCGACGACCAGCCTTCCGGATGACACTCAGTGACACTGGGTCAGTCACGCCAAGAGTGAAGTCTGTTCCAATCCGCGGCAACAAGAGTCAGGTGCAGTGTCAACGAGGAGCGAGGGCCGTTTCTAATCCAAACGCGCCCTCGCTTTCTCTGCCGAAACCCCGAAGAAACAGTCTCTGTCTACGAAGACGGTAGAGCTCGATCGTCCTAAACAACCATCGAACTCTACCGTTTTCGTTTTCTCGACCTAATTACTAACGCTTTTAGTTTTCTAAGAAGGAACTCAGGAGCCTTTGATGAAGTGCATCATAACTGGGTTTGAACCATTTGCAGAAATTCGCTCCAACCCAAGCGAAACAGTCGTCTCCTCGCTTTCGAGGCGGCATGTTATCTCTGCGCGCGGTCGAAAGAAATCCCAGAAGGTTTCAATCACCACCGCGATTCTTCCAGTTTGCTGCAAGGACGGTCGCCAGGCTCTGAAACCGCTGTTGAAAGAGCGCAAGCGAAGCGGGTCGGCAATGATCATGCTCGGTGTGGCCTCAGGCAGAAAGAGCATCTCCCTTGAGCGTTTCGCCCTCAACATTCAGGACTACTCGGTCGCTGACAATGGCGGGCACACACATGTCGGTCGCAAGATCGCCAAGCGTGGTCCTGACGCCATCGCCACTTCGGTGGATGTCCTGAAACTCTCGAAAGCTCTCAATCGCAAGGGCTTCCGCGTGGAGGTTTCCAACCACGCAGGAACATTCCTGTGCAACGAGGTGTACTACCGTGCCCTCAATAGCTCGCGCAAGAGCGGTCGCCCGACCGATGTCTTGTTCGTGCACCTGCCACTACCGGAGGTGTACGCCAAGCAAGCCGGTCTCAAGGGCGGCGCTGCAGACGCGATCGCAGTCTACAGGGCCCTTGTGCTTGAGCTTGTGAAGCACCTTGCCATCTAATTTTGAAGGAGTTCGAATGTTTCACCTAGCCGAAATGTTCAACCTGGGTCAGGCTTCAGGTTGGAACCTTCAAATTCTGCTCGTTCTTCTCATCGTCGCATCATCAGTGGCGGCAGTAGTGAAATGGATTCGCTTGCCGTATTCCATTGCTCTGGTGATCGCCGGTTTGGCGGTCGGTGTCTTTCATCTGCTGCCACACATCGAAATGACCCCAGAGCTGATTCTGGTGGTGATGTTGCCCGCGTTGCTCTTCGAAGCAGCGTGGAACTTGCGCTTCGACGATTTGAAGCAAAACTGGCTTCCTATCAGCGTTTTCGCCACCATAGGCGTAGTTGTCTCGATGGTGATAGTAGCAGCGCTGATGTATTTTTTCAGTGGACTCGGGCTCGGAGCCGCGCTCCTATTCGGAGCACTAATCTCCGCCACTGACCCGATTTCGGTACTCGCCTTGTTCAAGAAGCTGGGCGTCGACAAACGTCTCAGTTTGATCATGGAAGGTGAGAGCCTGTTCAATGACGGCACAGCTGTGGTTCTCTTCAAGCTTGTGCTCTTGTCGGTGCTCGCCGGCACGACTGCTTCGTTGACTGCCGCCGTTGGTACTTTCGTGCTAATGGTCGGAGGAGGCGCCATACTGGGCGTCAGTCTTGGTTTCGCCGCATCGAAGGTCACGAGTTATTTCGACGACCATCTGCTGGAAGTGACTCTCACTGTCATTTTGGCCTATGGCTCGTACCTCGTCGCAGAAGCACTTCATGTCTCGCCGGTAATGTCCACGATCTGCGCCGGACTGGTAATGGGCAACTACGGCAGCCGCATAGGCATGTCCGCCAATACCCGTTTCGCAGTCAGCATTTTCTGGGAGTACGCAGCATTCCTGGTCAACTCGCTGGTTTTCCTCTTGATTGGCCTTCAAATCAAGATGGATCTTTTGCTCAGGCACGCCCCGCTGATAGCAGCAGGGGTGGTGGCAATTCTCATTGCCAGAAGCTTGCTTGTCTACGGGCTCAGCCCCGTCATCGCCAAGCTCGAGAAACGGGAAATTCCAGGCCGCTGGCGTCACGTTCTTGTCTGGGGAGCCCTTCGAGGTTCGCTCTGCATGGCACTGGCACTAAGTTTGCCCTCCGACTTCCCACAGCGCGAGGCCCTAATCGTGGTCACCTTTGGCACAGTCCTGTTCACTCTCATTGTGAAGGGACTCACCATTGAGCTGCTCGTGAAGCGCCTCCAGAGTGACGCCCTGAATGACGTCGATCGGGTCGATGACGTTGCCCTTGCTCTTGCTCATCTTCTGACCTTGCGCGTCGCGGACCATCGGATGCAAGTAGACGTCCGAAAACGGCAGCTGGCCCGTCAACTGCTGAGAGAAGAAGACCATCT
>CAZCZI010000043.1:0-29768 GCA_964503045.1 uncultured Candidatus Obscuribacterales bacterium
CCGCTTAACCAACTACATAAGGTAACTCGCCGGCTCATTCTTCAACAGGCACACTGTCACACCATCTAGTGGTGCTCCAATTGCTTGTAAGCACACGGTTTCATGTTCTATTTCACTCCCCTGCCCGGGGTTCTTTTCACCTTTCCTTCGCAGTACTTGTACGCTATCGGTCGCCAGTCAGTATTTAGCCTTACCGGATGGTCCCGGCGGATTCGTACAGGGTTTCCCGTGCCCCGTACTACTTGGGATACTCCTGAGGTTCAGAGAGTTTCGTTTACCGGACTGTCACCGTCTATGGTTCACCTTCCCAGGTGATTCGACTACTCTCATCCCATCTCGTTATGGAGTCCCGCTACCCCGATGCGACTTACGTCGCCTCGGTTT
This sequence comes from uncultured Candidatus Obscuribacterales bacterium, assembly GCA_964503045.1. GTDB lineage: Bacteria > Cyanobacteriota > Vampirovibrionia > Obscuribacterales > Obscuribacteraceae > CAYZJR01. The sequence goes on from CAZCZI010000043.1 coordinate 385, forward strand.
GGGCTCTTCCGCTTTCACTCGCCGCTACTAACGGAATCACTGTTTTGTTTTATTTTCATCCCGGTACTAAGATGTTTCAGTTCCCGGACTTACCTCACTCCGCCCTATTTTATTCAGACGGGTGTCGCCGACATTCACTCGGCGGGGTTGCCCCATTCGGATACCCCCGGATCTTAGCCTGCAACGGCTCCCCGAGGCATTTCGCAGTTTGCTGCGTCCTTCATCGGCTGCTGGCGCCAAGGTATCCTCCGTGCGCTCTTTGTAGCTTAACCAACGTCTGGTACTCATAGCAAAGCGGCAGGACACCGCTTGCTGGTCCAGACAAACATTAGTGGAAATTACGGACCTCAATATGCAGTTTTCAGGATACGGAACCGGTTGTATACGACCTCACGGCTGGTCGTCGCGTGGACTGACGTTTTGTGTATCTGTCAGGCCCGCGGATTTGTAATCTTACCAGATGATTTGGCTTGCTGTGTATCTTGTAACTGAATTGTTGTTCAGTTTTCGATTTTCGAGCCGCTTTCTCACTGGCTCCTGATGCGCCTTGTGGTGCTTCAGGCTTCCATGGTCTTTATAAGACCTTGAAACTTTGGAGGCTAGCGGATTCGAACCGCTGACCTTCTCCGTGCAAAGGAGACGCTCTACCAACTGAGCCAAGCCCCCAGACTACTGGGTTTTAGCTAGGCTAGAGAACTACCGCCGGGGGTCTTTGTACATTCCTCTGCTCTCTTTCAAGCCAGAATGTGCGACTCATGTGTGCCCGGGGCTACATCCTCTTATATTACCTAACCAGTCGCCTTCATGTGTTGATCTATAGGAAATCTACAGTATATCGATACATGAAGAAATTACATGGGCCATCCTGGACTCGAACCAGGGACCTCACCCTTATCAGGGGTGCGCTCTAGCCACCTGAGCTAATAGCCCTCGCAATTCGGCGAACATTCATAGTATCACTTGCTAAGCGCATTTGTATGCACTATTTGATACGTCTGTTTACACAATAGCTTGAACGACAAGCACAATTTTCGAATGCAACATCCAAAGCCTGTCAACCAAACTATGGTATACAGCTATAGGTTCGGTTTTCGGTAACAGAGACAGCTAGATCATGACCACGCGAAGCAAGATTTTTTGGCTTAGTTTTGTTTTGCTCTTTGCAGAAATTTTGGCCGTTCGCTGGCTTGGCATCGAAGTTCCAGTAATACAAGCCTTTCCGAATCTGGTCGTTATGGTGGCTTTAGTTGCCGGCTCTGCCGGAATGGGGGCGGCCTCTGTTGCTGCAAACAAGCAACAGAAATGGTCTCTGATTGGACCGCTCCTTGTTGCAGCCAGTGCAATTCTCATTCTTACTCTTGCCTTTGCAATACCGCTCGGGCTGCCGCAACTGACAATCGCTCTCGACTCGCCCAAGACTCAGATTGCCTTTGCGCTACTGATCTTGTTTCTCTCAATCGCTTGCCTTTATATAGTATTCCGCCAGCTTGGCTTCGCACTTGGTGTCGAGTTCGATAAGCTTCCACCACTTGAAGCTTACGCCATCAATCTTGCAGGCAGCATCTTCGGCGTCGTCGCGTTTGGCTTGATTAGCTGGTTTTGCCTTCCTCCTTGGGTGGCGCTCGCCTGCATCGGCTGCACCTTGATCGCGCTCAGTCGCAGTTGGCTGACCATAGCTGCCACCATCTTACTTGTCGGTTGCTCATTCGCCACGACACAATCAAGTCAATTCTCCGCCTACAGTAAGCTCGACGTCATTCCAATGGGCGAAGACTCCAAGAAGCTTATCGGAAGCGGAAGTTACATCCTCAACTCAAACAATCACTACTTTCACTTCGCCATCAAGATTCTCAATGAAGACGAGCTGAAAAGACTATACGAGGAAAAGAATCCGTCGCCACGAGGAAAGATTCTGCAGGAATATTATCGTTGGCTAAGAATTCCTTTCACCCTGGCCAAGAAAAGGGACTCGGTGCTCGTACTCGGGGCCGGTTCCGGAAACGACGTTGCCTACGCCCTTTCGGCAGGCGCAAAAACAATACACGCGGTTGAGATTGATCCGGTTATCACTAAATTCGGTTCTACCATTCACCCAAATCACCCTTACTTAGACCCAAAGGTAATTGTTCACAACGAGGACGCACGCAGCTTTCTGAGATATTCGCCCGAGAAATTCGATCTCATCGAGTTTGCTTATCTAGACCCAGGAAACACCTTACACACATCCTCGTTTTTGAGAGTAGACAACTACGTCTATACAGTAGAAGCCATGAAAGCAGCGCTTCGACACCTCAACGATGGTGGCATGGTGTCAGTGACCTTCGCGACCGGACCAACGCACGGGGTTACCAAGAGGCTGTATCAAACCATAACGGAAGCGTGCGGTCGGCCGCCAATCGCATACGTGGACAAAGACTGGGATAGTGTCCTGTTTATGTTCGGGCCTGGAGCCGAGGGGCTTCAAATACCAGAATCGTTGGAGGGCCTGCGAAAGTGGCCCCAAGCGAATGAAACTGCAACCAGCCAAGCCTGCACCGACGATTGGCCCTTCCTTTATTTGCAGTTTCAAAATCTTGCTGTCTTTCTTTACTTGGCAATCCTTTTAGTTGCAGTTATCTTTCCTGCTTTGATTCTGACGAAGGTCAAAGACGCATCTATCAACCCAGCCGGTTGGGGAAGCATGTTCTTTCTTGGTCAGTCATTCATGCTAATTGAGACAAAGTCGATAACCAAACTATCGCTTATCTTCGGAGCCACATGGTTGGTCAGTTCCGTCGTCATCGCGCTAATCCTTGTGTTGGCCTACATCGCCACGATCGTGGTCAAGAAACGCAACGTCAACATCAACCTTTTATATGGTCTTTTGTTTGTCTCTCTGCTTTTGGAATTTTTCTATGAGATTCCCTCAAGCTCGACAATGCCACCTCTTGCCGTGGCGTCCATATCAAGTATCGTTGCGTGTCTTCCTATTATGTTCGGCAGCATGATCTTCTCTATGTGCTTCAAAAAGGCTCCCAGTCCATCCGCATATTTCTCGGCAAACTTGCTTGGAGTCTCGATTGGTGGACTCACCGAAAATCTCTGTATTGTAATGGGATTGAAAAATCTGACACTGGTTGCGGCCCTCCTTTACTTTGCCTCATTTCTTTGTGCGGCTCGACTGATGAAAGACGAACCGCAAGCACAAGCCACTGACGACTCAAGTCCAAAACCCAAAGAAACCGAAATCATCGACTCGACCAAGCCCGAAGCTTAATCGTTACTGCGGTAGACTCTTCAAGATATGCGCACTCAACTGTTCACAAAAGTCCGGAACGATATTTTGATCGCAGTAATCGGTAAACCACATCGCTGAGTCCTTAGTCCAGGGTGTCTTCGAGTAGTTGCGCACGACCGTCGCTATCGTTTGTCCTGTTTGAGCATCACAAATGTAGGTGACTGAGTGAATCTTATATTCATTGCTCCACATCACCCGTGCAGAAAATGAAAACGATGCGATCATCGGAATAAGAATGTATCTGGCATTTAGTCTCTTTCCCCATTCCATAATGGCCTGGCGCGATGATGCATCGGCAGGAGCGACATATCCTTGGAGTGCGTTTGCAACTTCGTTCATCTCTACCATTCGACCGCCGCCGAGCTTCGAATTCAGTGTGTTCCAGAGTCCTTGGTGGATCCACTGAGGAAGGTGCTTGATTGTCTCTCGATCTTTGTCAGAAAAGTTAAGCGGGTAGTCTTTACTCTTTTTTAACTCGTACGAGTTAGGCGGCGTCACGGAAATGATGGCAACGCGGCTGGGCATTGCCGTGCGCGTAACCGTCGCCTGTAGATTGCTTTTTACCTTTGAGATGCCTGTTGCGGGTTTGGGCACCGCACTGTCGCTGACAGCTACAGTCGTGGACGGCTGAGATTGTGAATTCGAGCCAGTTCCAACGGGTTGTGCCGGCTCCTCTGCAATTGACGGTGGCGGTTCTTCAACTTTGCGCGGACGGGCCGGCATCACTGCTAGTACCAACTCCGGTCCTTTCCACTTGCTGCGAAGCACGGGTGTCTGAAAGGTCTTCCGGTCATATTTGACTTCTTGCTCCACGTTTTCACATAGAGTTTTATAGGCGGCTTCGATACCGGTAGATGTTCCTTTACTTTGCAATGCCTCCATCAAACGGCGGGTGAACACCCCATTGGGATAGCGCATGGATTCCCACGATCTTTGATCGGCGCTGCTTGAACTTATAACAATGACTCCTTCTCCGACCATCGAATCGATGTCAAAGTTTTTCACTCTGAGCATACCCTTTCCACCGCTTGCCGAGGCAGCGCCGCTGTTGCAGGCATCAAGAAGCAGCACTATACGTTTGCAGCCGGTTCGTCTTTTTATCGATGACGCCAAATCATCCAACTTTATGGCGCTTGAAAAAAGTTTGTCTACTTTGGTGTCGCTTGCAACAAGGAAGTTTTCACCCGCCACATCTACTTCTTTTGGGCTTCCATGAGTGGATGCATAAATCACAACCAGATCTTCGGGCAAGACTCTTCTGGGCAGCCAATTGTCTCCAACCGTGTCGAGAATTTGATCGGCGCTGGCTTCTTCGTTTAGCAAGAGTTTTACGTGATCGGCTTGGAAGTTTTCCTTCTCGACCAGGAATTTGGCAAAATCCTTTGCATCTTTCACTGAGTATCGAAGTGACGGAATGCGGTTGTCGGAGAATTTGTCGATGCCGATTACCACGGCCCATTTGTCTCTTACAGGTTCGATCTCTTCTGCGTTCGTCGACTGATTTGATTCAAGATTTCGGGCTTGAGCGAGCGCTTTTGACTGTTCCGCCCCAATAATCATTGGTTGAAACAAGCTAGAGCCAAGCGCAAGCATGATTACCGTGACAAGCGCAGACTTCACTTGAACTCTCCAACAGACTTAGATTCGAGACGTCCTGAGCGTTTTGTTGAAAGATGCCATAAACGAGAAAGGAGTGGAGACAAGGGGATTCGAACCCCTGACCTCACGGGTGCGATCCGTGCGCTCTACCAACTGAGCTATGTCCCCGCTTGAATAGTCAGGTAGGTATTATACATTTATTTCTGGCAGGCAAATTCAGTATTGTTTCGAATCGATAATCATTCAAAGATTTTGTCTAATACCACACCTATTTGCACGTTTTGCGGTAGGAATGCCTTTTTGAGTTCGGCTTGAACCGGCGACGAAGGGTTTTCAGTGATATCCAATCTTTCTAGAGACTTGAGTTTCGTCAGTTTTTTCAAGGTATCAAGCGAAAGCTTCGGGTTGCCCCTGATTTCAAGCCCCCTCAAATGTGGGAATTGAGAGAGCAATTCAACGTCTTTGTCCTCAAGCTTCATGTAATTGATGTTGAGCCCAATCAGACGGTTCATCTTTTTAAGTGTTGGCAGACAGGCTGCAGTTGCGCAAGTACGCTGGATGTTGAGGTTTGCCATGTGCGGCCATGTCTTAGCCATTCGTCGAACAAATTCGTCGTCAACCTGGGTGACTTGCGACAAATAGACGTCCGTAATCTTCTTCATTTTCAACATTTCGTCGAGTCCATCAGCGTCAAAAGTGCTTTTTTCAAAGTCTACGTAGTGCAGCCTGGGAGCCGCCTGGAGGTACCTCATACCTTCAGCCGTCAGCTTTGCAGAACGCACATGCAGAAATTGAAGATTCGGAAGCTTACTGATTGCTTTTAGTCCTTGCGCCGAGACAGGGCAGCGATCGGTCGTAAACTCGGCAAAGTGATCAACCATTTTCCCAATGCCATCAAGCGCAGTGCTCATGTCAGCGTTGCAGTGAGCGATATGTACAGTACAGGCTTTTTCTTGCGCAAATTCCTTGAACGCGTCATTAACAGCCTCATTACTAGGCAAGTAACTCAATCCAATCAAACTATCCTTGCAAAACTTTTCTGGGCCAATGTCATGGTCCAAAAAGTTGGCGATCGCATCATCGGACTTCTTGGTGTTGGAGCCATTCTCAATGTTATCGCTAGCATGATTGATTTCAGGCGTCCTTAAGACGTTTGCCGTGAGTGAAGATGCTGCCAGAATCAAAAGCAAAGCCACTATCGGAACGCCAATCAGCATCAGTTTGTTTGAACCTAGCGGCAGATCCCGATGTGCAAATTTGGCTTGCGAACCAGCTTTCGATGAACTAGAAATGGCATATTCACCGCTTTTGAAGGCGAGCAATTCTTCTTTAAGTTCTGCCATGGACTGGTAACGTTCATTCGAATCAGCAGATAGAGCCGTGGCAACAATTGCATCAATAGCAGCGGGAAACGAATAGTCTTCACCATCTTGATTTATGTGAGGAGCTTCGGCGGTCATTTTTTTGGACAGCAACTCCAAAGCAGTAGCGGCAGTAAACGGCGGTTTTGCGGTCAATGTCTCGTACATGATGCACCCAAGCGAGTAGATGTCTGAGCGCGCATCGATGTCTTTGCCGCGCACTTGCTCGGGGCTCATGTATGTCGGAGTGCCAATAATCATGCCGGTTTTCGTGAGCGTGGCAATAGCGTCGCCTGCTTCCAACATAGCCACGCCGAAGTCGAGCACCACAACCTCGGGATTATCCAGGGCACCTCTTACCATGATGTTTCCCGGCTTTAAGTCTCGATGCAATACTCCGTGTCCGTGCGCATGCTTCATGGCGTCAGCAATTTGAATGAAGATATTCAAGGCTCGAATAATAGGTAAGCGCCCGCGTCCACGAATCATGTCGGCGAGTGTGGTTCCTCGTTCGAACCTCATTACCATGTAGGGCTCGTTATCGTCGGTCAGTCCGAAAACGTACAATGGTACGAGGTTGGGATGATTGAGAGCGGCCAGAGCCTTTGCTTCTTGTTGAAAGCGCATTATGTGCTCTGGTTGAATGAAGCCTTTTCTGATGGTCTTAATGGCGACAGTTTTCTTGAGAAGCTCGTCTTTGGCTTCGAAGACGACGCCCATGCCACCTTCGCCGACTCGTCTGACTATTCGATATCGGTCCGCGAAGAGATCGCCTGCCATGCCAAACCCGTAAATCGGAACCATCATTAGCCGCGCTCTCATATTGTTCCGAAGGGTGCGGTTAACGAAACCTACCTGATAACTAAAGGATTAGTTGGCTCCTATTCTGATTCGCGAAAGCTCGGCTGCCGCCTCTTTTATTGCGTAGTTCACTTTTATCGCAACCTCGGGCCTGCGCCGTGCGAATTGAGACCTGCCGAATTCGGTCCCTATGCTGTCGTCAATCACAAGTTCTTTCATAGACTTCATTGACTCAAGCATCATTAGACCCCTATCCGTGATTCGGTTGTTATTTCGAATGTCGAGACGATAAATGTGCTTAAGTTTTGCAATCTGTGCGCAAGATGCATCAGTCAGAGTCAGCTTATTGACACAAAGATGTGTAAGGTCCGGACGCAACCTCACAAGTGTTTTTACTCCTTCGTCCGTAACCCTGGTGCCACCAAGGTAGACGCGCCGCATTGAACGAATTGAGGCAATTTTCGGAATCAGGGCGTCGGTAATCGAAGGAGTATTCGCTAAAATCAAGTAATTTACCGAATGCAACTTGGCGATCTCATCGACGTGTGCTGGTGTGAGCCCATAGCCGATGAATCCGAAGACTGACAGGCGTGGCATCTTAGTAAGGTATGAAATGCCTTTAGGTGTCACCAACGCCTCGTCGTTTAGTTGAAGGTCAGCCAGGGAAGGCAGTGCGGAAATTGTCTTCAGCCCGTCGTCGGTGATGTATGCGCTACGAGTAACAATTAGAGTGATAGCTTCCGGTTTGCGAAGTTTGCCGAAGCAGCTGCCGGAGACATTGCCGCCGCACAGGTGAATTCCTTTTATCGTACCTAAATAGCTGTTGAGAAATTTTGCCACCTTTTCGTCGTCGTAACTATCGTTGGTGAAAACCATTCCGTTTTCGACTTGCAGTTTAGTATTGCGGTTCAAAACGGCATCGATAGTCAGGTCGATGGTTTTGACGGACTGATGCTCGTCCATTTTTGACTTTTCCAATGCAGACAGTTGATCGTGCTCACCACTGATATGGTGAAAGAACAGCATAAACGGAATGACAGTCAGTGCACAGATCGCAAGAAGAAGCAGCCCAAGAAAAAGAGCTGATTTCCGAACATCCTTATTCATTTGCTGCGGCTGAGCATGTGCTTGCGGCTGCTCCAAATCTCGAGTCTTGTAGCCGCCGGATTTGAATGCAATCAAATCCTGTTTGAGATCGTTCATACTCTGATATCGATCGCCTGCGGCTGGTGAAAGAGCTTTCGCAACGATCTCCGATATGCCGCGCGGCAGATTTAAATTCGGCTCTACATCAGTGATACGCGGTGGCGGGTGGTTGAGCTTCAAATTGAGAAGCTCGAGCGGTGATGGCGCCGTATACGGTGGCTTGCCCGTCAGCGTCTCGAACATCAAACATCCCATCGCATATACGTCACTGCGTCGATCGACTTCGTGTCCGCGAATTTGCTCGGGGCTCATGCAGGTGGGCGTGCCTACAATCATTCCTGTTTTTGTAAGTGAATCAATCGCGTCGCCGGCAGCGATCATCGCTAGACCGAAATCAAGTACAACTATTGATGGACTCTCGCTTTCGGTCTCCCTGACGATGATATTGCTCGGCTTCAAATCTCTGTGCAGTATGTTGTGATCGTGCGCGTATTGTATGGCGTCGCATATTTGTATAAAGATACCCAGGCTTTTATAGAGCGGGAAACGACCTCTGCCCTTGATGATTTCGGAGAGTGCTTTGCCTTTCTCATAGTTCATAACCATGTAAGGCTCGTTGTCATCGGTTAGCCCAAAGACATAGACGGGCACTAGGTTTGGATGGTTGAGACCGGCCAAAGCGGTGGCTTCGCGCTGAAATCGAATGATGTGCTCTGCGTTGAAGAGCCCTTTCCTTATCGTTTTGATCGCCACTCTCTTTTTCAAGAGCGTGTCTTCAGCCTCGAAGACAACACCCATTCCGCCTTCACCTAGCTGGCGAATGACTTGATAGCGCTGGGCAAAAAGTTGCAAGACCATTTGTCCGGTATTTTTCATCAGGGTGCGGTCCAGAGTATTGATATTACGGTACTGGCAGAGTGTGACAATTTGGTTCCTTCCTTAAAACCCCTAAGGGAACAAGCCCCCCCCTTGGCATCATCTCAACGAGTCAGATAAAACAGGTGCTTAACACTCGCTCAAATGCAAAACTGGCGAGCATTTTGGAGATTTCAGCCAGCCTTTGCAAATCAATAATTCACGGACCCGGTGTAGAATGTGCCGAACCCCAATGACAGACTTCTCATGTCGAGAAAGAGAGATTCTATGGACGTTTCAGGAAAAATAGCGCAAAAACTAGCAGTACTTTTCGCGTTGACCGCAGTACTTTTGGTACCTAGCGAGTTCGTCGGCGGCTTCGTCAAAGCAGCCCCATCCGAAAGCAACTCTAGTGAGCTCGTGGGCAAGCCCGCACCAGATTTCAGCTTGCCGGACGCTGGCGGAAAGACCAAAAAGCTAAGTGACTACAAAGGCAAAATCGTGGTATTGGAGTGGTTCAACCATGGCTGCCCCTTTGTGAAGAAGCACTACAACTCAGGCAACATGCAAAAGCTTCAAGATACCTATGAAAAGAAAGGCGTTGTTTGGCTGTCAATTTGCTCGTCCGCGGAAGGCAAGCAAGGCTATGCATCCGGCGAAGAACACGCAAAGGTCTTCAAAGATAAAAACTCCAAACCCACAGCCATTTTGCTTGACAGCGACGGCACGGTTGGAAAGGCCTACGATGCAAAAGCGACGCCTTCGATGTATGTCATCGATAAAAAGGGTGTGCTCGTTTATGCAGGCGCCATCGATGATAAGAATGGCACCGATCAAGCCGAAATCAAAGACGCAAAAAACTACGTCAGCTCCGCCCTTGACGAAGTTCTGAAAGAAAAAGCAGTCTCCACCGCTTCAACCAAAGCTTATGGCTGTTCCGTAAAGTATAAATAAAGGTGTCACCTTTTATCAGGGGACTCTTTGTCGAGCGATATCGCGTACTCTTTGCGTGTTCGGAATTACCGAAGACGACGACCCGGGTTTCGACCCTCCTTCAAGTCGGAACAATAATGATATTGGCCCGAAACTGAAACTAGTACATGACCAGCGGTTTGTTCGTCGATCGATATCGGTTGATTCGTCAGATTGGATCCGGCGGAATGGGAGTCGTGTACGAAGCCGAGGACGACCTGCTCAAAAAGACCGTCGCCATTAAAACCATCAAGAAAGGCGTCCTGACTGCCGAGCATGTCATCCGCTTTCAGCGTGAGGCTAATGCGCTGGCGGCGCTGAATCACCCCAACCTGGTTCCAATCTATATCTTCGGCATCACGGACGACAACGAGCCTTACATGGTGATGCAGTTTGAGCCAGGCAAGGCGCTCTCTGATGTCATTGAAGCGAGAGGCCGGCTGCCCGCCTTCAAGAGCATAAACATCTTCGTGCAGCTCTGCGACGCCATACAGCACGCGCATGAGCATGGCGTACTGCACCGAGATTTGAAGCCCAGCAATGTGATCGTGAGAAACCCAGAGAGTGAGCACCCTCAAGTCGTGATTATCGACTTTGGTATCGCCATGATGGAAAGCAGCAATGCAATTGACGCCTTAACCAAAACAGGTTTGATTTTGGGCACTCCGGCATACATGAGTCCAGAACAAGTTCTAGGCAAAGAGCCCGACGAACGAAGCGATATCTACGCACTGGGCTGTATCATGTATGAGACTCTCACAGGGTCGCAGCCATTCAGTGCGTCCTCTGCGCTTGAGCTTCTTTCTATCAAGTCGACCAGCACCGCGCCCCCTCTCAACTCTACGTTTGCCGATCTCACCTTTCCTTCTGGTCTGGAAGCGATTGTGGCGAAATGCCTGGCAACAGATCCGGAAGATCGTTACCAGAGCGTGGCAGATCTGAAGCTGGATCTGGTTGGTCTCAAGTCCGGTGATTTGCAGCTGCCGCCCGACCAAACGTCACCAGAACCTTCAACCCCAATAACACCGCGTGCACGCAAGAAACCGCTTTCGAAGAAGCGCTTGGCTCTGCTGTTGTTAGGGACTCTCGTTTTGGCCGGATCGGCATTTACCGTTTGGAAGCTCAACAGCGAAAAAACGGTGCCGCCAGAACTTGCCAATCCTAAGGTAAAGGATCCCATGGCAGTGGTACCACCCAGTGCCGGCAAATTCGTTGACGGCACCTTGTTTTTCACCGGCATGTGCATGGATCCCGTCACGGCCAGTGACAGAACCGCAGTCGCAGACCTCGTCAAATACGGCAAAGAGGTAAATCGAATCGAAATTACTGACACAAGGATTACCGGCACATGCTTCGACAATTTCAGCAAACTTCCCCTGAAGGACCTCATTTGTTCCGACTCCGAGATCTCCGACACCGGGCTTCAGTCCATAAGCAAAATAAGTTCTTTGAAGACTCTCAGTCTTTCAAATGAAACCAATTTTTCAAAAGCGGGATTGGCTCACCTGAAGGAGCTCCCCAAGCTCTACAGCCTGATTGTTCTCAATTGCAATATCGACGAATCAAAGGTCGAAACAATTTGCACCCTGGATAAGCTCACAGATTTGAGTGTTGAGGGAAATCTCGATTTCGGTGACAGGGAATTGGCGATGATCGTCAAGTCGCTGCCAAAGCTGAAATACCTGTGCATTAGCGCAACGGGGGTCACCAATGACGGACTCAAGTATCTGTCGGATCTGAAACACCTAAAAAAACTCAGAATCAAAACTCTAAACCTAAGCAGCGCGGGTCTCGAAACACTAAGCAAGCTGCCGCACTTGGAGTGTCTCGACATCAAAGAAAATCCGAAAGTGAGAGATGAAGATCTCAAATTCATTCAGAGAATGAAGTCACTCACAAAATTAGAGGTTGACTCGCCGCAAGTGACTAAACAAGCAAAACTTGCATTGAGCAGGAAAATGAAGGGTTTAAAGGTCGATGACTGCATAGACTTGAAGAACCTAGTCGACTGATGAGTGAGATCTTCGTCGATACCAAGGTTTCATCGCGAGGCATCGCCATATTGAGACAGAAGTTTCCCCGCGCGCTTATTCGCACTGAAACCGGAAGAATATCCGACAGCCTGGCGAAGGAGTCCCTTACGAGAGCACTGGATCATGACTGAAAGCCTCTTTGCAGATCGTTATCGAATTATTCGCCAGATTGGCTCCGGCGGAATGGGTGTCGTCTACGAAGCTGAAGATCAGCTCCTCAACAAAACAGTAGCCATAAAAACGATAAAGAAGGGTGTTCTTACCGGCGATCTCGTCATGCGCTTTCAACGAGAAGCCAATGCACTGGCTGTTCTCAACCATCCCAATCTTGTTCCTATTTTCATTTTTGGAATTACTGACGACAATCAACCATATCTCGTCATGCAGTACGAGCAAGGAAAACCGCTGTCAGAACTAATCGAAGCCCGCGGTCGTCTACCGCTATTCAAAAGCATCAACATCTTTCTTCAGCTGGCAAGTGCAATTCAACACGCACACGAACATGGAGTACTTCACCGCGACCTCAAACCTTCCAACGTGATTCTGAAGAACTACGAAAGAGAAAATCCTGACGTGGTGTTGATCGACTTCGGAATTGCGATGGTGGCGAACAACAACTCGATGGACTCGCTCACCAAAACCGGAATTCTTTTGGGAACGCCTGCTTACATGAGCCCCGAGCAAGTTACCGGACGAGAGCTCGATGAAAGAAGCGATATCTATTCGCTTGGTTGTGTCATGTATGAAACCCTAACCGGGTTGCAGCCGTTTACAGCAAATTCAGCTCTGGAGCTACTGACACTAAAAACCTCTCAGGAGGCGCCATCTATCAACTCTGCTTACCCTGACCTGGTTTTTCCGTGTGCGCTCGAGGCGATCATCGCCAGGTGTCTTTCGACGAATCCGTCAATGCGCTATGAAAACATGAAAGCATTGAAGGAAGACTTACTCAAATTCAAAAGCGGTGATTATTCTGTACACGCACCCCAAGAAAAATACAAAGGCAAACCAGAAGTTGTAAACGCTTCCTCAAGGCGTTCTCGCAAGATGATTTTTACTCTAGTGGCAAGCACATTCACGATACTTCTTGTTAGCGTAACCGTAGTTTTTGCCATACTTGGAACACAACCGAGTGAGAAGAACAAACCGATAATCAAAATTGACGACGAGCACTTCAAAGTCAAAGAACACTGTTTGCACGTTCTCGGACTTGCAGGTGATGACGCACAAGCTAACGACAATCTGGTACGAAAGTGGATCTTCCAAAATCATTCGGACATTACGGCAGTCGACCTAAACGGCGCAAATGTAAGTGGAACCTGTTTCCAGGGCTGCCAAGAAATTCCCATTACCGACATCACAGCCACCGATGTAAACTTCTCCGATGAAGGGCTCGAAGCAATTAGCAAGATAAAAACGCTCACAACACTCAGGGTTATACAGGGAGACAAGTTCACCGCCGACGGTGTGGCAAAGCTGGCAAGCTTGCCGTCTCTCCAGAGAGTGTCATTTAAGGACTGCCAATTTGAAGATCGGAAGATCAAGGCGCTATGTGCCTCGAAGCAGCTCACTTGGATTGAGCTGCAGGGAAATCTTGAAGTTGGTGACGAAGCGGTAAAAATAATTTCCGACAACATCCCGAACCTCAAGTATTTAGATTTGGACGAAACAGGCATCAAAACAGAAGGGTTTAAGAGCCTCACCAAACTCAAGCACCTTGACCAGCTGTTACTTAGAAAGGTAGCGCCTTCGCACGAAGCTATCGAGGCAATCAGCAGCATGCAACTGACGACAATCGATCTCAAAGATAACGACAATTTGACTGTCGATGATCTAGCTTTGTTGAAGAAGATGCCAAAGTTGAAATCTCTCGACATAAGCTCACGCCAGATCCCTGCAAGCGCAATCGAACAGATTAGAAAAAGCAATCCCACCCTCACAGTTAACAGTCTGAAACCACAAGGGGCTACTGGCGGGCGCACCGCCGAAGAGATGATTCGGGAGGGAGCGACTATCGCAAAACGGGAAAAGGAAAACCTACTAGCAAATTCGAACTTACACGATCGACCGACCAATATGTTCATGTCTGAAAAGGATGCAAGAGGCCTCAAAAATCCACGCGCTTCGCTGCGCGGCAAGCTCAAAGAGCTTAATTTCGCGCCGGACATAGGAGACCGCGAAGCAGCTGTGTTGTTGGCACAAGAAGCGAAGGAACAACGTCCGAGCACGACAATCCGCGCAGTGTTAAGCGAAATCACTGGAAGCTGTTTTAAAGACTGCCCGCTTAGAATTGAAACTCTGATTTTTAACGGCAACAAAATATCGAACACTGGTATGTACAACATCGGCCAATTGAAGGATTTGAAGAACCTCCGGTTGAAAGACGAGGTTTATTTGGACAATGGGCTGGCACATCTTAGTAGTGTGCCGAATCTAGAGAGCGTGTACATTGCCGAATGCAGATTTGACGAAAAATCGTTAGCGTCTTTAACCAGCTCCAAGAGTTTGAGCACTCTCTATATTCGGAAATGCTTAAACGTATTGTGCGACCCGAACAACCTTTTGTCAGGTGACGCGGCGCTGATCGCATTGGCAAACGGTGGTGGCCCGAACTTGGAGGAGTTGTCCTGGCTTCGCATGGGCACTCCCGGTAAGGGCGCCTTGAAGAACTTGAAAAAACTGCGCAAGCTGAAAACACTCAGACTTAGCAATCTAGGTCTTAAAGATTGGTCAGTTGAGGACCTCGCAGAATTGAATGTCGAAACTCTCGATCTCAGAAACAATAATGAACTCAGCTACAAAGCGCTCGGACCGCTTCAGAAGATGAAAAAGCTGAAGTCACTGATTATCGATGACCAAAACTTCGAGATGAGTGAGTTGAAAAGGCGGTTTCCCGAGCTTGCCAAAAAAACTTCAATAGAGCGCAAAGACTCGGCAAAGGCGAATGAGCGCGAAATGGATAAAATCCATTTCGAGTGATCGCAAGATCAAAGGCGTCCGGCTTTCAAGTTTTCGGTATTGTCCGACCGCGTGTCGAAAACAGGCGGTTCATAGTCGTTTTGATGACGATGGAGCACTGCTTTAAGATCGTTGTAAATGTCACCAGTCGGCGTCAGCTTAAGGCGTCGCATATGGATGTCCAAAATCTCTCGCGCCTTCTTAAGTTCAGATTCTGCTAGGTTTGTATTTCCGATTGCGCGATGCACGCTCGATAGATTCAGCAATGTTGGCACAAGCGAATAGCCGTGCTCGCCGACTTGAACTTTCTTCAACTTCAGCGCCTCGGTCAGAAGACTTTCCGCTTCTGCGAACTGAGCTTTTCGAATCTTCAGCGCTGCAAGATCGTTTAAATCTTCTCCAACGCTTCTTCCGGCACTGTTGCCGTATCTCTTATCGATTGCAATCGCTTTATTCATAAGGTCAATTGCCTCGTCAATTTTGTTTTGCTTGGCGAGATTGGTAGCTATACGATCGTAAGTTCTGGAGATGGCCATCGACTCAAGGCCAAACGACCATTGCCAAATTTTCGCGGCTTGCAGGTAGTGCTCATCGGCCAGATCGAATTTACCTTGTTGCTCATAAACTCTGGCAAGATTAAACTCACCATCGGCAAGAAAGGGGTGCTCCTTACCTATGGATGAAGCCCAGGTTTTCAAAGAATCCCGGTACAACTTCTCGGCATCCTCGAGTTTGCCCATGCATCGATAGCACTCAGCCAGGTAATATCGCGCGTCAGCCACCGCTCCGCTGTCTCGTCCAAGCACGACTTGAGAGAGTTGAACACCAGGCAAACAAAGTTTGGCACTCTCCTCGTACTTGCCGTCGCACCAAAATGTCCATGCCACTCCATGCGTTGCGACCGCAGCAACAAGGTACACACCAACGGCTATGGCTCCGGCTTTTAGCTCATCGGTGAGCACGCCCTTCGGTTTCAAATCCGGCCAAGGCGAAAACACTTGATCGTAGTTCTCTTTGAGCCCTGCATTCTTGCGAATGAGATTGAGCATGTATCGCAGATCGACAGGAACAATCATTCTGGCGACAAAGAAACAAACAATCGTCATCACGATTGGAATGGTGACGGTCGCTATAAACGAGTAAAGAAGCGCCACCACATGCGGTAACATGTAGGATGAGGCGACAGCGGCGAGAGCCGCGCCAATTACCGCTGCTGGTGCGGTATACAAAAGCTTTTGCGTGCCCGGTCGAAGTTTGGTGAGGACTCTGACTCGCGTGAAACCGTTGTGAAGTTCGTACCGCCCTTCAATGGCAGGTTGAAACAACATGGAAAGGAAATCGGAGCGTCTATGCAGTTCGAAGGACGTTGAGTCAACACGCCCGGCCAGCGGCTTGTCGTAGTTGGGCATTTCTTGACGATCGCCTTTTCGTTGATAACAGATCGATTCGATCAGCTGTGTGAATCGCGCCGGCGCCATCGGCAGGTCTATCTGATATTGCCTGCCAATCGGTATCCAGGTTGACTCCAGTCCCGGCGGAGCATCCATCGATAGAATGTCGGCGTCTTCTTGCTTGTAGTTTGGGGGCTCGGCACGAGGGGCTTCGGAAGATCCGGGGAGCTCTTCAAATCCGGGCGATGCTCCAGGCGATGATCCGGCGGCCGCCACAATCGTGGATGACTCAGAATCGCCCGCGTCCTTTTCTTGGAGTTCGGGTGTCGATTCACGCAATTTGATCTGTTCTGCTTCTTCTTGCATTGGAGAGTCTTGCATTGGAGAGTCGAGTTGGCTGTTCTCTCCAACTTATACCCCTTTATACACAATGATCCAAGCAGCCTATACGATCAACCGGCTTGAAGCATTTGACGTTCGAGGCTTAGGAGCATCGGATGATCGGGACACAGTCCGCGAGCGCGACCCAAACATTCAAAGGCTTCCGACTGGCGACCGGCAGTCATCAACGCGCGTGTTTGATTGACCAAATATTCGGGATTCATCGGTTCGAGTTTGGCTGCCTTGCCGAATAGTTGGAACGCTCTTGCTGGTTCAACCAACAAACAAAACAGTCCAAAATTGTTGTAGGCACGGGCGAAGTTAGGATAATCGCCAAGCAATCGCAAATAGGCATCACCGACCTTCTGCGGCGGATCTTGCCTCATGCGATACAGATCGCACAGAGCCAACCGTGCATATCTGTCTTCCGGAGCCAGACTCACCGATCTGTCGAGATGTTCTTCCGCTTCATTGAGCAGTGCATCGGGTCCACCCGCGCGCTCGAAACCTTGCATGAGCACTTTGCCCATCAAATAGTTGGCGCGCGCCATGCTATAGCATGAGTCAAGCAGTGTGGTGACGACAGCTTCAGCCATACCTGTTTGCCTGCGGGCCATCAATGGTTCGACCAAATCGAAAAGTTCGCGTTCGCCGGGGAATTTGCCGACTACCAGTTTGACAGTGATGTTGGCGCTCTGTTCATCGCCTTTTTCCCAGTAGTCTAAAATCTCAGAGACATACTGCGCACAAGTCAGGTCTCTGTAATCAGGCAAGTCTTCGACCGGTATGAGCTCGTATCCACGCTTCGGCGACCACAGAAGTGGAAGATAGCTCGGCATGCCGTATTCCATGTAGCATCTAACCACGAAGTCGTGATTTTCTTCACGATTCCAAGTCTGATACTGAATCATGTGACGATAGCCGACAACCTTGCAGCGAGGGCATTTTGGCAGGTTGGAACCATCGAGCTCGTAGCACAAATAAAGCGCATAGGCGATGATGTCGTAAGAGTTCGAGTAGATTCCCGGATTGTTGCCGGTGCGAACATAATCATTGGACAAGGTGCTTTTGCACTTCGGGCAGCGGACATGCTGTACCACCATATCTGGTATCGGATCTTCGGCGCTTGCATGACGAATGATGTCGGCACGACCTTGCACGATTTCGGAGCTGAACTCTTCAATGTATGACGGGTTTAGTCGATGCGCCTGCCCCAAAAGACAGCGACCGAGCCATCTAACAGCCAGCCGCGTATCGCGAGCGACACCACGTCCTTCCGCATAACGCGCGCCCAACTCGAACTGGGCCTGGAGATTGCCCTCTTCTGCCTTACTTATCAGGTCTTCCAACTGCATGCGCAACTTCCGAATTTGTGTTGGGGTGGTGCCAGCCGGTTTCCTCTTAGCCTTTGTGCTAGGAGTCCTTGCCATAGACAAATGTAGGCAGCCTGGTGAAAGTCAACAATCGTGGGATTCCCACGGCTAGATTAAACGTATTAAGGGTCAGGACAGAGCGTTTGCCGAAACCCTAAGGTTGGTGCACGACTTCGACGAATTGTCTGCGTCCCACTTGCAACACTGTTTTTGCACCAGGGTCGAGTGACACGACGTGGTTTGGATCTTGTATTTGAACGCCGTCGAGCTTGACTCCACCGTTTTGTACGAGTCGTTTGGCATCGCCGTTGCTCTTTGCTAAACCGGAATCAGTCATGAGGCGAAACAATGGAGTAGCGCCGGACAGGTTGAAGCTCGGCATTTCGCTCGGTGCTTGATTTTGAACGTGCACCTGATTCCACTGATTTACTGCATCGACTGCGGCTTGCTCGCCGTGGTACTGACGCACGATCTGTTGTGCCAACTGCATTTTCGCATCGCGAGGATTGCCACCGGTTGAAAGAGCATCCTTGACGGCGTCCACTTCCTTGCCGGAAAGAGTTGTGGCCAGCTCGAAATACTTTACTATCTGGCTATCTTGTATGCTCATGCACTTGCCGAACATGTCGTACGGCTCGTCCTTCAGCCCGATGTAGTTGCCATAGGACTTGGACATTTTTTTGACGCCATCAGTGCCTTCAAGCAAGGGCAGCAACATCGCCAACTGTGGTTCTTGCAAATAATGTGGCTGCAGATCTCGCCCCTGCAATATGTTGAATCGTTGATCCGTTCCGCCCAGCTCCACGTCTGCCGTGATGGCGATTGAATCGTAGCCCTGAAGAAGCGGGTAGAAGAGTTCGTGAAATGAAACCGGAAGCTGCTGCTCAAGCCGGCTTCCGAAAGCTTCTTTGGCGATTAATTGGTTGGCAGTGACTTGACTAGCCAGTTTGATGACGTCGGTGAGGTTCATTGAAGCCAGCCAGTCTGCATTGTTGCGAATCTCGGTCTTCTCCATGTCGAGAACGACACCCATTTGATCGATGTAAGTTTGGGCGTTTTCATTGACTTGTTCGGCTGTAAGCGGTGGTCGGGTGGCGTTGCGCCCGGTGGGGTCGCCTATACGCGCCGTAAACCCGCCGATGATGAGTACGATTTGATGTCCGAATTCCTGGAAACGCCGCAACTTTCTAAACACAACGGCATGTCCGATGTGAAGGTCAGTTGAGGTAGGGTCGACTCCTAGCTTGACGCGCAAGACTTTGCCTTCCTTGTGGCGCAAGAAAATCTTCTTGGCTAAGCCGTGTTCGCCCTCTGGTAGCACTTCGGCGCCTCTGCAAAGCTCGCGGGCTTGTTCGAGAATCTCAGATGGAATCTTTTGCTTCGGAAAACGCTCTTCCTCGTTAGATTCGTCGGTTTTGAACGATTCGTCAGTCATTTCTGTCTGTGCCATGGTGAGCCTTGTGATTCTGGGACGCCTAAACTTGGCTAAGAATCTTAGCATGCAAGGCCTATTTGCTTGTTCGTCTTAGCCTGCCGGGTTAAGATCCCGAGCAATAAACGTGATTCACAAAGAGGATGACATGGCGAGTCAATACAGCCCGCAAGAGTACGAAGAAAAGTGGCAGCAACACTGGGAAGAGATCGGCATTTACAAAGCCGTTGACAAAGACACGCGCCCGAAATTTTATTCGCTGGTCATGTTTCCGTATCCTTCAGGTGACTTGCACATGGGGCACATGCGGGTGTACACGATTTCAGACGTGATTAGCCGCCACAAAAGAATGAAGGGTTTCAATGTTCTCAACCCCATGGGCTGGGACGCATTTGGATTGCCTGCAGAAAACGCTGCAATCAAACACAAAATGCATCCAGGACATTGGACGAAGCAAAACATCAAGTTCATGCGTGACGAACAGTTGAAAAAGCTCGGCACGAGCTATGACTGGGATCGCGAGGTGACGACCTGTGACCCCGACTACTACCATTGGACTCAATGGATCTTTTTGCAGTTTCACAAAGCCGGCTTGGCTGTGCAGAAAGAAGCACCGGTAAATTGGTGTCCTGACTGCCACACAGTGCTCGCCAACGAACAAGTCGAAAACGGCGCATGTTGGCGGCATCCCGAAACCCGCGTCGAACAGCGCTTGATGCAGCAGTGGTTTTACAAAATAACGAACTACGCAGACCAATTGCTCGATGATTTGAACAAGCTCACCGGCTGGCCGGAGCGTGTTCGAATCATGCAGCAAAACTGGATTGGCAAATCAGAAGGTGCTGATTTGCTCTTCACGGTCGAGAGCAAACCCAATGTTCAAATCAAAGTTTTCACCACCAGACCGGACACCGTATTTGGTGTCAGTTATTTAGTTTTGGCACCCGAGCATCCGTTAGTTACCGAGCTGACTTCACCAGAGTGCAAGGCAGCGGTCGAGAAGTATGTCGATGATGCCAAACACAAGACCGAATTAGAAAGAATTGCTGCAACCGAGAAATCGAAAACCGGGGTTGCAATTGGTGCCAGCGTCGTTAATCCGTTCAATGGAGACGTGGTTCCTATCTGGGTTTCGGACTACGTACTCGTCAACTATGGAACCGGCGCGGTCATGGGTGTTCCCGCCCACGACGAGAGAGATTTTCTCTTCGCAAAAGCATATGGCTTGCCGATAAAAGAAGTGATTTCACCAAGCGGTGAAGCCGCAAAAGAGCTTGAAGCTGCCTACCTCGAGCCGGGAGTGATGATCAACTCGGGCTCGTTCAATGGAATGGACAGCGAATCCGCCAAAACGGCAATGGTGAAATGGGCCTCTGAGAATCAGGCTGGAACCAAGAGAATTCAGTTTCGCTTGAGAGATTGGTTGATCTCGCGCCAGAGATACTGGGGCTGCCCGATACCGCTCGTGCACTGTCAGAAGTGCGGTGTGGTGCCGGTGCCGGAAAAAGATCTGCCTGTAATTTTACCGATCGAGGGCATTGAAATTACAGGGGAGGGTGGTTCGCCCCTTACGCGCTCGAAAGAGTTTCTCGACGTGAGATGCCCCGCATGTGGTGGCGATGCCAGAAGAGAAACAGACACGATGGATACCTTTATCTGCTCGAGCTGGTACTACCTTCGCTACGCAGACGCAAAGAATCCGAAGGAAGGATTCGCTAAAGACAAAGTCAATTACTGGATGCCCGTCGATCAGTACGTCGGCGGCATCGAGCACGCGATTTTGCACTTGCTCTACTCCAGATTTTTCACGAAAGCCTTGAGAGACATGGGCTATGTCACTTGCGACGAGCCTTTCACAAGACTTTTGTCGCAAGGCATGGTGACTAAGTTTTCACCGACATCGGGACGCATCGAGAAGATGTCGAAGTCGCGCGGCAACGTGGTCGGTACCACTGACTTCTTCAAACGTTACGGCGCGGATGCCGCGCGGCTTTTCACCTTGTTTGCGGCACCGCCTGAGCAAGAGTTGGAATGGTCGGAAGATGGCGCTGTCGGACAATTCCGCTTCTTGAGCAAAGTTTGGAGACTGGTGACCGACCTGGTCGACCAGGACTCGGTCGTGCTTGGGCAGGCGGTCTCGGTCAATCATGAAGCTCTCGACGTGAAGTCAAAAGAGCTTCACAAGCTCGTGCACAAGACAATCAAGGCCGTGACGCAAGATCTAGAAGCTGAGCCCTACCGCTTCAACACATCGATTGCACGATGCATGGAGTTGGTGAATGGACTCAACAAGTTCGTCGCCGCCCTTGCTGAAGAGGGCAAAGATGGCAATGGTTCCTCCTCAAAAGCTCCCAAAGTCTCGGACGACAACAAGAATCTGTTGACGTTCGGCATTCAGAGCCTTTTGTTGCTTTTGGCTCCCATGGCCCCTCATATTTCTGAGGAGTTGTGGCAGGCGCTCAAAATGAACAAAGCCAAAGGCGATTCCATTCACGTAAGCACGTGGCCCGAATTCAACCCAAAATTATCAGTCGACGATGAAATCGAGCTCGTGCTGCAGATAAACGGAAAAATCGTAAGCAAAGTGGAAGCTCCCCGCGGACTTCCCAAAGAACAGGCTGAAGCGATGGCCATGGCTGATTCTAAGATTCAGGCAAAAATTAATGGGCAAAGCATCCGCAAGGTAATCGTGGTGCAAGACAAGCTTGTCAACGTGGTACTTTGAAGTAGGAAGTCTATTACTTCGAGAGTCCGATAAAAGGCTGGGGCTTCCACCTTGATGGTGCGCGCCAGCTAAATTGAACCAGGGTCTTCTGTCCTCAAACCACTACTTGCAAGACGGATTTAACCAGCATGAGTTACGGTCACCAAACTGCTCGCCCTGACATCAAATTCGAGACGAAGCCGGTCATTCCGATGTTTACGGCGCTTATCGTCTTCGGTTTCGTGGTGAGCTACGCTCAGACGATTAACAATTTCAACATTTGGGTGGACACCAACTCATTTGAAGTGACCACGATTTTGACCAAGTGGAAGACACAGCAGTGGGCGGACTTGTTCAAACTGCTGGCCACGGCCACATTTGCACAGGGTCACTGGATTCTGTGCGTCCTAAACAGCTATTTCATCTGGTGCTTCGGAAGCAGCCTCGAGCAAAAGCTCGGCTTGCCGCGGTTCATGATGATCGTTCTAATAGGCGTGTTTCTGCCCTGGGCATTTATGTGCTACGACACCCTGAGGCTGCAGCAAATCATTCACTATTTTGGACCTGCCCTTCTAATTGCGACTATGGTCGGCGCCTGCCTCGTCTTTCCGCCGGACAGGAAAGTCGTTTTTGGACAAATGTTTAAGCCCCGCGGTGAGATTTTCCGGAAGGACGAAGAAACCGACATTACAGCCAAGTATGCCTTTGACCCGAAAAAGTACTTGGCAATTTGGGTTCTTTACGAAGTTGCCGCCCATGCCTGGGTTACGCGTATGGTTCCGATACTGCCCAAAGAGTTCAACTCCGACGTCGACACTGTCAGGTTGATTCCGATACTCTTGGCCGTGGCAGCCGGCTACGGACTCGTCTCCTTGGCGGTTTACAGCGCCACCGGCAGCTTGAAGGAAGGTCCGATCAAACTCATGGCTATCAAGAGATACAACGAATTGCTCAAACTTGATGTGTCTCATGAAGAGGCTTTGTTAGGAACAGCGTTTACCCTCGGATTGCCCCAAGAGCGCGTCAAAGACTGGGTGCAGAAGCAAAAGGGCAAGATGAATTTCAGCTAATTGCCCGTTGCTTTCGAGCGTCCATTTTTTAGTGTTAATGTGGCTGAAATGGTAATAAGCCAATCATCCTCATGACTAGTGTAGTATTGGCTTCGGCCTCTGGCTAGGCTTGCACAATGTCTCTTTTTTGGGTGACCAGGTTATTATCGTTGACTGAATTCACGGACTTAAAGGACAAAAATAGCGGCGGCGAATCGCCGGTCCTAATAGAAGACGACCGCCCGCTGTCGATTATTCAAAGAGTGCGCTGGATGCGGCTCCTGCAAATCGTGCTGGACGGGCTGATTGCGGCATTGAGCTTCTTTGGCGCCTACGCAATCAGATTTGATGGACATCTATCAGCAGTCTTTCTGACCCAGTTTTGGCTCATACTTCCGGCAGTGGTGGCAGCTCGGCTCCTCGCCAATTGGGGCTTTGGTGTGTACCGCCGCTTGTGGCGCTACACCGGACTGACGGAGATGACCGAGTTAGGTCTGTCTGTTCTTACCGTCAGCACAGCAATAGTTGTGGCAAGAGCGCTCCAATTAATCGCTGTTGAAGGCAACAATCTCTCTTACAGCATCATCTTCATCGACATGTGTTTGAGCTTCATGCTTTTGGCGAGCCCGCGCGTGCTCAGACGGCTGATGACCGAACACAACCAGCGCCGGCATTGGCGGCAACCCACACGGCGCCGAGCCCTGTTGGTCGGAGCCGGTGATGCGGGCCAGATGGTTTTGAAAGAACTGATTCAACGCCGAGATCTCGGCGTGGATGTGATTGGTCTTATTGATGACGACCCGCAAAAGGTCAAAAAGCGCATCGCACATCTCACCGTATTTGGTACCACTCAAGATCTGCCCAGACTGGTCGACGATTTGGTTATCGATCAAGTGATCATTGCGATGCCGTCGGCACCTCCAGCCGAGATACGCAGAATCGTCGACATGTGCAGAACGGCAGAGGTAGAAACAAGAATTCTGCCCGGACTGTTTGAACTGATCAACGGACGCGTCAGCGTCAGCCAACTCAGAGAAGTGTCTCTGGAAGATCTTCTTGGAAGAGAACCAGTAGAACTCGATTCGCAGTCAATCTCCGGATACGTCGAAGACAGATGCGTCTTGGTCACCGGCGCGGGCGGTTCTATCGGCTCCGAACTTTGCCGGCAATTGATGCGGTTTCAACCACGCAAGCTTTTGATTCTAGGCAAAGGCGAAAACTCAATCTTTGAAATTCAGCAAGAACTGCGCAATAGATCGGAGCCAGTCACGGTGATTCCAATCATCGCCGACATCAGAGATCGGGCGCGTCTGGAGTCGCTTTTCGAAAAACATCGCCCCAGAGTGGTCTTTCATGCGGCCGCGCACAAACATGTTCCTCTTATGGAAGACAACGTCGTGGAGGCAATCTCCAACAACATAAAGGGAACACAAAATGTCGCCGAGTTGTCCGCGCAGTATGGTGTTGAAACGTTCGTTTTAGTATCGAGCGACAAAGCAGTCAACCCGACCTCAATCATGGGCGCCACCAAGCGCATGGCAGAGTTGGTGGTTCAAGATCTCGCGCAGAGAACGCGCAAAACCAAGTTTGTCGCTGTGAGATTCGGCAACGTGCTTGCCAGCCGCGGCTCGGTGATTCCGCTCTGGAAACGCCAGATTGAAGCCGGCGGACCTGTAACAGTAACCCACCCCGAAGCGACTCGCTATTTCATGTTGATACCAGAGGCGGTGCAGCTTATTTTGCAAGCCGGAGCTCTCGGAGCCGGCGGAGAGATTTTCGTGCTCGACATGGGCAAGCCGGTAAAAATCGCGGACTTGGCTCACGACTTGATCAGATTCTCGGGACTGCGCCCAGGACAAGACATCAAGATCGAGTTCATTGGCTTGCGCCCAGGAGAGAAACTGTACGAAGAACTTCTGACCAAAGAAGAGGGACTGACCAAGACGGTTTACGAGAAAATTTTCGTCGGACAGCCGCAGCCTTTGGGGCACGACGAGCTGGCAGCCTCCATTCTCAGAATGTACCAGTTTGCCCAAAAAGACGACGAGACCTCGATTCGCCATGAACTATCCAACCTGGTGGGTGGAACCATTTCAAACCCCTCGAATCTCTCCATATCTTCAAATGCAGGCGTTGTTACACCAATTGGTGTAGACCAAACATCTCGTTAACGTCTTCGAAACTTTATTGGGAATATAATGGATTTAGTCGCGCCGCGTTAAGTCCAATTACTAACCTCTGGTAACAAGAGGAAAGCACTTTTTGAATACACCGGATACAGGCACGGGCGTCGACCGAGACGCAACCGTAAATCTCTCTGGTTCTTCGTTTGCGGTTCCGACCGCAGAGTTGCCGCCTGGGCGCTATGAGATTTTGGAGTACGTAACCTCCGGTGGTTCGGGCGCCATCTTCAAAGGCCGCCATATTTTGCTGGACAAACTCGTGGCGATAAAAATGCTCAATCATGAGAGCGCCGAACACCTCATGCGGTTTCAGCAAGAGGCGAAGGCTCTGGCCAAACTGTCACACCCAAATATCATTCAGGTACTCGAGTTAGGAACAAACACAAAAGGCGAGCCATACCTGGTAATGGACTGGTTTGACGGCTGCTCCTTGAAAGAACACCTTGCCGGTCTGGGTGCGGTCCCGATATCAGAGGCGATACCACTTTTGGTGAAAGTCGCCAAGGCAATAGGCGCGGCACACCGCCAAGGAATTCTGCATCGAGATATCAAACCGGGCAACATCATGGTATTGCGTAACCGCGATGGCAGCTTGGAAGCAAAGCTCGTCGACTTCGGAATCGCCAAAGACATCGGCGATAAAACATCATCGACTCAGTCAGGAGCCGCAATCGGAACCCCGCTCTACATGAGCCCAGAGCAAGGCGGAGGCAAGAAGATTTCAAAACGATCGGATCTCTACTCTTTCGGCTGCGTCATGTTTGAGGTTTTGACGGGCCATCCGCCTTTCGAAGCCGAGTCGAGTGTCGAGATTCTGCAAAAACATCGCTCTGAAGAACCACCAAGACTGAGAGCCAAAAACAAAAAGGCAGCCGTACCCCCGCACATTGAAGAGCTTGTCTACAAGCTGCTTTCCAAAAATCCGGATGAACGCCCTGAGTCGGCCGAAGAAGTGGTTGCCAGACTCGAGAGCACAGGCGATGAATCGCCGAGCAAAAAGAAACTCTCAGGCAAGACCGTGTTGATTCGAATGTCGATTGCAATTGCGATGCTCATCGTTGCAGCTATGCTGTATCAAATAAGTTCACTTGATGGGGGATCAACGGAAGCCAACAAGATTCTGAACAAGAAAACATCACTGAGCAAACCAAAGCGATACGTGCCTGAAACTTTGGCAAAGCTAACGGACATGGCAGCGCGCAAGACTCGAAACAAGACAGCAGAAGCCTCGGCAACCCAAAAGAAAGTAAACTGGTCGCAGCTTACTTTGAACGATGCCAACCTTGAAGCTGAAGTAGGTGCCCATTGGCAGACGGAAGAGCTGCTTCTATTTGGCAATCCGATTACCGATCGTGGATTGAAAGCGCTTGCAATATTGCCATTGCGCGACTTGGATATCAGCTTCACAGCCGTATCGGGCAGCGGATTGGCGTCGTTTCAAAAACCGGAAGTACTGTCGAGGTTGAACATCGGAAATTGCTTCGTGACCAATGAGGCATTGAAGGCGCTCGCTCATTTTCGCAACCTGGAAGATCTCAGCATAAACGACAACAAAAACGTAACGGACTTGTCGACAGTTGCAAAATTGCCAAACCTGCGCAAACTTTCCGTGGCAGGCACACGAATCGACTACAACGGACTCCTACCACTTGCGAATTGCAAGCGGCTTGAACACCTGAAATTGAGCGGGGTGAAACTGACTCCGGCAATGGTGAAAGTTGTGACGAAGCTCAAAAACCTGACTATTTTGGAAATACGAGGAACAGGTATCGACGACCACTCCATCGAGGAAATCGCAACTAACTTACCAAACTTAGTAGCACTCAATATCGGCTCAAATCCAATCACCAAGAAAGCCCTCATCATTTTAGGCGAATGCTCGCGTCTGCAAGAAGTTTACGTCGCGGGCTGCAAAAGACTCACCGAACAAGACATCGCATCGTTTATGGCGACGCATCAGGGTTGCAAGCTGATCACTAAAACCACCGTCGTTGAAGGAGATTTCAACGTGCCCTTTGTAAAATCGCTCTTGGACGATTTCAGAACCCCGGACACAGAAACGAATTCGAAACAAAAGTCGAAGATTGAGTTCTAAAGCCTAGCAACAGCCAGACCCGGGACTATAATCTTGAACATGTCAGATACTTCCGATATCTTAAGCATTTCAGATACGCCCGATATCTCGAGCAGTCATGCGCTTCAGCAAAAGGAAGCCGCCTTGATTAGCTGCATTCGCGAGTTGGACAGTGTCATCGTCGCATACTCTGGTGGAGTGGACAGCTCTCTTCTTGCTTACTACGCCAAAAGAGAACTGAAAGACGCGGCTCTAATTGTCATCGCTATTTCGCCCAGTCTTGCAAACAGCGAACTGCAAGCAGCACGCCAACAGGCAGCCGCATTTGATTTTGATCTATTAGAGCTGAAAACCGATGAAGTAGAACGAGAGGACTATCAGCGCAACGACTTGATGCGCTGCTACTTCTGTAAAGCGACATTGTTTGATGATCTGCAAAGGCTGGCACGAGAGCGAGGAGTGAAGAGCATCGCATATGGTGCCAATATCGATGACCTTGCAGATTTCAGGCCGGGTCATTCAGCAGCACAAGAATTTGGTGTAGTCAGCCCTCTTCAAAGCGCTCAACTTTGCAAAGACGAAATTCGCCAGCTCGCTTTGAAGGCAGGATTGCCATCGTGGAGCCGACCACAAGCGGCATGTCTTTCATCACGATTTCCAACTGATGTGCCGGTGACGGTAGAAGGCCTGAAACAAGTAGAAACAGCCGAGGAGTTCATTCGGGGGTTGGGATTTTCACTTGTGCGGGTGCGCAACTACGCCTCAAGAGCATCAGTTGAAGTTGCACCTGAGGAGTTGAAACGATTTGACGAGAACCCAGAGCTCATTGAGCAGGTGAGAGAAGGGCTAATCCCAATGGGATTCGACGAAATTGAGATAGATCCAAGCGGCTACCGCCAAGGAAGCGTAACGCACAAATGACAAATACCGCCAACCTCGAATTTGCGAAATTGGATCTCGATCGCGAATCGCGCCAAGGCTTTCCCGAAGCCATCTTTTGCCCAGGAAAAACGGCCGAACAAATCATCGCTATCGCTAAGACGCTTCGCGAAACTCACGACATAGTGCTCGCCACCAAAGTCTCTGAGGACGTGGCGGAAGTGGCTTCACAACACGTTTCAGATTCGATTTTTCACAAACAAGCTCGCATGCTCACATTCGGCAAACTGCCGCCGCCATCACCCGAGTTGGCGTCCGTGGCAATCGCCTGTGCCGGGACCTCCGACATACCGATTGCAGAAGAAGCCGCATTGACGCTGGCATCTAAGGCTGTTGCCGTCACTCGTGTGTTTGACGTTGGGGTGGCGGGAATCCACAGACTCTTCGAAAATCTCGATCACTTCAAAGAAGTCGGGGCAGTCATCGTAGTAGCCGGCATGGACGGAGCACTACCATCGGTGGTGGCAGGTCTAATCTCCGCGCCCATCATCGCCGTTCCCACCAGCATAGGATATGGCGCTAATTTCGAAGGACTGTCGGCATTGTTGACCATGCTCAACAGCTGCGCTCCCGGCGTTACCGTCGTCAATATCGACAATGGATTCGGAGCCGCGGTCGCGGCTTGGCGCATCATCAGACCGAAATCGTAAGCACCCGCGCGAACTGGGTTTCCAAGCCCATAAATGACGATCGATGGGGTTCGAATTTTTCTGAGCTGCTCTCCGGATAATTGTTGCCCCGTGCTCATTTGGCAACCTCCAGAATCCCCTTCCACTGGGCATTGCAGAACACGGGTTTTGCGCACGGGTGAACAATTTTCCGGAAACGCAGTCTGAAGCCGTTCCGGAGAATTGTT
>CAZCZI010000043.1:29868-59431 GCA_964503045.1 uncultured Candidatus Obscuribacterales bacterium
CAGTCTGAAGCCGTTCCGGAGAATTGTTGTCCCGTGCATCTTTGGCATCCTTCAGAATCCCCATCTACTGGGCATTGCAGAACACGGGTGTTGTGCACGGGTGAACAATTTTCCGGAAACGTCAGTCTGAAGCCGTTCCGGAGAATTGTTATCCCGTGCATCTTTGGCATCCTTCAGAATCCCCATTTACTGGGCATTGCAGAACACGGGTGTTGTGCACGGGTGAACAATTTTCCGGGAGGTCAATCTCAAGCTTTTCCGGAGAATTGTTATCCCGTGCATCTTTGGCATCCTTCAGATTCCCCATCTACTGGGCATTGCAGAACACGGGTTTTGTGCACGGGTGAACAATTTTCCGGAAGTGATGTATTCACAAATCGGAACCCCCTAGAGTGAAAAATCAGCACAAAAAAGAGAGCGGGACGCAAGTCCCGCTCTGTCACCTTTGCTTAGCCTCTTCGAGACCTTAGACTTTAGACCAGTTGCACTTCCGGCAAGTAGCCTTGATTTACGGCATGCTTGTTGGCTTTGGATTCGAACTTGATCTTGCCATTGGTCGATGTGAATTCGCCGTCAGCGGTCGGAACATGAACTACGCCATCCTTGATTTCGAACACTTTCTTGCCGTCTTTGTCGTAGCCGACATAGTCGCCGCGCTTGTCGCCGGGTTGGATTGAACCACCACCTGCATAGTCGCCGGGCATTTTGATGTTTTGACCGTTGGCGTCCATTTCAACACCGTTGGGAAAGCGAACTGTTTTGCCATCGGTCGAAATGCCGTAGTCTTCGTATTTGCCTTTTTCGACAGGGCCGGTCTTATGTGCGCCGGAGAGATCATCAGTCTTTCCAGGAGCCGGCTTGAATGTCACTTTGCCGTCCGGCGTTTCGGTGTATTCGCCATTCTTGGTGTGAACGTGAAGAGTAAGATCTTTGTCCATATGGGCAACTTTATGGCCCTTGGCGTCGTAAATATCGGTGCTGCCGTCTTTGTTTTCTTTGGAGTGTCCGCCGGGAGGAGCTTCGATGCTGTGGTCGATGCCGTTGCCGTTGAGACGACCAACTTTGACACCGTTGGGATAAGAGTGGACATCGCCTTCGTCAGTGTGAATCGTGGTGACGCCTGCTTTGGCGAGTTGGCTTTCCGGAATTTGTTGGGCGCCCTGTGCGCCTGCTTGCATTTGCAGCTTTTCAGAAGCGTCACTGCCTCTCTTTTCGCTATTGTCTCTGACTTCCGCCTTGTTATCACCTTTACACATTGCTTTGTTCCTCTTGAATCAACCAGCCGTGCACGCAGTGTATTGAAAAATTAGTGGCAGCCTAGTGACAATCCTGTAAAATCCCCCTGGATGGTCAAAAGCCCCCAGCAGTAATACTGTGGGGGTTTCATGACTTTGTAGGCCCAGTTATATCTGGGCAGTTAGTGACATTGATGTCACGGTTGTCTGTTTTATGTCGTGCTTCCGCTTCCTCCTAGCGGTTGACCACTACATGCACTCGGCCCCCTGATAGTGACGTATTCGGTGTCACTCTATAGTTTTGGGAACCGTATGACTGCCTTTGCACGCCGTAGCTATATTGATTGGGTGCCCCAACATCCCCAACATAAGGATTGGCAGACCCAAAAATTGCCGGCGATGCTTCTGCTTGCGCTTTCGCAATCATGCTTCTGGTAGCAGAAAGAGCCGTCAGTGCGACGGTGAGCCCTGCTGTTCCTACAATCATCCAGGCAAGCACTTCATTTGTGCGGCTATCGCGAATCCAGTGCGGAATAGGCTCCGGCGTGGTGCAATCAACCCAGTCCCAGCCCAAACCACGGAAACGTTCGGCGATGAGGTCGCCTTCTTTTCCATATAGGGGTTGGCCCCGAGTGAAGCCCAAGATTCGCAAAACATGAAACCACACAGGTACGACACGGACATCAATCTTCGCTCTTTGAGATTCCTGATGCTCTGTATAAGCTGAACCAAATGCAGTTATATGGGTACGCTGTTGAAGTTCTTCAGCGCTTGTTCCCATATTTTTGCGATTGATTGCCAGTGACTTAAACAAGGCTCGAAACCTTTTGCATTCGGATCTCAGTTAGTTAGATTGGTTGCCGGTGTTTGTCGATAATGTAGACACGCGGCCACGATTCGAAAATGGTGGTCCTCCCACGCATAAGCGTTTCTAACTAATCACGCAGCGCGTAGTCCCCCCATTTGTTTCCGGCGAAATTTCCATAATATGGATAGGTCTCCTTTCGAATCCATCCATATACCGTGCAGGAACACATTCCACCTGCGGCAGAGTCTATTGGCGCTGCTTCGTTTTCATTTCGGCAACACCTTAATAGTGACGGACAGACACAAATCTCCTTCTGACTTGATACGACCGTGCCTCATGATTCCGAATCAGATTTCTGCGCCTTCGATGTATCGTTTTCTTTGGCACTAATGGGCGTGCCACCAACCGACAACCAGACCGCAAGAGTTAGGATCTGAGCCTTTTGAAGAAATTTCGCATCTTGCAGTTCCTCCTACGCCACACGCACAGTGACAGCCAAACGTAGATCGCTCTCATCTCGACTCATGTAACCTTGCGACAATTCGATCTTTGATGTTCCTGGAGCGACAGCCACAAACTTGAATGCCTGCTCCGAGGTGGCACCTGGTATCGCCGGCTCATCGGCTGCTGTGCTACGACTCGGCATTGACTCGTATCCATAAAACTGCACGGAATCTCCAGCCACCTTTGGCTCGCGCCATTGGTACGCAGATGTTCCATGTGTGGCCCAATACAAGAGAGTCGCACCTACCGCCACATCTATAGTCTGTTGATGATCTTCTGCTGTCAGAACTCTTTTTTCGCTCATTACTACCTCACGACAAGTGGCGCACCTGCTATCATCGACCGCATCAAGATATCACGGAAACCCGGATCAGACAGGCGACCCTTCTGGGAAAAACAAATATCAAGGCAACACTCAAAGATCTTCAGAAAGAATCTAGAGAACTCGGCACATGGGGCAAATCAAAGCCACCAAAATCTTTGGGAACAACAGACATCAACAGCACTCTTCAAGATCTGAAGAAAGAAGCAAATGATTTGAGCAAGTGGTAGTAATCGCTTAATCGCCTTTCCCTTCAACAGCCGTTTGTTGCTCTAACAAAGCCAAATGAATCGATACCATTTTCGCATAGGCTGCTTTGCCTGAGAACTCATACTTCTTGCAGCAAGTGAGCGCATTTTTCAATGATTTCTTTGCAGCGGAAAAATCTCCCAACGCGATCTGGACACAACCCAATCCGTCGTAGCACTCAATCAGATAAGTCGGTGGAACCACCTTCGTATCCGTTAGCGGCCTAACTTTTGCAATCGCGAGCTTATACGAGTTAGCAGCCTCTTGGTGCCTTTGCGCCTCCCTCAGCGCATGACTGAGACTCACTAAATTGCCTGCGTATTGATCGGTCTTGGTAGAGTTTGAACTCTCATAGTTTCGCTTCGCCAATTTCAGGAAATGTATTCCTTCGTCAATCTCTTTTCGATCACTCGCGTAAATGCGTCCCATGGCTGTCTGACAGGCGGCAACTTCATAGCATCGACTAGTGCCTTTCGCTTTAGTGCTCAAGTCAATCGCTTTCGTTAGATACATAAGCGCCTTGTCTAACTTCTTTTGCTCTTGGTACTGCAATCCAAGTATGAGACATAAACCTGCGCCTTCTTCAAAATTCGACTTGTTGTTCGATTGTAGCTTGCTAACATCATTTGCTAGTGTCTCCGCCTTTTCCAACTGGTTACACCTAAGCCAATACCAACCTTGCATGGCCTTTACGCGAATACGGTAACCCTGGTCGAGATCCTTCTGTTCGTCGAGTATTTTCAAACACGTTCCCAAGTCAGAGAACGCTTCTTCTAACTGCTTTGGAGAGGAAGCCGGCGAGACCAACGCTGCTCGAGATTTGACAAGCAATCCCGCAAAATGGTTCTGGTTTTTATTCTCGAGCATTTGCCTGAAGTGATTGTCTATAGGAGCATCGGCAGCTGCAATATCAGTTACTGAAATTGGAAGGTCCTTAATCGGTGGATCGTTGTGTGTGTGTGTGGATTTCATGGCCGGACGACCATCCATGAACTGGACTTGTTTCGCTATAAATCCACCGAATCCACCAAGAGCTGTCGCGCTCACAGCAGTAATCGACAAGAGTGAATAGAGTTCCTTTCGAACAATGGAAATTGTTCGTGCATTTTTCTCGTCAACTTTTCCATCAGGAATAGACACGTTTTTGAACGGATTTTGGATAAAACTGCGCAGATCGGCAGCAACCATTGAGAGATCGTCATATCGATCGTCGGGAGACTTCGCCAACATTTTTGCGACAATTCGCTCCAACCCTTCCGGAAACTCCTTGCCGAGTGACGCTTCGCGAAGAGATGAAGCAGCTTCTGTTTGATGCAGCATCAAGGTCGTCAAAGCACTTGCCCCTAAATGCGGTGGCGCACCAGTCAAACACTCAAAGAGCACGCACCCCAGAGAATAGATGTCGGTGCGATGATCGACCGGAGCGCCGGAGCATTGCTCCGGACTCATGTAAGATGGGCTGCCAAAAACTTCCCCAGCTCGCGTCAGCGACTGAAATTCAGTATCACCAGATACGGTGAGCATTTTGGCAATACCGAAGTCCAGTATTTTTGCGCAACCTGGCGCGCCTATGGCTACGCCTTTGACCAACATGATGTTACTGGTTTTTATGTCCCGATGGACAACCCCGAGGCGATGCGCGTATCCGAGACCTTCCGCCAATTGCACAATAATTGCAAGTGTCTCCTCTATCCCCAGCAACCCACTCTTCTTCAAGTGCTCAGACAGATTTACTCCATCGACAAAATCCATAACGAAGTATGGGGCACCGTCGTCCAATAGTCCGAAGTCATGCACCTGCACCAAATTGGGGTGATTCAAAACCGCCGTCGCTTTCGCCTCTAATTGAAACCGCCGAATCGAGGTATCGTTCACGGTAGTGCGTTTGAGCGTTTTTAAAGCATACTCTTTTGCGATGAAGACCTGTTGAACCCGAAAGACAAGCCCCATTCCACCGGCGCCGAGCGTATCAATAATCTTGTACTTCCCACCCAAGATTTGGCCCGGTGCAAAGGACGACAAGAGCTCACCAGTTGCTTGTTGAAACTCCTGATTGCTACTTTCCAAGGCGCCTTCCTTCCTTGAAGTGAGGCTTCAATACATCGAATGCATTTGACTGATTCTGCTTTATTAGTGGCACAATTAACCAGTAGCGCAAAGTAGCCGAGTTATCTCCTACATGTTCGATCTGTCGAACCAAGAATCAATATTCCCGGAATGGCTGATATCTCATCCGAAAGCCGAAAGCATGACTGATTTTGATAAAACAGCCCACACAGGCCAGGGTCAAAATACTCACACATCTGCCGGGCACGAATACCGGCCTGAGCAGATCGTTGGCGGCAAATACAAAGTCATTCGTAGTTTGGGTCAAGGCGGCGCCGGCAATGTTTTGCTCGTCGAACAACTATTTTTGAACACCCGATACGCCTTGAAGACACTGCTGCCTACAGATTCGGCAACATCTCTGCGCCGATTTCAAAACGAAGCTAAAGCAGCCTCTCTTCTCGATCATCCCAACCTCGTAAAACTACATGATTTCGGGCTTCTCGAAGACGGGCAGTCTTACCTTGTGATGGAGTTCGTAGAAGGGAAAACGCTGCACGAGCGAATCAAAGCGAATGGTCGCTTAGAAATCGAAGAGGCACTCGAGATTATCATTCAGGTCTGCATGGCAATTGAATATGCACACGAAAGCGGCATCATTCATCGAGACATCAAGCCGGGCAACATTATCTTAGCGGCGGGCGAAGACGGTCCAGTAGTGAAGATCTTGGATTTCGGAATAGCAAAACTTTTGCAAGACCAAGGGGAACCACAAGCGATTACTCAAACTGGCGAAATCTTTGGAAGTCCTGTATACATGAGCCCTGAGCAATGCGTAGGACAGAAGGTGGATCATCGCACCGACATTTATTCATTAGGTTGTGTGCTCTACGAAACACTTACAGGAAATCCACCACACCTCGGGCAGAGCGCTCCGTCGACTATGATGCTGCATCAAACGAAAAAGCCAATGCGCCTTTCAGAACGCTCTCCAGATAGAAAATTCCCTGACGCTCTGGAAAAAATTGTCGATAAGATGCTTCAAAAAGATCCCGCAGATCGGTATCAGAATCTGGGTTCTGTCGCACGCGACTTAGCGGCTGTGTTATCGAAACTGCCGAATACAAATCCAAAACTGGCAAAAGAACTGGCTACCCTCAATAAGACGGCGCCTAGCCTAAGCAAAACGGCGCAGCTTCGAGAAAAGAAGGATGCACCAGAACAAACTGACAAGATCAACATGCCCGAGCATGTTCTCTACATTTTGCTGCTTCTAACTGTTTGTATCTGCGGTGGTCTGGCAGCGGCTCTCGGATACTTCTTCTCTTAGTTAGACGCACTACTTCCCTGTCTTCGCCTTGCTCTGCGTCTGTTTTGTTGGAGCTGGTGCTTTACTGAGACCGGTGGCTTTCGAAATATACCTGACGATGTCTTTGACGGTCTTCAGCGTCTCGGCATCAGCATCGGGAATTGAAGTTCGAAACTCCTCTTCTATCGCCATCACAAGTTCAACCGAATCGAGAGAGTCGGCTCCTAAATCTTGAATCAGCCTGGATTCAAGCTTAACGTCTTCGACCTTTTTGTTGAGTTGCTTAACCACAACTTTCTGCACGCGGATGAATACAGCCTCCTCATCTTTCGATAATGCTTGAGCTACAGGCGGTTTTGCCTTAGCCGTAGCATCTTCAGCGCGAGCATTCGGCGCAATAGCTATCGAGAAGGATAAACTAAAGCTCAGTGCCGTCAGAATTGCCTTGGAGTTTTTAAGAAGGTCTCGCTTTTGTATTTTCATTTGTCGTTGCTCTATTTTGGTTGTATCAAATCAATTCGGTTTCCATAGAGATCTTTGAAAACCCCAACTCTACCATGGGCTTGGTCCCATGGTCCTTCCGTGAATTCGATACCGGCCGCGCAGAAAGCTGTGTAGTCGGATTCGAAATCATCAGTATGCATAAAGAACAAAACTCTTCCACCTGTTTGGTTGCCGACTGCCGCCAGTTGTTCCTCATTTACCGCTCTAGACAAGAGAATCTCTGAGCCGCGTCCGCCAGGAACCGCCAATCTAACCCATCGTTTCCCACCAGGCAAAAGCGTGTCTTCAACAACCTTGAAACCCAGTTTTCCATAGAATTCGATTGCTTCTTCGTAATCACGCACGACTAACGCCGTATGGGCAATGCCAACAATCATTTTAGGAAACGGCCTCCTTATCCTTATTTCTCAAAATCACACAAAACACAGTTGTAAACGCAATCTATGGCGGACATGAATTCCACAAAGAATCTCCTAACTACTTTGTTTCAATCGTCTTTTTCATCACTGCAACGATTTCAACTTCGCATCAATTTCATTTGCTTGCGCATCCTTTTTCATCATGCGAAGAATCTTGCTGTAGTTCGTCAATGTCGTAAGAAGTGCTGATTTATTCATGCCCTTCTCCAGCGCAGGCACCGCCTTTTCGAAGTATGAAACCGACGCGGGAAACTGTCCCAGCATTGCAGTCAGTGATGCAAGATTTGCGTACACGCCTCCAAGCGTTGAGTTAACTAACTGATTATTCGGATCAATTGCACGCGCCTCTTCAAGCTTAGCCACTGCTGCTTGCAAATTGTTTCCCTTAAGCAGCTCGACCGCTTCGTTGTTGAGCCTCACACACTTCAAAGCAGGACTTTCAGCCGAGGCAGGTACATTTACTTTGGTCGGATCAAATGGCTTAGTAACAAGCGTTTCCGGTCCTGCCGAATACAAACTCACTACAGTGTTCTTATCGCGATCGCTGAGTGCAGTCGGTTGATCATTTGGTGGAACAGTGTCAAACATAACATCATTCGGTGATGAGCTGTGTCCCAAAAGTCCGATGGCATGCCCGACTTCATGCAATGCAACGCGCTTTGCAAAGTTTGGCGGCATCTTTGCTGCTCCGGTTGGCGGCAAAGTCAGAATCACTATGTCGGCATGTAAAATGCCCTTCGTATCAGGTGTTACGATGGTGTAGCCACCTTCTTTGGGTGTCATCATTTTCTTGGGATCATTGGTCCAATCACAAATAATTTGCGCATTGTCGCGAGTCGGCAACACTTCAAACTTGAGATGTCCGGCTGAAACAGCGCTCCAATTCTCGAATGCCTTTTGCAACGTCTCTTTTAGTTCAGCTGTGTATCCAATGTCTGGTTTTCCCTCTTCAATGAATACTTTTATCGGCACTCGCTCTGCCGGCCAACGCGCCACGCCGTTTACCGAAGCTTCAGCCAAATAGTCGTCTGCAATGGCAACGGAACAAGCACTAAACCAGGCGGTCACCACCAATACAACAGTAGAAAATCGGATCTGCATGGGTAGATTAACTGTGAGGGAACATAGCCACAATTCTAATGGATTTAAAAGAAAAGACCGACGATAAATTCAAACTTGTCTCCTGGCCGACGCCGCAAGATTACCAGGAAGCGGTTCAAATGCCTTCATTTTCACTTTTAGATCCAAGCTAGCCGCATACTCGACACACTCCAAATGGTTTTGAGCGCACATCGCGACAATCCAATCGCTGTGAGAATTCGCGAGCAGATCAAAGAGGCGCAAAAGGCAGTCCGCGAGACCGCCGAAACAACGCAGTAATGTTATTCATCATCCGGCGGTCCCGGATCTGGTCCACCAGCCACTAACCTATCGGGATAGGATCCAACAGCTACCGGACAGATCTTAGCTCCCGCCTTGCGCAAAACCAAGAAGTTGACGACTTCTCGAACTTTATGCGCTCGCACTGCGTCTTGAACGTCTTTTGTTTTGAGCACGTCTTTTCCATCTATCTTTTGGATAACATCATTCTTTTCAATACCGGATGTTTGAGCCGGGCTGCCCTTAAAGATGTCAGCGACAATCACACCCCTTGTGGAAGCTGGTAATCCAAGACCTTTTGCAAGATGCTCATCGATGTCTTTCAAGGAAATTCCTACCCAAGGTCTTTCAATCTTTTTGTTGGCAATGATGTCATCTGAAACGGTTTTAGCAACATCAATCGGGGTGGAAAAGCCGATGTTTTGTGCATTGGCTTGAATGGCGGTGTTGACGCCGATCACTTCACCGCGCAAATTGAGCAGTGGTCCGCCAGAGTTGCCGGGGTTAATCGCTGCATCGGTTTGAATGAAGTTGATGTTGCCGTTGACGTCGGTGATTGCGCGTTCTACCGCTGAGATGATTCCCAGAGTTACGGTGTGGTCGAAGCCCAGTGGACTTCCGATTGCAATCACGAATTCGCCGGGGCGAACGCCCGCTGATGAGCCAATCTTGGCAGTTGGCAATCCGTGTGCATCAATTTTGATAATCGCGACATCTGAGAAACTGTCTGAGCCCACGACTGTTCCTACAAAAGATCTTTTGTCTTGGAGCGTGACTTTGATTTTTGTCGCTTCTTTTACAACGTGTGCATTGGTGAGGACATATCCGTCTGCACGCACAATAAATCCAGAGCCTGTGCTGGGTTTCGGGTTCATGGGCAGGCGAAACGATCGCGTCAAATCATCTGGCGTCAATTTCCTCCCGTTATAGAAAAATTCGAATTTGCCGTTTTCAAATGGCAATTCAGGAACGTTGATAAGTGTTCGGTTTCCGCGTTTGACAACTTCGATGTTTACGACCGCCGGCGCCACTGATTCGGCGATATCGGCGATGGTTTCGGAGTTAAGCGGCACACCTTGGTGCGTCGCCCCGATAAGCCCTGAAGCTTTGGAAACAGGGCGAGGGGTGGCTGTGGCATCCTGCCGGTCGCCGAAAACGCTCGATTCCTGAGCCTGAGCGGCGGGAATCAATGCTTGCGGTAAGTTGAAACCCTGAAACAGATTGGCGCCGCCGTACAAATTAGTGTGCCCGACGATGTGGCTGCCCCACGCAAGCGAGCCGCCAGCTAATAATAGCAACGTTGACGCTGTTAACAGTCTGTATCTGGTAAGCATCAGAAGAAGGTCCTCCCAGGGCTAGTCGAGATTCGGAATACGAGGCTCTCACCTCAGATACTAGCATCTCGAGTCCGTATCAAACATGCATAAATTGGGCGACGACCGCCCAAATCGATTGTTCCTAATGATGAGCCGTGGTTATAGGCTGGCAACAGGTCGGCGGGTTCCTAAAGGCTATGTGCGTCCCATGCCCAGGCGCTGCGCCGATTGATAGACTTTGCCTTCTGTCAAAATCGACGGTGCGATCACGACTTCGACCTGCTGCATCTCGTAGAGGTCAGCGGCGCCTAGTGTGCCCATGCTGGTTTTCAGCGCGCCGATCAGGTTTTGGGTGCCGTCATCAGTCTTGGCTGGACCTTGCAAAATTTGTTCGAGCGAGACGCCGGTGCCGACTTTAATGCGAGTTCCACGCGGGAGTACGGGGCTCGGTGTGGCCATCCCCCAGTGGAAACCTTTACCAGGAGCCTCTTTCGCGCGAGCCAGCGGTGAGCCGATCATAACCGCATCGGCACCACAGGCGATGGCTTTGCAAATGTCACCGCCGGTGACCATGCCGCCGTCTGCGATGATGACCGGGGGTGGACGCTTCTTGGTGGCAAACTGATCGCGGGCGCCGGCGCAATCTGCAATCGCCGTGGCCATCGGCACTCCGATGCCCAAGACGCTGCGCGACGTGCATGCCGCACCAGGACCGATGCCGACCAAAATTCCGGCAACGCCTGTTTCCATCAACTCCAGGCATGTCGAGTATCCAACACAGTTCCCCACAATTACAGGAACGGTGATGTGTTTGCAGAACTTGGAGAGATTGAGATTTGGTGTGCCCATTGATGATCGATGATCGACGCCGGTAACTGTCGATTGCACGACAAGAACATCGACGCCTGCTGAAACAGCGATAGGGCCGTATTTCTCCGCGAAGTTGGGAGTGACCGAAACCGCTGCCAGCACTCCATGCTTTTTGATTTCCTCGACGCGCTTGGCGATCAAATCTTCTTTGACAGGAGCCGAGTATAACTTTTGCATGATCTCGACAAACGAGTCGTTGTCGCAGCTCGTGACTTCTTTATATACATCGGCGGTGTCTTCGTATCGCGTTTGCAACCCTTGCAAGTTGAGCACCGCCAAACCGCCGAGCTTGCCCATGATGCCCGCGGTGGCTGGGTCGACGACACTGTCCATGGCGCTTGCCAGTATCGGCATGGCGAGATTGTAGGGTCCTAAATTGACGGAAACATCGCACAACTCAGGGTCAATCGTGATGGCGCCCGGCGCCAGCGCGATCTCGTCGAAACCGTAAGCCCGCCTGGTTGCCTTGCCTTTGCCAATCATGAGATCGAACTCTTGATAATCAAGCGTAACTTTCGCCATTTCTTGCTCCTAGACAACCGTTGTGGCATATCTTATCACCGCGTGTGCTTAGCATACGGTGAGCGCCTCCATTTGTAATCTTGCTTGTAGTGGGGCGGGCCGCAGACAGTTACAATATTTCGGTTGTGACTTGTGGGGAACATATGAAGTCTTTGCGCGTAATCGGATTGAACAGCGGAACCTCCATGGACGGCGTGGATGCGGCACTTTTCAGAATTTCGCCGATAGGAAATGGCGCGGCAAAGGTGGTTCCTGAGCTGAAGGTAGAACTTCTGGACAGCGCACTGGTACCGTTCGACCCGCTGTTTCAGCGCAAACTCAAGCGCCTGATTGCACGCACCTCGGCGTCACTCGAAGAAGTCTGCTTGATGAACACGGCTCTTGGCGAGGTTTTTGCCGACGCGGCTTTGCAACTGCTCAGAAAGTCAAAGGAGAAAGCAGACCTCATCGGCTCGCACGGCCAAACGATTTGGCATTCGCCTCGACCGAAGTCGTTTTGGGGAGTTCGCTCTGCCGGCACCCTGCAACTTGGCGAACCATCAATAATCGCAGCCCGCACAGGCTTGCCGGTGGTTGCCGACTTCCGCACCAGCGACGTGGCTTTTGGCGGGGAGGGGGCGCCTTTGGTGAGCTTTGCCGATGAAGTGTTATTTGGCAAACAAGGCATCGCATCAGGCATCTTAAATATCGGAGGCATCGCCAACATAACCGTCATCGACGCCAAAGGCGAAGCAGTCATGGCTTTCGACACCGGGCCGGGCAACATGCTTATGGACCGCGCAGCGGAGGTGCTCTTTGGACGCGAGCTCGACGAGGGCGGAAAGCTGGCGGCTTCCGGAACGGTCAATGAGAAATGGCTCTCAGAGCTTCTCAGTCACCCCTACATGGCGTTGAAACCACCCAAGACTACCGGCAGAGAGATGTTTGGCAACGCGACTGCTGACAAGCTCATAGAGGAGGCTCAGAAGATTCACAAAATCAGCAAGCCGGAAGATATTGTTGCGACTTTGACGGCGTTTACAGCCAGATCAATTGCCCAAAACTATAAGGAACATGTGGCACCAAGCGTAACCATCGAGAGATTGATTCTTGGCGGAGGGGGTGCACAGAACCCCGAATTAGTCAGTATGATTTCAAAGTCTTGGCCGCATAAGATTTCAATCTTCAATCACGAGGACTTTGGAATCTCGACCAAGTTCAAGGAGTCTCTTTTGTTTGCACTGCTGGCGTACACAAGCTATTTCAGCATTCCAAACAATGTTCCATCCTGCACTGGAGCAAGCCGCAAAGTCTGCCTGGGCAAGCTGATTCGACCGTAGCGAGCACCGCACCGCTCACCCCAAACTCAAAGGACCCGTCATGACCTCAGACGTAAGCGAGAAGACTCAAGAGCAAACCAGCGAGCAACTCCACATCCCTGAAGGAATCAACTACGAGTGCACAGGCTGCGGGAAGTGCTGCGGTGGTTGGTCGGTACCTCTTACCAACGCCGACTACGAGCGCATCTCGGCGGTCGAATGGGGCGAGTACTTGCGAAAGTTCGACGGCATGTCTTTGTACCGCGAACTCAAAGAAGATGAGGC
The DNA here is from genome assembly GCA_964503045.1 of uncultured Candidatus Obscuribacterales bacterium. Taxonomy (GTDB): domain Bacteria; phylum Cyanobacteriota; class Vampirovibrionia; order Obscuribacterales; family Obscuribacteraceae; genus CAYZJR01. The sequence continues at coordinate 42,936 of CAZCZI010000043.1, forward strand.
GGCAGGTTCGCCATACACCCACGCAATCAAAGTTGGCGACGATGGTCACTGCCCATTTCTGGTAGACAACTTATGTTTCATTCACAGCAAAAAAGATGGCCCGTTCAAACCATCTATATGCCAGCTCTTTCCATACTGCTTCAACGAAACCCCCTCTGGAGTCTATGCAACAGTCAGTTTCGTGAGCATGGGAGTCGTGCACAACTCAGGCAGACCTTTGTTGGAACAACGAGACTATCTCAACGGCAAACTCAAAGAGTTTCGCACGCTCTTTCCCGATCACCATCCCAACTGGTCCGACCTCAAGTTGGCGACTGGAATTCCGCTGACGTGGGATCAGTATTTGGAGTACGAGAAGGAAGTGCTCGCCATACTTCATGACAAAGAACTTTCGCTAGAGCAGCGGCTTTTGAAAGCATCGTTTTATCTGAAGTCAAAGATGCCTTCGAGTGCTGCGCCGGTGGTTCCTGATGCTATTCCTAAGGAGTCGACTGGAGTCGGCAGCCTAAACTCACTGGACAAGCACCTCATCGCCGCTTTGCACAGAACCTATTTCCCGGTGGTTCCAACCGGCAAGGGCGATCATAACTTCAATGTTCCTGAATTTGTGCAACAACTCTTGTTGTCACCGATTATTCCGGTGCAGAAACTCCGCACTCCGACTGGGAAACACTCACTCGACCAATTGTTGAAAGTTGCTTTTCCTGAACGTGATCCTGAAATCGAAGATCTGTTGTTCAGATTCATCTATTCGAGAGTATATGGAAAACTCTACTTCGGAGCCGGTTTCGGACAGCTGAGTTTGATAACAGGCTTTAATCATTTAGCGATCTTGTATGCGGTGATCAAACTACACTCGCGCGCGTTGGCACTGTCGCGAGGCGTGATGACCGTGAGTTACGTCGATGTGGTGGCGGCAGTTCGCGGCGCCGAAAAACGCATGGGTGAAACTTTCTTAGGTGGATACGCAGCCGCAGTCTTTGAATTGCTGATGGTAAGCAGCAAACGGGTAGAGCGCATCGTCAATCTCGGTTAGGATTTTGGATGTGGAAATTCGGGGCGAACTTTAGTTGCTCTTGGTCGCTTTTAGTTGTTTTTGGTTGCTTTTGGTCGCTCTTAGTTCGTTGCTGTTGCGACTCTGGCAGAGCGGGTGCACGGCATCGCCCTCGGCTCAAGACTTTGGGCTAGTGCAATAATGTTTGCGGCTGCGGAAGTGAAACTAGAAATCATTTCTCTTTATCCGACAATATCTCAAAGTCATGAATATAGTGAGAGTTGGGCGGGAAGGCGCTAATTGAACCCGCCGCTCGGGTTTTGCCGGCTGATCCACGCACTTTGATCTCGTGTCCTACATTTGAATGCAATCGTGCCACGAGAATTTTGTCTTCTGCAATCTGCAACCAAATCTGTTCCTTCTTGTCTTTAGTCGTAACGTAATAGCCTTTACCATGCTCGAAAGACAGTACGCCGGTCACGTCTTTCTTTCCATCGGTGACAGTTACATGCAAATCGCTTGCGTGCAAAACTCCTGAGCCACCCGGCACGAAATCCTTCATCTGCACTGAATATTTGAGCGTGTATTTTCCTGGAGTCGCTTCCCAATAGCCTCTTAGTCCAGGCTCAGATTGCGCCGGTAGCTTCTGGCTGCGCAGCATAATTGGTAGACTGAACAGTCCAAGATCTTCATTAGGTGCAAGTGTCTTTTCTGTTCTTGCACAGATCTGATCATATACATAACTGGGTGCATGAAGTCTTTTTCCTGACTCGTCAAAAATCTCAGGCACAGCGATCGATGGTCTCAAAAACTCCACTTTGAGCGGCTTTCCGGAGACATTCACGAGCGAAACGATGGGACGAATTTCGCCACCTAGTTCTAAAGATTCATTCAATTCGGCCCTCAACGCTAAAGGTTGAGCGGTCTCTTTGCTCTCGACACTCATACCAAAACCCAATGCTCCGAACAAAACCAAAGCTCCCAAGACAGCCGTTTTGCGCCATGTTCCAGCCATATAAATTTCTCCTTCTGGGCTCATCATAGCCGATTCGTATTTTTCCCACTGAGATCAAAAATTCGTGCTTGACCTTGCAATTTGCGGCGCCTAAATTTGTAATGCAAGCAACAGAACGCCTGTTGACTTGTTCGAGGATTTCAAGTATTCTCGAGCCAATGTTTCCAAGGGCTGCCTTCGCGTCCCGATTTTACTCTCTCGTTACTAAATAATCGAATTGAAACCTTTGTAGGAGGTTTATTCATGAGCATCCGTCCTAGACTGTCTATGTCCTTATTTGGAATGTTTGCCGCTTTAGCCATATCCACTTTCAATTTCTCTCCAGCAAACGCGCAATCTTTTGGAGACGCATACACATCCCAAGGTGACACAGGCATTCAAGAACAGTCCTCGTTTAAGAACACTGGAAGCCAAACACAGCAATACAACGCCGGACAATCACCGATGCTTCAAGGCGCCACCAATGGTACCGTCGGCCCGCAAGGTGCTGATGCGACCGTCGTTATGGGCGTCAACACAGCAGGCACGGTGCGCGTGAATAACCTGGCAAACCTGGAAGCACTCCTCAACATCATCGCCAACGGCATGGAAATTCTCGGAATCGCTTGGGGCGGACCAACGATGATCATGGGCTTCATGCGCATGGCAGCAGGAACGCATGATGCGATGAAGAGAGTGATGATGGGTTGCGCCGGTGTCACCGGTGGATTAGCAACCCCGGGTGCAATCAACTGGCTAGTCGCATCTGCACGCGATGCGAACTTGTTCAGCTAATCGAAATTACCGCTTTAGCCGCCACGCAAAAAACGAAACCAACACACAACAAAAACGACACTTGGGGAGCGAAAGCTCCCCATTTTTATCGCATCTACTTGCTTTGTTTTGAATCGGCGGATGACGTAGACTCTTTTGGTTTCTCAAGTCTGACGAGATTCCACTGTTGTGTGGAGTTGCGGTTGGGATGTACCAGCAGCGTGCTGTTATTCGACAACAAATTGCCTAAACCGGTATCGTACACGACGTCTCGATTGGCTCCTACAATCCAAGCGGCCCGCTTCGTCTTTTTGTCGACTTTGCCCACAGCCGGCTGTGTCTCTTCGGTCATCGGGTTGTAGTAGTTACCACGAATGATACCTGCTTTGTTTACTGCCAACTGGAATATCGAGTTTGAGTCTTGTTGATCGCCCTGGGTGATTGCAAACACACCCAAAGATCTCCAGCTCGATGCCGGCTCTTTCTTAAGGTCGACTGCTTCACTGCCTGTCGCGAGCGATCTCGCTTGGTCGTAATACTCCTGGACCGATCCGACTGCTTGGGTGCCATAGTACACATTATTACCAGCATAGCGAATGGTGTTTCCGTGCGCGTATTCTACCGGTTCTTCGGCGCAATTGATGTTGGGATCATTCCAGTAGTGGCAGAGATCATACCAATAGCAATAGTCCCAAGCCCACCCGTATGCCCACTCGCGATACCACCAGGCGCGAGCATGCCGCTGCCACCATCCGGGGGTGAAGGCCCCAGGCAGTGGGTTGGCTCTGCGAACTGCATTTCCTCTGTTTGTCAGCGCTAGTCGAGAAACTGGGTCAGTAAAACCGCGCGGACCACCTGGAGGCAATCCAGCTGGACCCAAACCCAAACCAGCGTCCATAGGAAGCCGATTCGAAGCGCCCCAATTGTATGTTTGATTGGCAGATACGCGGCGCTGTGCTTCGGAAGCCGGTGACACTCCTGCGTTTACAGCCGCTGCACCGGTTGCGGCAGCTCCAGGCTCAAAAGGGCCTGGACCAGGTCTTCTTGGACCCGGGCCTTCACCTAATCCACCTGCTGGACCTGGTGGGTTCGGACCCGGAGTTAGCCCAGGTCCAAATCCGCCCCTAAACCCGCCCCTTGCCTGAGCGCAAGTGGAGCTTGCGATCAAGGCTAATGCCAGCGCGGACAACACAAGGTTGGACGCCGCTCTGTTTTGATTGAGCACAAAGAGAAATTGTTTTCGGTTCGTTTTCATCTCGTTATCTCTAATTTCTTAAGTGTGGTGTCGGGTTCTTCGCTTAGCAAAAACAAAACCAACTGATTCTAGGCAACATCACTCGGACTTAACGCGTTCGAGCTTGATGGCACCGGTATCGGGCAGCTCTATTGGACCTGCATATCTGCCGGAAGACTGAAACAAAAAACTGTCATGCGAGAGCGGCACGATGGAGTAGGTAGCACTGCAGGTGGTGCCATCCGGCAGTACACCTTTCGCGACTTGCTTCCAACCGTCCGCACTCTTTTCCCACTGACCGGTTCCAAAACCGCCCTGAGAGTCGAAGTGCCAAGATACAACCTTCCTCGACGAGGGGTCGATTCCAATTATTTGCCTGACAAGTTTGTCGCTGGTAGTCCCTTGCAAAAACTTTCCATCTTGCACTTTCTCCACCGTGAATGTAGCGGGCGGGTTCGGGATGTTAGAGGGTCTCCATGTCCCGCACAGCCAGGCCAGATCGTCCAGGCTGTAGCTCGGTGCCATTTGGCGTTCTTCAACCCAAGCCACTTTCCACTCGCCGTTTTCCTTGACGTGAACGGCTGTGTATTGAGTGACCGGAGTGGTTGTGTCTCCTACTGCGGTCGTGCCTTCTTCAATAGCAGTCGAGCCATCTGCAATCGCAGACACCGAAGAGATGTTGATTTTGAGAGGTAGGTCGTCTCCGTCGGCAAAGGCGCTTTGAAAAAATGTCTCGATCGCCTTTCGTCCCTGGTATCTCTTGCCATCACAGTTCAAAAACGTGCCATCGACCGTCCAACCTTCTGCAAGTGCTGCAGCGTTTCTCTCTTTGTACATCTTTTCATAGAGTCGAGCCTGTTGCTCAAAGACGTCTTTCAAGGAGTCTGCTGCACTTGCCGGCAACGCACCAAGCACGATCAAACAGAGCAAAAGTATAAGCGTTCCCATTGGAATCTCCCACTTGTGAAACCACCTATATATATACTGTTCGAGCACACGATATCACATTTCCAAACGCGAAAATGAAAGACGAATGAAAGGTTGCCCCAATAACTCGATGGTACCGCCGCCGATACCATAATCAGTGGCTAGAGTGTATACATGCAAAACGGTGCCGTCTGCCTCTAATTTTCGCCCGACGATTATCCGGCTCACGTATCACCACAGCTCCCTTTCTGAACAGGAAAAATACGCCCGTAGACTGTCGCTATTGTCCTGTGGTCACACTCGCAATTCTGCTTGGCTAAGTTCAGGGTTTTTCCAGGCGTTTCCGGGGGAAAGTTCAAAGATAATGGTTAAATCGGATTTTTCAGACCCAGCGAGGTAACGTTGATGGTGAGGCAGAGCAAATTGCGCAATTTCGCAATCGCATTAGGAGTCTCGCTTTTGATTCCGGGCTTATTGCCAAACGCTGTTTTGGCAAACGACCTATCGCCCGATGCGCTCGTACGCTTGCTTCAGATGACCGATCGAAATCAGATTCATAATCAGATCTACACCCTAGAGCGCCAGCTTCAGAACCGCAAAAACTTCTACGGAGAGATGCTAGTCAACGCTTTGGACAATAGTGACGACATAGTTAAACTCTCCGCCGCGACATTGCTCAATAGATTCTCCAATCATCAAGACTTTTCGCTCACCGATCGTTCGCTTGCCACTCTCGTAGCGCTCACAAAAGCAACTAAAGATGCTGAGATCAGAGCCCAGCTGTTAGGCGTGCTAGGCAACATGGGACCAAGAAACGAAACCATCAAAGCCACGATTATTGAGACCATGGACAAGGATCTCGAAACCAACGTCAAGCTGGCCGCAGTGCATGCCCTTGGCAGATTTGCCAGGCAAGAACGTCCGGTTTCAGCAGAGACGACAGTGAAGATTTTGTGCCAAGTCTTAACCAGAGCAGACAGCGCACCGTCGCTGAAAGAAGCAGCAGCAAACGCTCTTGCCGATGCTCATACGGCACCCTCAATTGCGATTCCGACGCTCATCGCTGCACTCGACAGTGACTTTTTGAACGTTCGCTCGTATGCGGTTAGAGGATTGAGCAACTACGGATCGAAGGCGGCGACTCTAGCCGGACCAAAGATTATCGAGATGCTAAAGACCGAGGGCGATCAGGGACTTAGAAGCAATTGCTTGAGTGCCCTGTCGCAATTCGGACCAGACACACCCGGTGCCGTCGAAGCAATGATAGAAGCCCTGGACGATCGTCAAACACGCTCGTCAGCTGTATCTTATTTGAGCAACTGGGGCAGAAATGCAGCTCCGGCAACAAAGAAATTAATCGCTATTTTGACCGACTCGGAACAGTACACACGAATGAATGCGGCACGCGCATTAGGACAAATCGGACCCCAAGCAAAAGAAGCATTACCTGAGTTGCGTCGCTTGGTTCGAGAAGATTCTTACGTGAGAAGCACTGCCGAGCAGGCGATTCGACAAATAGAACCGCAAGAAATCAATCAGCGAAACGGTGTCGTTGGACTGCAGTGACGAGCGTGAGTTGTACTGGTGCAGGGTGCATCGGAATGAGATTCAAGACCACACTCAGTGTTTTCCCTGGTGTCAAACCACGCCGATTCGATTATTATCGTGGTGGGTTGACCCCCACTTTACTACATTGACCTAGTGAACTCGTCACTTCAATACTCGCAGCGTGCCAATAAAATAATTGGCGCATCGCATGATTCGCTTAGCGACAGATGCAGAGCCACTCTCCATCGCACCGAGATAGTCGCAACAGCGAATGTTCATGCAAATGCAATCGACAAGAACTTCCTTTTCTTGTGCAGCGTTTATCTGCATCATCACATTGTCTTTCCGGCAACTTGATGCGCAGTGACTGTTCATGCGGCCTTCCCACACTCATGAGGTTCCACAATGAAAAGAAAACTCGCATTGTTATCAATGTCTCTGGCTGCATTAGTATGTATTGGCACACCAGCCTTCGCACAATCATTCGGCGACGCTTATTCTTCGCAAGGTGACACTGGCTGGCAGAATAACTCCTCCTTCAAGAACACCGGCAGTCAAACGCAACAGTACAACATGGGTCAAGCGCCGATGCTTCAAGGCGCCACATCAGGAACCATCGGACCACAAGGCGCCGACGCCACCGTCGTAATGGGCGTCAGCACCGCAGGCACAGTGCGCGTCAACAACCTTGCAAACTTGGAAGCGTTGCTCAACATCATCGCAAACGGCATGGAAATTCTCGGCATCGCCTGGGGCGGACCAACGATGATCATGGGCTTCATGCACATGGCCGCGGGCTCGCATGACTCGATGAAGCGCGTTCTATCAGGCTGCGCCGGAGTCACCGGCGGACTAGCCACACCTGGTGCAATCAACTGGTTGGTCGCATCGGCGCGGGACGCCAATTTGTTCTCATAAAAACAAAAGTTGATTGGAACACCAAAAACTGTTTCGACAATTCAAGTTCACGGGAGGGGAGTACATTGCTTCCCTCCTATTATTGTCAGTCTCTTTCCGCATCAGAAATTTCAAGACAGTCAGCTAACTTCTTGCGAAATTCCTCTTCGGTGAGTTCGCCAAACTGATCCTCTTTTACGCTCCCGTGCTTGCACTCAAAGACGAACGCAGGAACGCCCATCGAACCGTGGCCGCGCCGGAAATAAGCACTGTAGGCAGCCTTCATTTCAGCGCGATCCGGCTTCTCAATATCGATGATTACGCAATCGACTTTGTCTTTGTGCTCGCTCGCCACTTTGTTGAACACCGGCTCAAATCGTTTCGCATAACGGCACCATGGTGCAGACAGAAGAACGATGCGCGGTCTAACCGGACCAGCAACTTTAACAAGCCGCTCGGCGTTTGACTTCGCAATGTCGCGTTCTATTTTCGTTTCGGAATTCTTAGACAACCATTCAAATTGTGATTTTGCTTGGGCGTATTGTTCCAGACGCTCATTACTCAAGGCCATGTATTGGTGAGCGATCTGATCTTTGGGGTCCTCCTGCAAGGCTTTTTCAAATCGCGCCACAGCATGAACAAAATCCTTTTCACTGTGTGCGTTTACGCCTGCTCTTCGATCGTCACCGGGACTGGCGCACGCCACCATAAGTAATGAAGCCAAAAATGCAAGTAATAGAATCAAACTCAAACTCAGATTTCTCATCAGCTTTTTTTCGATCTCACTTACAACTCTGCCTGAAGTACATTTGCTCGCAACACTGCAGCACATATTTTAACGGGTGACTGTCAACAATTTAAACTCACTCCACAAAAAAAACACAATCGGTCCACCAACACTACACAACTCGTCAATAAACTGAGACTAGCCCCCAAGCAGCCCGCGCTTCGGCAGTGCGCAGCTACTGGCAGCTATTGCCGGCAGCTGATCGCCGTTCCTATGAATGAGGTTTTCCAATGGTCTCAGCTTTCCGCCCAGAAGCTCGCGAAGCCAATGTCCAGCGTCCTGTCGCAGAGAACAATCTAAATCACAATTCAAACTTCGAGGAGCAAAGAAAAGAGCAGTCCGGCGTCATCAAATCAGAAAACGAGCGGGTCGCCGAAACTTCATCGTCTCATCTTCCCGAGATGAAGATCACAGATAGTACCAAAGAAAAAGCTGCTGCCAAACCAGTCGATCAAAAACAAATGGAACGCGCCGCCGACGCCATTCAAGAAGCTACCAATGGCGGTCTGACCGGCATTGGAACGGACAAAGAAAAACTATTTGCAGTACTAAAAGACAAAAGCCCGGAAGAGATCAAAGTAATAGATGAGATCTTCGCGAAACAGTATGGCGAGAAATATGCAGAGGACGGGAAGCGTTGGGGTCTGCGCGATGAGTTCAAAGACGAGCTGAGTGGAGCAGATCTCGACAAGGCTTTGAGCATTCTTGACAGAAAAGGAAACGATAAGAGTGATGACGCAGGTAGAGTGCATGCGGCATTAATTGAACGCGACAATTGGATCGTCGGTCGTTCAAACGCGACCATCGAGAAAGACATTCGCGACACAGTTTCGACGATGAATTCGAAGCAGATCGCTGAGCTCGACCAAGAGTATCGGCGCCGCTACGGCAAGGGCGTCAGCGAAGACCTCATGAATGATAAAAATCTTTCTACCGAAACCAAAGAAGCTCTGCAAATTTATCTAAAAGGAACAGACAAGCGCACTGCACAAGACACATTAAAGTTGGCCGATCAGGCGCTCAAGGCTGAAGACATCAACAGGTTCCAAGAAGTTTTTCGGGACGCACCACAAGAGGTGCGCGCCCAGTTTCTCAAAGAGGGTGGTGAAAGCAAAATCAAGGCTGCGTTCGGTGCTGGTTCAGACGAAGCCAAACATGCAGCGGACTACGCCAAGTCAGGCGAACTCTCACTCCAGCATAAAATCGAGAGCAACACCAGCTGGTTGGGCGACAACGAGAAAGCGATCGAGGCTTCCCTTGGTCGAATGAAGGATTCGGAGCGCACACAGTACGCCCGCGGTAAGGAACTCCAAGCAGCAGGCTCTGACTCGAGCAAGCTCTCTTCAGCAGATCGCGATTCGCTGAACTATTACAAAGACGTGCACACCGCACTGGAAAAGGCGGGCAGTTCAAGCGAGCTTGCACGATGGGAAGACATGATCGCCGTCAAAGATGGTTCGCTCGTGAGCAAACTGAACGAGCACAAAGGCTTGCTCTATAACGATGGTAAAGAAAAAGTGCTAGCCACCGTCGAAGGAATGTCCAAAAGTGATTGGCAATACTTGAAAGACAATCCGCAGGCCGTCAAGGCTGTAAAAGATTCGTTATCTGATCTTTTAAGCGGCGACGATCTGAAAATTGCCAACGCATCGCTAGACAAACGCTTAGCAGCCGAAACGTTCGAAGCCGCCAAGCCGAAGAGCGACAAAATTGACTTATCCGAGGCGATGAAGAAGCACTCTTCCGAGTGGCTGCCTGATAAAGCGCAGGTGATTCGCGATGTTCAACAGGCGTTCAAGGAAGATCCGACTCTTAAAGAACGCATCGCCAACCCAACAAATGATGCCGACAAAGAGCTCTCCGCAGAAATCCAATCTAACCTGAAGACTGCGCTCGGTTCGTCCGACTATGCCACATTCGCCAAACCTCTTTTGGAAACCGGGCATCTCGCAATCGATGTGCAGATGGAGCTAAACAGAGGCGCCTTCAACGATGATGAGCAAGGCTTCTACAAAGACATTCTCAATGCAAACGCGCAAGAAAGAGCACGAATCTTCTCTGATGAAAAATATCAAGACAAGGTACTCGGCTCGCTGAGCGCTGACGAAAGAGCAGTCGCGCTCAACATCTTGATGCAAGGAGAAATGAAGCCTGAAGACAAACTGCGCGCGCAAATGCTCGGTGCAGGCACGGGAGAAAAGGAAATCAAGGATATTCTGTCGGCACTTTCACCAGAGCAGAAAGAACAAGTCAAAGCTGCCTACGCTGCTAAATACGGTGATTTGAACGCAGACCTCGTCGATGAAGTCGGCGGTCAAGACAAAGTCGAAATCCAAAGGCTCACGGCCCGCGAACCGGAAAGCGCACGAGAAGCATTCAACAACGCACGTGATCAATACTACAAGAGCCGCGACGGCATCGGCAGCAGCTTTGTTGATGCAGCTTGGGATGGAACGGGCTACGCAGCCGACCAAGCCATGAATGACTTCGCGAAAACCATCTCTGAAAATTCAAAACGTTTCAGCGAACTGCCTCCAGAAGAACAAAAACGCTTGCAAGAAAACTTGGCTGCTTCTTTGGATCAATTCGTCGAATCCAAAGGCGCCGCAGCTGATGCAGTTGTAGACGCAACCATAGGTGTCGCTGCCGTTGGTGGAGCGGTCTTCACCGGAGGCGTGAGCTTGTCACTGTTAGCCGCCACCACTGCCGGTGGCGCCATGTTCAAGGTAGGAACCAAGGCTGCTCTCATGGGCAACGACTATGACTTCAACAGCTCCCAAGTCGCAGTCGACTTTGCCACCGGCGGCGTTGATGCAGCACTTAACTTGGTTGGACCCGGACAAGTCGCAAAAGTATTCAAACTCGGAGAACGTGCCGGTATAGCAGCCGCCGACTCAGTTTTAACAAACGGCGGCAAAGCGCTCGTCAAAGAAGGCGCTGAAGAAACATTCAAGGACGGCGTCGTAACAACGATTCGGCATGCGCTCGCCAACGGCAGCTCACAAGTAGACGACAAGCTGATCAAAGAGGCCGTCAAAAAAGTGGCCGTCGAAGGACAAGAAGATGCGCTTGCAGCCGCTCTCAAGACCTCGCTCAACCAATCAATTCAAAACGAAGCAAGGAGCGCTCTTAAAGCCACGCTGACTGAAGTAGCGATGAACGGCACTGCAGGTTCTGTCGGTGGCGGCGCCTCAGGCGCGATTCGTGGTGCGTCCGATTGGGATACAAACGCCAGCGTCTTGAGCAACTTGGAGAACGTCGCCACCACGGCAGGTACCTCCGCACTGCTCGGCGGCGCAGGCGCCGCAGGCTTTACCGCAGCCCTTAAGGGCGCCGGCAAGGCTGTTAATGAACTCCGCGAAGCAAGCGGACAGATAGCCAAAGGTGAGAATACACTCACGCACGCTGCCGCCGGCGATACGGTTCCACGAAGCGGGGGCACACCACACGCCGGTGATGGTCCCCAAAGCAACCCAGGCAAGCCGCATATCGGCGAAAAGCCGCAGGACACACTTCACCAGGGCGAAGCGCCAAGAACCTCGACTGAGACACCGCACACTGCGCGCGACTCCCAATCGCTTGCAAGAACAACTGATTCACCACCTTCGCGTCCGCATGATACGCACACCGAAACCCTAGACGTTCACGGCAAAAAGAACTACAAAGGCGAAGACATCGATGTCGATGGCCGCCCGATTCAGAAGGATGCCAACGGCGAAACGTTCCGCGATAAAACAAGAGCCGAATGGCCGGACTACCCGTCTGAAGTCAAATTGAAGATTCAAGAACAGCTCGACTCTGAAATGTCGCAAGCCATGCTCTCAGACGGACGAAGCTTAAAACAAGCCTTCGACGACTTCAAAAACAAGAATCCTGAATTCAACGAATCAATGATTATGGATCTAACCGGACAGGTTCGTGAACACTACACCGCCATTGGTGGCGCAGCACAAGATGGCAACTGGACACACACAATGACCGAAATGCGCAAAGCCTTCGAGGCGGTGAAGAATGCAGAAGAGGCAGGCTTAACGCCGCCTTCGGCCCGCGAGATGGAAAAGAGCCTGATTGCCAGCATGTTCTCCGATTCAAAAAAGCCGCCCTTCCACACACACCACATCGAGGGCGCCCTGGCTGCAGACCACGCCCTCGAACGCTACATCGGCAACGGCCTCTCTCAGGGCGATGTCAGCGACATCGTCAAGGCAATTCGAGAACACCAAGTGGTTCCTCAAAAATCAATCATGTCATTCCTGTATGGTCTGCAAATTGCACAATCCATCGGCAAAGACAATGAGGGCGTGCTCAAGGCGCTCGAAGGCAAAGCTGCCGTTGGCTCGCTCACGGAGAAAGAAACCGCGCATCTTGCAGCACTGAAAGACCATGCCGAAATCCAGTCATTGACCGGACAGAAAACCCCGCTGACAGAAGAGCAAGCACAAAGACTCAAGGATCTCAAAACAGACTTCGCGACGAATCATCCAGAATACAAGCTCACAACAACGGTTGGAACAGTCGTAGACAACGAAACAGGAACAGACATCATCAACCTCAAAAACAAGATTGCAAATGCGCGCACAGCTGAAGCAGAGATGGGTCCAGATGGCGGATACCACCTCGTTCTTACCGACGGCGAGCGCAAACTATTGCACGAGCGCACGGGCACTCCTGAATGGTATGTTCCCAAAGAAGGAACACCGCAATTCGAAACCTCAATGCGTCTCATCCGCGACGATGCACTGGCCAACTATGCCGACGAAGACGGCTTCAGCAAACTCTTCGGTCTGCGCAAACCACCCGCATTCGGCGACATCAACGCCGCCGCTGCCGAAGACAGCATCGATCGCAGCTGGGGCGAAGCAAAAGAGTGGCTCACAAAAGAAGACATCGCAGTCGCAGAAGTCTCGCGTGCAAAAGCGAAGCAATCGCTAAACACAGTCTACGATGAAATAGACCGCGACGTTATTCCGAAGCTCGCAGAAAAATATGGTGTGTCACCAGAGGAAATGCCGTACTGGAGAAAGCGCGGCGCCGACGGCAATTGGGAATGGAGCACCAAACCGCTTGCCGGACAAGATCTGGAAATCGCACAAGCGATAAACCAAGAAATCTCCGCACGCCTCGGACAACGCACTCGTGTCGACGGCAATCAATGGGGAACTTTCAAACCCACTCCGGAAGCCGCAGATCATCGCGCAGAGAAAGCCAGAAGCAGCTCAGGCAAGATGTAGAGAGCGCACAAAGGAAGTATCGCGCGTGTAGCGTTCGTCGATGTTTCGTTCACATCGCGTGATCGGTTTGTGATTTTTGATTCGTATGCTGGAGGCAAATCCCTTCACGGCGGAGAACTCCAAAAATGACGCGAAACATTCCTGAGCACCACTCAACTGATTTCCATACTGACCAGCAAGCAGGATCTGCCAGCTCACACGCGGCTGATTTATCAAGCTCAATATGGCAACAAATGCGACCGTTAGTGCGCACCTTGGAGGCCGCGTTACCTCGTCAATTGAAGGCGCTGATCTGCCCGGCGAGAAAAAGGACAACGCAGACCAGCCCGCAAAGGACATCGAATTTCAAAAGAAGATCGAATTCGAAAAGTGGAAAAAGCGACAAGAGGAGATTGCCTCCTCACCAGAAATGAAATCGTTTGTAGCGAATCTTGATCGCGCGATTGCAACCGGCAAACTGGATGATGAGACGATAAATTCAATTAAGGAAATGGGACGGAAAAGCTTGCAAGACAAAGACATTAGCTACTACCTGCAGCATCACATGTACAACAAAGGAATTGGAATGTCCGTCGATGAAAATGGAGTAACGCTGCAGCGCACTGAAGGCTATCCAAAGTATGACGGCATAGGACATCCCACACTGCCATCCCAGTGGACAACAACAACACTCACACTGCCCTTCAAAGGCAATGAAATAACCGGCACGAGCCACACAACACATATGGGCTTTGGTCGTGAAGAGTCCATTCAACTAAACAAAGAACAAGCAATCGAGGCTCTATTTCCGAAACCTTCGAAAAGAGAAGACCGGTATCCTTGGCTTGAGAAAACGCCCATCATTCGAAAATAGAGACCACGAGCGAATCTCCGAAGAGTCACTCCGGCGTGATTAGTCATGCGACTCAATCAAAGACGCGTCACCACCGCACGATTTACACGATAACCATTTCCATGCGTCTCCATGGCAAAGTTGATTTTGCCGCAGTCATTTCCATTCATGCGGAGGATACTAAATGTCTTGGATGCAGTTCCTTTCTCCGTCTCAGCAAGATCAGGAACGAGCGCCTGCAACTCATCCAATTTCAAATCCAATCGAAAAAGAAACGTCACGCTCTCAATCTGTTCGTTGTCTGAAACTTTCAAAACGATCTCGTCAAAAAATGGATTCTTGGGATTCAATCCGTATTCAGAAGAGCCATCGATTTCTCTTTGCTCGCAACCGAGAGCGAGGCGCGATGCGGTTTCACGCACGCTTCCAGCTTGGATAGCCAGATACAACTCTCCAAGTAGACTGGCGATTGGCTGGGTGAATCGATGTTGATTGAAGACGACTTCCCGACGTTTTAACTCTGCATCCAACTTATCAAATTCAGAGCTCAAGCCATCAGGAACATCCACTTGCCCCAACATCAAGCCAAAGGCCGTTGTTTGCATGTCGCGCCGACGTTGAGAGAGTTCACGAGTCGACACGTCATCAAACATCGAAACTAAAGTCCGAACCATTCGCCTGCCTACTTGATTGATTGGCTAACGTGAAGAGTGTATTCAAAGTCTGTGGATCATTTGTGGAGTTGAGCATTAATTTCAGTGTGCCCAAACAGAATCAAGATATGATCCCCTAGTTCACTCATCATCACTTCAGAAAAACCAATGCCCGGCACACGAAAGTTACCGGCGAGGATACGGAATGTCTAGCTGGATTCGACATAACTTTACAACACACTTGTGTTTACTGAGTTTGCTGAGTCTTCTAACTCAGTCACTTGATGCAATCGCGAGCCCTTCGTCTGCAAACGACAAGCGCATGGAAGGAAAGAAATTAAGCTCTCTGGCGTATTGGGCTTACGGAAACAAACATCAATTTAAGGAGGCGCTGCAACTGGCAAACCAAGCCATATCCGCGGATGCGACTTGTTTTGACGCCTATGTCTTGAGAGGACATTTGCGATACGAAGAAGGTAAGCCGGAAGAGTCCATTGTCGATCTGGAGACCGCCCTTCGCTTACAACCAGCAACAAGAAGCAGTATGTTGTTCGATAGTCTTGCTCGATGCAGCTGGGATCTTAAACGCGCACAAGAAGCGGCGCGATACTACTCAAAAGCAATCGAAGTATCTCCTGGTTTCGCGTGGCGTCACTTTGAGCGTGGCGGTGTGTATATGTCGATGAATCAGCTGGATAAAGCCCTTAGTGACTTCCAAACGGGAGTAAAATTGGAGCCAGACTCGCAGTTTGGTCCTATAAAGCTCGCGAAGTGCTACAGCAAGCTACGCCAATATGAAAATGCGGCAAAAGCCCTTAGCACGCTGATTCGTACTCATCCTGAGTTTGCTGTCGCATACGCTGAGCGTGCCAAAGTCTACGACTCTCTTGGCAAGACAGAACTCGCCAGGGCTGATCGCAAAAAAGCAAATGAACTTGGCCGGGCACAATTGGAAGATTGAGGCTTGACGCAGGTGCGGGCAATTCAAAGGAAGGGACGCTCTATCTATATAAGGTTGCGAGTCAGCCAACGGATCCCCATTCCTCCGGACAGGCTCACCTGACGGCACCTTGAAACCAGTTCGGCAAAACAATTACAGGCAACTACTGACCCATCCATATATAGGAAAGAAGAAAGCCCCAATTCAGGGTAAACCCCCTGGCGCAAAAAAGATTTTTTGTGGCTCCCCCTAATAAATCGATTGAGGGTAGTGATGCTAATGTGCAGCGAAGGAACCATAAAGGACGAAATTCACTGGCTTCTAGAGCTACACAAAACGGTGAAAGAAAGATTGAACTTTCACTTGACTTCCGAAAGGAATGCAACTAAAGTAAGAAAGCAATTTTTTCAGCCCGTTTCTCTTACTAATTACTTTCAGCAAACCCCAAAAACAAAGCGTTAATTCGCGGAGGATTTCATTATGATGCGTAACCTTACCAAAGTCGCCGTCGCCGCCGTAGTAGTCATGGGTCTCTCAACCCCAGCATTCGCCCAATCCTTCGGCGATGCCTACAGCTCACAAGGCGACACAGGTATTCAACAACAGAACTCTGACAAAAACACTGGTTCCCAAACACAACAATACAACGCCGGACAATCCCCGATGTTGCAAGGTGCCACCAACG
>CAZCZI010000044.1:0-59279 GCA_964503045.1 uncultured Candidatus Obscuribacterales bacterium
ATGCGAAGACGGAAAAAACAGGTCGGAAATCCGCGGCGGTCGAGCCCGGTAGGTAAAAGCGGTGGCAAGTCTACTGTTTACTGAACGTCGCTTACAAGCGTTTGGATGCGATCGCTATCGCAATAATAAACAATGTCTGATCACCCAGGGTATGGCTGAGTCGGGAGTGTTAAATGGAAGTACACTTCGTGGAGACTAACGCATGAATCGTTTGAGCGCTTTGCAGATCGTCGCTCTGGCGGCGATTTCTTTTTGTTCTTCTGCCCAAGCACAAGCTTCGAAACCTGAGACTCCTGAGACCAAACAGCCAACTGCGCAGGCTAGTCAATCGACAACCGCAACCCCGTCGGCAACCGCAACCCCACCGGCAGCCGCAACCCTGCCGGCAACCGCGACTACAACGGACGCACCCGCAGCTGAAACGGTGGTTGCACCTACGGCTTCGGCTCCAACTACCGATACGTCTTCAACAAACATCGTTACGCCACCCAACTTGCAAGGTCTCACGCCGCAACAAGTGTATTTCAAATACAACGATGTTTTGCGTAACGCCAAGTCGCTGGAAGAGCTTCAATTTTATATGGCTCAAGAGAACAAGGAGAAGATGAAGAAGGCGGTTGCAGCCGAGACGGGTCCGGATGCATTGAAGAAGTTGGAAGGACTTCTTTTGTTGGTCAAGTCGATGCAGCCGGTTGGAATTAAGGTGAAAAAGGAAACCATCACGGGTGATACCGCAACTTTGGAAATGACCGCCACCGATCAGGGAGCATTTGGTTCAGCCCTCGGCAAAGGCTTTGAACAGATTGGCGATGGACTTGCAAAAGCGTTTGGAGCGAAGCCTAGTGCAGCACCGAAGACACTTAAGTCGACGACAACTGGCGTCGTAACTATGCGCAAGCAAGATGGAGTTTGGAAAGTTGGCGAGGAGAAGTGGAGTACCCATGTCGGAGATCCACCGAAGCCGCCAACGCCTCAACAAAACTGGGCATTCGCAGCAAAAGATCAAGACTATCCGAAGACTCCGGCTAGTGGAAAAATCAGGGGTGTTCCCTTTAAGGTCGAAGGCGCCGAATTGAGCAGCAATGGAATTTTGACTTTGCGGCAAGGAAAAGATTTCTTTGCAGATCGCGAGTTCAAGATATTCCTGTTTGGCAATAAAAACCCGTCGTACGAGAACACTTCCTATGTCTCGCCTTCGGATATGGGAGCGCACGTTCATGTGTCGTACAAAACGGCAGGAAAAGATCTTCCGAAAACCGATATGTACTTTTCCAAAGACTATGGCATGAAATTACAACTTGGGAAAGTGCAAGCCAATAAAACAATTCCTGGCTACATAGTGCTAAGAATGGCTGACAAGGAAGGAAGCTGCGTGCAAGGTTATTTCTACGCGGTTCAGAAGTAAGCGCTTTCTGATAAGATCTCTCAGTCGATAATTTCGCCAGGAGATCGAGTGTGAGCTTAAAACATTTGCCCTCGTGTTTTCGTAGTGTCACATCTGGTGGCGCAGTGATCGTAATGTTTTCACTCACAGTTATGCTAGCAACGAGTTGTTCGTCGCCGCAGCCAAGTATGCAAGATGGTTCGATGCCGGCTGGAAATTCGCCTGTGGGAACCTCTCCAACTGAGACGTCTGCGGGTGGAACTCCAACGCCGAGCAATGGTTCCAAATTCAACGTAAAGGCGGATGCTGAGAAGTTTTATGCGGAGCACCCAGAGGTAGAAGGTGGTTGGTCGAAAGCCGCTCAGATGGTGATTGAAGAGAAGCTTGGGTGGAACAAATTACCAGATGGTGAGAAGTCGACATCGCTTCCAAAGGAACTCAACGGTGTCACATTCCTTGGAGACGATGGAAGTGAGGTGTCTTGTTTATCTGGTTCCAAAGCCACGATTCTGACTCCACAAGACCAGTCTCCAATTGATGCGACTTACACGGTTGGTTCGCCTGCACTAGAGCTTAAATATACGGATGCTTCCAGCGGCAAGGAATGCAGTGTTCAATACGCCGCGCAATGCGCCGGGAGAAGGGCGAAGCTGAATGTGCAAAGTTCAACGCTACCGAAGTTGCCATCAGTTCTTTGGGGTACGTTGCCGGAATAGCACTCGCTAAAGCCCAGCTGGGTGCAAAAAAATCACCTGCCACGACTTTTCCACAGAACGGCTCTATTATTCAGACGTTCCCCTTACTAAGCGCTGTTTCAAATGGGTGCGTGCCGCACCCGGAGGTCTTCATGCCGCTCGAATTGTCACCAGCTGCTGAAAAAGTGATAGATCAAGGCAAGCATGGTGAGAGAGTCAGTTGTCTTCCGAAAATGACAGATCAAGAGAATTCTGATCTGGCAAAGAGAATATCTGCAGAAAGAAGGGGCAATCACGGGTTTCTGCCTGACTTGCAAATTGACATGCAGGGTGGGTTTATTCACGTTTCTGATAAAAAGTGTGAGGCTGCTTCACCGGCGCACGAGAAGGTTGAGCAACTAAAGCACGGATCGCAAAAGTCCGAAGACATAATCTCACAAGTGAACAAGATCAAGGATCACGACTTACGACAAGAAGTCATTCACGAGATTAAGTCGAATCCGGAAGACTTTCCAAACGTGAGAGTCACTGCTCAAGGCGGTGGAGAGCCTATTCGAGGGCGTGATTTAGATTTGGCGCCATTTGATGCGAAGCAACAAGCGGAGACGAATAAGGCACTTAACAAGGAGTTTGCGGAAGCCGGCAAACGCCGTGAGCAGGAAACAGCTGAAGCACTGCAGCGCCTGCGCGACCATCCAGACCAGTATGCGCATAGACTGGAGGAGATGGCAAAAAAGGCAAACAACGGCGATGCGCGAACAGAGAGCGAATACCGCCACGCGATTGATGATTTGAAGAACTTGCCACCTGATGTTCAACAGAAGATTATTGATGCGATGGTTAAAGATCCGACTGTCGAAACTAGAGTGCGCGGCACCGAGATCACGCAAGGTCCAAGCGGGCACGAAGTCAGCGTGCGAACAGATCAAACCTACCAACAACAAGCTGACACTGCGCGCGCTGAGCATATTTCGCACCTCCGAGACTTGCAGGGTCGAAGCAATGTCGCCGATGGACACGTTCGTGTCAATCAAGAGCTTATGGATAGAGAAACTGGTCGAATTTCTATGCTGCCGGAACGGGAGAAGAAGTGGTTTGATTATTGATCCTGACACAACCACCTAATTTGGTTGGCGGGAGAGACTGTTCATTGCATTGTTGGTTACCAGTAGCGCGAGTGATCTTGCACAGTTGTTCCCCCGCTTCTGAAGCGGGATGCAGCAGCTGAGTCGCCGGCGTTTTCGGCGTTGCGAGCGCGGCGCTCCGAATCGGAAAGTGTTTCTGGCTGCCAACCGCCACCAGAAGAAGATGATGAGTCACTCGACGACATATTGGTCATGAAGCGTCCGGAAAGAAGTGCTTCCATTGCTACCTTGTCCGACGCCGTCATTCTCGCCTGATCGGTATTCGCATAAGCATTGATGTGCTTCAGTAACGCATTTGCTTTTGCTCGCACGGAAGCCTGCCCGCCTGTGGATCTTGCGCACTGTTGCAAGTGCAGTCGTGCATCGGCATAACGTCCTTGCGAGCACTCTCTCGTTGCCATCAAATATGGCCATGTCGGGCTATTCGGCTCCAGTTTCTGCATTTGGCGCCAGACTTGTTCAAGTACGTTCAGCGCTTCGCAGTGTGCCCATCCTTCGTAGGGATTGCCGTTTTGCATTTCGTTGCGCGCTGCGATGGTCAAGCACGCCGCTGCACGTCTTCCAAGAGCTACTTGAATGCCATAAGGAATTTGCATATTGAACTCGTTTCGCAGCAGCGAGTAATACTGCTGTCCGGCGTCATTGAAGTCGCCACGCGCCTCGCTCTCGCGTGCTGTATGCACCCATTCCGTAATTTTGTCTTCGACACCACTTTGGCCGTTCGCGCTTGTGTTGAAGCTCAGCATGCCGCAAGTTATGGCTATGGCGAAAGCAATCTTGAAACTATTTCTATTTGTCTTCATGTTCAACTCGCGAATTATTTGTCTGCTACACTTCGAACCTTCTACTGAATCAGCCTGAAATCACGCTTTCGCATTGGTCCCGATGCGGCTTTGCCGAGCGCGGGCAAACCAAATTGTTCGACTTCATCTTGTCCACCTTTCAGCGGAAAGTTGGAGAACAGCAGCGATTTCAAATTCGCACCTTGCAGATTTGCAGTCTGTCCACTATTGGCATTGGGTGTCCAGCCGCTTTGATCTTTTGTGGTGCCAGCTTGTCCAAAACCCAATTTTTCCCACGTTTTTGTTCGCGGATTCAACTCGGGGTTGTAGCCGCGCGTTTGATCGAAAGTGGGATTTTGTCCAGTATTTGCACCTTTGCGGATCCACTCGATGTAGCCGAATCTTCCGTTTGTCGAAAAGTTGTTCGGACCAGAGACTTGGAAAGTTCCGTTGTCCGGTCCAATATTTGTCGTCTTCATGTAGCGATTTCCTTCAGTGGAAATGCGTCCGTTCTCGGATTGTCTTCCGCCTGGACCAAAGGAAGTCACGGTGTAATTGCCGGACGGCTCAATTTTCCACTCGACTACGATGTTGCCGTTTGGGCGATAGATAGTTGTTGTCCACAGTCCACAGATGCCGTTGTCGATTGCGAAGCAGGCGGCCACGCTGCCGAGTGTCGTTACTGCAGTTAAGACGATAGAGCGAATCATCTTCCTGGTGAATTCAAAATTCATAGATAAACCTGACTTGTGTGGAGCGGAATTATACCGCACTGAAATTTGGTGGGGCGCAAGTATGGTGCCTATTTTAAACCCACGCTTACTCTCTACCACCTAATTTCGCCGATGTTTGAGTTAAACTTTTGAGTGCAGTTAATCTTGCCTGTTTTAGTGAAGGACCGTATGAAAAAGAGACTCATTGTTGCATTGGCGTCAGCCTTGTCGTTCTCGTATTTAGTCCAATTGAGCTCGGAAGCTGCGAGATTCGAAAACTGGCTTCCCGTGAAGTTCTCGGAAGGCGTGGTGGCAACGCCGGAGTTGTTTCCGCGGCGAAAAGTCGGTTATTGCGATCGCGATGGCAAACTCGTCATAGAACGAAAGTTCGATGCAGCGCGTCCGTTTTCTGGGGGGTTAGCCGCAGTCCGCGTCGAAGGAAAATGGGGTTTCATCGATCACACCGGTAGTTATAAGATCAAGCCACAGTTTGAGAAACCATCAACTCTTGATTATCCCGGTGATGACCCAATAGATTTCTCTGACGGTCTAGCTGCTGTCGAGAGAAATGGTCGCGTTGGATATATCGATAAAGACGGCAAGATGGTGATCGATGCGAAATTTGGAAGCGCGCGCGAGTTTCGCAATGGGCTTGCTGCCGCTCGCGACTTTTGGGGAAAGTGGGGTTTTATCGACAAGAAGGGAAAATTTGTCATTGATCCACAATTTGCTGATGCCTTAAGCTTCTCTGAAGGACGAGCTGCCATTGCTACTGGTGGCAAGTATCCATCAGATCGGAAGTGGGGCTTTATCGACACAAGCGGCAAAGTAGTGATCGAACCTCAGTATTCAATGGTATTGAGCTTTACTGAGGGAATGGCTCTGGTCCTCACTCTTAACAATGGAACCTACTCTGGAAAGTATATCGACAAGGAAGGAAAGAAGGCATTCGATCTTGAGTGTCATGGTGGTCTGTGGTTTGCAGAAGGACTCGCTTCTGTGCCGCTGAAACAGTTCGTTTACGGCTACATTGACAAGCATGGTAAGACCTCGATTCCTGCTCAGTTTCAAGAGGCACGTCCTTTCTGCGAAGGGCTTGCGGTAGTGAAACTCAGTGATACCGACTGGGGACTAATCGACAAGTCGGGTAAGGTTATTTTGAAGCAAGCTGTGCGGATGCGCTAGTTCAGTTCACTCTGCAGAAGGCGACTTTTAGATATCCAGTTTCTGGCGCGGCGACGTTGATTGGATGGTCGGAGCCATGCTGAAATGTTTCGACGATTTGAATTTGTCGTTGCGACGTGCCGGCTGCATCTTTTACGCAGCTCAGAAACTCTTCCATGGTTATTGCACCACTGCATGAACAGACTACGAGCAGCGCACCATTCTTTGTGCGTTTGAGTCCTTGTCCATACACGCGCGTATAGCCTTTGACCGCTCTAGGTTTATCTTTATGCGTTTTCGCGAAAGCGGGCGGGTCGACAATGACGATATCAAATGTAGTGCTCTCCGCATCTAGCCATTGAAACGCGTCTGCTTCAATAAACTGATGTTGATCGAGCGGTATTCCGTTTAATTCAAAATTGTTGCGAGCAAGTTCTAATGCCTTTCTCGACTCATCGACGTTAACAGTGCGAATGCTGCAGTTTGCTTTCGCCGCGTAAACAGAAAATGCGCCGCTGTAAGAGAAACAGTTGAGCATGTCTGCAGAACCGGCAATCAAACTGCAATACTTGGCGAGCGCGAAGCGCTTGTCACGCTGGTCTGCAAAGAAACCTGTCTTTTGCCCGTGAATAACGTCGACGGAGAATTGAATGCCATTTTCTAGAATCGTAATTGGTGAGTTTGCTTGATCTCCTTTAGTGATAACTGGCGAATCAATGGATAAGCCTTCTCTCTTTCTTGCGCCAGAGTCATTTCTCACGACGATGCACTTGGGTTGCACGACTGCTTCCAATTGTTCCAAAAAAGGCTTTAATAGAGCGTCTGAGCCACATGTGTGACTTTGAACCACAAGTGTGTCTGCATATTTATCAACGATAAATCCGGGTAGGAAATCGCCCTCTGCATTAATCAAACGAAACGCATTCGTCGTTGTTGTATCAATGGATCTTTGTCGGTGCTGCCACGCAGTTTCGATCCTGGATTTGAGTAACGCGCTGTCGACTATTTCATTGGCATCCAAGGTCAAAACGCGGACAGCAATATCGCATTCAGGGTTGAAATATCCGCGTGCAATGAAGCTTCCGTTAAAGTCTATGAGGTCAACAATATCGCCTGCTGATACCGCTTTCGGTGCCTGCGAGATACCTCCTGAAAATAGCCAAGGGTGTCCGCGTAATATCTGCCATTCACGCCCCTTTTTAATCGAGACTCGCGGATAGGTTGACCGATGAGATGCGACTGCCATTTTTTGCGCAAATTTCCTGTTGGCAGGGGCAAAAGCTGCGCCACTGCTGGTTTAATCTTGCTGATTATACTCGGGACGACAAGTATTGCGGAGGAAGGCTAACCCTAAGATGATATCCTTGAACTGAGGCCTTCTTTTAGCCTCGGCCGGGGTTAGATTTGCCAGATACGCCTTTGGGAGCTTATGCCGCTTCAAGACGCCTTTTCGAAAGAGCCATCCAAGCAGCGCACCTCCAAACGCCGCAAGACTTCTCCTGCGAGCACGTCTGAGAGTTCGAAGCAGCCATCCCGTGATGATTTGACGTCCATGATGGACCGAGCTTCGAAAAGCGCACCCCTGCCGCAAATTCTCTTTTGGCGCAATGGCACTCAAAGCTACATAGTCTCCGTAACCTACCAAACCAGGGACCTTGACGAAGAACCTCAGTGGGAGTTGTCCAAGGAAGATGAAGAGGAAACCGTGATTCTGTGGAGCATCGTGACCGATGACCAGGATCTGGTATTGACTCTAATCGAGAAGAAAACTGGCGCGTCAAGCGGTGAGAAGCCACCTGGTCACAGCCCGGGAGAAATTACCGAAACCAACCCACCGCCGCCGATGAGGTCGATTCCGGAGTTGTCATCAGTGCAGGTGATTGGCTCGCTGTTTGCGGATCGCTACCAGATCACCGCAGAGCTCGGCTATGGCGGCATGGGTCGTGTGTACTGCGCTACCAACCTCAAGAGCAGTAAGCAAGTCGCGCTCAAGGTTTTGCACCCCTACTTGCTTGCAGACAGCCAATCGAGGCGACGCTTCATCCGCGAAGGACGCGCATCCATCGAGCTTAAGCACCCCAACATCGTGTCGGTTGTCGACTTGGGGGTGGCCGGAAGTGGGCTTCTGTTTATGGAAATGGAGTATTTGCCAGGCGGCAGTTTGGCGAGCATCTTGTTGAAAGACGGCCCGCTGTCATTGCCGCGATTTATCAACGCGTTTACTCAAGTGTGCAGTGCACTCAACTACGCACACAAACAGGGAATTATTCACCGCGACATCAAGCCCAGCAACATCATGCTCACGGAAACCGGCACCTCGACTGAAACTGCGAAGCTCGTGGATTTCGGAATCATCAAGTTGATTTCGGAAAGCGAGGACGCGGCGCAATTGACGCGCACCGGAGACGTGATGGGCAGCCCGTCGTACATGAGCCCAGAGCAGTGTCAGGGATTCCATCTGGATCTTCGCGCAGACATCTACGCACTTGGTTGCGTCATGTATGAGGCGATCACTGGTGTTCGTGCTTTCCAGGCCGATCACGCGTTGCGCATCATGCACAAGCAAGTGTATGAAATGCCTCCGGAATTTTCGAAAGTCAGGCCCGAACTGTCAATTCCCGGATGGCTCGAGTCGATTATTTTCAAGTGCCTGAAGAAAGAACCAGAGAAGCGCTACGTTTCTGCTGACCTTCTTAAGATGAACTTGTTGGAGAGCCGTCACGCCGACGAAGAAGAAGAAATGGCAGAGTCTTTCTCAGTGTTGCCGTGGGAAAGCTTGGGAGGCTCTCCGCCCGCAGCTCCTGCGGCTTCCGGTGAGTCTTCAAGCCGCAAGTCAAAAGAAACTGCGGAGATGAAAAAGGAAGAAGTAGGCTCTATTTCAGACAAGAACTCGCAAAGCCCTGCTGTCTTCAAATCGTTTGAATTCTCAGTCGTGAGCCTGTTGAGAAAAGGCGGGATGATCGGTGAAAGCGACATCATTGCAGCACGTGATTTCCAGAGAACACATGGTGGAGATCTCGGCCGCATCTTGGTCCATATGGGCAAGATCGACAACAAGATGTTGCTCTCTACAGTCAAATCACAACGCATGATCGAACTCGGTCAGTTGAAGATCGAGCAAGCGATATTAGCCCTGCACTACTGCCAACGCATGCGCGTAGATTTTGAAGATGCAATGGAAGATCTGCAACACGCAGGCGGGTAATCGCGGCAAGCGTTTAGACGCTGTTCACCCACCGAACATCTTTGCGTAATCCAACAGCACTTGGCGATTATCATCTTTGGTGCTTTGCGCCATAGACTTGAGTAAGGCGACTACTTCCTTTCTTTGTAAAAACACTTCGTAGTAGTTGGGGCGATGCGCAGACGACGTGTCCAAAATCGAAAGAGAGTGCGAGATTCCAGCCAACCCGTCAAGCTTCATTGCGCGATCTTCGGCTCTCGTCAAAAACTCGGACTTGCTCAAAGTCTCGATGAACGCCTTCAGCTTGGCAGGTGATACGGTCATGTGCCACAACACTTTCATATCGTCATTTCCGTAATGCAGGCCTTGCTTGCGATGCGATTTGAATTCATTGAGACTCGGCAGCTTATGAAACGTCGATATGAGAAGTCCGGGATATGGCTCATTCTGCGGGCCTACGTAGGTTAGCTTGAACATTGTGCCGCCGAAATCGGATGTGTCATAGCTGTGGACATACTCCGCCAACGCACCAGATTGAAACTGAAATCGATCACCAGTCCAAGCAATGAATCCGTTGGGTGATATTCCTAGTGCTCGGCCGTTCCAGCCTTTGATTTCGCCTTTAGTCTTAACCAAACCGGCGCGCTTGAACACACCTGCTGGTGACTCTTTCGCGATCAGTACGTAGTGTGTGCAACCGTCACCGGTGATTCCAATTGCGCAATCGTTGCTTCCATCATGATCGAAATCGCCGCGATAAACATGCGTTTCCTCGGGCATTTTCAACTGCCCTTTTGACCAGAGATCCTCTGCAGCAGGCAGCAAACCATCGAGTTTTGCACCCTTTACTTCGGAGCAGAGTGCGATCAACTTCTTGTAGTTTTCGTATGTAAGATATTGTTTGTCTGCTGCCATTGCATTTGAGGCGCAAATGAACATGCTTGCAAGAACAATGAGACAGAATGCTGCTCGATACATCATTGAATCACCGCCTCGCCTTGTCAATTGAGCAGTGAAACTGGTCGATAGAATAAGTATGACGTAAGTATGGAGAGTGGAAACAGAAATGTCGAGACGTGTAAGAAAACAAAGTATTGACAAGAAACCCGCTGATTTTTCCCGTGGAGAAGCAGCATTAATCTTGCTGTGCCGCCGAAGAATGCCGGAAGGGGAAAGAGCAATATTGCGTACGGCCCCATACACTGGATTGCAACAATCAGACCTAGCACCAAGGCTATTGGCGTGATGTAACTTCTCTTGCGACAGCAGATGCTATAAATGTCGAGCGTGGCGTAGATATTGACGATTAGTGCGATGCTGATGACAGCACAAAAAAACAGAGCACCAACTGCCATTAATGTTGATACTAGTGCGTCGTCCATCGCAATTCCTCACTTAGTGTAAATCAATCGCGGTTTGTTTCCATCGAATTCGATGTTCATGATGGCATCGTCCTCTTCTGACTCAGAGACCGCAGGAGTTGTATTCTCTGCTTTTTTCAGATGTTCTTCGACCAGTTGCTTCAACTTCCAATCGCAGTTTGCAGGATCGAAAGCTTTGAGAGAAGCTTTGAAGTATGCGCGAGCGACCAGTATTTTTCCTTCATCCAAGTTCTTTCGTCCTGCAACGAAGAGATTGAATGCAGTTGGGTCAGCCATCTCATTGTATGTGGCTTTAAGCTTGATGTATGGGTCTTTGCCGTCGCCGGCCTTGGCTCCGTCCGCGCCACCTTTGTCAGTTCCTTCCGTTCCATCTATTACTTTTGCATCACCTTGAAACTTTTCTACTTTTTGCAGATTTTGGATAGGGGCAATAATTCCGCGCGGCCTATTATTGATCACTGCTTCTTTCATTGGCACATTCGGAATAGGAATAGGCAGCCCTCCGGTCATCATCGGTGCCTTCGGTTCTTTAAGCAAAGGCTGCTCATCAATAATACTTAGCTTGGGAGCATGACCCCCGCCACCATAGAACTGCACTTTTTTCGCCGCATCTGCGGTGTTCAGCTTTTGCGCGAAACATCCAAGCGGAGACAGCAAGAATGCCACCGTTACTGCCACCATTCTCATTGCCAACTTGCATTGATCTCGCAGTTTTCTCAATGCCACTGGGCAGTCGTCGGTCATGATGGTTCCATCTTCGCGACGGTAGAAAGTGAGGC
Source organism: uncultured Candidatus Obscuribacterales bacterium (assembly GCA_964503045.1). Lineage (GTDB taxonomy): Bacteria > Cyanobacteriota > Vampirovibrionia > Obscuribacterales > Obscuribacteraceae > CAYZJR01. Next base: position 11,229 of record CAZCZI010000044.1, read on the forward strand.
ATTGACTGACGCCGTTTTCTTCGAGGAATTCGACAGCTTCCTTTTTGGTCATGTCGGAGAGATTGTAGACGTTTCGCGAACACATGCTGCAAGCGCGAGCGCGGTCATCGCCTGTCATCGACTCCCACGAGACCGAGCATGGTGCGGCGATGTAGAGATTGTCGAGTAAATCCGATTCTGCTTTTTTCGATCGAGTAAACATAGAAGACCTCTCTATTCTTGGATCGCCGGCTGACTTTGAATGATTCGCGGCTTACCACCTTCGAATTCGATCTTCACGACTGTTCCTTCATTTTCCTTTTCGCTCTCGGAAATTGGCATTTCTTCAACTCTTTTGAGTTCTTCCTCTACGAGTTGCTTCAATCTCCAATCATGATTGGCTGGATTGAAAGCCTTGAGAGCGGCTTTGAAATAGGCTTTTGCAACGAGCACGCGACCTTGCGCTAGATTCTGTTGCCCCAACGTGTACATGTTGAATGCGGTCGGATCGGCTAGTTCGGTGAATTCTGCGCGCAGTTTGTAATAAGGGTCGGTGCCCGGTTTTTCTTTTGTGCTGTTGCCCGGGTTGTTTATTGTCACGTTCTCGGGACTGGAAATTATTGGTCGCACCGGTTTCTTGTACGGCAAGATCACTGCTTGTCCAGGCACCGGCGGCATGAAAACCGCTCCACCAGCAATGTCCGGCATGTTGCCGGTTCTCGGAAGCATAGCCGGCTTGCCATCAACCATTGGCATTGGTGATTGATTGGATTGCTTACAGTCCACGGTTTTGCCTTTGTGCACGGGTTTTGCAAAACCTGCCAACGGCGTCATCAAAAATGCGATGGACGCTGCCGCGACACGCATTGCGAATTTGCATTGGTCTCGCAACTTTCGCAGACCGACTGGGCAATTGTCGGTCATGATTGTTCCATCCTGGCGGCGATAGAACGTCACACAATGACTGACACCGTTCTCCTGCAAGAATGTCTCTGCTTCGTTTTTCGTCATGTCGGAAAGGTTGTACACCTTTCGCGAGCATTGACTGCAGGCACGAGCTCTCTCGTCGCCAGTCATTGAGTCCCAACTCACGGAGCAGGGCGCCCCGATGTAGAGATTGTCGAGGAGTTCTGACTTGACTTTTGAGCCTGGTTTGCTGGACATGGTTTAGCCCTCTCGCCGCCGCATAACTCGAATTTAGTGCACGGCTGGCGTTCGTCACACCGGATTAACCCCACATCGGAGGGCGGGAGTTTCCGATATTTCATCGGGTGATTATGGAGATGAGATCTTAAAGGGGGATTAAAAAGAACCCCATAAAATCCGGGTATAGTGACATAAGATATGAACAACAAGAGCTTTTTGATCTGGCTTCTCGGCGCCACTGCGTTGATGCAGTGTGTTCTTCTGTGTGTGTGCCGCCCGGCATTTGCCGTCGAGACTTACTATGACAAGGGTGTCGCGCTTTATAACAAGCAAAAATACATGGACGCCATGCGCTGTTTCGACTACTTTCTCACGAAAGAACCGCAAAACGCCAATGCTCACTACTATCGTGCTGTGACTCTTCACCACCTCGGCTATATTTATGAGGCGAAGAAGGAGTATCAAGACATCGTTGCGAAGTTTCCCAACACGCAAGCGGCAGAATTGTCTGAGCGAATTCTCGGCAATAGCATACCTCCGAAAGTCGCATTAGTACACACGTTTAAGCCCACTGCAGATCATATTCCTGATGAACAAGCGGTGGCGTTTCGAAAGAGCAAACAAGGCGATCTGCTTGTGTCGGCGGCGATTGATGGCAGAACAACGGAGATGATTTTTGATACTGGTGCGGATGTTTGTTTGATGAGCAAAGATCATTTGCGTGCACTGGGATTGCCGATGCCTGTTGGCAGACCGAACACCACAATCTCGGGTGTCGGCGCGAAAATTCCGGCATGGGAAGTGGAACACACGATCACTATCGGCAAGTTGAGTCGCCGGCAGATTATTTGTGTGGCCGAAAAATTGGAATGCGAACCGCTGCTTGGCCAGACGTTCTTCGGAGATTTGCAATACAGTATCGACAACGCCACCGGATACATTAGATTCATGAAGAAGGGCGCGGGACAACGCAATACGCCGATTTATACGGCGAATGTGCCGTACAGAAAACTGGGCAACAATCTTGTTGTCACTGTAAGAGTAAATGGCATCGAGACCGATGCATACTTCGATACTGGCGCTGCTGTGTGCAACTTTTCCTACATCGACGCGATCAAATTGGAGTTGAGACCGACAGAAAATTCTGAAGTGTATGTAGGGACCAGAGAAGGTCTCACGCAGGCAAATAAGTCAGTAACGTTTGAAGTCGACTCGATGGAACTCGGCCCGATTCGTAGGCGCAACGTCACCGTTAGCGTCACATCGGGATACCAGGGTTTGCCGCTGTTGGGTCAATCATTTTTTGGATTCAACAGATTCATAATCGACAACGACGCGCAAGTGATTAGGTTCTTCCAGTAATAGCGCTTCGCGCACGAGATCAGCGTACGAACTAGCTTACGAACTAGCTTACGAGATCAGCCCAATGCGTTGCGGGCGAAAGTTTGGAAAGACCTTGTCGATTTGATGATTGTCCAAGACTCCGGTGAGAACCTCTGCAAGCACCGACCGATAGTCAATCTTGATCTTCATACCGCTTGGCCCGAGCAACTCGGTTTCTGTTTCTTTTAGCCCGGGCCAATCGCCGTGAACTTTCCCACCGATGACGCAATTGCCGAAAGCGAATGCTGCGAATCCTCTTCCGTGGTCTGTTCCCATCGAACCGTTTTCGTAGATGCGACGTCCGAACTCAGTGATGACAACGGTGGTGACAGGGCTTTTGGTTGCAGTAATGTCTTTATCGAATGCTGCAAGCGCTTCTGCCAGTTCTTTGATCAAACCGGCTTGCAGTCCATCGAAATTGCCTTGGAAGAAGTGAGTATCCCACCCACCAAAATCAATGCAGGCAATTTCTAAGCCGACATTTGCTTTTGTGAGTCTGGCGATCTCGCGCAAACCCTTTCCGAAATCGGTATCGGGATATTCTGTTCCACCAGCTGGTTTATACTCTTTCGCGCCCATCGATTGAACGCGACTCAATAGTTTCAACGTGACTTCGCCGGTTTCTTTCAGGACGCTCGAATCCGCACCGTACATCGTTTCCAATGCCTTCGTTATCGCTCTTAGATCATTCGAGGGGCACTGAATATGCACTTCTTCCAGCGAATGCAATGCCGTGACGGTTGGTGCACTGCGCAGAGACTCCGGAATCGTTGGTCCTAACGAAATGGCCGAAAGTGGAGTCAATTGACCTGCTGCACGTGTTTGTAAGTGGCGGCCCAACCAGCCACCGCCGGTGGTTTGTCCGTAGCCAGCGCCGTGTTCGATTTGGTCTTGTGCTTCGAAGTGAGAACCGGTTTGGTTGTCGGTTCCGACCGCTTGCACCATGCCCAATCTTCCTTCTTTGAAGGCTGCAACCAATGGCTGCATTTTTGGGTGGAACGCATAAAAATCGGTGAGTCTTATGGCTGTTTCTTTGTCTTTGGTGCTTTTGTCGGAGGCGTTAGATGTGGGTGCCTTAATCGCCAGTGTTGGACGTGCTTTGTAGTACGCGTCGTCGGCATATGGTACGAGAATATTGAGCATGTCAGCGCCGCCACGCAAGAAAACACATACTAGTGTGTTGCCATTGGATTTGGTGCCTTCTGGCCTTAGTGCGAGTTGTCTCAGAAATGTTCGACGCCCATACGTAGATGATTTTGACATTTGCTCAGCACCTCTGAAAAGTAGGTGTGGCGAGGATTAAGCCAATCAGTTCGGCTCTGTGAGCTTCTTCTTTCAATCCCTGCGTGCGTACGAACTCGTTTAATGCAGCCAGCTCTGATTCTGTACCGCTTCGACCAATGAAGTGTGGCAACAACTGTGCAGGGCTTAGAATCAGCGGCTTTCGCTTATCCGAATCTTGGTCTTCATCTTCGGATTCTTTTGCAATTTTGGCAGAATTGTTAGCATCATTGGCAATTGCCTTGTTTAACTTGGCGAGATTTACTGTTGTATTCGGTATTGAATTCGATGCTAGGTTAAGTGCGAAGTTCCATCGCCAAAGCAGCGTGCCAAGCCATGGAGAAGTCTCCTCGGGGTATCCATCGGGGGTCGGGTATTCGAACGGGCCCTGACCCATTCGATTGAGATACTCCACCAGATCATCTTTAGCATGCGTGTCTGCGCCAAGCGATCTAAGCGAGCTGACAACGAATTGGAATGGACGCTTAAACTTTTGACCTTTCGACTCTTGAAATTCTTGCGACAAAAGCACAGTTCGTACCAGAGATTTGATGTCGCCGTCGGTCTTTTTGAAGACTTCTTCGACTTTGCTAATCAGTGATGCCGGCGGGTCTTCCGAGACAAACTTACGCACCAACTTGGTTGCGATGTACTTGGCTGTCGATGGATGACCGCAAGCAATCTCGACAACTCGCTTCAGATCTTTTTCGCCGCCGCCTTTTGGAATAACTTTTCCGAGAACATGTTTTTCTCCGTCATCATGAAGGGCGGGATCGAAATAGACTGTTCCTTTTTGCCACTCTGTTCTTAATCTCCAGCCAGTGAGGCAGCGCGCTGTTTCATAGACGTCCTTTTGTGAGTAGCCACCGTACACTCCAAGTGTGTGAAGTTCAAGCAACTCACGTGCGTAGTTTTCGTTAGGTATGTCTTTGGGACCGCTTTTCTTATTCTCTTTTCCGTCAAGATAAACAAGCATGGCAGGCGAGATTGCGGAGTCTTGAATGAGATCGCGGAATTTGCCGAGTGCATGTTTGCGAATGACGCGCTGATCGTCTGAAGGCTTCAAATAAATGCAATCACCTTTTTCAATGTTGATGTTGAGGTGATCCGTCCAAAAGCCAACCATCACTTCGAGCAACTGTCGCTTGCTGTACACGGCTCGCAGCAAGGTGTGACGTGTGATGTCTTTACGCAATGATTCGCGTTTGAAGTCGTAACAAGTGCCGGGTTCTAAATGAATGGTTTCGAACCTGCGCGCGCGAATGTCGCATGCCTTGTCATCGATTTTGTCGGGGTGGAGCTGTTCTTCGATCCAGTCCTCCACTCCCATTTTGCGCACATAGTCTAACTCTCCGGGCCAGGGCCCATGCGCCGCACGCGACAAAAGATGAAAGACCGAATCTATATCTTTTGAATTCGCAACCGAAATGTGCGGTGGAATCGATTGACCAAGTTGTTCTGCCACAACGCTGTAGACGCGCTCGCAACCAGTGAGCGCAACGGAACCGCCCAGCAAAGCCCCTGCCTTCAACAGACCGCGTCTGGAGATTTTCATGATGACGTGATCTTCTCTTCGACTTTTTCGGCTTTGGGTTCGCTCTTCGCGTCGACATGCGAAACACTTTGCTCGATGTGTGAAACGGCTTGTTCTATTTGTGAAACTCGCTGCTCGATGGAGATTGCTTGTGTGCCTTTATTGGATTTTTTCGGCCAGATTTTCGAGAAGATTACTCGGGTTGTGACACCACATCCAATCAGCCATGTGATTGGCAGAATTACAAACCATCCCAGTAGTGGCAAAAGATAAGAAAGTTCCAAAACAACGCCACCTCTGATGGTGGCTTTCCATGGGCGCTCCGCGTCTGCTGGAGATGGCAAACGGTTGCCGATCAAAGTGACGAGTCCGGCGACTCCGATGTTGGAGTAAAGAACAAATAGACAAACAATGCCAATGGCGCTGGCTTGTCCAATTCCCTCGGTTTTTCCGACAATCGAAACTGCGATAACCATCGCGACGGTGATCGGAAGTCCAATGAAAAAGGATTTGATCAGCCCTTTTTCGCAACGTTGCCTGGAGCCTTCGACGAGGCTCGGCCAGACGCCCATACAAGTCAGCCACAAACCCGGAAACGCTAGCATGAACCCTAAAATGACGAGGAAAATCGCCATTGTGTCTGCCATTAGCATGTGTCAGTTCTCCACGATGCGCATTGATGTTCCGGCCTAGACTCCCTTACCATTGTGCCAATAATAATTGGCGGGTAATCGAATGCACACTGTTCCTTAATAACTTGGAAAAAATCCGGTGAAAACCCTCTCCTTTTTATCTTAGCTCAGAGGATATGCTGATAAAGGTGAGCAACGGGAGATGACGATGAGAAATATAGTGCTGGCGCTACTGTTATGTTGTTGCGCGGCGAATTGTGTGGATGTGGGCGCGAAAGAGATGACCGGCCCCTTCTCCTTCATGGTGGATTCAAACTTCCCTCCGGCGCCACGAAACAAGGGGCTCGAGCTCAGGAGAGAAATGGCTCATCATGCCAACTTAAATGCCGATACGTTTCGCATTCGCAAAGATTACAAAGCCGCTTTGCGAGAAGCGAATGAAGCGATACGGATGAATGCTTGCTCCGACTATTACCTGACCAGAGCGCGAATTTATGAAGAGATGGATCGCCCTGAACTCGCTGGGCAAGACTGGCTTAGCGTAGTGAGTGGGAGTACTTCGAGGGCTACTCTCGAAAGTGCCGTCGAGTATTTCAAACGAACGAAGGAGTTCGACAAGGCGCTTTCCGCCTGCGATTTGTCGATTTCTGACTACCCCACATGTGATGTCTATTTGTTGCGGGCACGAGTGAATTCGGCTGCGGGAAGGGGCAAGGCTGCTATTGATGATGCAACCAAAGCATATCAACGAGCCTTCGAGAGCGGCTGTGATGCAAAAGAAGAAAAGGCTCTATTGAAGCTGCTTTTAGGTGGGACAGAACCGCCGTTGCCGAAGCCAAAGACGGAAAGAACGCAGCAGGTGCTTGATGACATAACAGCCATGGAGCGCTCGGTCAAGCCGTTTGATCCCGCCGTCATCTCGAAGATTACTGCATTGAAACTGTTTGAGATTCCAATTGAGAATCGTCCGGGTATACACACAGGTTCTTTTGAGGGACGCAATGACGAACGGCTGTGGATGACTGTTTCGCTCGATCGTCCCAATGAGGCTGCGGGCCGATACAGGAATTGTGTGCATGTCTCTTTGAACACTGCTTTGTGCACTGTCACGCCGAAGGACGTCGTGGCACGGTTTGGAGAAGCTGAGTTAAAGCCGAATACAACCACTCGATGCGTCCTAGATCCTGCGCATTTGAAATACAAGCGACCGTGGGGAACGATTACGTTTTGCTTTGCCGACGGTGGGTTTCAGTCGCTGACGAGCGTGCACCTCTGGGTTCTGAAGCCGGGCGCCAACTGGGATTCTTAAAAGCAAGCGAGAGGCGTTGCGAATCAGCTCAAGACTGAGGAGAAACGTCTGCAATAGAGGTTCTCAGTGTATTGCCTATGAATGAGCGCACTTGTTGTTCTGATTGCAAACCAACAGTTGATGCGTTGGCCGGCGGTTTGCTGGAGAAAATGTACAGGGTTGGAACGGCTTGGATGCGATAAGTTTCAGCAAGAATTGGTGCTTCGTCGATGTTGACTTTGACGAATTTCACTTTGCCATCGTACTGTTTCGATAGTTTCTCAATGACAGGAGATTGAATTCTGCAAGGACCGCACCAGGATGCGTAAAAGTCGATAAGCACAGGGACTTTCGACTGGAAAATTTCTTCAACGGCGTTATTGTCATTGACAGCAATGACTGAACTTGGCAGTCCATCTGCGTGCAGATCAGAATCCACTATGTTTGAAAACCAAAACCAGCCTGAGACCACCAGAAGCAGACCTAAAGCGGCAGCTAGTTGGAGAAGTTTGGAGGACGAATCGCTTTTGGGTACCATTGCCAGGTCACCTTTTGTGGGAACGCTCCAAGATTGGCTTAGAGCGCCGAATTTCAAGTACTGCAATCTTTAGAGTCCCGGCAAGATGGAAATGTTCCCAGAAGTAAAAAAGTGCGCTATGTTTCCGCCATACCATGGAATATTATTGTTGCGGTCAACTCCTAATTGTTGCCTTTGAGGAGTTGAAGGGAGACCCGAAAGACTCTTCTTTATTTGGGCAAGGAACGGCTTGAGATGTCGAACGACATGTCTAATGACGACCAAGAATTAGTACCGCAGCGCGATCCCCGTCAAGAAACGGGTATTTCTCGCTTGCTGGCGAGGCATCGAGAATGGATGACAGAGTCATCTGGCGGGCGGCGCAGGACGCGAAAGACACTAGCTGTTCCTAAGATTGCTTTGCCGGAAATGCCGCCTCCGCCGCCGCCTCTGGCTCAGGGGCAGTCAGGACATCAACAATCACAGGGTTATCAGCAACAAGAAACACACCAAGGTCCGGCGAGCCAGCAGCTGGGCAATCAGCAGTATCCTCCGGAACAGTATTCAGGGCAGCATGCGCAACCGCCGCAAGCCCCGCAAGCCCCGCAACAACAGCCCGAACAGACGTCGCAGCCAGAGTCACAGCCTCCAGAGCCCAAGACTGACAAGTATTCAAATAGACCTAATCGAAACGCAACGCCTACTATGGTTATGGGGCCGGACGAACGCCCGAAGGGTCGCAAAAAGACTAAAGTGCAGATGTCTTTGCCCACGGCGAACGAACTGCTGTCTCGGCAGCCCAAGGAGCCGACGCAACCTCCGCAACAGCAGCCACAGCAGCAGTATCCTTCAGAACAGTATTCAGGGTGGTTTCCGCCTGATCAGCATGCACTACCGAGTGGGCAGCTGCCATCAGCGCAGTCTCCGCCGCAACAGCCACCAGTGCAGTACCCGCCACAACAGCCTTCAGGACAGTATGCTCCGCAACCACCGCAATCTGTGCCAACGCAACAACCTGCGTCGCCGCAATACGCAGCGCCTCAACCACCACAACCGCAACCGGCACGACCGCAAGCTCCTCTCTCTGCGCCTCGCGGCCCGGGGCAGAAGAAGCCGCGAATGACCAGAAACACGCTGGATATGCGCATGCCCCTGATTGATGCGCAAGAGATGTTGCAACCGAATCCCGGTGCGGCACCTCCGTCGTCTCCGACGAAGAAACCGGCGCCGCCGTATGGCGAGGAGCCGACGGTGATAGTTCCTCAATCTCGTTATTACGGTCCGGATGAAGAAGGACGGCTTCCTCCGCCACTTCCGCCCGGTATGCGTCGCCCCACCACGCCAATGCAGAAGCTTGTGCGTTATCACCATTCTTATGCATTTCCGGAAGGAGCACCCAGGCGCGCGAAAACCCAAGAGAATGAGCAGGGTGGACATTCACCCCTGATGCCGCCGGGCTTTAAGCGAGCCCGCAAGCCAGAAGAAGGAATGGATCGGCCAAGAGCGCCTGAGAGTGCGCCATCTCCTCCTCCTGCACCTCCGCATGAGCCCCCGCAAGTCGGAATTTGGAAGCCAATGAATCGGGCGAAACCATCGGTTCCGCCGCCGCCGAAACAAAAGATTTTGCCTCCAATGAGTCAACCGAAGTCCTCACAACCACCGGCTCCTCATCCGCAGCAGCGTCCCTCGGCACCGCAACAACAACCGCAAGCGCCGCAGCAGTATCCGCAAGGGCAACAATATCCGCAAGCCCCGCAGCAGTATCCACAACCACAGCAGCAGTATCCGCAACAGTATCCGCAAGTGCCGCAACAACCAGTGCCACTGCCACCGGTATCACAATCTCGACCTGGTCAAGCCGCTCCGCAATCGCCGCCATCGGTACAGTCTCCTCCGACCACCGGCAAGGGACGCAAAACCAGATCTAGCAAGATGATGAAGTTGCCCAACTTTGATGAAATTGCAGCGGCGCAGCCAAAAGAGCAGGCACCACCGGTAGTGCCACCGGTGCCACAGCCGCAGCGGCCGCCGGAGCAGCCGATGCAAGTCCCGCAAGAACAGCCGATGCAGCAACCTCCGATGCAACAAGCTCCGCAAGAACGGAGTTGGCCGCAAGACCAGCCGATGCAGCAGCCTCCGATGCAACAAGCTCCGCAAGAACGGAGTTGGCCGCAAGAGCAGCCGATGCAGCAGCCTCCGATGCAACAAGCTCCGCAAGAACGGAGTTGGCCGCAAGAGCAGCCGATTAAGCAGCCTCCGATGCAACAAGCTCCGCAAGAACGGAGTTGGCCGCAAGAGCAGCCGATTAAGCAGCCTCCGATGCAACAAGCTCCGCAAGAACGGAGTTGGCCGCAAGAGCAGCCGATTAAGCAGCCTCCGATGCAACAAGCTCCGCAAGAACGTAGCTGGCCGCAAGAGCAGCCGATGCAGCAAGCTCCGCAAGAACGAAGTTGGCCTCAGGAACAACCGATACATGAGTCCATGCAGCAAGCGCCGCAAGAACGCGGATGGCCGCAAGAGCAGCCGATGCAGGAAGCTCCGCAAGAACGTGGATGGCCGCAAGAGCAACCACTCGAACAGCCGCGTCAGCGCTCGTGGCCTCAAGAAACTGAGACCACTCAGATTATTCCAGAGCGTTCGTGGCCACAACAACCAACGGCACCGGCTTCAGAGCACCCATGGGCGCAATCCGGTGCACCAAAACAAGAACCACCGGTTATCCCTCCAGCTCCACCACCTCCGCCAGCAACTGCTGACGCCTGGAATGCGAAAGTCTCGCAGGAGATGGAAGTTGTTTGGAGTATGGATTCTGGTTCGTACCCTTCGGCGCAAGTGCCGGAATCAGAGGATTTCTGGTCGTCTGCGATGGATAAATATCCACCTGAGCAGACTATGCCACCATCTATGCCACCATTGCAGCCTCCTGCGCAAGCAGAGCAACCGCTATACCCAGCGCAAACTCCGTCGTGGCCGCAAGAAGCACCTGATCGCGCGTTTCCGCCTGAGCCGGAAGTACAACCCGAGCCTCCGCGACAGACAAAACGCAAGACGACAAAGGGCATGAAAAAGCCGACTCTACCTGATGTTTCTCAGCCTGAATCGCAGCAGCAACCGCAGTCTCAGCCGCAAGGCCAAGGAGATCAATACTGGCAGCTCGCCAGCGGATGGCCGTCGCCGAATCCAGCATATGCAGACCCTCGGATCGAGCCGCAACCGGTTCAGCCCCAACAGGTACCGCCATTCACTCCAGCACCAGCCCCACCGCCAGCACCACCGCCAGCCCCGGCTCCACAGCAATCAGATCCATGGTCAGCTGCACGCGCACCAGAGAAGGCGCAACAGCCGCTCAATCCGCCGCCTTTGGCAGGTGGACCGCCACCGTTGTCATCGCCACCCTCGCCACCTCAAGACCGTCGAAATCCTGATCAGTATCCAGCGAAGAAACAGCGTAAGACAAAGGCGACTTCATCGGCAAAACGACCTAGTTCGGGAGAACAGTTAAATCCAGCACAAGCGGCCAAGGCGCCCAAACCGCCGGCACCTCCGAAGGTTCTCGAACAACCGCGCCAGCAGCAACCGCCTAAGCCGCCTGCCCCTTCTGCTCCGGCAGTGCCGCCACAATCGGGACAGTCTCCGCCGTTCCCTCAGCCAGCACAGCAAACGCAGACTGCATCGAGTCGTTGGGTTCCAGCGCAAGATCAACCATTGCCTCCATTGCCTCCTGACTTGGCTGAAAAGTACGCATCCGAGCCTGAATGGAAGGAACGCCCACCAAAGCAAAAGCCTTTGCCTGCGGCTGGCAACCCGCTTCTGGAGCGGCGCAAGGGGCAAGATCCTGCATATGCAGGCCCGGAAAGGCGCCAAGAGCAGGTTGAGGAGAACTCAGCCCTGCAAGGCGGGTTTAAGCCGCTGCGCAGACCGCCTACCAAGGAAATGTTCGTTGGCGGCAAGAAGAAGATGAACGAGCAACCGCGCATGCGAAAACTCACGCGTGAACGCAAGGCGCTAAAAGAGGATATGCTCAAGCAGGGATTGGAGCGATTCAAGGAAAAACCCGGCAATTATTGGATTGATTCCGGGGTGTAGACAAAAACCGGCAACCGCTGGATTCACTGCCTTGTTGCAGTTAAAATGTCTCAGATCTTGTTTGGGTTGGAGACCTCGTGACCGATCAGAGTTGGCAAGAATGTATGGAACAGGCCGATGATGCCTGTAGCAACAACGATTTTGCTTTGGCTGAATCGAAGTTGCTAAAGGCGCGCGAGGTCAGCTCAGGTTTTGACGAGAAAGATTCGCGCCGCGCAAGAACGTTGGAGAAATTGGCTCAGGTAGCCTCGAAACAAGGGAACCTGGAAGCTGCCGAGAAGTACTTTCAGGATGTGGTTGCGCACTATCAGAAGTGCTTTGGACCCTTGCATGCGCGTGTTGCCAATGCCATGGGCGAGCTTGCCGCCTTTTATTACGACCAGGCGCGATTGACTGATGCTGAGCCGCTTTGCAAAAAAGTGGTTGGGATATTTGAGAAACTCTACGGTCGCAAACACCCTGAAGTTTCCAATTCGCTTTTTAGGTACGCGCTTGTTTTGCATGAGCAGAAGAAGTATGAAGAGGCAGAGTCCAACTATCGAAAGGCGCTCTCCATGCGCAACGACCCGAGTGGACCGTTTGACTCTGATGTGATCGCGACGCTCGAAAACTTGTCGAATTTGCTTGAAGAAACTGGACGCATCGATGAAGCCGAACATCTTCGTGCCATCGCGATGGGACGAGTTTCAGGCAAGATGCGTTTTCTTGTGGATTAGTTTTCAAAACCAAGCAACAACGGAGCTCAAGCATGTCAGCGGAACAAGCAAACACGTCATCCAAAACCGAGAACCTCAAGGAGAGCTGGTTTGAAGTAAAGCGAGACACGGCAACGGTGCCTGTCTTTTCTGTTGGTCCTGACAATGATGAGCGGCTTCCGGCTGTGATTGTTGTGCACGAAATCTTTGGCGTCAACGATCACATTGAGGACGTTTGCCGTCGCTTCGCTCGGCTTTCCATGCGGGCTTATGCACCTCAGCTCTTTGCGCGCTCTCCGCTGTTCCCAAAAGAACCTGCAACTCGTAACGACCTAGCCACCATGAGAGAGGTCTGGCAGTCAATTCCCGATAGCGATCTCATTTCCGATTTGCGTGCAGTCATGAAACATGTGCGCACCCACGATCGCGTCAACGCAGAAGGCATCGGAACCATCGGCTACTGCATGGGTGGCGCCATCGCCTTTATGTTTGCATGTGAGTCGCCGGAATTGGCATGGGTTGTCGATTATTACGGGCGCATCAAATATCCGACTCTTACCGAAACCAAAACTCAGCATCCGATAACTTATACGAAGGGACTCAAGGCTCCATTCTTGGGCATATACGCCGGAGTCGACGAGCTCATTCCGCCTGAAGACATCCAAAACTTGATGGACCTCCTCTCGTCTCTCAAAAAATCACATCAGATAAAAGTGTTCGAAAATGTGCCACACGCATTCTTCAACGATCAGCGCGAAAACTACCGAAAAGAGGCAGCAGACTCGGCTTGGCAATTGACTGTCGGTTTTATTAACCGCTGCTTGCTGTATGCTGTCCAATAGAGCCCTTGTTGGTGTGTCAGACCATTGAGTCGACCTGCACATGATTGACATTCAAATCGTAATCGGCGTTGCCATAGCTGCCGTGATTACGGCTGTGCTGCTCGTCACGCGCCCGCGTTTCGTCAAGAAGGGACCGGTGCGACCCAAGTCGGACAAAGTCAGGCAGCTCGAGACGCAACTCAAGATGGTTGCCGGGTTAGACGTGGTTGATGTGCTCAGCGAACTTGCCGACGCCTACCGCGTCGATGGTCGTATCGAGGAGTGCGAGCGCACCTACCGCGATTTGCTCGCCGCAGTCGAGCGTGAGGTTGGTGATCAAGACCCGCTTCTGGTGCCGATTCTGGAGAAGTATTCGAAGGTTTTGCAAGGCATGGAACATACAGCCGAGGCAAGGGTTCTGCGCGAGCGCGCCCGCGCCATCAACGAGGCGCAGGGGCGGCCGCGGCGGTAAAAAAATTGGGATTTTGGCGACTCGTGGGGGTTGGTTTCTTTTTTTTGCGGGCTACCTGAACAAGGTACGGAAGCGCCAAAAGGAGACGGTCCAAATCGCACTGCTGGCCTGGCTTTCGGGCTGAGCAAAAGAGGCGCTTACCCGGTTTGTTCAGGAAGTCACCCGAGAAGATTGAATTGGCGTTTCTCGGTAAAAAAGAGACAAAATTGGACAGCCGAAGCTATGGTGCTACCATTAATATTGGTTCTGTCGTCGTCGACCTGGAAAATCATGCATAGACGCAAACATCAACTCTTCTCGTATGAAGTCGCACTCGCTGCGCTTCTTGCGTCGAGTCAGTTAGGCGCTTATGCCGACCAAACAATCAAGCAGCCGCAATCACAGCCGGTTGCGAACCAGGTGCCGACAAAAGGAGTGAAACAGAAAATGGCAATTGCAATTTTTGGCGCTGGCTGATTTTGGGGTGTGGAGGATGCTTTTCGCCAACAGAAAGGCGTGACCGATGCAACAAGCGGATACGCAGGCGGAACCAAAAGCAACCCCACTTACGGAGACGTGTGCTCCGGAGGAACAGGACACGCAGAAGTCGTGAAGGTCGAGTATGACCCTTCAGTTGTGTCCTATGAAAAATTGTTGGAACTGTTTTACTCACTGCACAATCCGACATATCCTTACGGAAATGTCCCCGGTGGGCAATACAGATCGGCAATCTATTTCACAACGAAAGAACAAGAAGACGTTGCAAAAGCTGTGAAGGAACGGTTGGAGAAGACGAAATTTCACGCGAAGATTCTCACCGAGATCGCGCCTGCACCAACATTCTGGCGCGCAGAGGAGTACCACCAGCAGTACTACAGTAAGCATACGTTGCGCTTGTGTAAGTGAGTCTTTCAGCTGTGCGCTTTCCTATGCAAGTCAGAGAAAAGCTATCTCGCTCGACACGCCTCACGCTTGTTGCTTGTCTTTTTGCAATTTGCTCACCAAATGCAATTGCGGACGGAGAAGGTAACTTCGATTCGTCACCAGCGCCCAGAGCTCAATCTCAGAAAATCAACGACAAGTGGGCACTGGTTGTAGGCATCGGAAAATACAAAGACCCCAGAATTTCGCCGCTTAAGTACCCCAAGAAGGATGCGCGTGATTTCTACGATTTCTTGATCAACGATTTGAATTTCCAAAAGGATCATGTTCGGTTTTTGTGTGACGAAGACTGCACTCGCAGTCGTGTTATGAGCGAGTTGAGCACTGACTTTCTATCCAAGGCAGCCAATCATGGCGATCTTGCCGTAGTGTTTCTTTCTGCGTATGGAACACCAGCCAAGCTGGACACAATGGGAGAAAACTACTTATGCCTCTACGATACGAACCCGGATGATCTTTTTGCATCTGGTCTAAGTTTGAGATATCTCAGCAGAACTCTGGGCGATCGACTCTCGGCAGATCGTGTCGTAATTGTTGTTGACGCCTCTTACGGCGGCCGAGTATTAGAAGGAGTCAGAGGTGGTCTCAGAAGGACGAATGCAGCTGCTGGTGGGCAACAATTCATCATCTCTTCTTGTAACGAGCGCGAACAGTCCTGGGAGTCCAAGCGTTATCCGAACAGCGTCTTCACCAGACAGTTGATTGATGGGCTAAAGACAAATGGAAAGCAGACTTCATTGAACGATGCGTTTCTCTACTTGAGTAAGAAGGTCGCAGATGAAGTCAAAGCAGATCAAGGAGAGAAACACACACAAACTCCCTGCAGAAACAATGAAGAAGGCTCTGAATTGTTTCTGTCGACTCCACCTGCAAATCCTGCACCTCTGGGGTTTACCATTGGGCCGGACAGCTCCCAGAGAAAATAAATGACACAGCTGTTACTAATGTGATTCGAGTAGTTATCGCTCTGTCGGCAACTTCTTCGACTGCTCCATAGCTTTAGCTGCTTCTTCTTTATTGCCTAATCTCTCGTAAGCATAAGAAAGGTCTCTCCAACCATGTGAGGACTCATAAAGGCGAACGCTCTTCTTTCGGGCATCAACTTCCTTAGCGTAGTCCTTCTGCGTTTGATACAAGTCAGCTAAGTGGTCCCTGAAACCTACGACTCTTGCGTACAACCAGACGACCCTGTCTACGGCGTCCCGACAGAAACCTTAAACTGCTCATCGTGCAGCGCTTCCACGCGGATGTCGATGTCGAGAAACTTCTTGATCGTATCAATATTAGTCGTCGAATGAGGTGTCAGCGGCCCGGTCACGTAACTGCCACCACCCGCGATGGCCATCGGCAACAGCAATTGATCGGCGAGATGTTCCCCGACCGGTGCACCGTTGCTAATGTACTTCTGTGCTTCTTCAACCGCGCGTTCCGCAACTGTCTCAGCAGGCAAGCCTTTCGTCCCGATACTCGTGATCACTTCAGTCAAATGATCGCTGTTGTACTCAATAAAAAGAATATTGCCGGGACTGGCTGCATTGTCGGCTTGCTCTGCGATCAACTCATCAGATCGCCAACCCTCCAGCATCGATTTCACGACTGCCAGCTCTCGCTCCGCAATCCTTCGCGGCAGTCTAACAACCAAAGCCCGCGCACGTTTCGATGTGATAGAACCACGCTCCATTATCGACACCGGAGACAATTTCGCGGGTTCGACTTTCACTGTCAGCTGCCCGCCGCCTGCCGGATAAAATCCGAATTTCTTGAGTTCCGCCACAACATTTGGGCCCATGCGTTGAATGATTGGCAAGAATGTCTTCTTCAAAAAATCAAATGGCGGCGCCATCGGGTTGTGCGTTCCACCCTGAAAAGTAAGAGTCGTCGGCTCTGATGCCGATATCAATGGCGGCAAAATCGTCTGCAACACCAATGTGGCACTACCAGCGGTGCCGATGTTAAAGTCGAAATGCCCCGTGCGCAATTTGCCCGGCACAAACGTAAACTGCGTCGCCCCAATCGCCGCGCCGGTTAACTCGCCGTCGCAAATCTCCTGCGCCGCCTTCACCGCCGTCAAATGCTGCGCTTGTAAACCGGGCTTCGCGCGCCCGGCTCGCACCTTGTTGATTGAAAAAGACTTGCCCGTCAAAATCGACAGAGCTAGAGATGTCCTGACAATCTGTCCGCCGCCCTCGCCGAACGAACCGTCTATGTTGATCATTGATGTTCCAGTTACTTGTGCTTGTGGGTTTTTCTGACATTCCGCTGGCGGATGGCAGTATCAATCACTAATTCTCCCACGAGTGGGCACGCCTCTTCAGTCACTTCAACAAGACATGAATCACAAACTGCGCCGCCGTCCTTCGAATGCCGGCGTTCGCCGGCGAAGTCTTTCATCGTTGTCATAACGTTGCGAAGCTGCTGCCCGAGAGGGCTGAGGCAGTACTCAACTCTTGGTGGAACCTCTGGATACACAGTGCGCTCAATGATTCCCGCGCGCTCGAGGTCGCGGAGCCGCTCCGCAAGCGTCTTGGCGCTAAGCCCCGTGAGCTTTCGAAGAAGCACGGTAGGTCGCTGCCGGCTGTGAAACAACTCGCGCAAAATCGGAATCGTCCACTTGCGCGCAAGAAGGTCTACAACCCAGTAGATTGGGCAGATTGACTGGGTGAACTCGAAGCCATCGGCATCGTCGAGATCGGAATCAGACATATGATCGTGGTCCCATGGGGTTGGCAGCAATCTGTATACTATACGTTACGCGGCGCTCCTTGGAATCCAGGGTTTGGACAGTTGTGCATTATCTGGTGAGCAACTCGACGGCAACAAAACCGAGAGAGCATGTCGTTATCACTGATGCAAATATAAGTAGCATTTTTCCGTCTCCTGTAATGACAGGTCTTTCTGAAACCAAACTGTTTACGAATGCCATTCGTTTTATTAGACGGAGCCGGCGCAAAAAAGTTCTGCGAAAAGCGGCATTCTCACACAGTTTTAACGATCTGATGTCAAGAGGGATTTTGGAAGGAGCAAGGTTTGTGGTGCGTCTCGCCCGCTATACTGATGGCGTTGCAACCGATTCCGAATACACATGAGTGATTTTCTTTCTGAGTTCAAGCATTTTGAAGAGTCCGTGAAGAACGCGGCGAAGGGGCTGATTGCCAAGTTCGATCACTTCACTTTGAAGTGGACAATCGATTGCTTGAAGAGCACCGATTATGAAGTTGCAAGCGGTGCGATCGATCAACTCGTGAAAGAAAAAAATCTATTGGCCATCGCGCCACTGTATGTGGTGACTCAGGGGCATCCGAACGATCGAGTCAAAGCGAAAGCGCAAAAAGCGCTAAGAGTTTTGGATGCACAGAATGAAGTTCCGGAATTGGTAAAAGACAAAAATATGAACGACGCAGTTAAGGCGTTAGTTGAGCGGTTTGGGCATTACCGTCAGTGATCTGACGTTTCGCCGTGGATGTGCCGACATATTGCTTAGCCATAGTTGTGCTACCAGACCCCCCCCCAAAAAAAAACTAAACAGGAGCTTTCAGTTGAACTTAATAACAATCGTAGCGCTGATACTTTTCTTCGATTTGGTCTTCGCAGCACCTGAATGTGCTGCGAAAGAACTACAAGAAGCTGCACCCAAAACCGAGGCACCGGCGCCAAGTACATCTGAAGGTGCGTCCGGTACATCTGAAGCTGCTACAGAAAAACCACAAGAAGATGCTGCACCCAAAACCGAGGCACCCAAAGCCGAGACACCGGCGCCAAGTACATCCGAAGGTGCATCCGGTACAGAGGCTCCGGAGTCCGGTGACGATTGGATAACGTATCTGAAGACGTGGGTAACGAAAGATCTGAGCGTGCAAGATAGCGAAAAATATTTCGAACATGCTTTATCGCTTGCGAAACGCGACCATGACCTTGATGGCGAGGCGCTTTTGCTCACTCGCCTTGGAGTGATCAAATATGAGGCGGAAAAATATGAGGAAGCACTGCAATTTTACTCACAAAGTTTGAGCGTCTTCAAAACAATTCCTGAGCCAAACCCAAAAGAGTTTGGAATGCTTATGGAGAGGATGTCTCGATGCGCACGCCATCTAGGAAAAATGAAGGAAGCAGAAGAACTTGGAGCCCTGGCGCTCGATTTATCTGAGAAGGTCCATGGAAAAGATTCCGAAAACTATGCCCTCAATCTTCGAAACATGGGATTCGTGTACCAGCACAACGAGAAGTTTGATCAAGCAATCGAGTACTTCAGCAACGCGGTGGAAATACTCAAGAAATTGCACGGTGACTCACACGAGCTCGTTAAAGAGATGGAAGGATACCTTACTGACGCGAAAGCCGATAAAGACAAGGCTCGCAGTGAGGCCAAATAGATTAAGAATCAAATTCGCTCCAGCGGTTTGCCAGAAGGATCACCGCTATCAATCGGATTTTGGTACTAATCAAAAAGACTCAACACCACACTTTCGGCAGTCGGCACTTCGTTGCCGATGGCAGTCGCCGATTGGATGACGAGTTCTTCCGCCAGAATATATGGGCAGGTGGTGCCTGCTGAGTGTTCGGCGCGCTCTGAGCGCCGCAGAGGTTGAGCGGTGAGTTGCGCGGAGATCACGTTTTGCGAATCACGCATTTGCTGATTCACGTTAACCTGCTGAAGCAGTTGCGCTTGCTGATCTGTCAGCTGATCGATTCCACATGCGTTTCCCGGCGTTTGAAACCAGCAAATCAAGCTCAAACAAACCGCTACTTTAAGTGCGAGCGCCACGCTTCTGGCGACGACCGCTTTTTGAAATTGCCGAACTTTTATAAGCATTGGCGAACGCATAGGCAACCTCCGCTGTTGCCGCTGCAACAGTTCATGAATGTTCAAGACCTAGGACCGCAGACAGGCAATTACACTCGCCTAGCATACCCATTCTAGCGGAAGCACCGTGGAGTCCGGCTAGGGGGAAAACCCTGAACATGCCAATTACAGATTGTTTCAAGAATCGCGACTTGTTCCTTGACAATCATAATTTCTCAATGTTTTTGCCGCGAGAGTCATGCATCGTTTAGCTGCTCCATTAGCAGTTCTATATGCCGCGTCATTTGATGAGAAACCAACTGGTCGAATGTCATAGTCGCAGTGCTTTTGGTCAGCATGGGATCGAGGTCGTCTTGAAACTCACCAAAGTCATCCTGACAGAAGAAGATACTTCCGTAGTTTCCTTCTCGGTCGAAGAACGAGTATTCATGACAGTCGTCGTTGACATATCGCATGGCAAATACAAAATAGTTTTGGTTCAGATGATCGAGTTGAGCGGGTTCATAAAACTCCTCGAACTCGGGTCGTCCACCCCAAGAGTGATTTATATAGTCGACGAGGCCCGAACAGGGGTTTTTCTCTTTGTTCCACTCCGACATGACTGAAAAGTACCTGTCAGAAGAGCCAGCTGTGAAGTTCCCATGGTCCAGCACAAATTGTTTCAGCGCTGGCGGAAAGGTGATGTTGAGTTCCTTTTCGAACTTATCGAGTTGGATAATGGAGAGTGAGTCATCGACGCTGAGTTCATACCACTCCGCTATGTCCATATCTATTTTCTCTGCAAACTCCAAGGCTCGTTTGTAGCGTTCGAGTGCTTCGAGCGCTGTTTCACCCTCTGGTGCTTGCGTCAGTGTTGACTGTGGGTCTTCACGCTTGTATGCCTCGAACTCTTCTGTTTTGATGAGGGCTTGAAGTGTTGGATTATTGTCGAGATCGCGATTCTCTTGGCGAACCATTTTCAACAGCACCACATTTAGTTGAGTCTTGTATGGTGCCGGATCATCGGAAAACTCGATCATTTTGAGCAAGACCATCGCACGCGTCTCGTCAAACTCCTGCAGGGTGGTGCCATCAATCGGCGATACCGCCTTGTAGCACCGTTCGATGTGATCGAGCGCCACTTCAGCATCCTTGAGATTCTTGGCGCGTTCGCAAAGGAGCCAGGCGAGCATGTTGTGTGTCGCGCGCAGAGTGCCGCGAATATGACTATGCTCGCTCAAGTAAGCCCATTGTGTTGTTTTCTCGAGATGCGAGATCGCCTTTCTGCAAACATCCATCGCTTCGTCGAATCGTTTAAGTTCAAACAACGAATATCGCTGCCCATCATAAATCCAAGCCCACGATTCGGCGGAGGTATCCTTCTCCTTCTCTAGCAGTTTCGCCGCTTCTTCTAGGGTGTCTAGTCCTTCTTTGTGTTTCCCTCTTTGCACCTGCTCTTGCGAGCGCTCCATCAATTTGTCGAAGCGCTTATTTTTTGTTTTATCCATGGATAAATCTCGCTATGAAAAAAGCCCGCATTTTAGGGTGACGGTTCAAAAGGAAAAATTAGGAGACTACATGAGATTTTTCATCAGCACTGTCCCAATCGATGACACCATCGTTGTACCAGTCCTTGGCAAACAGTGACGGAACATGTGAATAACGAAATCCCAAACTCAATCCGCAACGTTGCGCGAATTCGCGGCAGTATCGATTGAAAATTTCTCGTAGTTCTTTGTTTGTTTCGACAGAGCTGAGCGAGGTGTAAGTGTGAAAACCTAGCAATTCCCACTGATCGTTGATGGCGATTAGCTTTCTTCCGATTACGCGCCCTGCGTCGTCGATTGCGTAAATGACTCGTTTGTTGAACTCGCAGGCGTTGGCAACTGTGGCGAACGAATTGCAACCGCGCACGGCAAGGCAAGTGTCGAAGTAATTTCCCATCTCAAGGATGTGCAGCGGGCGATTTTCCAGTTTGAGATGAACATCACTGTCGGTGGACGTCATGTGAAATCGCTTTGGATTACTCCGCATCCAAACTTCGCTGTTGAAGCCTTTCTCCGTCATTTCTTTCAAGAACTTGATGTTGCCAGGCTGTCTATCTCTCCAAGTGGTATCACCTTCTACTTCGGCTTTCAGCAAACGTTTTAGCAGTCTGCGATTGGCCGTGACATCGCTTGTAAGAAAGATCGCGTTGAGGAGAAAGCTGTCGAGCTTCATTTCTGGTTGCAGCGCACCTGTGAATTCCAGCAATCTGTCCATGTATATATGATTGATGAGATTCTCTGCCGCCTTCCATTCGAGTTCAGGCGTGCGGTCGAAAAGCGTCTTCTTGAGTCGTTGCGCCAGAAGGGAAGTCAATTTATCTTCATCAGCCAAGTAACCTTTGAGATTTGCGATTCTGGCTTTCATCGCCGCCGTTGGATTCTGAGCTCGTTGCAAAAATTCAATTTCTTCTCTATACGAAGCGCACGGATCTATGACTTCTGCCAGCAGCGCTTTCGGCGGCGCGACTGATACTTCGGCGGTTCGCGCGGCATTGATGTAGCGGTGGGCTTGCTCTTCAAACTGAGGAAACCTTGAAATAATCGCAACCCAAGATTCATCAATTGCTGCATTTTTTGATGCTTTAAGAAAGTCGAGTGTTTGAAGGCGGTTGGTTTTGAGCAAAGATGCCAGCCCGAGGTTCTCCATCCAACTCAGAAATTTCTTTGTTCTGTGCTGCGCGGCGAATCTCAATCCTTCATGTAACGCCGGGCATGTCTTTAAGCTTGGAAGTCCGCGCTTGATCAACCAATCGTCGCTCTTATGCTCACGCTTTGTCATTGCAGAAACAAGTGATTTGAAATTTTCAAATGAGTCATTCGAGATTTCCAGAGCGATAAGAACAGCCGGTTCGATCTGCTTTCCCCTCATGTATGTCCAGGTTTTGTTTTCTTTTGCAATCCAATCGTTAAGCCAATCGATGTAATTTTTAAAAGTTGCATCATCATGTTGAAACTTTTCGTGAATCTTAATCGATACCTGCAAAAACGGCATGCAAACGCAATCTTCCGAATCTTCCTTGTCGAGTGATTGGATAAGCAGAGGTAAGGTGACTGTCAAATGTTGCACCATGACTTTGGTTTTTGTCAGATTGCGTGAGATCATGTCGGAAACTATTTCCAAGAAATGCGCACGATTTTGAGGCTGTATTGTGGCGATGGTTTGAAGCAATGGGTCTAGGCCTTTTTGCGCCGCCGCCACTGTTTTATACGGCTCGAGAGCGGCTTGCAGCGCTGAAACTACCCAGCCTACCTTGAGGTTGTATTCGTTTGATATCTTGATGAGATACTTCGCCTGCTCTTGAGTCGCTTCCTCAATGGGAAAAGGAGCAAGCAAGTCGGCTTCTACAAGCTCGTGCATGAGTTGCTTGTCATATCGCCGAGCCGCTCTGCATAAGTGATAGACCGTTTCGCCCCAAACTTTATTCATGTGAGGTTTGTCGTTGTCACCTTTTATCATCTTGTGCCAGAGCTTGTCTTGATGTGCGATCAAGACATCTAAGAAGTTCGTTCGCGCAATTGGTGTAAGGTCAAGCACGGCTTGAGCAATCCATTTATGCGGACCCAAGACTTGACTTTCAAACTGCCTTTCATTGATCATTAGGGTCAACAATGTTTGAACAGATTCCGGATTCTCGGTGACGCCGGAGCGCTCGATATAAGAAGACCAAAATTCTTGATAGATTTCGAGGAAGTGCTTGCGCTCCTCTTCTAGGGTGATTCGTTTAGATTCGAGATAGGGGTTGCGCCCTTTTTTCTTTGATTTTTCGAGTGCGTCTCTTATGTCTGTGATGATGGCGGCGAGCGGTTCTATATTCGCGCCGACCTCAACTAGTTTCACGGTCAACTCAAGAGAGCCTCCGCGTTGCAGGCGTTCCTTAAAGATCTTTGCGCTGACAGGAAAAGTAACAGCGGCCTTTGAAGCGTTGCAATACCTCGCTGCTAGCTGCGTGCCGCCACTGTGTTCCAAGAGTCTAAGTAACACTGAAGGATCTGCCGACAATCCATTGTTCAGAGAAAAGTTGTAGCAGCGCTTGATCCAGTCGGAGCGCACTGCGTGACCTTGCGGCAGCTGCCTCTTGCCGACGTGACTATGCACGGCACCAATCGCGAGTGCTGCTTGGGCGCGCACTGCCTCTGGTGTCGTCCGGGAATCGATGATCTCAAAGAGTCCATCTTCCAGTTTGGTTGATGCCAAAACTTGTGTGGGCGAAACTGGCAGAGTATCGATGCAGAGCGCCTCAATCCAAAGCATTTCGAGCATTCTATGGCGGCTGTCTTTGTCGCGAGCTTTGGTTTTGCGTGCGAGTTCTTCTAGGTTCTTTGCGTCAAGTGATTTGAGTGATTTCGCAAACTCCAATTTCTTCTTTCGAGAGTCGATCCACTGATCGATATCCCCAACCACCTGACGAGCTGCTTCGCTATATCTTCTTACTTCATTGATGCGTCTTTGTGTTTGCGCCAGGAGATCAGACGTCAATGCAACCCGCTCACCATCCGCCTCGAACACGAGACGATCGTCGAGCAGGCGAATGGCGCCATCGAGCCACGCAGTTTGCGAAACGATCGTGCGAACAAGACGCGTTTCTTGAACCGCGCGTTTTATGGTGTTGTGATCTTTCGTCCGTGGCAATATGTTCTCCTTTTGGTTGCCGCGTCATATATGGAATCCGTTTGCCAAATACTTTATGCACAGCCACACGCCATCGACAACATGGGATATTTGTGTCTATGTTTAGATCTCTATCTGATCTTATAGGGGCGAATCTGCGTGACTGTTCCCGGCCAAGATGCAAACCAGAGTCTTGGTATAAGGAATATCGGTCCGACAGACGGATTGGGGATTTCGTTGCGCGTCCCATAGGCGCGGAAGATGTTAAACGCTTGGTGAACGCAGTTGTTGTGGGCCACATGCCAGCCTGCGTCTTTGATGCGACCGGCTAATTGCAGTGCGAAGTCGGGGTTGGGCGTTTCCACCTTGCAGGTCTTGCTGGCGTGGTACCTGATGTGGTCTCCGGCGCGCATGGCCGTGAACATTTCTTCTCTGGTTCCTTCCTCTGCCCACCAGTCGATGTTGCCGTTGGGTTCGACCTTGGCGTATCTGATCGCTGCCGGGAGGTTGAAATACGAATTGGCGGTCCAGAGATGGTCGCTGGAGCCGTAAAAGTAGCGGTCGGCTTCCTCATCTATGGCGAAACCCCAAGCCACGTGCCCACAGTTGAGGGCTTGTTTGAAGTTGATGAAGAGGTAAATGCTACCGGACACAGATTCTTTTGGTTTATTGGTTTGCGGGTTCTATCTGGAATGAAACTATATACAGGACATATAGGGGATGACTTTGGTCATGCACTTCATTTTCGACTTCACGTAACTCCCGTTTTGGGGTATTACTAACATATGTGGTAAATATATGAGGTGTCAGCCTGTGACCGTTTCAAGGATTTTCTAATCTCGAAAGAAACTTCACGATGATTTCACGTTCACCATCTATATTACTAACAGAGGAACGGAATCGAATACGATTTTTCCTCATTGAATGTGCACCATTGGTAGCGGAAGTGGTTCGGTGCACCTACTATCAAGAGAGTATGTGCGCCTGGTCAGGCGGCAGTGGATTAAGTGTATCCATGCGCACGTACAACCCTTTAAAAACTGATTGTATGCGTGCCCAGTGGTGGATGTGGTTATGAAGGGCGCGCATATGTCATTTGGTGGTTTTATTTGGCGCTGTCATCAGCGCTTTCGTCTGCTTTCTTTTCAACAACAGCGTCCTTGGATTTTTCGAGAACCCAGTCACGAACGAGTTCGAAGTAAAGTTTCTTCTTGGACTTTGCCTCGTCTGCGAGCGCTGAGCGTTTCGATTTGGAGAGCAGCACCGGCACTCGATAACTGTCGTGCTCCTCATCCTTTCCCGGCTCAATGATGGGTGCTTCTTTTCCAAACATGTAAACGTCGGCAACTCTAACAAGTTGTCCAATCTTTAGTGCATGCTTGGTTGTGCTTCCGCGCAAGTTGCCCATATTTGTATAAGCGTCTTTATCGAGTGTGCTTGCCTTTACATCTTTCTCTTCGAATTGGTCATCGAAAGCCGTTTCTCCAGGAGCCACGTCACTCGAGACATACATGGCTTTGCTCAGCGCCGATTCCTTCATCAAAGCTTCTTCCGATTTCTCGGCAGAGTTTTGCGAACATGAGCAAATCAAGCATGCACCAAACGCTGCTGTTGCAATTGCTCTGGTATTGAATTGTCTTTTAAGGGGAAACTTTAAAGGTAGGGTCATCATGTACTTCTCCCAAGTGCCTGAAGCAGAAAAAAAACTATTTCGCGCTCGTCTTTTTGGCGCCGTCACCAAGAGAGCCTATTGCGTCATCGACGCATTTCTGAGCAAACGCAGATACGGAAAGACCGGCTTTCTTAGCGGCTGCTCCTACGCGTTCGCGTTCTTCAGTCGATAAGCGCAGGTAGACTAAATATGGTTTGTCGGCAGACATTTCAAGGTATGGAGCAACAACATCTTTGGTGCCTATGATCTCGTTTTTTGTCAAGTTTTGCAGTACCGTTTTTCCATCGCACTCTGCAATCGACTTGATTTCTTCTCCGGCGACGATATTGGTCTTTCGCAAAGTCGCGGAGTCGTTTACCTCTTCAAACATGTCCGAATAGAGCGTTTCATGAGGGAAGATTGTGCATCTTGCGACAATCACTTTGCCGTCGGCTTGAGAACAAATCGGAAAGAGAAAGGCGGCGCCTAGTGATGCTGACCCAACTAGAACGGCTGTCCAAGAGCGCTTTGAGAGACTTATTTTTGCGCGTTGCATGCAGATGTTTGCTCCATTCATGTCGGAAACCAGAATGATTCTACCGCGTGACATTTTGATAATGCTGATCCTGCCCGCATTTGTGTTGAGAATTTTCAATTCGATTAAATGCCGTTGTCATGAGCATCTTCATCGGTTTCATTTATCTCGAATTTCTGCCTATCAACGAAAGCGCATACACGATTCTGCTCAAAACCACACATTGAGTTCACGTTGGGTTCACTGAACCTTCACGAAAAGTCCGTACACTGTCGGGTACAGAGGAGAGAGAAGGTGCAGGGCATTTTGCACCGGGCTTCGCTGTGTTCGATGTACGCGACCGCTGCAAAAGGGGTCAGGTAGCTCAGCGCGCGTACTTTCAATTGAGAGGAACGATCAATGTTTACCAGAGATAGCCGAAAGAACTTAAACAGAAGAAACGCCAAGGGGCACTATATATCAGAACTTCCAGTAGTTCTATTTGTACTATTCTTCTTCTTCATTCTTCCGATGATCGATCTTGGTACCATCGCTCTTCGTTATGGGCTGCTGGTCGCGGCGTGCAGAGAGGGAGCACAAGCCGGTGCGAAAGCATTTACTTTCGAGGTTGGAACACCACAAAGACCAGCAGCCATGCAGGCGGCACCCGCATCGATTCAAAGTTTCGCCAGCAGTTTCTCAGGTATAAATGTAGTTTCTACTGATGCAGATATAGTCATCACTAATCTTGCAAGTCAGCAAGTCACACGTTCGGAAGGCAAGCTCACTCAGCCTGCGAACATTCAATTGAACAACTACCTTATAGAGACTTCGGTTACCGCTACTGTAGACCCGATTGTTTTTGTCAACGTTCCGTTCTTGGCTGCGATTCCTGGAGTCAATGCTCCCGTGACCTTCACCGTGGTTGGCAGAGAATTTGCAGAAAATCCGCAAGGGCTGAACATCTAAGAAAAACATCTAAGTATTGAGCACTTAACTAACATCTTGTGTTGATGCAACGTGAGGACAAGGCAATGAACAAGCCGCAAAGATCAGAAAGAACGTCGAGAAGCCCGCGCGGGATCATGATTCTCTTTCTCTGCTTATTCATGGGTCTTATCGCACTTTGCATGATATCTCTTCTTTCTTTTGAAGTCATACATGCATGCTCGGTTCGCGATCAACTGCGATCGGCGTGCGAATCGGCTGCCCTGGCTGGTGCGGCGCGGCTTGCAAGTTCTGATCAACAAGACCCGGTGCAGACTCACAACGATACTATTAATGCAGCACTTGAAGCGTTTCGCGCCAACGCAATCAATGGTAACGCGCTTACCAACGCGACCCAAACCACCGTTGAAGACTACAATCCGGCTGGCAATGCAGGCGGAATTATGGTTCAACTTTTGAATCCAAACAGTGTTCCACCCAATCAACCTGTCACCATCGGCGATCCCAATGGACGCATTGTGAGAGTGCTTGGATCGTTCGGTTTGAAACCTGTGTTTGGCGTCTTCTGCCATCTTCCTGGACCATACACGATTCGTGGAGTGGGCTTCGGTCAGGTGCCACAACTCGATATGGTGATGTGCTTTGATGTCTCAGGATCGATCGACGATCAGACTCCAGTGACTTTGGTGAAACGATATTGGGATAACAGCGCAGGCAGAATCAAATACGACATCACTGATGCCAAACCAGGTGCGCCGACACTCAATGGAAAAGCTCAAGGAAGAATTTATGACATTCTTCTACCGCCTGCAACAGGCACCAATTTCGGTGGATCGTTTCCTCAAGGTTTGGAAGAGGCCGGCAATGGTGGCAATCAGCGTCCGCTCGATTTCAGCCCCTCTCTTCGCGGCAACCCCAATCAAGGAGCGCCTCCCGGAAACTATCCTGGTGGCGGCGGCTTAGGCAACAACTACACTTTTACCGATAGCATCGTCAACATTCACGAAGATGTGTCCAACCATTCAATGAATCTACCGTGGACAAGTCCAGCAGGATACGTCTATACAAACTGGCAGCAAGTGGTTGAAATTGCTCGCGGAAACTTTGAGAACATAACAGTCTTCAACTCCGCGAAATTGGACACCGTTCCTGAATTTACAGGCTTGCTTCCGAGAGCCGGCTACCAAGCTGATTATTTCCAAAATGCTCACATGATGTGCAGACCAATTGGCGATGCGCAGTCCGCAGCCCAAACGTTCTTCACCATCATGAACACCAATACTGAAGCTCACTTCGGTCTGGTCGCCTTCTCGACAATCGGTGGAAGCACGCCATCGGAAACGATGTCAGCTCCCAACGTTTCGTCCAACTATGCACCAGGCGGCAACGGCGACTTCCCGAGACCAGGTATCCCACTGCATTCGGTAAACACCAAATATGCCGAAATTATGGCTGCTTTACCTACGACGGTAGCTTGCGGAAACACAAATATCGGCGATGCAGTAAACAAAGCCCGTCAGCAATTGGTCGCCGAAGGAAGACCATCTGCTCGCAAAGCGATCATTGTATTCACTGATGGGCAGCCGACAGCAGGTGGTGGCGATCCTTGGGGATACGCCCGCGACGCAGCGACTCAATGCCAAGCGGCAGGCATTCCGATCTACACGATCGGTCTTGCACAAAACAACGCGATCATTCCTGGTGAGTGCAACATTCTCAACGATGACCCAAATCGCCAAGTCAACTACACCGATTCATTCGGACAACCGCAATCTTACACACCAGGACCGAACAATCCAGGCATCTCATACATTGCAGGAAATGGTGGCAAGTTCTTCCTCGTAACGAGCACCCAAAACCTTCGCCTTACCTTCGAAAACATTGCACGGCAGTTGGTTCAACTAGTGCGTGTGCAGTAGGCAGTTCCTTCAAATTCCAATTCCCCAATAAAACACCCCACCCATTGAGGACATGACCATGAAATCGGCTACAAAACAGAGAACTCGAAGAAGCAAGCGCGGCACTGGAATAATTGAACTGTCGTGCGGATCTTGTTTCTTGATCGCGTTGATTCTCGTGGCGCTCGATGTGTCAGTGATGATGTTGGGATTCAGTTTGAACGATAGAGCCTGTCGCGATGCCTGTCGCGCAGCAGCTCAACAGCAAAGTGCGGCAGCGGCGCAGCAAGCAGCACAAGCGGTTTTGAAGACGCATGCTGTAGACGGATACTATGTCACTCAACCTGTTTTACAAACTGGTGGAACAGAATTTGTCTATCAAGACTTCGGCGGCAATCCGACTTTGGGAAATCCGACAGTTAAGGTGACTACGCAATGCACGGTTAGATTTCCTGTGCCCGTAAGTTTCTTCGGTCAGACCTTTGGTGGTGACGGTGCTGGTGGCGCAGGAACGATGACGTTTAGAAAGACGTACACATTTCCGATCGTTACCTTCAATCTTGTGTTGCCTCCCTAGGTAAAGTGATTACGACGCCTTCGCCCGACCGCTTCGCTTGGCTGCAAGCACTTCTTCGAGAAGTTCTTTTGCTACATCCATGAATTCGGGCTCGTTCATTTGTGATTTGTCGGGTTGCATGAACGCCAGAACAAATCGATCGATTTCTTCTTTGGGGGTGGCTTTGCTGCTGTATAGAATGAGCGGAATAATCTGTTCTTTTCCGTGTCTAAGCATCTGAAGAAGATCGAGACAGTCTTGTTGTGGCAATCCAAGATCCAAAACGATCACGTCTGGTTCGTCATCCAAGATGATCTGTTTGGCTTCGGCTGCACTTGATGTGGCGGTGCATTCCATGCCGAGTTTCCCGAGTTCATCGACCAAAGTCTTCTTCGATTTCTTGGTGCCGTGAATAACGAGCGCGAGTCGATTCTCGAAGTTGGCAGCATGCGAAAGCGACAATTTGAGGGCGGCTCGCAGGCGGCCGTTGACGATGGGTTCTTCAACCCAATCGATCATCAGTGGGCATCCAAGAGTGTTAACATCGCTGTTGAAGCCGGTTAGCGCCAAAACCGGTACATTCTGTGCGCCCTTCATCTCTCTGAGTTTGCTCAAGAGTTGGACTCCATTGCCATCGGGCAACTGCACGTCGAGCATGATTGCGTCAGGCGTATATTCGGAGATCAATTGTTCTGCTTCGAACAATGTGGAGGCACGGTTGTAGTCGTATCCGCCGAGGTTGACGACGTGCTTCAAGCGCTCGCAAATGTGATCGTCTCTTTCAACAACCAGTACTGTTTGTCGCGATGGGACGTGTTCCCCTTCTTTTGTTTCTACTGCCGTTCCTTCAGTAATAGCTACCGGCAGCTCAAACCAGAAGTTGCAGCCTTCGCCGAATACTGAATCGACACCGATTTTGCCGCCGTGTTGTTCGACGATGGCTTTGGTGATTGCCAATCCTAATCCTGTTCCACCTTTTTCGCGGGCTTGAGAGGTTAGTTGTTCGAACTTGCCGAAGAGCCGGGGTAGCTGATCTTCTGCAATGCCTTGTCCGTTGTCTTTGACTGCGAATCTGAATCTGTCGTTGACTTTTCTCAAGGACACGTAAACTTTTGAATTGGGCGGAGAGAACTTGATGGCGTTGGAAAGCAGGTTGGTTAGAGCACCTACGATTCTGTCGTGATCGCAATAGATTTCGGAATGTTCTTGGCTGTCAACTTCGATCTCGACGCTTGCTTGTTCGGCTATCCCGCGCACGCCGGTGACGGCAATTTCGATGAGTTCAGTCGGATCTATGAGTTTCGGGTTGAGCATGAGCTTGCCGGCTTCGATTTTCTTGAAATCGAGAATGTCGTTGATCAATCTGATCAATCGTTCTGATTCTGTGCGGGCAACGTTTACGATGGAAAGTATTTTGTCGGTTAGCTGCGTCGAGAGCGGCCCCTCCATCAGTCCCAGAGCGGTTCTAATTGAGGTGAGCGGTGTGCGCAGCTCGTGTGACACTGTCGAGTAGAAGTCGCTCACACGTTTTTCTGCTTCTCTGCGCTCGGTGATGTCGCGGACGATGCCGGTGACGATTTGGCGACTTCCCAGGTTTGATGCGACGAGTGCCACTTCTACCGGAAAGACACTGTTGTTTTTTCGATGCCCAAACATGTCGCGACCGACGACTCCCAGTATCTTTCTTTCGCTGATTTCGACGGGGCTAACGTCTTGACCGTCTTCGCCTAGAAGGAGCTTGGGCAGGACTTTGTGAATGTGTTCGCCGACCATTTCGTCTTGGGTGTAGCCGAACATGCGTTCCATCGCTGTGTTGACTGATTCGATTTTGCCGTCGGATGTGATGGTGACGATGCCGTCGGGAGCGGTTTCGACGATAGCGCGCATGCGGGCTTCTCTTTCTGCCAGGGCGCGCTCGAAATCGATTCTTACGCTAATGTCTCTTGCTTCGGGTATGAGCATGACTACATTGCCTTGATCGTCCTTAATCGGTTTGAGCGAGAAGTCGACGGTGACCGGTCCTTCGGCACCCATCTGCTGATCTTCGAAGCGCACCAAGTTGCCTTGCGCTGCTTGCGAGATTGCCGCTTTGAGTCGTTCTTGCGTCTCCGGTGAATGCGACCACCAGGGGGTTTCCCAAAATGGTTTGCCGATGACGGTATCAGCATTAATGCCGGCAAAATCCAGTGCGGTGCGACTAGACTCCAATACTGTTCCTTCCGGAGAAAGCAACCCCGTAAACTGAAACGTTTGATTGAACACGGCTCTGAATCGGCGTTCGGCTTCGGAGATGGTTCGCTCGGCTTGTCGTCGTTCGGTTACGTATCTGTTGATGACGATAAGAATCAAAACCAAAATTGTCAGCGCGACGGTCATCAGAATCGAGATACCGACGATGGTGTCAAAGCCGGCGCGATCGAGCTCGCGGTCGCGGGTTTCGACTTCCAGATCTACGCTTTGTTTGAGCTCCCTTACGTGATGTTCGATCTCCTTTGTGAGGGCGTCTTCGTCGCTGAAAGTAAGAACGCGCATGGCTTCATCTTGTCCTTTTTCCATGCGCAATTTCACGACGTTGTCGCCGATTTTGTTGCGTTGTTCGATCGCGCGCAGCAGTTTGCCCATCATTTGATCGTAAGCTGGGTTGCGCTCCATGGAGACTCGCAATTGCGAAAGCGAGACACGAATTCGTTCGAAATTTCTTCTGTATTGATCGAGAAACAGTTCATCACCGGTGGTGACATATCCGTGTTCGCCCGCTTCGGCGCGTGCGAGATTGGTGAGGAGCTCACTTAAAAGAACCACGATGTTGAAGATTTCGGTGGCGCGATAACTGGCTTCCATGCGTTGGAAGCATTGTCTTAGAGAGATTGTGCCGATATGTACGAGAAGAGCGACAGTGATCGCAATTGCAATTGAAGTGGTCGTCGTTAGTGACCAGTTTTTCATTGATCAACGATGCGATAGCCGAGACCGCGTTTTGTTCTGATCAATCCGTTTTCTTCGGTGTCTCCTATTTTTTTGCGCAGGGTCTTCATGTGCGTTCGCACCGTGTCTATAGATGCAGCAGAGTCGGAATGCCACACACGATCCAAGATTGCTTCAAGTGAGAAGCTCTTGTTGGGGTAGCGCATTAGAAGTTCAAGCAGACTGAATTCCTTGGCCGTAAGCTCGATTTCATCGCCCTGGCGAGTGACGCGGCCAGTCTGCGTGTCGAGTTCCAAATCTTTCACCGTAAGGGTTTTTCCCGCCCATGATGTCGGACGGCGCAGGAGAGCCCGCACGCGTGCTTCTAATTCGGTTGGGTGAAATGGTTTCACCAAATAATCATCAGCGCCTGCATTCAAGCCAGCAGCTTTGTCTTCGATGGCGCCTTTGGCGGTGAGCATCAAGACCGGAACTTTGCCGCCGACCTGCCTGTACTGTTTGCAAACTTCGATGCCTGCTATGTCGGGCAGCATCCAGTCGAGAATAACCAGTTCGTACGTGTGTGATTGCAGCTGGCTTAGAGCGTCAAGTCCTCTCGTGACGAGATCGACGAGATGCCGATCGTGCTCGAGCTGCATTTGCAGAAGATACGCAAGATTTTTGTCGTCTTCAACCAGAAGTATTTTGGCCATTAACCCCGCCCCATCCGTGTCTTGAACCATTATAGAAGGTTCATTTAGAGGCGTAAGGGGTTGGCAACCTTGGCGAGCGAATCGCGACTTAGTTGAACTGAGGAATCATTCGATCCATGCGAACGATAGGTGCATCTTCCGCGGCGGTTGGGGGCTCGAAGTTGAGCGCTTGTTGCGAGCTTTCAATCAACTTCGGTGCTACGGTGTAGCTAATTCCAGGCAGAACGGGAACATCGAAAGTTTGTGTGGGTTCGTAGTTGTCGCATGCTTCTTGCCATCTCGCTCTGAGATCTGTCTCGAGTGCACGCTCGAAGTTTTGTTGTTTGACTTCTTCTTGGTAGAACCAGCGCGATTTTGCTTGACGGTCTCTCGCTCTCAACGATGTGGCGGGATCGATGGCAACGGTGCTCAACCGATTTCTGACGCGGTCGAGATCAAGATGGCTGGTGGTTTCTACTGTTTGCATTTTCGAACGAAGCTTTTGCAAGCGCTGGTAGGACTCATTCATCTCTTGGAAGTCAATTGCTTGTTCGCATGTGATTTTCGAAGCTTCGCTCGCCAAGCGTCGAACCCATTTCTGAACGCCTACGATGACCTGATTGAGCATATGTGGTGCCATCCTTCCAGGAGTGTTCCGGGAGCCTGCAGTAGATATTATGTATTTGCGCCGAGTTCTGTGAACCAGATTAAGAGTATATTAGGCAACCGCTTTACAAGAATCAACTAAAATCCGCCTCAACCTTCGTATTTTCCGTATGTATACACGTTCTTATAGAACTGGACAGTTACTCTATTCATTGTCGAAAGTCGCATGGAATGAAGGTTTGCGACGCGATTGCCACGTTATCGCCACAAAAGTCAAACTCGACGCAATCAATCGAAAGAATGTCGTCTTTCGTCGATATGTCTGCTCGATATCTTGGGATTTGCGTAATAATACGTAGTCGCAATCCCTTATATAGGCAGCCTTCAGTGGGGGAACCCACAAGATTGACGATGAATATAAAAGGTTTCCGTGCAAGAACACTTTTGGCACCGCCAATGGTGTCATGCCTCGGAATATTCCTGATTGCTGCAACGTTATTGCCTCAGCTGTTCCTGCCTGTTTATGCAGCAAAGGACAAGTCAAGCACAAAAAGAGGTTACCACCTCTATCAAGAGAGTCAAATCTTCGGCTCTCACGAGATTTACGCATCTGCCGACGGCGTCAAAATCATCAATAGAAAATTGGGAACATCAGTGGTTGTGCGGCTTCCATCAATGCAGTTTGCAATGTACAACCAACGAAAGAAGATCTGTTACGAGACGAAATTCGCCACATGGAAAGGCGGAATCGCACATCGCATGAAGATCATTTTTCCCGACCAATTGGACTTCAATTGGGTAAAGTCAGGCAGCGCCCAAGTTAGCGGCATGAACGCCACGATTTTTGAATGCCGCAACGTGGCGCAAAGACGCTTCAACAAGCTGGGTAAGCCCAAGAAACCCAGGCTGTTCAAGTGCTTCTTGGCTGACGACATCAAAGTTCCTGAAGCCGCAGCCAATATGGTCTCGCAGTACTACGACTTTCCGAAGATGGGCAAGATTCCACTTCGAATCACGCATGGCGAGGGACCTCACAGTGTGCGGCTCGACACCGTCAAATCCGAGCTTATTCAGATTCCTGCATCCGCCTTTGCCGTTCCTTCCAAATTGCGTGCAGTCAAGGATGACGGTGAACTGCTGTTGGAAGGAAGTGGCACCGGATTGCTCGATTTAATTGGCGGAGATGGTGACGGAAAGGCGCCTGAGAAGTAACATAGGATTGGAAGGTGTGGAACAGTCTAACCAGCTGGGTGACGGCTATGAGAAAGTTTGTCAGTCTATTGTTTTTGGCCTCGTTCTTGAGTACCAGTGCAGGTTTTGCCGCTGGCAAGGGCAATCAATCGGGGCCCGCACAAATTGCGGAATCTGGGTCTGGTGGGACGCAATCCACCAACTCGCCGCCGGGCGCCAAGAGCGTCGACCGTCCGATAAGAGACAAATGGGCTCTTGTCGTGGGCATCGGGCAGTTTGCCAGTGACAAAATCCCGAAGTTGAAATATGCGGCCAAAGATGCCGCCGATTTTGCCAAATTCCTTGTCAAAGAAGCACACTTCGCGCCCGATCATGTGCGGCTTTTGCTCAACGAGAAGGCGACCGAGCGCCGGGTCATGTCAGAGTTGGGAAGCAAGTTTATTGCCCGCGTTGTCGAACCCGATGACCTGGTGGTCGTCTTCTTCTCCACGCATGGAAGCCCAGCCCAACTGGATTTGCGTGGCGCCAACTATCTGGTGGCATACGACAGCGACCCGACCGACTTGTATGTCAGCGGCTTGGACATGCAGAAGATACTAGAGTCAATCAACGAGCGGGTTTTGACCGATCGCGTGTTGTTGGTTTTGGACGCCTGTCACAGTGGAGGCGCCGGTCACGCATCCAAAGGTCTCAACCGCACCGGCAACTTCGATGCCCAGGCGCTTGCGCAGGGTTCAGGACAATTGGTGATTTGTTCCAGCCAACCAGAGCAGCAATCTTGGGAATCGGCGCGTTACAAGAATGGCGTGTTTACCAAGCAATTGCTTGATGGTCTGCGGGCGGAAGGCGGAAAAACCAAGCTGGGTGATGCGTTCAAGTATGTCGAGCACGCGGTAGCCGATGAAGTGAAGGAAGATCGCCCCGGGGCGCGCCAGACGCCAGTTTTGAACAGCAAATGGAACGGCAGTGATTTGATCTTGGCGGCGGTTCCGGCTAAGCCGCAGCAGGTGCCCCAATCGGTAAAAAGAGAGCTAGAGCCGGACAGCGGGCTGCTCATAGCCAGTTCTATAGAGACTCCGGTTGCCAAACCAAACAAACCGGCGGCGGTGGATACCGAAGAAGCTGCGGAGAAGCCGACTCCAGAGGTTCTTCGCCTCAATCGCAAGTATTTTGCCCATGACGGCGATGCCAAAACCCTGGTGCAGAACTACGGTCGCGCTATTCGCACCAATCCGAAAGATCCCAATCTTTTTTACAATCGCGCCCGGGCTCATATCATGAACGGCAACTGGTATGGCGCGCTCAACGATCTTTCCGACGCGCTGATGAACGACCCCAACAAGTGGGATTGCTACCTCGCGCGCGGTTTTGTCTACCATATGCTGAAAGATGAAGTTTTGGCACGCGAAGACCTCGCCCAGGCGCGGTTTTACAATCACGATTTGCCCGCTCAAATTGAGTTTGTCGAGTAGTAGAAACGCGACTGAAACCTTATATGACCGGGTAAGAAAGGGAGAGAGTTTGCGGATCGAAGACGTAGATGTTTCGCCCTAAAGATACAAAAGCACAGCTACCTCTGCGCCTGAGCATGTTGTCTACCCTTCCGGGGTATGAAGACGTTTTTCACATGCTCAGCCAAGGCCAGCAGCTTGCCGGGCGGCAAGTTGAATTGCCGTGGAAAGCGGCTCAATATGCGAAGGAATGCCTTTTGTGCGTGACCTGTGACAAGGACGGCAACGAGCCTTTGTGGGTGTTTAGCACCATCGCCGGGCAGGCGAAAGATGTGGTGTGGAGCTATCAAAGCGGTGACGTGGCGTTGATTCACAATCTGGTTTTACGAGAATGCCTGGGCGGCGACACCGGTGAAACCAGCGCCCAGATGCAATCTTTTGCCGGCATTCCGAGTCTTGCTAACCAAGAGCGTTTTGCTGGTGTGCAGCCCAACCAAGCGCAAGCAAAGAAGGCAGAAGATCTCGTCGAAGCAGCGGCGGCGTCGCTTGAAGGCGATTTGAAAAACATGAAGTTTCCGCACTTGCTGCAGTCGATTTCGATCAGCCAGATGACGGGGAAGTTGACTATTCATCAAACCGACGAGACGGCGGAATTTTACTTCGAATCCGGCGCACCGGTGCATGCACAGGCAGCGGAGAGCCGCGGCGATCACACAATCATGGAACTCCTTACCTGGGAGCACGGCAAGTTTCGCTTTGTTCAAGACGAACGCACCACCGAGCGCACCATAACCAGGCGCGCCGAGCAGCTGCTTATGGAAGCGGCGCCTTTGCTCGAGCAGAGCCGTTTTCTGACCCGAGCAGGGCTTGTTTTGCCGGCTTACATTCATCGCAAAAATCAGGCGATGTCCGAGGCGGAGTTCGAACAGCGCATCACCAAAGGCGTACCTGCAGATGTCGGGCTGATGAAACAGGTCTATCAGCTCGTAGACGGGCAGCACACCTGGTTTGAGATTCTGCGGAAACGCCCAATGGCGAAAGTCGAGTGGATTCCGGTGATGTTCAATTTGCTTTCTTGCGATTTGGTTTTGACGTCTGATAAACCGGCGCAGTCGCAAAAGCCGTTGCCGATTGAAGCAATGGGTTTGGATCGCGCCGCGATTACCGCCGGCATGAAATCGTTATTGCGCCCGGAGAGCGGTTTGATATCATATCCGCTCATTCTCTACTTTCTCGAGCAAGAGTACTTCCGCTGGGAAGCAAGCGGTTCTCCGTTTTCGCTTCTCATTTTCGATCTCTGCTTGCGGCAGCCAAACGGCGGTCTCATGCAGCTTCCTATCACAGGCATCAAAGAGGCCGCCCGCCGCATAGCAACCATCAAGCGCTCAATCGATCTACTCGCACACTTCGAAACCTTCAGCTTCTTGTTGCTTTTGCCGTACACGCAGGTTAGCGCAGCAACGATGATCTCCCAACGTATTCAGACAATTTTGAAAGATGAGTCTTTGGGTGGAACAGAGTTGAACTCTCGTGAGTTGGCGATTGCAATTGGTGTGGCTGGAATTCCCGAAGACTGCAATGATTTGGGCTTGCTGCTTTCGGCGTGCAAAGAGGCGAATTCGCAGTCGAAGAAAACGGGACGGCCCGTGGTCGTCTACCGCGATATCGCGGGGCGGGGTTAAACTGCGATCGCGCTATTGCACGTCATGCGACGCATGCCATGCGAAGATACGACGCGCTGTACTTCATGCGACGCACAGGCACAACGAAAAACCGGCTCCTTGCGGAGCCGGCTTTAGTAACCATGCGAGTCGTGAGAGCGGGCGGACGTATTTGGGATTCCTGACCTTTCTGTCCTTATGGTTGAAAGGATTTGTATAGGTCTCCGTTTTGCTTTCTTACCTTGCGACGGGGGTCTTGCAATAAGTCCTCGTATCTTTGCTCGGTAATCCCGGCAGGGATTTTGATTGCCCTTTTGGGCGTTTTCTCATTTGGTTCGTGTGTAAAGCTCTCTCTGTTAGGGCACAGCACTTACAAAACCTTCAGACGTAAGCGGACTCATCATGTTCCTGGCGAACTCGGCATTTAATCTAGAATTTTTGGTTTAATACGGGCAACCGAGGGTGGTTGATTTTTTTGCGTTGAGATTTGCGGAACACTCCAGGTAAGCGCCGACTTCTTAGACTTAGAAACATAGAACCGCCTTGAGTTTTGGCGCTTTGGCAGCAGGCGCTTACATCCATTGTTCCCTAAACCCTGGTAGCAAATTTACCTGAACATTGCATGTAAGCGCCAAAACCCTGGGCTTGGGAATGCCCACGCATCTTGAGTTTCGACGCTTCAGTCGTTGGCGCTTACATGCTTTGTTCCGGTATGTGCCCGCCTGAAAAAGTGCTACATGCCAGTCAAAACCGCTCTTTGCTACACGCCTGCGGCAACCGCGGCGCCGAGTTTGTGCTCGACGTAGACCTGCTTGATCGATTCTTCGAGCGCTTTCAAGAACTTGTCGAGCTGCTCGTAAGAGATCACCAACGGTGGCTCGATGCGCAGTACGCGGGCATTGATGTAAGTTCCGGAAATCAGAATGTTGCGTGAAAACAGATTCTTTGCCACCGCGTATCCGATGTCGTGGTTGGCAAATTCCATTCCGAGCATCAATCCGACCCCGCGCGAACTCGTCAGAACCTTCGGATAAGCCTTCCCAAGTTCCGCCAACTTTGGCAGCAAGTAGTTGCCCTTCTCTGACGCTTGCTTGGGAAGATCTTCTTCAAGCAATACGTTGATGGTCGCGATGGCTGCGGCGCAACAAACCGGATTGCCACCAAATGTGGTGGTATGCAAGAAGGGGTTCTCTACATATTTTGCCCACGTCTTTTCTGTTCCCACACAAGCGCCAATGGGCATGACGCCACCGCCAAAACCCTTACCCAGAGCCATAAGATCTGGTGTCACGCCATCGTATTCGCAGTAGAACATCTTTCCGGTGCGACCCATGCCGCATTGAATTTCATCGAAAACCAACACCGCACCATACTTGTCGCAAAGCTCTCTGGCTGCGGCAAGATAACCGGGCGGCGCGACGTTGATTCCACCTTCGCCTTGAATTGGTTCTAAAACAACTGCTGCAACTCGGTCGCCGGAGAAGTCGCAAGATTCCATCACAACCTTCAAGGCATCGACATTTCCGAAGGGAACGTGCGACCAATTTAGCAACGGAAGAAACGGTTCTCTGAAAACGGCCTTTGATGTCCCACCCAAAGAACCCAAGCTCTTGCCGTGAAAACCGCCGATGGCGCCGATGAAATGGTGCCGTCCGGTGGCGAGCATTGCCATTTTCAGGCATGCTTCCATGGACTCGGTTCCGGAGTTTGAGAAGAAGGCGTACTTCAAATCGCCTGGCGTAATCAGCGAAACCAGGTGGGCAAGATAAGTTCGCAGCGGATCGATCAATTCTTGCGAGTGAATCGCTTGACGGTCGAGCTGGTCGTAAACAGCCTTCATCACCTTGGGATGCCGGTGTCCGACACTGTAAATGCCGAACCCGCCAAGCATATCGATAAACTCTTTTCCCTCCACATCACGGAAAACAGCGCCTTCATCTTCCCACTCAACAGCGGTGTAGTCGGTGCTTACAGATTTTCGATACTGCAGAAAACCTGCATTTACGTGGTCGGTCCAATACTGAACAGACTGCTTAATCACTCGTTGACGCTCATCTTCCGAGAGTCGCTTCTTTGCGATTAATTCGAGGACTTCGCTAGATTCCGCCTTGGCGGCTTGCAGATCTTGTGACATGATCTTCGGCTCCACGTAACTGCTAAATTTGGATAGGCAACAATAGGATTTGTTATCTTGATTAGGGGCAATAAGGATACACCAAAGTAGTAGTCATGTCTAAAAGATCGAATCCTAAGAATTTGTTGGGTACATCTGTGTTGGCAGCGATCGCAGCAGTGATCGCGACATCGAGTCTCGGAGTAAACAGTGCAATGTCACAAGAAGCCGCTGTGTTGTCCAAGGAAGCCGAGGCGCTGAAGAAGGCTGAGTTTCGCAAAGCGACGAGCCTCAAAGACTTGCCGTCTGAAGTTCGGAGTGCCCTTGGAGAGATTGCTGACGTTGGTAAGCCTTTTGCCGCCGGCTGTGTCGGTGGTCCAGGGGTGCCGCATCAGCGCTTGATTTGTGCGTTTGTAAGCGACAATCGATGCTGGGTCTCGTACGAATCTGGCGGTTTTGCTTACATGCGCAGAGTTGCGTTGTTTCCATGTGGAAGCGCCGCTGACGCCAAAGAGACGAAGACGCTCTGGTCGTCGATAACTCCGGAAGCGATTGAAACAATAGATGCGCTCAAGAAGTTTGTGTCGGATCAAATAAGTGCGAAGAGCAATTAATGATCGCAAAGAGCGGTAAGAAATGACAGAACTAACCCAAGACGAAGTGCTGGCGCGGGCCAAAGGCAAACATTTGATTGTTTACGACGGTGTTTGCGGGCTGTGCAATGGGTTTATCAAGTTTGTAATCAATAGCGACAAGAACCATAAGTTCGTGTTTACGCCGCTGCAAAGTGAGATCGGAAAGAAAGTGCTTGCACTGCATGGACTCGATGTGAGCACATTGAACACTGTTTACTTGGTCAAGAACCTGGGTGAAAACAACGAATCAGTACTATCGAAATCGCAGGCTGCGTTTTTTGTTATGCAAACAGCGGGTGGCTTCCTGTTTCAGATCATCGCACTCGGAAGACTGCTTGGACCGGCAATCGGCAATATGTTGTACGACATGGTGGCGGCGAATCGATACAAGGTGTTTGGAAAATCTGATGCGTGCATGATGCCGTCGCCTGATGTGAGAGAGCGCTTTTTGGAACTCTAATTGCTTGCGGTGATAACGAACATTTGTTCAAAAACTGCGATATCCAATTGACATACTTTGGTGTCTAAACTGTTGTTTCCAAGGGCGTCTCGGCTCTGTTGACTTCTGGATGTCAATTTGTTGCAGTGCTGAAAGACTGGACTAGGCGGGTTTTGGGACGTCAAGAAAAACCTAACCAACGAGACTACGGAGTCGGGTTATCATTTACCTGGTTACTCAGGATGGCTTATGGACATCAAAACCGAACGAACCGCGAGATCGATCGCCGTCGCAACTATTTCATTGTTGGCGGCAACAGTTTCTATTGCAAATTGCAATCAGGCTGCACACGCGCAGGCCACTGCACCCGCGCAGGCCACTGCACCCGCGCCGGCACAAGTGTCGGCTCAAAGGCAGCCCCAGGCAGCAGCCGTCAATGCCAGCGAAACAGTTTTGACTCCTCAGGAAGCGAAACTGGCGGCGAAAGCAAGTGGTTCTACCGGCGGTGCCACGAGTAACGCCAGTGCTGCGCGAGCAATTGCTGG
Source organism: uncultured Candidatus Obscuribacterales bacterium (assembly GCA_964503045.1). GTDB lineage: Bacteria > Cyanobacteriota > Vampirovibrionia > Obscuribacterales > Obscuribacteraceae > CAYZJR01. Next base: position 53,224 of record CAZCZI010000044.1, read on the forward strand.
TACGCAGACCGAATCAAAACCCAAGAAGCTTGCTGGACCACTCAAGGGGTCGGTAAGTGAAACTGAGATCGTAACGGTTTCTGTGCCTGATCCGCATTCGCGCATAGACGGTCTTGTTAAGTTGGCTATCGAACGAGATGAGCAGACCGCCTTGATGAATAAAAAGGCGAAGGCCTACGGCAACGTCTTCAAGAGAGCGCTCGTCAAGACATCTGACATGGTTCAGTTTGCCACCGCATACAAAGGTTTTGAAGCATCCAGCGAAGCTGCTGATGTCGTACTTGATGAGAAAGTGAAACTGAAGAGCAAAGAAGCTGTTCAGTATGCGAAGCAGCGGCAGTATGACGAGAAGCACACCAAGATTTCGTTGTCGATGCTTCACATCGCGCAGGCATTGGGCACCACCGATGAAGCGCGTAAGGCAAAGACGATTAATGCAGGCTACGAACAACTGAAAGAACTCCTTGGAGAACAGCTGGCCAAGACCACTGTCCGCGATCTGATTGCCTGGTCTCGCAATATTCAGGTTGATGAAGCTGAATTTGCAAAACCAACTTGGGATGTTCTAGAGCTCGATGAGAAGACAAAACTTGTAGTCAATGCAACGATGCAACAAGACGCAGTCGTAACTGAAATCAAGAAGCAACTTCACAGATACAACCATAAGAGCATGTTGTCGCGGGCGACTTCGAAGATCGTGAACACGACTCTGAGCATCGCAATGTTTAGCCCGACGATTGTTTCTCCGGCTGCGCAGGTGGCGATGTTTGCATACGTCGCCGCTACCGGCGGTCCTGAAGAAGCCAAACTTCTCAGCGAACTGTATCTAGACAGGCGTTTTGAAAGTCGTTGGAAATCAGTCAATGCCGAAGCGAACATGTCCGTGCACAATTACAATACTGCGATCATGACGCATAACCCAGTTTTGCTGCGCTTCTCGCAGGCACTTATGGGTAACATGGCAGGTCCGGCAACAGTCGCGCAACTGGAACAACCGGCTGCGACAGCTCAAGCGGCTTCGACAACAGCTCAAACGACGGCGCAAACCGCGCAACCAGCCGAGAACAAGGCGATCTCCTCAACCGGTAACAACATTCAGTAGTTATTGCGATTTCGTTTTGATATCGCTCAAGTACCAGGCAATGTCAGTCTTTAGCTTGCCGGTCGGGTTAAGCTTCGCCGCTTGTTGAAAAGCTTCTTGCGATTCCTTCAACTTGCCTTGCGCCCATTGCGTCGAACCAAGCAAAAACCACGAGTAGACGTCACCTGGTTCTAATTCGGTTGCTTTCTTGAAAGCGGTTTCGGCTTGCGCGAGATCGTTCATCTTCTTGAGCGATTTGCCCATGTTGAAGTAGTACAGCGAGTCGTCTGCGTAAACTTCAATCGCTTTCTTGAACTTCGCCACAGCCTGAGCATGTTTGCCTGATTTCGCGAGCGCTGCCCCTTCTGAGTAGCTGCTATTTGCTTGAGTCCATGCATCTTTGCTGCCTTTTCCGGGGAAATTGCCCTTGGAGTCTGCAAATGCCGCAACTACCGAGGTAATTGTCGCGGCTAAAGTCATAGCAATGGCCAATCCAAACGCTTTGGGCAGCGCCCGTCCTTCTCTACCGTTCCACCCAATCATGATTTACTCCATTGCACCCCTTTTTATCTTGGTGCGCGCCGATCTCATCGTCCAAAAGCATACAAGAGAATTCGGGAGAGTGCGCTTTGCAATGCAATTTTGCCCCTTTCGGGTGATAACGCGTAATTCCGCACAGGTGTTACCATTAAATGCGAGCGTTTAAGGAAATGCGAGCGTTTAAGCAGATTTCCGTTGCGCACCTTGACATTGAAAGCTTGAGATGTCCGACGACAAAGCAACCATAAAGGTCTTCATTGCCGAAGACCATCAAATAACGAGATTGGGACTGAAATACCTGCTGGACACGATTGCTGGTGTCGAGCTCGTGGGCATGGCGGAGGATGGCATCAAGGCGGTTAGCGGCGTCAAAGACATCAAACCACAGGTGGTTTTGATGGATATCGGCATGCCCGGAAAGGACGGCATCGCCGCCACGCAGGAAATCAAACAAATTTTGCCCGATACCAAAGTAGTGATGTTTACATCGAGAGAGGGGCAAGAAGACATATTCGCCGCATTTGCATCAGGTGCTGACGGCTATTGCTTGAAAGACAGCACGCCCGAACAGCTCGAAACCGCCATTGCATCGGTAGCGAAGGGGGCGACCTGGTTGCATCCGGCGATTGCTCGCCATGTGTTGGGAGCTCTCCAAGACCGTCCAAGATCGGGTACTGTGGACGAAAGTGCTCTTGTCGCACCCTTGTCTGAGCGCGAATTGGAAGTGTTGAAGCTAGTTGTGGACGGTTTGAGCAATCAAGAGATCGCCGATCGGCTGATTTTGAGCATAGAAACCGTAAAAACTCACTTGCGCCACATCATGGAAAAGCTCTCTGTAGCTGACCGAACGCAGGCCGCGGTCAAAGCTCTTCGTGCCGGTTTGGTGTAACTCAGCGGGTTTTCAAAAATTCCATTCAATGCGACAATTGTCGCGATTGGGGTCTTGAATATCTGAATCGCCGACTGGTGATGTATCTGTGAGTGCAGGAGGCGTCCGTGCACGACAGGAAGCCTAGAAAATCCAATTCGAACTCGCAGCGAACCGCATTGTTGTTTGGCGGCGCAAACTACGCACTTGGCGCGATTTTCGCTGCTATAGGTGTAGGGGCGGCAGGAACCAGTCTTGATTGTCGCGCCCAGTCAGGGGCTGAGTCTGTAGACGGAAATAACGATGCGGCCAAGCATGGTGTTATCAAGATGCCCGGGGTTTCGCTTCAGAGCCGGCAGCAAGGCTCGGCGCAGACCTCGCCGCATGTTGCTCAAACTTCGCCGCATGTTGCGCAGACCTCGCATGCCGCCCAGACTCCGCACTTGCCTCACACGACTTACCACAAATCAGCCTCTGTGGTTGCCGCACAGCAAGCTTTGGTCAAAGCCGCTGCCGCTAAGTGCGAAACTGGCGATTACCTCCACGCAATCGCGGACTGCAACCATGCCTTGTCCATGGGAGCTTCTGCGCCGGCGTTTTTCCAACGAGGTGCCGTGCATCAAAAGATTGGACAATACAAAGAAGCGCTTGCCGACTACAACGCAGCCATACGCATCGACCCCAAACACACGCTCGCGCATGTTAACCGCGGGTGGTGCCGCAGAAAGTTGGGCGATATTCCCGCTTCGATTCAAGACTTTACGCAAGCGATATTTATCGATCCTACTTGTTCGCAGGCATTTTCCAATCGGGCTGCATCGAAGGTTCAGATGGGCGATCTGCAAGGTGCATTCGCCGACTCCAATGAGGCTTTGCGCTTAAACCCTGATGCGGCGAAACAAGTCGCGAAGGTTGTTTCCAAACCATACGAACACAGTGCACTTACTCAAGACAAATACGAGAGCGGTGGCAAACGTTCACGCGCAGTAGCGCCTGAGCTGGCGAGACTCAACAACCAGGCGGTGCAATTCATAAACAACAAGAATTTCCCTGGTGCAATCAAAATTCTCGAGACGATCGTGAAGAACGACCCAGGCTACGAGTACGCCCGCAATAATCTATCCATCGCGTACAACAATTTTGGACTGTCGATGTCCAACAAGTATCCGCTGCAATCAATAAATCAGTTTCGCACCGCGCTGTTTTTCGCGCCTAACGAAAACACAACCAGAGACAATCTCGACTCGATGTTGAGACATGTGGGGCAAGACCCGCGTTCGGCAGATGTTCGCGAGCAGCTTGGGGACGAATTGAGAACCACCGGCGACCTGAAAGCCGCATTTGTAGAATACACGGAAGCATTGCGGCAGAGAAACGATCCAGGGCTGCGTAAAAAACTCGCTCAAGTTCTCATCGCGTTGGATGGCCCGATAGAAGGGAGCGAGTCTGTCTCGCAGCAAGACGAAGAACCAACCATCATCGGATTCGGCACCAGAAGCGGCAATGTCACCGTTGCTTCTGCGCGTCGCCGGATCAAGTCCGGTATCGCCGGTGATGACAACAAAGCAGATGCGCATCACGGCGATGAAGCTGTTTCGTCAGACAACAAGTCGGCTGACGACAAAAAGATCGTAGACGAAGCTGATACAAAGCAGACAGTCACGGAGTCTGATGCAAAGCCGGTAGCCGCTGAGTCCGATGCAAAGCCGGTAGTCACGGAGCCTGATGCAAAGCCGATAGTCACGGATTCCGTTGCAAAGCCGGTAGCCACAAAAGCCTTCGATGCCGTCAGTGCGACACCGGCACCGACACTAACACCACCGACGGCACAAACAACACCGACTGCACAAACAACACCGACGGCGCAAACAACACCGACGGCACAAACACAGGCGCCGCCAGCCGCCCAGCCTGACGCCTTCAAGTCTGATGGGATCGTCGACGATCAAGCGAACACGCCGATTAACCCTATTGGAACACTGCACGTTTCGGTTCCACCCGCTGCCGCGCGTCCGAAAACTCTGAGCAAAGAGCAGCGCGCCGCCAGCATCTCTCGCTGGGAACAAGTGATGAAGACCGGCGTTCAAGAACTCGACCGTGGCAACTATCCGGCTGCCGAACTAGCTTTCACTCAGGCCGTGTCCGTTGCTGAACAGCTAAACAACGACTCGTTCTTACTTGTTAGAAGTCTCGATATGCTGACCACAGCAGTAATGAATCAAGGACGCTTGAACGAAGCCGCAAGCGCGATGAAGCGCGCATTGAAGATTCGCGAAACCACACTGCTGCCCGATCATCCGGAAATTGCTCGTTCGTATGAGCGCTATGCCCGCCTTTTGGCCAAAACCGGCAATCGCGGCGAAGCAGCGATGTACGAAAATCGCGCGGCCGAGATCTGGAAGAAACGATCCCAAGACGATCAAGACAACTAGCGGTGGGGAATCAATGATGACGACGCCGCGAGCCATGCGACCCTCAATGCAGATGCGACCCTCAATGCAGATGCGACCCTACTTCCTTACGCTCTCTATCAGCGTTGCATTGCTTGTTGGCGGACTAGTTGCGCCTCAATCTGCTGATGCAAAAGGAACACATTCGAAAGCCCGTGGAGCCGGAAAGTCTTCAAGAAGAGCCGCATCTGGAAAGGGACGCCAACTTTCAGGAAGACGCGGAAAATTTGGTCGCGCAGTCGCGAAGGCGAAAAAGCCCGAGGCGCCTCCGCCACCAAACTTAGTGTCAGAAGCCAAACTCAGATTGGCCGATGGGAAAGTCGAAGAGGCCGTGGGTCTTCTCGAAAAGACTCTCGAGGGCTATCCAAAAGACGTAAACGCTCACATGTTATTGGGCGAAACATTGTGCACGCGCAAGGAATATTTGACTGCAAGACCACATTTGATTTCCGTGATGCGCCTTGCCAGGGGCAGCAGCCATGCTTGTAAGGCAAACGGTCTGTTATTCTCGATGCCACCAGAGGTGATTGCACCTCGCGTCGGTCCTGAAACCATCGCGATTTCGCGTTCGCTAGGTGGTTGGTTTGCTGAACGCGGCATTCAGACCGGCAAAGGGCTCAAGCCAACGGTTATCGACTTCTGGGCTTCCTGGTCGCAGCCATGCCGCCAACTGAAGCCGGCCATGGAAAAGGCGAAGTCTGAGCTAAGCGACAAAATCGAATTTCTCAGCATCAATGTTGACGATCCCGAAAACGAATACATGATTGAAAAGTATGGTATTAGCCCTGTGCCTACCGTTGTCTTCATCAATGCCGACGGACAAGTAGTGACGTACTGCCTGAACGGTGAAAACGAAAAGATCAGCGAAGGACTCCAAAAAGTCTTGGCGCGCTAAATTGTGTCACGAGGTGCGTGATCACGCGACAGCAAAAAGTTGACGCAACTATAGTGTACATTTCGCGTAAAAATGCAAACTATACTTAACATCGACGGGCATGACTGGCGGATTTGTGTAACAGATTTGCCTTGTCGAATTGTGCGTGTAAACTACAGTTTTCATTTGGAATCGAAATGCAAAGTATAGTTGCGCCCATGTCACGCAGCACGTGATCACGCG
>CAZCZI010000045.1:0-59220 GCA_964503045.1 uncultured Candidatus Obscuribacterales bacterium
GAAGGACCCAAGCTTCAGTCCACGAGTTCATTTTTGAAGCGGAAAACCAGACCGTAGTCGTGCCTTTCATCCCGCCAGCTCTTCAGTCTCTTGTTTGAATGCGTTGGCGAGGCTGATTACGAACTTCAAAATAGCTACGATTATTGCGCTTTGAGCCATTGCTTCTTGTGACTCCCCGATCTGTCGACAAAACGACACACTACGCCATGATTTGATTCTACGCTTTACCTATGATTTATCGCATCGCGCAAACGTCATGGACTGGGCAATACTAAAGTCATTATTTGGTAGCAATCTTGCCAAGCGATGCGCTTGACTATTTACCAAACCCCAACGCAAACGGTAATTCTGCGATGGTGATTTCGCGATGCGTGATCACGAGATCAATGCAGCGAATGGGACACGAATTTCGTGATCACGCGGCGCGTGATCACGCGACGCGAGATCATCTATAAGCAAGCGCCCACTAATTAAAAGCGCCACAAAAGTAAAAGCGCACCGGGTTGCTGGGGGCGGCGCGCTTTTGGTGGACCACGAAACCTAGCAGGAGAGGGTGGTTTCGATTGGCGTATGTTTTTGGCTCCGGCAAACTTCGAGCCACGTATTGATCGTATCCCTCGGGAAATTGCACGTCATCGTGCAAAGGTCATTGCCGCTGCATGACTTAAGTCACTCGTTGGATCACCCCGTTGGAAGGTCCACCAGAACCGGATTGGCATTCCGGCCTATCTGCATTAGTATGGAAGGTGGCGGTCGGCTCATCAATTCGGCACATAATAAATCTCAACATGTCTACAATCCCTGCAATTGCAGAAACGACTCCGGCAAAGGTTCCCACTCAGGAGTTCTTTCACTATCCACTGTTTCGCAACGTTCTTTTGGCGGAGTGGGCATTTCTTGCCGTTTGTGGATTTGCAGTTGTAATGTTTCACAAATTTTCTCCGGATGATCAGAGCATTAACTTGCCCCTGACTCTGGCACTTTTGTTCGTCCTTGTTAATCTCAGCCTCTTTCGCCCGGTTGAAAGCCCATATTCCGTTCGCGTTATGTACGTTTTGTCCGACGTCCTCGTTTTGACATTGACTAACGCTGTCGGTGTGCCACGGTTTCAAATCCCATTGAGTTTGGTGGTCATTGCAAAAGCCGCCTTATTACTCGATAGGCGGGGGGTGATCGCGGCAATTGCAATTACCTACATAAGTCTGTGGGTAACCACTTGTTACAAGGTATGGATTTGCCAACCCGAGTTTCACGCCGCAGCATTGACGCCCAACACGATCTTTGTGATTGCTATTGGCGGTTTTGTTCTCACATTCACTTACTTGCTTGTGTTGTTGCTTGTCGGCTTGCTTATGATTGCATTCGCTGCCGAGCAAAAGAGCAGACTCGAGACCGAGCGACTGTCGCGAGAGGTGCAGAGCCTCGCGGCCGAAGTCGAGCGCGCGCGCATTGCAAGAGAGATTCATGATGGGCTTGGCCACTCGTTGACGTCACTTAGAATTCAGCTTGAAGTGGTGAAGAAGTTCTCCGAGGTCAATCCCACCAAGGCAAAGGAGGCAATGGCACTGGCTGAAGAGTTGGCGGCGCGATCGCTTACTGATGTAAGACACGTGCTAACAACCATGCGCAATCCTGATTTCGACTTCGAGGAATCGCTTACCAGGCTGGTTGATGAGCTGAGAGCGAGCCAGTCAGTCGAAATCGATTTTCACGCTGACGGCGTGGAGATGCCGCTCGAAACCGGATTTCAGGTTTACCGTATCGTTCAAGAAGCGATAACAAACGTTTTGAAACACGCCAAAGCCACCAACGTTTCGGTACAAATTCAAAAACGCGAGAAGGGTTTGGAGGTCGAAGTCAAAGACAATGGCTGCGGTTTTGACCCACAGGGAATGCATGGTGGGTTTGGATTGACCGGAATTCGAGAAAGAACCCAACAAATAAATGGAAACCTTGTTATAGACAGTACCCCAGGGTCGGGTACAAGAATCTTAGTTGAGATACCGAAGCTCGCTTGACCACCAATAAATGATTCTTCGTCGCCGTTGCTATATCATCTGTTTCGCGCTTTGATCTTTTGGGGAAATTTTTCCAGTGACTACAACATCAACAATTCGCCTGCTGATAGTCGACGATCAGGCTTTGGTGCGTCAGGGATTGGCGCAGCTGCTTTCGTTGGATGAAGAGATCGAGATTGTGGGCCAAGGCGCCGATGGGCGTCAGGCGATAGATCTGATCGGCTCAACGAGGCCTGATGTCGTTCTCATGGACTTGAGAATGCCCAACGTTGATGGTGTCACTGCAATCAAGAAAATCCGAGAAGCGCACCCAGAGATTCGAATTCTTGTGCTCACCACGTTTGATGACGACGAATCAATTGTCACGGCAATGCAAGCGGGAGCTTCAGGTTACTTACTGAAAGATGCACCGTCAGAGCGTTTGGCCGCCGCCATCAAAGCTGTCAATGAAGGCTACACGCAACTCGCGCCCTCGGTGACTCCGAAATTACTGTCTTTGATGAATCCGCTGTCGACGCCAAAACCGGAGCTGCTCAAGTCTTTCACGAGCCGCGAGCTGGACATTTTAAAACTAATCGGTGAAGGCAAAAGCAATAAGGAAATTGCAGAGACTCTGTTTATTACTGAAGGAACAGTAAAAAATCACATCACGAGAATACTTTCACATCTCAACTTGCAAAACCGAACCGAGGTTGCAGTTTGGGTTCAGAAGAATTTGAAACTCTCCTAGAAACTTAGAGATTTCCAAGCATGAGCTCGGCGATTGTCATAAGTCTCGAAGGCTATGGGCGATGAGGGATTTGAACCCCCGACCTTCACGGTGTGATCGTGCTGCGCTACCACTGCGCTAATCGCCCGAAGAGGAGGAGTATTGTAACTCATTTCATCGAGTTGGAAGAACGATTGTTAACGACGCAGTCTGTATAGTGCGGACCAGCTATTCGAGACTATTCAAGGCTTCCCACAACCGATTCAACTGCACTCAAAAGCTCGTTTGAAGCCAAGAGTTTTTCGGCGGCAGCGATGTCTTTGTAGATTTCGCGATCTTCCGAAAGATGCGGAATTGCTTTTCTAACCACTTGATACGCGGCTTTCGCGCCAATTCCGGGGTTGAGTACCGCCTTCAGACCGTGTCCGGGATCAACAGGACCGCCATGCGCTCCAGTGCGCAAATCGAGTCCCTGAGCAGCACAGAGAAGCTCGATTGCCAACACGCGACGCACGTTGTTTAGAATCATGCGTGCCTTGCGGGCAGAGATTGTGCCCATAGATACGTGGTCTTCCTGGTTTGCCGATGTCGGAATCGAATCGACGCTTGCAGGGTGAGCAAGCGATTTGTTTTCCGAAACAAGCGCTGCTGCTGTGTATTGCGCCACCATAAATCCGGAGTTGAGTCCACCGCGCTGAGTCAAGAATGTCGGCAGACCATTCGAGAGAGCAGGATTGACGAGCCTTTCTGTTCGGCGCTCGGAGATGTTGGCCAACTCGCAAAGAGCAATCGACACATAATCCATCACCAACGCAACCGGCTGCCCATGGAAGTTTCCACCAGACACGACACTGTCTTCAAAGACGAGCGGATTGTCTGTTGCCGAGTTGATTTCTATCGCCAGCACGTCACGCGCATGCTTGAAAGCCTGTCGTGATGCGCCATGCACCTGCGGCATGCAGCGAAGTGAGTACGCATCTTGCACCATCGGACAGTCTTTATGACTCTCCATAATCTCGCTTTTCGCAAGCAGTTTGCGCAGGTTTGAAGCCGATGCTATCTGCCCCGGATGCGGTCTGGTGTTGTGAATCAAGGCGCTGAATGCCACTGCTGTTCCTAATTGAGCCTCAAGACTCATAGCGCCGATAATGTCTGCTGCTTTGGCGAGGCGCTCAGCTTCAAGCAAAACGAGCGCGCCGACTGCGGTCATCACCTGGGTGCCATTGGTGAGAGCAAGTCCCTCTTTGGCTTTGAGTATCACCGGCTTCTGCCCGATTGCTTTGAGGGCCTGCTTGCTAGGCATGACTTCGCCCTTGTATTCAGCCTCGCCCTCGCCGATCAGAGCAAGCGCAAGATGAGCAAGCGGGGCAAGATCTCCTGAAGCGCCGACGGAACCTTGTTCTGGAACACACGGGTGAACACCGGCGTTGAGCAGCCACAAAAGCAGCTGCACGACCTTGGTTCTTATCCCGGAAAAGCCCTTCGCAAGCGCGTTAGCGCGAAGAAGCATAATCGCGCGCACAGTTCGGCGATCGAAGTTTGGACCTACGCCCGCTGCATGGCTGAATAGAAAGTTACGCTGCAGGGCGATGGAGTCTTCGGGGTCGATAAACACATCTTTGAACTTGCCAAAGCCTGTCGTAATTCCGTATACGACCTTTCGCTCCGCCAACATGTAATCGACGAGCTTCCTGCTTTTGGCAAGCTGCACGGAAGCGGCGTCATCGAGCTCCACATCCACCAGTCCATCGGCGACAGGCTCTAGCGATTCAAGCTTGAGCGAGTGCCCGTCAAGCTTTAAGAGCGGCTTATCGCTAGCTTCTTTGATTGGCGGGGGGCATGACATTTAAGCGGATTCCCAAGCTTCAAGCTTTTGTTTCCCACTCAGGCTATCAGACAGGAATGTGTAACGTCCAAAAGTGGAAATAATTTAGATGTCGGATTCTCCCATTCTAAAAATGTCCGAATCGCAGTATAAATGGTTGAAACGCACAAACTTGGCAACCGGAACAAAGCAAATTCCTTGTCGTCTTCGGTGTGCATGAAGCCGGAAAAAACATAGCTTCAAACCGGGGAAAACAGCATGCTTCCGTGCTTGGCATGCGTGGTAAGATGGCTGTGCGTGGATAAATTGGGTTTTTGGTGCACCAAGGTCGAGCAGTGGCAAAAGCTAGTCACAATTCACGAAACTCCTTGTCACTGACGCGCAATTGGCGCGTCGCAAGATTTGCATTCGTCACTTTGGGTGCATCGTTGTCCATTGCCTTGACATTTTCGGCTCGCATACCGGCCTTTGCGGCATTGAGCGATGACCCCAACCTAACTAAGCTCGAGCAGAAATTCTTCCAGCACACCTATCCGAAAGAAGGCAACGAAGAGCGCCTCGACAGACTCGAGAAGATGATTTTCGGCGAAGCCAAAGACGGCAATGAGCGCGAACGGCTCGACAATCTCGTCGGAGCCGTCCCCAGCCTCAACGCGCCGTCTAATGACGAGAGCGGTGGTTCAGGAAGCGGAAGCAGCGGCAGCAGAGGCGGTGGCAGCAATGTAGCATCTGATAACGAACCGAGCAAACCGCAGCGTGTCGACGGCGAGAGCAAGTATCCAGCCGTGACTGCGATGGAACAGAAGATACTTGGTAAGGACTATGTTTCAGAACCCGTTGCACAGCGCCTGGCACGACTCGAAACCAAAGTCTTCGGCAAACCTTCCAATATAGAAGATTTGACAGACCGCATGGATCGTCTCAAGAGCAAAACAGGCATCGATATTGCAAGACAAGCACCACCCGGAAGTGACTGGGATGATGAAGACGACATAGATTTTCCTGCACCGCAAACGGCACGCGGACGGGCCCCTTCTAGTCCATATCAGCCAAAACCGGGAGACGATGGTCGCTCATTTAGCGGCCGCGATCTCAGACAAGACTTCCAAAAAGCTTTTGGAGACCCAGGCAACCGCAGCATCAATGGTGGCGGCTCCGGTGGGTCCGGATCTTATGGAATGGGTTCTGGACTAGGAATCGGCAGTGGAAGCGGCTCATACGGAATGTCACCTCCGCGTTCACTTCTTCCGACTGCACCACCGATAGCGCCACAAAGGCAGCCAGCACCGCCGGCAATGGCAAGCGGCATGGGCTTGAGTCAGACTGTTACGGCCCTAGAAACAGAAATTTTTGGCAAGAATTTCGTAAAGGATCCGCTGCCGGCTCGTGTGGCACGGCTTGAATCTACAGTGTTTCCGCAGCAGACTCCGGCTAACGACCGCAGTCTTCCAGACAGAATCAATCGATTGACCTCCGTTGTTCCTATCTCATCGGTAGGCGCACCACCAAGAGTGGCACAAGAGGCAAGACCACAACAAGATCCCGACATGGAAGATCTCGATTTTCAAAATCCTCAATCACAACCACAGGTGGCGCAAGGCCAACCCCTACAAGGAAACCGAGGCGGTGGCGGGCTCGGCAAGATCATCAACTCCATCTCCAACTTCCTTACTGGTGGTTTTTCGGGTGGATACCCAATGCCTTCCGGCAGCCTCGTGACCGATCCACAAACAGGACTTTTGCTCGATCAATTCAACGGCAATCTAATCGACCCCAACTCCGGAATGGTAGTTGGTCGCCGAGCCCCAGCCTATCCCGCATATCCGAACACCGGCGTTCCATCTTTCAACAACGGCTTCTCCCAATATGGCATGCCGTTTGGTGGAGGCAGCGGAATTCGCTTCGGCACGGGTGGTTTCGGATTTGGTGGCATGTGGCCGTAACTAGAACAGGTACTTAAATGATCGTTCTCATCGGTGGCACGGGTTTCTTGGGAAGCCGCATCCTCGAGTTGATCATCAAGCGTGAATATCCAGTACGCATTTTCATTCGTGGTGCCGGAGATTGGAAGGGCAACAGCGTACAAGCTCTTCGCAAACGAGGGCTTGATGTAGTTCTTGGCGATCTCGCCGATGTCGAAAGAATTGAGCGGGCGCTTGAAGACGTCAAAGCAATCGTCAATGTCTCTGGCGCTTTTCGCCAAACTGACGAAATGAACTTCGAAGATCTGCATGTCTCATATTTGGAAAACCTGCTGAATGTGGCTGCTGATAAGAAGATTCAACGATTCATTCATGTAAGCTGCTTGGGTGCACACGAAGATTCTCAAAGCGAGTACTTCGAAACAAAGTGGCGCGGAGAGCAGATGGTGTTGGAGGCAGAAGAGTTTTACTGGACGGTGTTTCGTCCCGGTTTTATGTTTGGCGACGACCGATTTCCGCTCATGGATTCGATTAAGCCGCTGGTGAGGTTTAAACCGTTCCTACCTGTAATTGGAACAGGCCTAAACCTGGTGCAGCCAGTTTGGGCTGATGATGTAGCCGAGTGCATCGTACAATGCATCTATAAGCGTGAGACCGTCGGCAAATCATACGAGTTGGCAGGCCCCGATCAATACGAGATGGGTGGGCTGATCGAGATGTTTCGCGAAGGCGCAGGAATCGGCGGCAACACCATCAACATTCCGTCCGAGTTAACCGGAAAGGCCTTCGATCTCATCTCCAAGGCCCTGCCGAAAAAGACAATTGACCTCGATCTTGCCAAGATTATTACAAGTGATTCTGTAACAGAATCCAATGACATGGTTGAGAATTTCGAAGTGGAAAACAAATCACTGGAAGACTCATTTGAAGGAATAATTGCAGGCTACAAGTGATTCTTATTTATATTGAGCCTGAGAGGAAATGTGCTAACTTCTAGGCTGGCACGAAATCTGCCGATTTATTTGGAGCTGTTTGAGTCGAGGTTCTTCACATGCTTAGGATGAGCAAGAGAGTACAGTTGATGGAGTGGGGTGAAGGAACCAACACCACTAATCAGATTTGGACTGTCTTTTGCGAAGGCTCCTTGGCAGGCAAGCCGAAGCGCGACGGATTGCACCTGGTATTGACTGTCGAGGTCTCGAGCGGCGTTGAAAAGAAAAACGAAAAGGACGACACCGTTAAAGTCATGCAACAAGGCGAAGGCATGACGCCTCGCGAATCATCACGCTGGGGTGAAGTTGCTTATGGTCGCTTGAAATCGATAGGCAAACGCGACGGCAAGACGATCGTCGAAGTCGAACTGAAAAACGCCGCTAAATTCGGCAATTAGATTGGGCAATTCGCGAAAACATCGCGAAAGTGCCGCGAAAAGCATAGCTGGACGGGCCTTTCAGTTTTGTTCGTTAAGCGCAATAGTGTGACTTCCGGAGCTGCGCTGAATTGCGCTGGCCTGCACTTTATTGGCTTCAGTCCATCGTTTAACGCTGTTGACAATGTCCTTCTGGACAAACTTGAGTGTGAAAGAAACCAAGTAAGCTGGAATTACAGGACCAGGATCAACAGACAACGTGTAGATAACCTCGCAACGCTTGCCGTTATCAATGGGTTTGAGCTTCCAAGATCCTTCGCAAGAGCTGAAATTGCCGTCAAGCATGCGCCACGTGAGCAAATCGGGCTTGCCGCTCACGTTGTTTATCGTGTGCTGAACGGTCTGCTGTACGAACATCTGCGGTTTTAGATGGGTTTCGACATATACGAAATCGCCGTCTTTCTTGGTGACTTCGCATGATTTCATGCGGCTGAAGATTTGTGGATAGCGAGCGAAGTCGGTCAGAGTATCCCAAACCGCCTGTGGCGAGCTGTTTACCACAAGATGGATGACGCTCTTAGCCACTTTCTTGCTGTTCTTGCCCAACTGGGCCTGGGTTTTGGACTCTGCTTCCTTAACCACGTTTGCCAGACCGGAGCTATTATCATCCGCCCAGCAAGGATTTTGGAAAGTGGTAGTAATTGCACAGGCTAAAAGGCCCGCAGCCAAGCCAAATTTAAGTTTCCGTGATTTATTCACCGCCAGGACTTCCCTTCTTTAATCAGCGAAACCAACTCGCAAACAAGGTCTTTTCGGATGAAAATGCCACTCTGCCAGTAAGGTTGGTCACTGTTTCCTGTGGAGACTTTGCAGTAATTGTACCCAGTGGATCGATAATAGCCGACGGCCCAGTATTTGCGGCAAAAACAAAATATCGACGGTTTTCGATAGCCCGAAACACTGAGAAGGCCAGCATTTGCCGTCCTATGATTGATTTATGAAACCAAGCCAAGTCCGAAACATTAACCAGCAGCTCTCCGCCTCGACGGGTCGACGAGACTGCCAATTCTGGCGACAAACACTCGAAACAGATGAGTGGAGCCACTTTTCCGCAACCCAGTTCGAGTAAGCCCGGGCTCGACCCCGACGCAAATCCTCCTCCAGCGGGGGTATTCGTCAGCTTTTTGACCCAGTCGGGTGCATGCTCGATTAGTGCTGGCGTGTATTCGCCAAACGGAACCAAGTATCTCTTATGATAAGCAACCGGCAATAGCGCGCCACCAGATGTGATGCCGTAGGCAGAGTTATACGGCTCACCAGCTTCATTCCTATCGATGGCACCGACGACCATATCGACATTGCGCGAACGAGCCATTGCCGTTAAACGCTGCAATGATGCATCATCCCGGCGAAGCAACTCCGGCACGGCGCTCTCCGTAAAGACGACAAGTCCGCCAGAGTTTTGTTCTACAAGGGGTTTGTAGCGATCGAGAAGTTCGTCCGTCGTGTATCTGTGTCTCGTCTTCTGCATGTCAATGTTGATACTGCCTTGAATCACGGCAACTGGACAATTCGCTTGAGGAAGTTTCTTGTCGACACTCAAGCTGGCAATCACATTCGCGCCGACCACCGCTGCTACAGCCAGAGCGTAATAATATGCAGTTGCTTTGTTTGCGGCAGCCAGTGGCTTGCAGTTTTTCAGTTTCGCAAACGTGGCAAGCAAGTTGGCAACGCAGACATTGACGAAAACGAGAAGACAGCCAATTCCGATGCCACCAATGGTGGAGGCAGACTCAATAAACCAGTGCTGTTTATATTGAGAATACTCCAGCATCGTCCACGGCACGCCGAGCAAGTCTGAGGTGTTCAGAATCTTGTTGACCAAAAGCGTCCACAAAAGAGGAACAATCAAAAACGCAGGCAACTTCCATTGAGACTGCACTTTTTTTGGAAAAAAGCTTCCGGTCAAGGGCAACAAGCGCAGCACAGCAGAGAAGGTTGCGACTATAAGACCCTGAAGAATGGTGACAAACAGCCACGCAGCCACCGCAAGCGCCCAGCCTTGCCACTCATTGAATCCCAACCAATCGAGTGGCTGCAAACCCAGATACCAGTTCATGTAAACAAGGTTGTATGCCGTTCCAAATAAAAGACCATGCAAAAATGCTTCGACGATTCCTGCACTTGAAACAGATAAAAGCAGAAGTGGCGCCAATCCAAACCATGCAATCGGCCACAGCTCAATACCAGGCGCGGAGAGCCCCAGTATTGAGCCGGTGACAATTGCAAGGAGATAGAGCTTCAGTCGCCCACTAGATTTGGGCGGCTTCTTGTCCGTCTTCGCTTTTTTCTTCTCTTGCTTTGTTATTTGGGTCGGCACTCAGATTCTGACGAGTTACGGAGTTGCTTTGACAGTCAGTTTCGCCACTTCTTCTTTCACGCGTTGTTCGATTTCTTTGAACATTGCAGGATTGGCTTCAAGGTATTGTCTTGCTTGATCGCGGCCTTGGCCAATGCGCTCTTCCTTGTAGGAGAACCATGTACCAGACTTCTTCACGATTTCCATTTCGGCTGCCATGTCGATTACGCAACCGGCAGAGTTGATGCCGCGTCCGTAAATGATGTCGAACTCGGCGATTCTAAACGGAGGCGCGACTTTGTTTTTCACGACTTTCACTTTGACGCGATTGCCGACTTCGACGCCGTCTTTCTTGAGCGTTTCAATTCTGCGAATGTCGAGTCTCACTGAAGCGTAGAATTTAAGCGCGTTGCCGCCGGTTGTTGTTTCGGGGTTGCCGTACATCACACCGATCTTCTGGCGCAGTTGGTTGATGAAAATGATGATCGAACGAGTCTTGCTGACCACTGCCGTGAGTTTTCTCAGAGCTTGGCTCATCAAGCGGGCTTGCAGACCTGGAAGGCTGTCACCCATTTCGCCTTCGATTTCAGCCTTGGGCACCAATGCTGCCACCGAATCGACGATGACTACATCGACTGCGCCGGAGCGAACCAATTGCTCTGTAATTTCGAGCGCTTGCTCACCAGTGTCTGGTTGCGAGATGAGGAGCTCATCAACGTTTACGCCCAATACGCGAGCATAGTCAGGATCCATCGCGTGCTCGGCATCAACGATCGCGGCAATACCGCCCATCTTCTGAACTTCAGCCGCAATGTGCTGAGCTAACGTCGTTTTACCAGACGATTCCGGACCATAGATTTCAATGATTCTGCCGCGCGGAATTCCACCGACTCCAAGCGCCACGTCGAGTGAAAGCGCGCCGGTCGGCACTACTTCTACTTGCTGGTGTCTCGAATCACCAAGCCGCATGATTGAGCCATCACCATACTGTTTCTTGATTGCATCAAGAGCTAATCCAAGAGCTTTCACTCGCTCTGGAGCGGCGCCTTTTGCTTCGTCTTTATTGGAAGCTTGAGAATTGCTCTTGCTAGACTTTTCGTTCTTTTCCGGGACCGCTTTGTCCACTGCCTTATCCTTTGTGACTGTAGCCATTATTTCTCTCCTTACTAATAGCTGTGCAACTGTTGAGCCAGCCCCCATTCTTTATATGAACGAGCCGGCGATATAGAAGAATGCGATCCGAGACATCACTATTTGCAAAGGTGCTTTCAACAGAGCACTTGAGCAATTATAGCGGTATCGAGCCCCATCACTAAATAAAAAACAAGTTGGTGACTGGGTTGCAGCAGTTTTGCATATACAAAGTAGCAACCTTGATATAACCAAGGCCAGCCCAGACCAGCTTGCAGGGAGTTTTGGGTTTCAAACCTTAACCCGAGGGTATAAAAAGGTAAGTTACCCAACATTTTCTGCTCAGGGTACCTATTAGTAATACGTTCGAGACCCTCCGAAAGTTCAAACTTTCGGAAAGATTTCTCGATGAATCTTTTGAGCATTTTCGAAACGTCCACAGGATGGGCAATGAGCCGGAGGAAGTGGCAATGAAAGCAAGTCAAAGACTATCTGGCTTGCGGCAAGCCGAGATCTTCGACTCGTTCAACCCTGTAGAACTTGGGCGCCTACTTGGCATTCTCGAAGAGCTGGAGTTGCCGAAGCACCATGTGTTGTTTTCTCCAGGCGCACCGTCTGACGCAATCTACTTTATAGAGAAGGGCCGCGTTCGGCTGACTCGCCTCTCGCCGGAAGGAAAAACTGTCATTCTGGCGTTGCTTGGACCCGGCGAGCTGATAGGCGAAGCCGCGTGGGAAAGCGGCGAACACGATAGTTATGCAGAAACGTTGGAAGACTCGCGTATATATCAAATAGGTAGAGAAGCATTCCATAATTTCGTCAGGGAGAATCCCGAGTTTGGATTGCGGCTCATTCAAATCATAGGAGTCAGACTAAAACAGGCGCATTCGCGAATTGAGGATTTGGTTTTCAGGCAAGTTCCAAGTCGTGTTGCGCGGTTGCTTTTGACGCTTGCGGAAACTCACGGCAAAGTGACACCAACTGGAATTCGCGTGGAGTTTCCACTCACGCACCAAGAAATCGCAGACATGGTGGGCTCTTCGCGCGTGACGGTTACGCAGATTTTGAACAAGTTTAGATCGAGCCATTGGATTGAGATCGAGTCGAAACGAGTTACCATCCACAATCTCGATGCACTCGAAGATATGGTGAAGTTGCCGTAGTTAGAAATTGCAACCGAATGTGGTGTTGCATTTTTCGCGTTTCCTGCTAATAGGCGCGCTTTGTTGAAAGTGGTGCCCTAGGCTGATTTCCGCGAACAATCTTTCAAGAATGTTCGCTTTCGATTGAACTTTTTGATGTGCTCAAACGTTATCTAAATGGGGGTCGACACAGACCATTCCATCCGAGCTTAGTTGTGCATCCTGTGTCCATAAAGTTGTGGGGCGCAGCACTGGTGTGCACGACTGTCTGATACACGGCTCGGTAGGGGTTCGATCCCCCTGCGCTCCACCTTTTAACTATACCATTGGCAACGTCACCGGATATATCCAACTGCGCTATAATGTAGCCTCAATGTGCGCGTAGCTCAGCTGGATAGAGCGTCGGTCTCCGAAGCCGAAGGTCTCGAGTTCGAATCTCGACGCGTACGTTTTCTACTTAATCTGCTTCTTCACATGATCAAACACTGTTTTGATTGGAACAGTTATGTTGATCGGCTGAGTCGTGCCTGGAATCGTAGTCGAAGCAACGAGAACCAGCTTGCCTTCTTGCCGCGCCAACAATGCGCTGCCTTTAAGAGGAACCGTTTGCAACCCAATCAAAGAGCCGAGATTAAAGCGCGCTGAGATACCCTCATCAAGATTCAAGCGCAGTCCATTCTTTTCCTTGTCAATTTGCGCGCCAAAGTGAACGCGCTCTGCAAACAAAACCGCGTCAAGCTCTACAAGCGGCGCCACTTTCTGCTTCACGGTAATTGCAGAGCCAGCCTTCATCGAAATCTCGACATCAAGCTGCATCGGTGGCTTCGGCAGAATCTTGAACGACTGCACCCCAGTCAACTCAGTCGACAGCTCGGTAAGCAAGTCCATCGCCAATTGCATGCCGTCTTTGCCGGCCTGCGCAATCGACTTTATGCGTTCTTCAGTAAAGATATTGAGAATCTGCCGCTCAACTTCTTCATACACAAACCGAAGTTGAGTTTGCGCATCTGGATCTTTTCTTTCGTTTGCCATAACACCGAGCTGTAGAGATAGAGAAACCTTATCCACTTAGTATATATCAAGTTGCAACCCATCGCATATCGCACGAGTTGTTTTGCAACGCTAAAAAGAATTTTTTCTTGGTTCGGCGATTTTGAAACCCGGCGTCAGCTCTGCATTCTTGGTAGAGGCTCAGAAATTGCCGTGGTAAAGAAGTGAGTAAACGTGGCACCATAGATAGAGGCGCGATAAAAAGCAAAAACGATCGGCAGATCCAATTGTATCGCCAACATATATACGAATCTCGGAGCTCACCCGTTTGATGGAAGTGGAAACCACTGGTGCTGCCATAGAGTTGATTCTCGGTCCTTATCGATCGGGAAAGAGTTTGCGGTTTATCGAACGCATTCTCGATGTCTGCAGCAGCGGTCCGCTGGAAGATCGCGGAGCACTACTGGTGGTGCCATCCTATCGGTTTCAAGAACTCACTGAAAAACGAATCGAAGCCGAGCTGATAAGACGGAAATCTCCAGGCGCTGTCGGCTTGCGCATCATGCCCTTCTATCAAATCTGCCAAAACATCCTGAGACGCGCAGGTGTCAGCCTGAAGGTTGTCCCCGATGCGGTAAGACCGGCAATCATTGCGCGCATTCTTGCCGAACTCAGAAATGGTTCCGAAATTGAAGCGCTTGGTCCGATTGTTCACTTCACCGGGACTCATGCCGCAGTTCTGGAGCTCATCGACGAGTTCGAGCGAGCAGGGCTGACGCCGGAAGATATTTTCCATCGTCTCTCGAAGACGGCGCATGCGGCTTCTCGGTATATGGAACTGGCAAGAATCTACGATCGGTATTGGGAAGAACTTCGGCGCCTCGGTTATATAGACCAGCGTGGGTTGGCATTCAAGACACGCGAAATCCTCTCGTCAAGCCGAAAGCTGAATCTTGGGCCAATATTCATTGACGGATTCGACCGTTTCAATCGACTCCAACTGCAAGTTTTTAGCGGCATGTCAAATCATGCAAGCAGTCTTCAGATTTGTTTCGACTACGATGTCAGAGAAGCAAACACAGAAGAATATCGCTGGAAGAACTCAAGCTACGCAGAGATGAGAGAGGTCTTTGGGTCTCGGCTTGTAGAGAAAAATGAAGTAGTCGGAGATATCGTAAAGAGCTTCTCGGGAAACGTTGCATCAGTTGAGAGTGCTCAAAAGTTTAGGGCGCTAGATCGTTATTTCGAAGTTCAAGAAATCGCCAGGCGCGTCAAAGAAACTCTGGTGAAAGGAAAGAAAAAATCTTCCGATTTGCTTGTTGTTTGCAGAAGCCTGAACCATTACAAAGGAACAGTCGAAGCCGCATTCGATGCTGCGGGCATTAGCTATTTTGTTGATGAAGCAATTCGTTTGATGACGTTGCCGGTTGTTCAATTTTTGGTTAGGTTGTTGAACCTGAGCCAAGTCAATTTCAAACGCGCTGAAGTCATCGCTTGCATATCAAGCCCTTACTTCAGGCTGATATCGATCGATTGGACTCGCGATGCAATTGCCGCTTTGGATGAAATGTCCCTCGAATGCAGAGTCGTAGAGGGGCGCGACCAGTGGCGCCAAGCGTTTGCTCGCCTGAAATCCGAAGAGGCGACAAAAAACAACTTCGCGCTTGACGAGTTTTTCGATCGCACTACCGCTCCCGCGAAAGATCAGAGTGCAGCAGAGTGGACGTCATGGATTGAAGATCTGATTGCCGACTATTTTCAGCCGATAGATGCAGAAGACTTTAACGATCCATTTGACAGCTGGGAAGAAGCCCGCGCATTGTCGGAGTTTCGCAAAGCCATGGCCCATCTGGTTCTCGAAGATGCGATTTTGGAACCACACTATGGAATTCACCGAATTTCCTTCCAAGCGTTTCTTCATCGACTTAACTTGCTTGTTGAAAAGGCAAACTTCAGAAGACTGCCAAGAGATAGAAATGCAGTCACTATATGCAGTGCCGAGCTGGCACCTAACCGTTCCTTCAAAGATGTATACATCGCAGGGTTAATCGAAGGAGAGTTTCCGAGAGCTGCTAGACAAGCCGGCTTCGTCGGCTCCGACGAAGTAGCTGCTTGGTATTCCTTCGGCATTGACATTCGCAATCCACGTCATCACGCAAGCTTCGAGTATGCACTCTTTCACTCTTTGCTCAACCGCGCGACTGACGATGCGCATCTTTCTTGTTGCGCATACGACATGAGCGGTGAAGAACTAATCCCGTCGTTTTTCCTGACACGTGGTGAACCGTCTGCACTCGAAGAGCTGCCTCTAATGACTCCTTTCCACGCATCTCAGACTCGCCCAGTGTCGCCGAGAGATGCCGCCTGCGGTTGGTTTTGGAATGAGCCTTCCACCGAGCTGCCGTCCAACCTGTTATCGCGTCCCGATTTTTCGTCAGAACTCGAACGTATTGAAGAACCACTTGCGGTAGCACGAGCGCGAGCATCAGGAGATCAGTTCAGCCTCTACAACGGCTATCTAAAAGAACCAGTTCAAGCCGGACTCCTCAAAGTCGAACTGCCAAAACTATGGAGCGCCAGCCGACTCAATGACTATGGCAAATGCCCTTTCAGATTCTGGGTGACTCAAATGCTCGGTGCAGAACCTTATGAAGAACCGAGCACCGAATTGCCCGTAACCGTCCTGGGAGAGGCTTACCACTTAGCACTAGAAACCTTCTACAAAGCAATGGTTGAGCAGGGCTTGACCCTTGGCGTTTCAGACCATAGTCAATGCGTTCAACTATTCGAGGAAGCTACCGAAACAGCAATTCAATGGCTGGAAGCACACGCTGAAGTAAGGCGCGGCGAGTTTTGGGAATACGAAAAGCGCGAAATTGTTTTCAGGTTGAATCGTTTCTTCATGCATGAGCATGAACGCTCTTTGAAAGAACAAGCATTCAAACCAATGATTCTTGAAGCTGGGTTCGGCTTTGAGGGTTCGGCGCCACCTCTGGCAATTGAGGTCGATGGACGCAAGATTCTCATTCGCGGAAAGATCGATCGCATCGATGTCGCCGCCGGTTCTCAGTCATCTTCCGCACCACTAGTTCGACTAATCGATTACAAATCAGGTTCATCTCGAATCGGAAAAGAAGAGGCAGTAGAGGGTCGCAATTTGCAGCTGCCGCTGTACGCACTGGCGGTGCAACGCGCAGTGATGCCCGGAGCAAGCGTTGTGCAAGGCACCTATCTGGGCGTAACGTCCGGCGAGCCAGTCGGCAGCCTCAACTTCAGACCGAATTCGTCCGATGATGATTCGACCGGCGATATCTTAGCCCAAGTCGAACAACACGTCGCACGCTACGTCAACTCAATCGAGCAAGGCGACTTCCGTGTCGCACCTAATGGCGAAAAGGTCTGCGACAAGTGCGACCACAAAAACATTTGCAGAATCAGTGAAATGCTCCACGTCCAAGAGGAAGAAGATGTCGACGACTCTGACTGAGCAGCAAAAGCATGCTGTTGAAACCATCGACAAAAACGTACTCGTATCAGCAGGCGCGGGCTCTGGAAAAACGCATGTGCTGGTGGAGAGATACATTGAGATCTTGAGGCATGATCCAGAGCTGAGCGTCGATAACCTAATCGCCGTCACCTTCACGCGCAAAGCTGCGGGAGAAATGCGAACTCGCTTGAAAACAAGGTTTCAAGAACTGGTTAAAGGCAACAATGAGAGAAAGTCCAGCAAAGATAAATCCGGTAATCGTTGGATAACGTGCCTCGCGGAAGTTGACCGCGCACGCATCGGCACCATTCACTCCCTTTGCGAATCAATCCTCAAAGCATTTCCCGCCGAAGCCGGCATAGACCCAGATTTCAAAGTCCTAAACGAACTTGAGCATGCAGAACTTCTCAGCAAAAGCATCGACCAAGCGTTCAGAGAAATAATTGGAGAACAGAGCGACGAGCAAAAGTTGTTGCTTCAATTCAACATTGAAGATGTTCGAAGATGGCTTAGCACGCTGATAAACTCAGCTCCTCAGTTTAGGGGAATTGCAGACCATGTCGGCAATTTGTCTGACGAGGATCTTTTCGAACACATGCGAAAGGTTCGCCATCGCATTCAAACAATTGTAATCCGCGATGTAGTTATGCATCCAGCCTGGATTGGACCACTGTCATGCCTCTCGCAAACTCCATTCAAAGATAAGTCCGGAGCCTTGGATGGATGCCGCCAGGACGTGATACGTCTGGCAAATTCGATTCAGAACCTGACAAACGATCTCTCGCTAGAGCATTGCAACGAGATCTGGTTGCACATGAAGCAGCTCGGTGAAATTCGAACGAGAGCAGGCGGAAACGGTGATGACGCAAAGGCTTTGCGAGAACAAATAACAAAGATTCGCAAGCACGTCGAGTCTTATCTCAAAAAACTTCCAGAGAACTTGAGTGATGTCGATAAAGGTGCGTTTCAAACCATTCGAGCAATTACAGTGCTCTGGCAGCGCGCATACGCAATCTACGAGCGGGAAAAGCATGAAGCGCTAAGACTCGATTACAACGATTTGATTTGGCTGTGCTTCCAAATGCTTAGCGACCCAGAGTCACAAGCACGTCGCCACTACAACAAACACATTCGGGCCTTGCTCATCGACGAGTTTCAAGACACCAACCCGATGCAGGCGCGCGTCATCAGCCACCTCGCTGGAGAGAACACTCGTCTCTTTCTTATTGGTGACGACAAACAATCAATCTACAAATTTCAAGGTGCGGACGTCTCTACATTCAATGAATGGAAGGGAATCTTAGATCCATCGATCGAAAAGCAGTCAGACCAACTCACTCTTTCGGGCGCTCGCGATCTCGTGTCGCTAAGTGTATCCTTTCGAAGCCACCCTGATGTAGTTTCATTCGTCAACTGCGCCTTCCACAAATTGATGGCAGACGCCACGGAGCATACCGGGTACCGCGCCAGATATGCGCCCCTGGCAGCTTCACGCCCGACGCATCGCGCAGCCGACAAAGACGGGACAGAACTTTCCCAAATCCAGGTAACGCTTTTCTCGGCCACCGATCATGACGAAAAACCAAGCAAACGTAAAAGCGAACAGATTGAAGCACGCACCGTCGCAGACTGGATTTACAACCTGGTCGATCGAAAGGCACCGCTTGTTACACGCAGCGGAGAACGAACGATTGCATTTGGCGATTTTGCGATCTTGGTGCCAAGAAACTCTGACTTTGAACGATTCGAAGTTTCTCTTTCCGAGCTTGGCATTCCCTATGTAACCCTTGCGGGAAGCGGCTTTCTCGATCGCCAAGAAATCTACGACATCGAAAACCTCTGTTCGTTTTTGGGTTGCCCCCAGGACAGCCATTCTCTTCTGGGAGTGTTGCGCTCGCCAATATTTGCGGTCACAGACGACATTATTCACCGAAGCTGGGCGGGCTCGAAGCTTCCGCTCTGGCACGTCGTGCAAGATGTGGTCAAATATCGCCGCCCCGGCTTCGAGCAGCTCGCTCGACCGATGCATGTACTCAAACGATTGCTCGAAGAATCGGCACGCCGATCCATGCCTGATCTGCTTCGAAAGATCATTCTCGACACCGGCTACGATCTCGTGCTCATGGGCGTCCCCAATGGGCACCAACGTTCCCGCAATCTCTGGAAGCTGATCACTCTCGCCAATGAAAATGACGAGCTGACCTGTCTTGAGTTTGCACGCAGTTTGAAGCTGATGCGCGAATACAACGTGCGTCAATCAGATGCCCCACTAGACAGTGGCGACTCCGTCAAACTAATGACGATACACGCATCAAAGGGCTTGGAGTTTGGCGCAGTAGCACTGCCTGGGCTGGGAACAACAGCGAATTCTCGCAGATCCAAACTCTTATTCCATCGCGAGTATGGTATCGCACTCAATACCGCTCGCACGGATGAAGACGAAGTCCCCCCATGGTTCGAATACGCATCGCACGTCGAGAGCGATATGGAAGTCGCAGAGAAGAAACGACTTCTCTACGTAGCCATGACACGAGCGCGAGACTATCTTGGAATGTTTCTCGAAAGAGATGCAAGAAACGTGCAATCATTCCGCTCGTGGCTAATGGATCTTTTGGAACTCAGAGAAGACGATCTTAGCGAGGGTATCCGACACCTCTCGAGCCCAGAGGGGACAGCGACATACGAGCTGATGATTCGCAGTGAAGATGCAGCCATGAGTCGCAACATAAGTCGCATTGCACAACCTACTTCCAATTCAACTGAACTAGACTCCAAAGTTCAATTCGATCTAGTCGAACCCTTGTTGCAATCACCCGCAACTCCGCCGTCCGCCGGAGAAGGACTGCTTCGCGTAACACCGCTACCCGGGCAAGAACCCTCACTCGATGCAGCCCTTGTTGGTACGTTCTTCCACGCGTTGATGGAACATCTTCCCGATAGCATGGATCGTTTGTCTCGCGATGTGATTTTGGACATCGCCATTAATCAAGGACCCGCGGTCGCACACTATAGCAACCTGCAACACCTCGCTGCAGAAGGAGAGCGCCTGCTAGAGAGCTTCTACGAAAGCGATCTGTGCAAACTTCTGAAGGCATCAAAACGAAGATTGCATGAACTGCCGTACATGATCTTCACCGCCGACGGTGGCGCCGCCAAGAGAAGACCCGACCTTGTATTTCTAGATGCTTCAAACAATTGGCACCTGGTTGACTACAAGACAGACCACTTCAAACTCTCGGATATCGAGAATCAAGCTGCACGCCATAGACGGCAGATTGAAAGCTATGTAGAAGACTTGCACAAACTTACAGGCAGTACGTGCCGCGCCCATATTTACTTTGCGCAATTTGGAAACCTGTACTCCTTTGCCTAAGTTGCGAAAGGCTTAGTCTTTCTTCGCTGGTTGCTTCGACGATTGCTTTGAGGGTTGCTTTGAGGATTTCTTCAAGCCCTTTGCAGGTTTGAATTTTGGATCTTGCTTATTCAATTCACGAACACCATCCCAATACGGACTGCCTTCAAGTTGGTCAAGTAGCATCGCGATAAACTCCGCCTTAGTGATTGGCTTTTCTCCATCGACACCGACAGTTGCTTTCGCTGCTTTTGGCCACACACGATCGAGCAATATCCAGGCCTTCGCGGAGTGACCACAGTAGATGAGATCAAGCATGTTGCTCCAAACTTCAACTGGAATGTTGTTTATGGCATTTGAACCCTCGCCAATAACAGTAGTGCACTCGTCCACCATTTCTTGTATCTGCTTCTCGCTCGGCGGCAGCGTCTTCATAAGCTGCGGCGCCATTTTGTATCCACTGATTTCGGGCTTCAGAATCACAACTTGAGCGGGTGATTGAGCAAATCCGGCGTTCCAATATGCAAAAGTCCAGTCCATACCAATGGCTTCGTGTTTACCATCACGATCGATATCGGCAAAAACAAACTGAGTGTGTTGCCCTGTCAGCTCATCATATTTTTTGGACTTTTCACCGAGCGAAAAAATCGTATAGCCGTAACAACAGTGAGCGCCACCAGAGTACTCAGCGACAATCACGTCAGGTATGGCATCACCAGTGAGATCGAAAAATGGCGTTGCACAACGCGATGGTTTCATCCCGCAGATATCGGCTATCAATCTGTTGCGCATGAACGCTGACGAAGGCTTAGTACCGTTTATGATTGGCGATACTAGCCACAACTGCATCGGCTCCGACTCAACCTTGTAATTCAAAATCTCCTTGCCATTTTTCGTGACGACAAACGAGGTTGGTTTTTGGTTTTCGTCTAACTTTGGCGTATACGTTATTACCAAACGCCTAAACGGCTTGGATGAAAGAGCTTGATCTTTTTCAGACAGTTCGTCGATCACTTGAATCGCCTTGTCTGCATGACTTTCGTCATTTGAATCAGCGCGAAAAGGCAGTCCAAAAAATAGAACTCCACTCAGGATTAGGACGATTCGTTTGTTCATTCCCGATTTCTATCCTTGAATGGTGGTAACTACAACCCACCCATCTGCTGGCCCATCATCGAATTCATGAAATACGAGGCATTGGTGAATGTTTCAACGTCTTTGATAATTGCTTGTGGTATCAAATTTCCAGATAACGGTTTGATGTTGGGAAACTTCTTGATGGCTGTTCCAATTGCCAAAAGTTCGATGACACCGCCGCCGAGATCATATACATAAGTTTTGACACCAACGACATCATCAGCGCCACACGTTGCAGCTTCTTCCTGAATCATACTCAAAGCCTTGATGCGAGCCTGATAAATCATGTACGTCAATTCTTTGATTTCTCCGCGAACGAAGCTTTTGAACATCGCCTTCAACCCGCCGGCAAAGCCAACAGAGAAGACGGAAACACCGAGCACAAGCCTAACTGGATAGTAGCCCGCGTGAACGACGTTCCACATTTCCTCGTTTGTCAGATCGCTTGTGATTGGATTCTCGTCGTATTGTTTTGGCAATATCGGATTGTGTGATGCCGTTCCTACCATTAACATTTCTTGCAAGCCGATTAGCGAGGACACAGTGGTTTGAATCCCAAGAACCGCATTAGCACCCACTTCTCTGGCCTCTTGCGAAATTCTTTCGAGTGCGAGATGGCGAGTGTGATTAAGCATGCTGGAAAACTCAACGACTTCACCGCTTTTGAAGCTGCGGAGAGTTCCTTTGATGCCGCCGCCAACTCCAATCGAGTAAGCAACGTTGCCAAAGACGAACTTCAGCGGTTCAAAGCCGCAGTCCAACTGGCAATAGAGCTCTTGTCCGTTAGCCGAGGTAGAAAACAGATGATCTCCAGGCGACTCCCTTTCTTTATGAATGGTCGACCCTATCGAAAGATACTCAATGTTTGCATCGTGGAAAATCAATTGGCTGGTCACGCCGGTGACACCGATTCCTCCGTGCCTGCGAGCTTCTTCTGTCATCCTCAAATATGATAGAGCGCGCCCCTCGCGGATGATTTCGGTGAGCTCATGCACTTCACCGCCTCCAAGAGTCTTGAGACTAGATGAGATGCTTCCAACAAAACCAAGTGCAAAAACGCTGTTGCCGATTACGAGATCGCCTGGTTCGTACCCCTTAAGTTTGAGACAGTAAAGCTCGTTGCCAGACAGCCCGGTGATAATTGCCATGACCTCTCCTCCGCAGTGGGAAGATCGTACAATCTTGACTTGCTTAATTTTGAACTGAGCATAGCTGGAGCTATAGTCTGGCTCTTACTGACTTTGCAGCTGTTCTCGCGCTTCCATCAAGGCATAGCCGAGCAGATTTAGTCCGCGCCAGGCATCTGGATTTTCGATTTTAGGATCGTCTTGTGCCATTCCGATTCCCCAGATGCGGTCGACTGGGCTGGCTTCTACGAGCACACGATTTCCGGTATTGAGCAAAAACTCCTTGAGCTTAGGGTTTTGGTCAAACTTGGCGACGTTGCCTTCAACAACCGCATCGAAACGTCGCGAGTTCCATTTCGCAGGGTCGAAGTTTGCCACCTGCCTTCCGAGCTTCTTCGCTTGCGACGGGTGCGATGATTCCAAAATCTTTGCCAGGATTTTTTCGTCGTTAAAAAGTTTTGCCTTCTGCACCATCATGTAATGTTCCGCAGTGGGAAACAAAATTCCATCAATCTTGAATGGCGCAGGAAACCATTGACTCAGGCAGCTCTTCGTAATCGTGTCCGTCTGCTTGTGTCCCCAGAAAAACAGATACTTAACTCGCTCTCCATTGCCGAGCGCGACGATCAGAGCTTCGTTGCTTCGAATTTTAGTGGCTTCCATAATCACACCTACATGCTTCCACTCCACGCAATTCTACACGTCACTTGGCGAAGTTAGGCAGGGGCGAGAATCATTGATATTGTACGTTCTGTAATTTGCGGACCGTCTTCCAACAAACATACATCGCCAAGGTCATCCAAGATTTTGTCGTACACTGCCATCACTTTTTCCGGATTTGCAATCTCATTGTAAGTCAACAACGTACTGATGCGAACTCGCTCACCATTCAAGAGAAAGGTTCGCGCGGAGTCAATCTTGCGCTGGTAATCTGCGCTTTTCATTTGCATGCTGACTCGCACCTCTTTCAGATCGTCCGTGTGTGCTACCCGCGTGTTGTTCAGCTGGCGCATCTGCGAGGTATTGAGGGGATCGTCTTCCGGATTAGAAGGAGCAGGCACACCAGTTCTTGCATCTGGCGTCTTGGGAGTCCTAACTACTGTCTTCAAGACAAGTTTCAAATCATCGGTGTTGATTTCACTGTTTTGATCGTTTTGCGCGTTATCAATGATTCTGCGAATCTTCGATCGCAGCTGTCCGGGCCCGATAGCAGTTGCCGCCGACAATTCTTGGATCGTCGGCAGGCGCCCCTCGTTCTTTCGAAACTCGTTTAGGCAGCGCTTGATTGTTTCGTTCAACGCGTCGCTCGGCAACCTATAATCCTCTGCTGCATAATTCTAGTGTACCGAGCTTGCGGGCATCCTGGACTCAGGTTTCCTTGGTTACACTGCGGGGTTGCACGATTAGATAGAGTTCACCACTGCTGATAGAATACTGCCTGTACGCAAGCTCCCTCAGCTTTCCCGAACACGCATTTAAGGTGTCACGTGACCGAAAACGCCGAAAACAAAACCAAACTCTGGTTGGAATTCCTTTTACTAAGCCTCGTCTCGCTCTTCTTAGAACTTTTGGTAATTCGGTGGATGTCAGCGGACATCCGTGCATTTAGCGTCTTTAGAACATTCCCGTTGGTAACTTGCTTCATTGGATTGGGCGCCGGCTACGCCCTTGGCAAGGACAGCCTTTTTCGAATGACACCGTGGGCTCTGCTTGTGACTGTTGCGACTTTGAAACTAGCTGAGGTCATCGGCGTAAGCAACATGCCATTTCCATCTCTGTCGATCTTCTATTGGCATGACGTCGCGTCAAGCAGTGCAGAGCTATGGCTTCGCGTTGGCGCGTTCATGCTTGTGCTCATTTATTTAGTTATGGGTCCGTTCGGATTGATGGTTTGTGTAGGCTCGCGACTAGGAGTTCTATTCAACAAGCTGGAACCACTCGGTGCGTACTGCGTAAACATTGGCGGAGCAATTCTTGGTAGTCTGCTGTTCACCGGTTTGTGCTTCACCGGCCTCCACCCGTGGTTGCTTCTTGCAATTCCTGCGTGCATTATTTTTCCTTTTTTGAATTCCGGTTCGCGCAGTCAAACGATTGCGTCAGCAGTAGCATTTGCGCTCGCAATCGGTGCTGCCGCATACGAAATTCCACTGGCTAAAGGAGCCGTAACGTACTGGTCTCCGTATCAGCGAGTCGACGTTGTTCCCATGAAATTTGAAGTAGTCGACGCAAACACGACCGCAGAAAAACCACTAAGGTCCTATGAATTCGGTCAACAGTTGTTGGTCAATCGCATCGGCTATCAACAGCTCACTGATTGGGATTGCATCAAAAAGAACCAAATCACTTTGCCCGAAAATATCTTGAAAGATATAACTGTTTATGCACAAAGATTTGAACTGCCATTTATCGTGCACCCACCAGGTGACGTGCTGATTGTCGGCTCCGGCTTGGGAAACGATGTTGCGCAAGCTTTGAAAAACAAAGCAACGTCTGTCGACGCAGTCGAGATTGATCCCGTCATTCTAAGACTAGGACGGGAGCTCAATCCACTAAAACCCTATGATTCGCCGATTGTGCATGCGCACTGCAACGATGCTCGAAACTTTTTCCGAAACTGCAAATCAAAGTATGACACCATCGACTTCTCTCACCTTGACTCACATGTCACCACCGCTGGTTCGTCGGTGCGCATCGACAACTATGTATATACAAAGCAAAGTTTCGCAGAAGCCGCAAACCTGCTGAAGCCGAATGGGTTAGCGGTTATCTCTTACTTCAGTTTCAAGAATTGGTTTACCGACAGACTTTACGTCACCATATGCGATGCCATTGGATACAAACCAATTCAACTCTTCGACAAACGCAGTCCCTTCAATTTGTATTTCGTATTCGGCCCATCAGTTAAAGATGGAACATTCAAGTTATCTCCAGAAATCCTCCAAAACTTCGAGGTCGTTGAGCGCAATTCACCAGTGTCAGCGCGACTTTTGACCGATGACTGGCCATATCTTTATGTCATGCCGGGAATCGTCGACATTCCTTACATGCTTATCGTCTTAGAGATGTTACTTTTTGCTCTCTACGTAGGAAGAAAAACAATCGCAAAGGTTACAGAAGCGACGCGCTGGCAGATGTTTTTCTTGGGAGCAGCATTTCTATTGCTTGAACTGCAGGCCATATCAAGACTCTCTCTGCTCTATGGAGCGACATGGTTGACATCGGCGCTGGTAATCAATGGTGTCTTGATCATGATTCTGTTAGCCAATATTCTGGTGATTAAGATCAAGCCGATTCTCGCACAGAAGATTCCGGTCGTGTACGTTGTCTTGATTCTGAGTCTGCTTCTGAGCTATTTCCTGCCCCAGGAGCAGATTTTGAGCATGGACCTCGGATTTCCTGGAGCAGCGAATATGCTCGTGACTCTCGTCACACTGCTGCCTGTGTTTTCAGCGGCAATCATCTTTGCGCTTTCGTTTGCAAAATCCAAGAATGCAAACGAAGCCCTCGCTTACAACTTGTATGGCGCCTTTTGTGGGGCTATGTTGGAGTATCTCTCCAACTACGTGGGCATCAACAATCTGGTGCTCGTGGCAATGGTCCTATACATTCTGAGCTTCGTGTGTATGCCGAAGAAATCCGCGCCGGATGCAATGGCTTCGACACCAGCGGATGGCTCCGCTTAGGGTGCGTCGCGTGGGTTGCGTTGCGGGGTGTCGCGTTAAAGTGCTCGCGCACGCTCTATGATTTCGCCTGTCTTGATTGACTCCGGGAGCGTTCCAAATGCATGCCCCCACTCGCCGCTCAATCTGGTTGCACAGAATGCGTCAGCCATCGCTTGTGGTGCAAAGCGAACCATCAGAGAACCTTGAAGCGTGAGAGCCAAATGCTCGACAAGAATTCGAGCGTTGCCTTCAGACTTGGCATCGGCACTGGCGAGAAGTTCGTCTTTCACCTTTGCGACGAAGCGTTTTATGATGGGTGACTCGGATGTTCCGATTTCGATTTCTGCAATCAATGCATCCAGAGATTCTGGTTCGTGCTTCATTGCGCGCAGAACATCGAGACACATCACATTGCCGGAGCCTTCCCAAATCGAGTTCAATGCGCTCTCGCGGAACAGTCTAGGCATCGGCGATTCCTCAACGTATCCGTTTCCGCCATGGCATTCGAGCGCTTCGTAAACAAAGGGTGGATTGCGTTTGCAAACCCAATATTTAGAAACAGCTGTTGCAATTCTTCTGAATGCATCTTCGGCTTTGTCTCCGCGTTTGTCATAGGCGCAAGCGAGGCGCATCATCAGGATTGTCGACGCTTCAGACTCAATGCTGAGGTCTGCAAGAACATTCATCATCAGTGGCTGGTCGAACAATTTCTTGCCGAATGCAGAACGATGAGTAGCATGATGCAATGCCTGAACCAATGATTGTCGCATCAAACCAACAGACGAAATCACGCAGTCGAGCCGAGTGTGATTCACCATCTCAATGATGGTCGGCACGCCCCGTCCCTCTTCGCCAACCAGCCAGCCGATGGCGTTGTCGAACTCGACTTCGCTGCTTGCGTTGGACTTGTTGCCCATTTTGTTTTTGAGGCGCTGAACAAAGAAGTTGTTGCGAACCCCTTCAGGAGTCCAGCGTGGAACGAGGAAGCAAGACAACCCACCTGGTGCTTGAGCAAGAACCAAAAATGCATCGCACATTGGCGCCGAACAAAACCACTTGTGACCGGTGATTCGGTACATTTGACCGGGTCCTGGACTTCCGGCAGCGACTGCACGAGTAGTGTTGGCTCTAACGTCAGAGCCGCCTTGTTTCTCGGTCATCGCCATTCCCATCAAAACGCCGGCTTTCTCGGTTGCTGGTTTGAAGGATGGGTCATAGGTGCGGCTGCAAAGCTTCGGCAGCCACTTGTCGGCAATTTCGGGAGTCTTCTTCAATGCCGGAACCACCGAGTAAGTCATCGAAATCGGACATCCATGCCCGTTTTCGTTTTGGCTGTCCAACATCATCAATACGGCACGGGCGACGTGTGCTCCGTCGCGATCTTCCTGCCAAGGCAGGCAGTGCAAGCCGTTCTTCACAGCAAGGGACATCAGTTGATGCCATGCCGGATGAAACTCGACTTCATCGATGCGATTGCCAAAACGGTCATGAGTTCTCAAAATCGGAAGATTTTCATTGGACAGGCTGCCCAGGGCAATAATCTCTGGCGTTCCCAACAACTCACCAAAATCTGTGACTTGTTGCAGCGCCCAGCTCGGTCCAACCCGGCGATAGGCGTCGACTAACGCTTTGTCGCTCGAAAAGAGGTTGTAGCCCGCAAGCGGCGGTGTCTGGTTGAACACCTCATGGGTCTTTCTGGAGTTGGCGACTTCTTGAGCAATCTGTTTCGTGGCGACCATGGCTTCACCTGACAAAGAAAACGCCAATTCTACCGCCTCTTTGGCGCCGAATCCTTCGCCTAAATAGATAATTCAGAAGTATTCTTGGAAAGTCTGGCGCTGCAGCCCTGATCGGAACGTTGCTGGCTCGAATTTATAACTGCTTCGCAGTCACGCGCGCGCCTGCAATCGAGTCGATATCGCGGCCCGTATCGCGAATGCGGGTCACGATTTTGTCGACAAACTTCTTGCCGCCGCGCCCGTTGAGATGGGCGAAGTCGTAGTAGTCGCTAAGTGCAAAGCTCTTGCCGTCATTAAGGTCGACGAGCGAAACATTCTGCGCAGCCGTCGCTTTCTTTATAGTCGAGAGATAGCGCCCATACGCTCCCGGCGGCATTATCTTCATGTTTTCCTTGGGCACCGGCATGTTCACGACCGTCACATTGATGTGTTGATCGTTGAGCAATTTCAGGAGTTTTGTAAGGAACACCGATTGTGCATTGAACATGCTCTCATTGGCTGTTTTGTATGCATATTGGTATGAACGAGTGTTATCAATGAACGGAAACCCTTTGTTTGGTTTGAACACCAAACCTTTGCGAGAGCCTGGTTGCAAGCTGCTCTCGGGTACCATCAGAGTCGCATCCACATCCTGCGCGTAGATGTTGTCGCCGAACGCGATGTATTGAAGTTCGTGCACGAACTGTTCGGCAGAGAGATTGAAGGCGGTCTTCGGATCAACTTTCCTTCCCCACAGACAAACCGCTCTCTGAGCCAAATATTTGAACTGTTGCAAGGGTTCTGGAAAGGCGATCGACATCAAGTCGTCGAGCGGAACGAATGGTTTCAGCAACTGAAATGACGGAGTCGCTGCCGGCGAAGGAATGCGATTGTCGATGAAATCACGCAACGAAAGCGCTATCACGACTGAGTTTGGTTTACTCTCAGCCTTGAACAATGCTTTGGCGATCATGTAATTGTCCGACACCATTCCGCCGGGCAATCCAAAGTTGAAACACTCACCATTGACACCGAGAGCTGCAAGTTTTTGCGTCATGTAATCGCTCGTGGAATGTGTGACACAGTCAATGTCTTCGCCGGTTTGATCGGCATCGGTCATGAACAGCGAATACATGATCAGCGACGAACCGAGTAACACCACATCCGGTGCGCGGTCGCGGTTCAAATACGAATTGATGCGCCACCATTCAAATGATGGGACTAAAGCAAGACTCTTGGCCGATGGCTGCGGTTTCTTGGTTTCGTCCCCAAGGCAAGAGAGCAAGAGAGTGACGTTGATGAGAAGAAAGATGGATGCCGCAATCGCAAATGCACTCCGGCGAGCCGACAAAGCAAAATCCACCGTGCGGCTGAGAGCGGAATCTTCGTCATCATGTTCCACTTCAGGCGGTAGCGGCTGAGCAATTAGTGCGCCTTGCGATCTCCGGAGTTCTTGCATTTTCGGTTGGGGGGACATTCTCCTGACATTGTAGGGAATCAGGCACAGCCGTACCTTTTACCCAACTAATAACAACTGCGACCGTCGACGATGCGAAGGTTCGTCGAAGGAAGTGAACGAGCTGCCAATGACAACCCGCTATTGGTTTTGTGCCGCCTATGCGGCTTTTCAGACTGCTAGAAGGGAAGCGGCGGCTCCCCTTCTAAGCAATCCTTGCTGAACCTATTTCTTGCGCGGAACGTACGCGAACACAGAAAGCAAGTTGCCATCGAGATCGTAGAAGTCTGCCGAAATTCCGACCTTGTCGTCGGCTTCGCAAACTTGACCCGGTTCGCGTTCAAATTTCACGCCGTTGGACTTCAACGTTTCGTAGGTGCCGTAGATGTCTTCGACATTGAAAACGATTGCAGGTTGTCCTTCTTTCGGCTTTTGCGGAACAGCCTTGCCGTCCTCAGTGCCGTGCAGAGCCAACGTTGTGGTGCCTGTTTCAAGCTCAACCCAACCCGGGTGACCGGCTTTGACTTTCATTCCGAGCTTGTCGCGATAAAACTTTGTGGATTCCTCGGTGCACTTAACGTAAATAATCACGTAAGAGATAGTCGAAAGGTTGACTTTGGTTTGAACGGTCATGACTAGTCCTCCGCCATTTCTGGCGACGAATGAATGTAGGGTCGGATATCATAGCGCGTTGGTTAAGTTTCTTACATGAAATTGCGGGAGAAAAATTCGGGCATTTTCCATTAACAGTCAGCTATGGCTCCAGCATTGTGATCCAACTATGTAATCACTCGATTTTCGATATCAATGGTTTCAGCAGCTTATCCTGGCTGTTTCCTTTTCTCATTTCATGAAACAGCGTTGGCTCCACTGCCTTCATCTGCTCTAAGTCTGCTAGGGCAAAGGTGCTATCACCAGCTCTCGCGTGCAGCCAAGCTCGTATGCCATACAGCTTGTACGCTTCATACGTATCTCGGTCTTTTGAAGTTTGTAGAAACTGGGCGATTCCCTTATCGCAATAGCCAAGAGCAGATTCGTATTGCTTTCTCTTCAAACTAACTTCTGCACATCCAACGTACCCAGAGACAAGCATTGGATTTATTGCGATCGATTGTCTGAATTCTTTCAATGCTATGCCAAGATTACCGGCACGGAGATATAGTTGACCGCGATCCTTGTATGCAGTTGCATTACTTGGCTCCAACTTGATGTACTCATCAAGATCAGCAAGCGCCCCTTTTGTGTCTCCCAACTGTTCACGCACGTACTCACGAGCCAGATAGTGCCAAGGGTGTGTTGGAGCTAACTGGATTCCTCTATTCAAGTCGGCCAGCGCTCCTTTCAAATCCGTGTTTCGTTTAAGCCAACCACGATAAGAGTAAGCTTTGAAGTTCACAGGTGACGTAAGAGTTGCGTTGGTGTAGTCGGCGATTGCTCGAGCAGTATCGCCACCTCGCTCACGAGCGTAACCTCGATCTACATAAGCTTTACTTGTCGGGTTGAGGACGATAACGCTGGTGAAATCTCGCTTTCCACCTTCGTAGTCTCCCAGCCGACAACGGAGATTGCCTCGACGTTGATAGAAACTGAACTCCATCGGATATATTTCGATCGCTTTGTCGTAATCCTGCATCGCAAGCTCGTTCTGACCTAAGAGCTCGCGTTCATAAGCTCTTGCCCAATAGGAATAGGCACTCGTAGATGGCTCCATTGAGATTGCAGCAGAAAAGTCCTTTATCGCACCTGTATGATCGCCAAGACCACTACGCAAGTTTCCTCTATTGTGAAAGGCGCATTGTCGCCACCATACGCTTGTGTGTTCAACTACGAAATCATAGTCTTCGAGAGCTGCTTTGGTGTTTCCCAGATCTGTTCTCGTCATCGCCCTGTAGAAGCGAGATCCGACATCCTCTGGGTTCATCGTAACTGCAAGATCACACTCGCTTTCAGCGACCGCCTGACCGAGTTGTCCTAAAGCATAACCGCGAATAGCATGTGCTTGAGCACAGGTTGGATTGAACTCTAGTGTTCGGTCTACATAATAAAGACACCTCTTAAACTCATTCGCGTTCAGGCAGTTAACCGCTGCCGACAAATGCTGTAATGCTTTCAATTGAGATGGGCTACCTAAGGCAAAGAGATGGCAATCCTTCCCGTCCGCCTTAGAAAAAAATCTCTGTAGCGAGTACTTCGCTTCTGGCGTTAGATCAAATCCAGAAATTCTAAGACCATTATCCGCTTTGCATACATATACCGAGATTTCAGCATCAGCATAGTCCAACACATTTTCGCGGTCATCAACCGAAGCGAAGACTCCTTCAAGAGTAATGTGCGCTGATCTTGGAAGCGAACCGCGTACGAAAATCCGAGTTGGGTTGAATACTATGTGATCGCCAGGACGTTCTGCAAAGAACACTTTTTGGAATGGTGCCACTCTCTCTTCCTGCATCCATTCCTTCGCCACTTCGCGCGATTTCTTTCGCGTTTCAGAGTAATCAAAAGCAAACCCGATCCACCACTGCACGAACTCTTTCGCCATTTCCGGCGTCAATTCCGCATACGCAGACCCTTTTTCAGCAGTTCTCAAAGCTGTCCTGTGTCCGCTCGCTTTAATTTCAGACTGCGCATGATGGCTCGAAAGCGAGACATATGCCCAGAACCAGACGAGAAGCACAAGCCCGAACAAGGAAACAGGCGGAGCCGCCACAATTGAAAAACCGTTATGCTTCCTAACATTCTTCATGATTGTCGTCCTCAGTCTTTTAGTCCATCTTGACACAGAATCCGGTTGACCGCCAAGAAAGATTAAACCGGCTAAAATGACCTAACTTGCCTGCGCGGAAGTACTCATCATGCCTCAATTTCGAAAGTTACACGTTCATTTGCTGATGGCCAGTTGTCTGGCGGTGCCACTCTTTCTAAGACCCGTTCTCGCAGAATCAGCAAATAACTTTCAATGCGAGTCAAGCAGCGACCCGAAAACCGGCGATATCGTAACCTACAAGCGAAAGGGAGATACGCTGACAATCACAGTCAAAAAACAACGTGGTATAGGCGGCGCAAAAATCAATCGCGGAAACCAACCATGGCCTAAGAAGATAGTCGTACAACTCAAAAAGTGGGGAAGCCTCGAAGCATTTGCTGTTTCAAGCGGCAAGTTTCGCTTCCAAACATCGCTAAAATCCGCCCCAATGATTTGGGGTAGAGACTCAGTCAATGGTGATGACGAACGTGAGCTGAAAGGTCGAGTAGAAATCGTCCAAAAAGGCA
Organism: uncultured Candidatus Obscuribacterales bacterium; assembly: GCA_964503045.1. Lineage (GTDB taxonomy): Bacteria > Cyanobacteriota > Vampirovibrionia > Obscuribacterales > Obscuribacteraceae > CAYZJR01. The sequence continues at coordinate 32,675 of CAZCZI010000045.1, forward strand.
GCGACATCATCGCAACCGTTCCCAAAGAAACATTTGATTGGAACGTTGATGAATTACAGATCGGCTGGATTGATGCTTATCGGCGATAGCGTGTCCAAACACAAAACCTTAGGTTGAACGCGACTATTCATGCAACTCTTCTTTGACTATTTGCTTCGCACGCAACGCCCATGCATCGCCAGGCAAAACTTAATTAAACCTCTCAGCCCCAATCAAATTCTCCGCACCCGGCACTTGCAGTTGTTCGCGAATCGTCCGTCCAATCAAGTTACCGTTGACCAATCCGCCGCCACCGCCACCGGTGGCAACCCAAAGGTCCTTATACTTAGGATGCGGTCCGGCAACAGGCAATCCATCTGAGTATGCCGTGAAGATTAGCGCGGTCATTGGATCGCGCGATTCTGCGCCATTAAACAGTTCTTGGATGCGCGGAGCCAGACCATGCGCTGTTGGCGCCGCAGATTCTTTATTCAAGAACCGAGCCTTACCACCAATGAGCGTTTCTGTTGGTCCGAATCCGTCCAAACCAAATTGGCGCCAATAGGTGAATGCCATAGGATCGGTGTCAAAGAAGTTGCCGGCAAGCTTGGTTCCGATATCAGAGACTCGGGTGAATGTTTGCACCGGCACTAGGTGTGGATCAAGGTAATCGAAAATCTTAGGCGGTCCGTTGGTCGCGAATACGACTTTTGCCGCATGAATTTGTCCCTCAGGAGTGAAGACATCGACTCCACCCTCTGGTGAACCTAGTCCGACTCCCAATACTGGCGAGTTTTCATGCACTCTAAACTTGCCTGAGTTAGCCAATCCGACCGACAAGCTGAATGGATTGAGGTTGCCTTCCTGTGGAAACACTAGTGCAGATTTCGCCGGAGCAAAGATCTTCGAAGCCGCGTCACCGGTGATGAATTGAGGACTTACATCTCCGTGCGCATGTAACAGCTCCTGCTCAGCTTTGAGTGCTGCATCATTTTCTACGTAGCTCACGTTGTACGAGTCAACAGGGCGCCAGTCTCCGGTGTACTTCTGGGCGAGAAACTTCACGCCTTCGCGTGCTCGCATTAGAGCCTGCAATCGCGTAGTGAACCCTTCGCTTCCATAGGCTTCATGAATTGCGCTGAAACCCGAGTCAGGAACGTATGTTCCCATCGCGCCCATAAAGCGTGTTGTGCCGGAGGCTACCAATCCACGTTCTAAAAGAACGGTTTTGATTCCATGTGCGCCCAATTCGTGTGCCGTCTGCAAACCGACGATGCCACCACCGATGATGACCACATCAGCATTCTGTTTGCCCTTCAGGCTGTCAAAATGCTGCACTTGTCCGCCTCTAACCCATGGCGAGTTTTGCGCGGCTTTTTCTTGATACGCCTGGGCTTTCACAACTTCAAGATTGGAGTTTCTTACTCCGTCGACGTCCAGAAGTATGGTGTTTCTTCCGTAGTCAATGCCGCTCCATCTGTCGCGTCTTGCCTGTGCTACGGCGGAAGTGTCAGTCTCCAGCGCCTTCACGCGCTCGGCAAGGTAATCAGATAGTCTGACAAATTCCAGATGCGTATCCGGCAGTGCATCAAGTACTTCTAGATAATTACGAACAGTCGGATCCGTCTCAACATCTGCGATTGTGCTGTGAGCAGCAAGCAATGTCTTTTTGTAGTCAGCCATCGAGAGCTTGACACCATCGAGACCGCCCGGTGCATTCCATGCAGTTGAAAGGTAGGTTACAGGTTCTTGTCCATCCATTCCCGGTTGCGCGTATTCGGCGATTTCACCAGTAGATGGAACCTTCAAAACATAGGCGCCACGATTAGCCCAGTAGTCCACTCTGTCTTGTGTGGTGATACCACCTTTGGCGTCTTCGGCGATTTCTTCAGCCGTCATTTTGTCCGGGTTATTGAACTCCCAGAAAGTGACGTCGCCCCCTTTCTTTTTGATTTGAGACTGCACATGGTCGAGAAGTGTCGTGCCATGGCCCTCACCTCGATTGCCGTCCCTAACCCATATATGTTCCAACCAACCGGCGTTCTTTATTTTCTCGCCGCCGACTTCCAATACTTGATATTGCAGCCCACCATTGACAGTGCCGTCTTTGGCGCGCAACTGTTCCATTTCCCATGTGGATTTGGGATCGCTCAAATATTCAATATAAGTCTGCTTGCTTTCGATTTCACCAGGAAGCGGAAAAGCCTTTTGCAGCTCGGGATAGTAGGTCTCAATATACTTGTGCAACGCTTCGAAATCGCCTTTCTCAGCGAGCTCGCGCATGCTCAAAATGTCGACCTGCACGGACCTTCTTACGGCGGCTCTTTCAATTGTCTCGTTTACTTCTCGACTGTCTTCAATTTCGCGAGCGCGGACTTTATCCTTACCGGCAAGCCCATGCACGCCGCCGAGAGCGCCGCCGACAAATGCCATTGTGTATGCAGATTCAGCCAACTCCTTCGCGGACGCAAAACGTCCTTTCGAAAGCAGCGACTCCGATTCAGCACTGATGACTCCTGCTGGAACGCCGGCCAATCCGGCCACGCCCATGTTTGCGGCCACGGACTTACTCTTGTTGGCAGCAATTTCGCTTGCAGTTGCAGCAATAGATTCGACGGTCGGGTTAGCTAATGACGAAGCCAGTGATTTGATTCCGATAGTTCCCGCAGAAAGCGTGCCGAACGTGAGACCGCCAACAGCGCCGTGCTTGAGTCGCGATGACCAGAAATCAGCTTGCGGATCGGAGGCTCGCCCGGCGAATTCATATAGAAAGCCGCTAGTCGCGCCTTCTGCAACTGCGATCGCCCCACCCTTGGATAACAGGCTCATGTTGCCCATTCCCATTGCCGATTCTGCTTTCAAGCCCGCTTCTGCAAATGCGCCGTGAGTTACTTTCGCTGCGGCCATATAGGGAAGAATCATTCCAACTGCACCGCCCACTTGTTGCGCGTGCCAGGTGGCGCTTCCGAATTCGCTTTGCGTGGGAGCTTCAATAAGTTGAACTGACGGCATGATGGAGGTGTTCAAAACACGATCAGCCATCTGGGTGACGCCGTCTAACGGACTCTGTATGGCGCTGTAGAGAGCAGAATGCGCGCCCTCTTTCACTAGATCGACAAGACCTTCAGAAGCTTTTGGCCGAGACAAAGCGATATCGTGTTCCACGATCGTCTCCTCTGAGAAGAGATTTTGGATTGGGAGGTTTTGTAGCTTGTGCTAAGGCGGTGGGGGAGCTTAGCCAGTGCGATGTGGGGTGAGTCGTGACATTCACCGCTTGCACCGTATGTGGTGCAAACTGCGAAGTGGTTACATGGGATCAGACTACCGATGGTAGCGTGAAATTCTTGTGCAGCCCAGTGGGGGAAGTACGAAATCCGCAATTCCCGAAGCGGGAAATACGCAAAGGGCTTGGTCTGAGCGCTATTTCGCCTTGCGAATCGCGGGCGGATTCCAGCTGCCATCAAGCACTTCAAGCTTTGGCGCGTACAGGCGAAGAGTCACGCCCAGTTCTTCCTTGGGTGCTGGAAGCCAGTTAGATTCTTTGTCGGCGCCAGGGCTTCCGTTTTGCAAGTAGAGATCGAGTGAACCATCTGCATTCTTCTTAAGCGGCATCCAAGAGCTAATCGCAAATCGATTGAGAACATTGGCTGCCTGAAACCCTGCTTTGTCATACATGGTGACCGACCAGAATCCGTTCACAGGTGGCAATTCGTTTTTATCGAAGTGGAGCACATAATTATTGTTTCCATCGAGTGGTTTGCCGTCTGCATCTGCAAAGTTCAACGGATACACCGCATCCTCGGGCTGGTTCGCACCGAGTCCAATCATCGCAACCATTGCGCGCTTCAAATAACTGTTGCCATAGACACCGATTGAGTCCGTATTCACGACCCAACCATTGACCGGGCGCCCCAGAATGCTCATCTTCTGTTGCATGGTGCTCAAGGCATCGACTGTTCCTTTCTCAATTGCCGCCCTAACCTCTGCCGAGAGTTTAGACATATCGAACTCAGCATCGGAGGTTAAACCAATGCGCTTGATGCGCTCGACGAGCGACCAATCGCTCAAATGCGAACCGTACTTTTTCAAAAGACTCACAGCAAACTCAAAGAACTCCTTTGCCGCCATAGCATCAACTTGATGCATCGGTGGCGTTTTCATATCGACCGAAGAGTCGGGTGCAAATGCGGCGGATTCGAACTTCTTTCCCCATGAAGAAAGAGGCGCGATGCTCATTCCATCTTGGAATTTGTGGACCGCAGCATAATCGTCCGGACCGTCAGTTTTGGTTCTGCCGATTACCCAAACCCATGAAGTCGGAGCTTGAATTGTTGCTATGCCACTAGGCGTGGTGCCTTTCCAATTGGGTGGAACAATAACATAAACTTGGGCGGCAGTTCCTGTTGTTCGCCAGCCCGGAACAGCAAAGACATCGCTCCACATGTCGAGCATCGGCATTAAATAGTATCGACCGTCGGAATCCGGAATGCTTACGACTTGGGGCTCTTTGCTCAGGTCGAGCCATGCGACGGAATACAAAGTATCAAAGTTGGGACGAACCACAGTCTTGAAATCAGCAGGCGGATACTCCCGAATATGCGCAAAGGTATTCGGCGGCGCAAAGCCTGGTCGCTTGCCGCTTTCGAGGTTCGTGCACTGCCTGCGGGTGACTTCCATTAATGCCAGGGAATAGAAGTAAAAATACGCTTCCTTGGCTATTTCGTAAGCCTCTTGGGCGTTTGTGGTCACATTGCAAGTCACGGTCGTTGAAATAGTCATATGATCCCCCAGCCTTTTGTTGGTCGCCATGCACATTAGGATATGCGAAAGAGATAAATAATACACCTTCTCTCAAGCAATCTAAATGCCGAGCTTGTATCCTTATTCAGAGCACAAATGAGTGCAATCGGCAGCTGACAAGACCTCATTCATATAGGCGGTGTTGAATGGTCGCAATTGAAGAGCGAGTATCCGAAGCGCGAACTCTGGTTCAAAATCTTGCTGATGGAAAGTTTGAAACGGTCGTCGCGCGGTTTGACGAGACAATGAAAGCAGCGCTGCCGGCAGACAAGCTGCAAGAAGTTTGGTCTGCGCTGGTCGAGATGCATGGACCGCTCACGGAAGAACTCGGAGTCAAGCTCGAAGTCGAGGGGCTATTTGAAGTCGCGTACGTGACTTGCCGTTTTACCGAAAACACTTTCGACTTCAAGGTTGTTTTCGACAAAAACGATCGCGTGACGGGACTGTTTGTGGTTCCGCGATGGATTGGCTGGAAAACGCCCGATTATGTCGACACCAACGCTTTTGATGATGTCGATGTATCGGTTGGTTCCGACCCGTATATTTTGTCTGGAACATTATCAAAACCAAAGAATGCATTTATGGCACCAGCCGTGGTGCTGGTCCATGGCTCCGGACCACAAGATCGAGATGAGACTGTAGGCAAGAACAAACCGTTCAAAGACATCGCATGGGGTCTGGCTTCTCGCGGCATCGCAGTTTTGCGGTACGAAAAACGCACAGCTCAATATGCAAGCACTGTTTTGAAACAAACACCATTTACAGTGCAGCACGAATCTGTCGACGATGCTCTTGCCGGGCTCGCGCTGTTGCGAAAGACGGACGGCATCGATCACAGCAAGACATTCATCATCGGACACAGCCTTGGCGCAATGGTTGCGCCACTCATCGCCGAACAAGATACTCAGCTTTCGGGGATGGTATTGCTTGCCGGCAATTCTCGCCCGCTGGAAGACGTGATCATCGAACAATGCGACTATCTAATCGAACTCGCCGGGCCAAACGTGGGCGAACTAAGCCAAGTCATGCAACTCCGCTCAGGAGCTGAGATGGCCAAGGACGAATCACTGCTCAACGAGCTTTCGCAAGATCAGATTCTCAACGGCGCTCCGGTCTCGTACTGGAAGCATCTAAAGAAGTATGACCCTGCAACGACTGCGAAACACACACCGAACACTCCGATGCTGCTCTGCCACGGCGCAAGAGACTACCAAGTGACGCAGAAAGATGTTGCCGGCTGGAAGGAGGGGTTGGGCACTCGAAGCAATGTCACATACAAGGAGTACTCGAATTTGAATCATCTATTCGCGGAAGGCGAGGGCAAGTCGCATCCGGGTGAATATATGGAAGAAAAACATGTTAGTGTGGAAGTGATAAACGATATCGCTGATTGGATTAAGTCAATTGTTTAGGTCATTTGTGCCGAACAAGAAAACACGCAACATCTTCATCCTCGTCGGCTGTGCAGCAATATTGGCTGCACTGATTGCTGTTCCAATTCTGTTGCAAAAAGAAGAGACCGCCACACCGACATTCAGCTTCAATTCCATTGCGGACGAAAGTGAGCTCCAGCAATATCTCAATAAAAACGTCGTAGTTTCAGGCATTTGGTATAGCTCCGGCGTCGATGGAACTTACGTAACTAACGATTCGAAGACCGCCGCCATTTACGTAATCGCCACCAAAAGCGACGATTTGGATCGTGCAAAATCATTGCATTTCGTGCACTTCGATGGACAACAGGTAACGCTTTCAGGCACACTAGAGAAGCTCCCGGCCGAGAGCAAGCAAGGACATTACTATTTCGATGTGTCAACGTTGAAAGACAGCCCAAGCAGCATTCTCAATATTGGTTGGGTTCAAGCGCAATCGACTAATGTCGCGCAGTTATTTTCGCAACACCGATCGCGATAGTTCGTTTCTCGAACAGTCGCCGCGTTACTGCGTCTTGCTCTTGCTTTTCTCTGTAACTGCTGCGATCACCTGGTCGGTAATATCCAGCGTGCTGTTCTTTTGGAAGTTGGGATCAACCGAAACAAGATCGAGACTCACAACTATGTCTAAGTTGTTCTTTTTCGCGACTTGCTCAATCGCTTGACGCAGAATCTCCTCGTCTTGTTTTTTAATTTCAGTCAGCTTGTCTTGCGATGTCTTTCTCTCGGACTCAACCTTGTTGTTTGTCTCGGTTGCAAGAGCCTCTAGTTTGTCATCTGGCAAGCCTTTCTTTTTCGCCAAGTCGAATTGCATGGCATAGACGAGCGCATTGACTGTTCCTTTTACAGTAGTCTTCACCACCTCAGTGTTCGACTGGAGAAACAGCGGGCACTTTTGGACGCGTTCCCATACGAAACCACCGATCTTCAATGGTTGTTTTGTCGGCTCAGGCAGCTTTGCGGTCTCGGAAGGCGCCTTGTAGTGCGAGATTACCTGCTGGCTGATGTCTGCACTGGTCTTCAATTTATCGCCGCCAAACCAGGGAGCATCTTCGGGGATGACGATATCTGCTGATGTTCCAACCATTTTTAAAATGTCCGCATTCATTTGCGAGAGTGAACTTCTGGACTTCAGAATGGCAGTCAGCATCATTGGATCCAAACTCTTGGACTCGGTATCAATGAGTTGAGTGCATTTCGTTTCTAGCTGAGCCGGTTGCGTCTCTGCGCTGACGAGATCTGCGACTTTCGGCGCCAATGAATTCAGTTGTGCTTGCGTGCTTTTGAGGGCCGCGACACCATCTTCTACGCCGGGAATTTGCGCTTTTGCTGCAATGACTCCCTCAACAACCGTGGCGCTGTTGTATGTGAAGTACCGAACGTCACTGTTCTTCTGCGCCAAAGCCGCCGTGCCTGCCGTGAGAATCATGATTCCCGCACCAAAACTCGCGATTCCCATCCGGCCCAACTTCATATCAATATCCTCATAGCCATAGCACACTCTAGGGTGAATATTTTACGGCAGACTCAACCTGTTCCCCCACATTTTAGATTAATCCGCATCAGAATCAGCTTTTTGAAGGGCGTCAAGCGTTGCTCAAAGAATGTATACATGGATAGAATGTGCGCACTCGATTCACAGATGGAGGTCTCCACATGAGCGGCTCGCTAGAACGCACGCACGACGGCTCTTTGGTTCTGTCAATTAATGGAGACCTGCAATTCCATAGCGCCGATGAGAGGATTTATCACGAAGGCTTGGTGCTTCCCGCGTTGGCGGTCGCCAGCAAGCGTATTCAGCGTGATTTGCGCGTACTGATAATTGGCGGTGGTGACGGGCTGTGCGCACGAGAGGTATTCAAGAGTGGCAATATAGCGCAAGTCGATCTCGTCGATTATGACTCCGAGATTCTCGCGATGGCGCGGCTGGAGTTGAAAACTCTCAACAACGCCAGTTTGTTTGACGAACGCATCAGAATTTTCAACCAAGACGCGTGGGACTTCACTGCAAAAGCGATTGAGAACGAGGAAGTGTACGACCTCATCATCAGCGACTTGACTGTTCCTGAAAACATTGATGGCGCCAGATTTCATAGCGTCGAGTGGTATAGCAGACTGACATCGCTTTTGTCGTACGCCGGTGTTCTTGCAGTCAACAGCGTGTCACCAGATGCGACACCACTAGCATATTGGTCGGTCTTCAATGGGCTCGCCAAAGTCGGCTTGCACACACGTGCATATCATGTGAATATTCCCTCGTTTTGCGAGCGCGGCTACGGGCAAGACTGGGGATTCTTCATTGCGGCGAAGTGCCCGATTGACGAAAGCGAACTGATCACAGCCGAGCTGGTACAACCTACATATGCACTAACCGACATGCAGTCGGTGCGCGACCTATTTATGCTTCCGGCAGAACTCTTCATGTTGCAGCCGCAAGCGCTGCCGGCCCTCGATGGCAGCGACGTCCTGCTTCAGTATTTCAATAAAGGGCGCACAATCGAGTTTAGAGGCGTAAAGCGCAGCTCGTTTGCATTTGACACGAGCAACCTCAAAATTCCCAATGCCGACACAGGCAAAACCGTGCTGCCATTGGAAGTCAGCGAAGCACTTGCAAAACTGCTGGCATTGCGCGAGCCTGCCGGCGAGCAGCCGACAACTGCTGCTGATCCTGACGCGGTTTTGGAAGACATCCTGGAGATGATTCCATCTCTTCAAACCAGCCAGAATCCGGAGTTAGTTGCGGACTTTTTGAAAGAGCCAGGCGCGTTCCTTCAGGGTGTGGATTTGCAGGCTTTGATTGCCAGCGTGTCAAAACGCGCCAGTTCGTTGCCTCCAAACTTTGCACAGGAGCTAAACTCGCTGACCGCCAAACTCTCTGATTGGACAGGCGATCACATGTCGCTGATGCAATTGGGGAGAAATGTCGTCACACTTTTGACGCTCGTCATCGTCGTTGGCAATCTTTTGTATCCTGACATGGTGTATGCAAAAGGCGACCACGGCGACCATGCCGGCGCAGGCAGACATGCAGGCGGCAAGCACGATGGGCACCACGGCAATCGTGGACGCGGCGGGCGTGGAGGTTATGGTTGGAACGGCGGCGGAGTCGACTATGTCGGACCCAACGAAATCATAGAGAAACGTCCGGAGAAAGTAATTCTCACTCAACCGAAGAATGGTCCGGGCGGTCCTGAGATTCGCAACTACGGCGGCGGAAAAGGTAAAGGCGGCGGCAAGGCAAACAGAGCGCCAAGCGTAAATCTCGACAAACTCTCGCAAGCGACACACAACATGTTTATTGCCGAACTTGATGAAGCGACGAGCTATCGAAACTTGCTCGACGAAGAGTTGAATCAATATATAGCTATAGCGCACGAAGATCTCGCGCACGGAGTTTCGTTTGGAATGCGCACGGTGTCGCGCGAAGAAGCCATTCGGCTGACACAGGGGTTGATTGCAAAGTCCGACAACAAGATCGCTGCACTCAACGATTGCATTGCTCAGCTAGCCGCAACTAGCACCGCGGGCGCCACCACCGCAGACACCACCACGGGCGCCACCGCCACCACCGAATTGTCAAATTCCATCGACGAAAAATCTTCAGATTCGAGTTCCTCAATATCATGACGGCTGCGCAGGTTCGCCCGCTTGGTGCCTTGTCGCATGACAGTGCTCTAGGTCAGCGTTGGGAATATCTCGTGCAATCAAACCAGGCAAGCGGGGTGATGCAGAGTTTGGCTTGGGCGCAAATGAAACGGAGGCAAGGACTCGCGTCGCAGCACTTCGGAATCTTCGAAGGGGGTGAATTGGTTGGCGGCGCGCTCTTCTACACATCAAAACGCCTCAATGGTGCGGGCATTCTTGTTGCTCCGGAAGGACCCGTGCTGCCCTGGAACGATCACAATTGTTCCACTCAATACCTGAGATTGTTGACCGAGGAATGCCAAACCTATGCGATGAATAACGGCATCATGTGCATGCGCATAGAACCGCGGCTGTCGCCGCCGCTGCCGGCATTGTTTAGGGAGTTTGGAAGAGCGCCGGTTGATTTGGTTCCGCGTGAAACTTTGTATGTGGATTTGCGTAGATCTGAAGAAGAAATCTTGGCACAGATGAAACCCAAAGGTCGCTACAATATAAAGATCGCAGCCAAGCATGGAGTTGAAATCACCGAGTTCACCGGCGCGGCATATTCTAAAGATCCTGCGAATCCGGATAGTGTGCAACAGTTTTATGATGCGATGGCGCAGGCAAGTTTGCGTGATGGATTCGCCTTAGAGTCGCGATCGTTTTTCGAACATCTCACTGCGGGTTTGTTGCCGACGAAAACGGCGACGATTCTTTTGGCGAAACATGAAGACGATTTGTTAGGCGCATTGCTACTCATCACTTATGGTTGGCGCGCTACATACTTATATGGAGGCGTCACCAACATCAAGCGCAATCTCATGGGTGGTTATGCGTTGCAGTGGGAGGCGATGAGAAAAGCGCGGGCAGCCGGCTGCGAAACTTACGACTTTTATGGATACGTGCATCATCGTTCGCTCGAACATCAGTATGGACGTTTCTCCCAATTCAAAAGTCAATTTGGTGGAACACCAAAACGATTCTTCGGCGCACACGACTATTTCTTCATCGAAAACCTGGCAGATGCATTTGTCAAAGCTGCAAACGAAATCGAAAAGAGTCGCGAGTTAGTTGCACGATAATCGTGCGTCGGATCTGAGGGATCAGCAACCGCGCCAAAAAAGCGAACCGCTCCCTGAAAAGCAGGGAGCGATACACTTTTGCACATTTCGTACAGCCCTTTGCTGTTACTTAGTTTCTGTCTTTGACTCTTCAGTCGGAGCAGATTCTGTCGTATCAGCGGATGCCTTTTTATCAGCGGAGCCTTCCTCGGATTTAGTGGCGTCAGCTTTGTCGCCACTCTTTTTATCGTCCGAGGCCTTTTCTTTTCCACAGGTCGGGGAGCCCTTTCCAGATTTCTCAGGACAATGTCCGCAATCTGCGATAGCTGCCGCTGCAATACCAGCCGCCATACCGAGCGAAAGGGTCAAAGCGATCAGTGTTTTCATCATTTTTCTCCTCTGTTGGTGCTTCGCACGGCGACCGCAATCAGTAGTTCGCCTTAGCCACAAGAGCTAGACGAGCAGCTGGATGCTTTACCTTCGACTTCTAAGTCATGAGCGACATAGTCTTGGTAGCCGCCAGAAAGCTCCCTTACTTTATAACCCTTTTGGGCGAGAAGCAAAGCTGCTTTGGCTGCTAAGTGACAAGTTATGTCGTAACAATAGACGACTGTAGTGGTGTTTTTATCAAGCTTGCTTAGGTTTTTCTCAAGATCGTCATACAGAATGTTGAGCGCGCCTGGAATATGACCCTTCGCAAACAGTTCAGGTGTGCGGAGATCGACGATCTGGAGCTTTTCGTTGTTTTGACGTGCAAACTTCACACCGATTGGTCCAATTTCAAAAGCCAATTTCGCTTCGAAATATTTGATTGCTTCAGTTTGTTCTTTTGTGAGTGTTTCTACTGACATGACAAATTCCTCCTGCCGCGAACTCAAATCTGTCTCCATGAGCTCGCTGCTATTAGTTCAACAGTACACGTACAATGGTAGAACTATTGGTATCCCAGCCGCAAGTAGGTACTCGAATGTGCCGTAGTATGCGTTGGGATACCGATTACTGGTTGCCACTTTCGAGCGATTGTCAGCCCTCACGAATTCATATCTATTCCAATAAGTGGATTGCATGAAGAAAGGAGGCCGCCAATGATAGAAAAGATCAAAAAGGAAACGAACTCGAAGACTGCAAAAAAATGCAAATCTCTACCGAAGCTCAAAGAACTAAAAGTGACATCACGCCACATCAAAGTGATTGGCGGAGGAGGCTCTACATCAGTCACTCAGCAAGTATCACTCTGCTCATGTTAGACGCAACACTGCTAAGTCTAGATCACACGCAAGTGCGCATGGCTGCCGATTTTCGGAGCAGCTTTCGAATCCAGCTTCACTCTAACGTTGGTCAAAGACATTCCAAAACCATGTGGACGAATGACGGCATCAATGTAGTGATCACCCTGTGAGATTACCGCGGTCGGCAACACAGCCTTGAATTCAACGGTTTTGCCATCCACTGCAATTATCGGAGCGCCGCCGACAAATTCGACATCGTGGCCGAGTTGTGTCTTGTTTCTCAAGCACACATGTATGTCGGCGAGTTTGGCGCCGGCTTGCGCAGCAGCAGCCGGCAAAGCCTCGGCATTCATCGAGAGAACGAGATTCAGTGTGCCCTGATACAAAAGTGGCGTAGGGACGTCACAATTGATTTTGATTGGAGTTATTCCATCAGAGTGAAGGGCACCAGCTACAGTGCCGGACCAATTTCGGATTGTTGGTTTTTCAGAATGTTTGGTTTTGTCATAGAGGAACGCCAGCAACAATCGCGGGGCACGGCGATCTAATGACTCAGTGCGAACCTTGGTGGTATCAGCCGTATTCGCTGTTTCAATAAACGCGCGATCACGCTCTCTATGTGTAGGTAACACTGCGGGAATTCGCGCGTCAGCAGAAGTTGGATCAGACAATAGTCTTGTCGCGCTGAAATTCCATAGCGCAGGAACTTTGACGAGCTCAGTGTCATTCACGTAGTCACCATAAATTGTGACTGGATTCTCGCAATTCATTTTGATCACGTTTTCGTGAGTCGAAGACAACCATCTCGTCGGAATCTCTGCATATCGCCATTGCCGCATTTTCTGCGCGCCGGCGCCTGAGATGCCGCCAAACAACTGCATATCGCGAAGCAGATTGCCGGAGCCATCGAGGAACGAAATCGGCGACAACATCGCAGGAACGTGATGTCCGTTTATCACAAAGTCGGCGGTTGCTTGTTCGCTGCAATCAACCAGAAGCAATGTGTGTTTCGTCGGAGAAGCAAGGCGCACCCGAGGCAGGCTTCTGCAAATAGATTGATTCGGAGAAAGTCGAGCGTTCCACTCCCGGTCAGCTCCGAAGACTGTCAAAGCAATCAACGCTGCTGCGATCAACCAAATTGCAAGCAGCGCGACTTTACCTTTTCTCGAGACAGTCGAGACTTGATTGAACGCTGAGAAAGCAAGCAGAATGGCAACGCCCCACAAGGTTGTTTGCAAAATAATTGCAAGCTGCGAAACCTCAATGGCATCCAAAACAGGGGCATGAACGACAGTGACAACGTTGTCAATGAACGAAACCGCATCGATGGAGAACGCCGCCATGAGCGCGGCAGCTGCTCCAACAACACGAATAATGGTCTTTGAAGAACCCCGCACGCCGAGCATTACAGCGAAAAGCGCGAACATGAGAAACGCCGGCATGGCAGTAAAACCATAGCGCGAGTTGGCAGCAAACGGCAGATACAAAAGATGTCCAGCCACCACCGCCATCGATACCAATCCAATCGGCAGCCAGAACTTACGATCGGAGCCGATCCAACTCAGAGATTTTTTGCCGATAGAAAGGAAAAACCACAGCATGCCGACAAGTGACAGTGATAAGAAAGCCTGATGCCATCGCACTTGCGCGGCGGTCGCGGCAAAGAGGAACTTCTGACGATAATCGTTCCACGGGGCCGCCCATAAGCGAGAAAGTTTGCTCGCCATCAATGAGGCGTGCTCGACTGGGTGCTGCGCGATCAATCCAATCAATGTTGGAAGAGGCTTGTCCTCCTCACTGAAAAGGCTGACAAAGTCGGTGTCTGGAATCGCGCCCCAACCCTTGGTTTCGAGATTCAGCCCAGTTGCCAAATTCTTGACGGGCATGCGCTGAGGAGTGAGAACAGCTTGACCAGTTGCAGTGTATGTGAAGATAAGCCAAGGAACGACGGCAACAAAAAAACCGGCAGCTAGAGCCATTGCACGCTTACCGACGAGAGTGAAAGTGTGATGCGTCAGTCTCATTCCAATCAGCGCTGCTGCAACTGCAGCGACGCACGCAACGGAAAGGGCCGGCTTAAGAAGTATGAGCAGTGCCGCTAGAATCCCGCTTGCCGCCGCCCATGCAGCCTTAGTGTGCGGCCACTTCCTGGATGTCGAATCTTCATCAACCCAATGTGAAACGCAAAGCAATTGCGCCACTATTAGTGTGACCGTCAAAGTCTCCGACATGAAGTTAGCGGAGCCTATAGCCGCCGCTGGGTAGAGTCCCCACGCAAAGCTCGCGAGGACCCCCCACAGCAGACGCCCTGTAAATCGTGTGCCAAGCACCACGATTAAACCTGCGCTCAATCCATGAAGAAGCGATTGTAAAACCAAAGCAGGTCGCATATCAAAGACAGTCGGAACCTGCTGAATCAAACCATAATAAGCCGCCCCGAGTGTCGGCAAAACGGGGCCATCAAGTAACAGCGCGCCAGACAATAGCTTTGCGGTGTGCTGTATCGAGTCAATAGTGATTGGATGCGAAAGGAGATTTCGGATGCACTCGTGCACCTGGGTCGCCGAGTTCAAGTATGAAGCAGAATCGAATAGTACTGAAAGTTCTACCACGCGCGGCGACAGGTGATGCCGAATTGTGAGGAACGATGTTATGGCAAAGCATGCAATCGATGCAATCAGCACCGCTGCTGGTGGCTTAATCGCAAACCGGTTCGGCTTTTCCGGTTGAACCGGCAGCTGATGACCAGTCTGTTGAGCAACCTTAGGTTTAGTCAGGGTCGCAGTCGGCATTGGTTACCTCACGCCTCCTTGCACCATTGCGCTGGCGACACGCGAGTCCGCAATCTTCGTCGCCAAAACTTCGAAGAACTGCTTTCCGCCAAACGCGTTCAAGTGCACTGAATCACCAAACAGAGATTTCGGGAAAAGGCTCTCGTCATTGAGATCGAGAAACTGCCCTTTGTATTCATTCGTCACAGCCTTCATCGTCGACATATAGCTGTCGTACAAACCTGGCGGCATGAGCGCAATGTTATCGCGAGTAAGCGGCATGTTGACGAGAATGACGTTGATGCCCTCCTCCTCACAGCCACTCATCAGCTTCTTCAAATATGCAACCTGCGAGTCGAACTGCTTCTTGTCGAACTTCGCGTATCTATATTTGTATTCGTCGAGATTGTCCTGATACTTCAGCGAGTTCGGCGGCGGCGGGCCAATCAAGACCTCATTCGGTCCACTGTCTCCGGGCAGTTCTTGAAACGCCTGTTTTCGAATCGAGAACGGAGTGTGAACCAACTCCAGATCTTTAAAGCCGCACCACTTGGTCAAAAGCTGCTTGGTGTAACGATGCTGCAAGTAAACGAAGTCCGGACGATGGTCGTAGAGCGCACTGATTCTGGTGCACACGTATTCCAGTTGCTCCCAAAATGAAGTGCGGGAACTCATGGAGATGTCGGAGAGTTGGCCGAGACGTTCCATCAGTTTGAAGGGCTCGGTGCTGGCTGGGCTGCCCAACGCCTTATCCATGAAGTCGCGCGGCGCGACACCATAAATAATTGTCTTCGGTTTCTTCCCTTCAAACAGCAAGGTACGGGTCATGACATAGGCGTCAGATGCCATCTCACCGCCAAGCGCGAATGCAAAAGTCGTGAGGTCGGAGTTGAGCTTGCGCTTCAGTTGCGCCTCGAGAAGGTGGCTGCGGTGATGGAAAGCCGCATTTTGATCGGAGTTGAGAAACACCGCATCACCACCATGCAACGCGGACATCATGAGCGACGATCCCAAAAGCACTATATCCGGTGCAGCTTCCTGCTGCCGAAAATCATTGACGTTCCACCACACCCATGATCTAAATGCAGTGTGGTACGGGGTTATGGGCCACTTTCCAATCTGATCGGCGACGCGCAAACCAAAGTCGACCAACACTAGCGCCAGAAATCCCAAGACCACATAACTCGAGAGCAATGTGCGCCAGCGAGAGCTGTCTTTTGGAGATTGGCAGGTTTCCGTGCTTTGCATGCTCGCCTTTAGTTAGAACTGAAAGTAAATGAAGCGCGGTGACTTGTCTGGTGAAAACACCATCACGAGAAACATCAACGCAAAACACCACGCAGCCTTCGCCAGGCGCGGCGCTTTCAATACAAACGGTGTACGGTCGATGATTCCCATGATTACATGCCATGCGGCAAGCACTGGAAGAATCAGGAAGATAGAAGGATATACGAGCGGGTAGTTGATGTGCAGCAGTTCAAGCGGAACAAGCACACCACCCGAGATCGCGTACTGCAAAGTGAACATCTTTTGCAGAATCGTTAATGCAGCCTCGTTGGTTTCGGCTCTGAACAACACCCAGCCGATACAAACAACGTGGAATGTGAAGAGCACTGAAAGCCACTTACCAGGCACGGAGTCGAGGAAACTTCTAACCGGCGCCAACTTTTCGGTGAGCCGTTTGAACTCTTTATGCACGACAAGTGCAACACCGTGATAGACGCCCCAAAGCACAAAGTGCATTGCCGCGCCATGCCAGAGCCCGCCCAAAGTCATGGTTATAACAAGGTTGCGATAGTTCAACCACTTAGGACATTTCGAACCGCCCAACGGAATGAACAAGTAGTCTCTCAACCATGTCGACAAAGAAATGTGCCATCTGTGCCAGAACTCTGCAATGGAACCGGCTAAATAAGGCAAGTTGAAGTTGATCGGCACCTTATAGCCGAACAACAACGCAGAACCACGGGCGATATCAGTGTAACCCGAGAAATCAAAGTAAATCTGGAACGCAAAAGCGTATGTGAACAACCAGAGATCGATACCAGAAAACAGCTCAGGATGCGAGAAACCACCCTGGACGAAAAATGCCAAATTGTCTGCAATCAAAACCTTTTTGAACAAACCCATCAGGATGAGAGAGACGCCCTCATCAAATTTCTCCATGCAGAATTTTGCAGGAGAGAGAAACTGCGGAATGAAATCCTGAAAACGCTTGATGGGACCGGCGATCTGAGTCGGGAAGAAGCTCGCGAAAAGAGCAAATGAGGGAAACGACTTAATCGGTTCGCTACCGCGATACACATCAACGGTGTAGTGAATGAATTCAAATACGAAGAAAGAAATTCCCAAAGGCAGGACGATGTCGAAGGGAAGTTTCGCCACTGTTACGCCCATTGGGCTGAGCAGCGCTGCCAGTGAGTCATCGAGAAAGTACGCGTACTTGAAAAACGCGAGCGTGGAGAGATTGGCAACAATAGATGTAGTGAGCCAAGCTTTCTTATGTTTCTCTGACTTATGTATTGCAAATCCGAGGAAATAATTGACAACCGTGAGTCCAATAATCAATAGAATGAATATCGGACGCCAACTCATATAAAAGAGGTAGCTGGCAATCAAAAGAATTGGAACCCGAAATCTTTGCGGGCTCGCCCAGAAAATTGCAAAAACGATTGGGAGAAAAAGAGCGTACTTAAGAGAGTTGAATAACATCTGACTCCACGCATTCTAGAACGGGCGCTGTCAATAGAAGCACTTGTCAATGATAACGAGCACGGCTGGTTGAGACCTTAAGGTCATCAAATGACTTCGTGTATAGGGGCATGTCAAGCGCCGTCGATGAGCAATTGGTGGGTTCGATTTTTTGTTTCTGACTTTGCTGAACAAAGCACGGAAGCGCCCGCTGCAGCCCGCCCGAGATGCCGACTCAGCGCACGTTCACAGCCTCGAAGCTCACGCGCTTGCATCCTTTGTTCAGCAAAAAGTTTGATAGATCAAGAATGATTACAAGTAAAGAGGACGCGCCGGTTGTCATGCGCCGCAAATGCCCAGCTCATAAGCGTTTCAGAATCGAACAACTGTGCGATTAACTCTTGAATGTCAAGGGTTTCTCCGTCAAAACCAAGTGGGTAAAGAGTTTTTAGGTTACCCCGCCGAGTTTCTCGGCCGTCGCAGGAACTGATCATGCGCATAACAAAGAACGGCGTACTTTCCGTCGCCATTGCAACTTCGCTCACAGGTACATTGCTGACACCAGCGTGGGCCGAGCAACTGCCGGATATGACAACGACAGCTGTTGAGGAGTCAGATGCAGTCGAAGTCGACCATCCTGAGCCGTCTTGCTTGATGCCGATTCACGGCGTGATCAGCACCACATCTGGTACCACAAAGACCTCGTCCGGCAAGACATCCGGCAAGCCGGCAGATCGATTCTGCGTCAGAGTAGAGATGCGAAAGCCGCTCTCCGGCAACGTTGACGGCAGCGATAGCTCCGACCCGTTGACCAAGATGTCTTACCGTTTGACTGAAGCAAACCTGGACAGAAATCCTCAAGTCAAAGTTGTCGAAAAAGCTGTAACTCGCTACAAGAGAGCGCACGAACGCGCAATCGCGACGAGCAAAGACGCACTCGACAAACTTGTTTGCTACCGCGGATTTGGACCTTCCAGCCAAGCCGGAGACGTCTTGCTCGAAGACAAATTGAAGCTCGACAACTTGCAAGCTGCAGAGTTTGTGCGGCAAAAACAAGTAGACGACGCTCATATCTCGACCGTTCAAATTTTGATGCATCTCGCCACTGGAGTTGGTAATGCTGATCCCGATCGTCGCAAGAAGATTATGGAATCAGGAATCGCTGAGCTGACTAAACAAGTCGGTGAAGACGAAGCCAAACAAGCACTCGACGAGCTCAAGTCGTGGTCGCGCATGGTGCGCGTTGCGCCAGAAGTCTACGAAAAGAATTTCTGGGATCCACTCGAGCTTGAAGCAAAACAAAAATTGGTGGTGGAATCGGCACTGAAGAGCGATCCTGTGTTTATCAAAGTTAAGCAAAAGCTTGGCAAATACAACCACAAGAGCAAATTCACGATGGCAGCCAGCCACGTAATCGAAGGAACCCTTGGCGTTGCCGCAATGGTTCCAAACATCATGGGACCAGCTGCGCAAATAGCCCTGACCGTGTTCGAAACGTCTACAGGCGGTCCTGAAGAAGCTAAGTTGATCAAGGAAATCTACTTATATAAACGGCTTGAGAGCAGATCAAAAGTTCTCTCCAAGAAAGCTCAGATTGCTTTGCACAACTATCAACTTGGCGTAGCCAGCAAAAACCCTCTCCAGATCGCATTTGCGCAAGCAATGATTTCAGAGATGGCGGGCGCCGACACCGTGCAAGAAGTTTTCGGACACAGCGTTCTTGATTCGCTCGCCAGTGAAAACGAAGGCAACAAACAAGCCGACAACTCCGCTGCATCATTGAGCAGAGGCGGCTAGGAGCCAACAACTGAGTTCGAGCTTTGGTAATCACAAGAGGGTGCTTGTAGGGAGCATCCTTTTTTGATGCGAACCCAAGCAAAGCGCCCAGAAGAAATCCACATAACAGAGAACGAGAAAGACAAATCGAACAAATCGAAAAAGACAAATCGACACCAGCACTGCCGGTGTCGAAATACCTTTTTCTGATGGGGGGATGGGGTGGCCTACATGCCCAGAAGCGGTGCTTCTGTCAGTTCACGCCACTTTTGGCAGATTGCTCCGCGCAGACTTTCGATATGGCTTCCGACTTCGTCACCATTGATTCGAATAGACGGTCCTCCAGTCTGTATTCCGTCTTCGATAAGCTCTACCGGCAACGGTAGCCTTTCTTCCGCGATTACCGTCTCAAGCGTATTCAACGCTTTTCGGTAAGAACTACAGCCGGGTGCATAAATAAGTTCAACCCGCATAGCCATTCGACCTCCTTTCTAGGTAATTTTGCGTAAGAGGCTACCTGTGGGCACCGATTGGTTGTGCTCACGAAATATAAAGGGAACATTAAGCCGCCGCTTAACAGAAGTATAAGGGAGTTTTATCCGTTGCCAATATTAATAGTGAACGAATAGCTTTAAAGTTGCTTAAGAATCCCCGAAATTTAGGCACTGTAGGCGCTTCCGGAATCGGTCCCCAAAAGCGATCCACAGGTGACTGGACTCGTCAATACCTAAGAAGGTGGATGTCAAGAGCACCGGCGGCGCTAAGAAATGTAAAGTTGCCAACTGGTGGGCTCTTCCGGGATCCGGCTCTGCAAATGCCCAGCTGCGTGCAAATGTCCAGCTGCAGGGATTTGGAACTTGCCTATGACAGGAATCGTTCCTTTCCAGGTTTGGCTGGTTCGGTTCGTTCTACTTTGTTACTTTGATCCAGCAGCTGGCTTCGTGTCACCAGAAGCAGAGGTGTTGATTGGCTGCCCCTTGGGCGCGGTAACCGTGCCAGGGCTATAGCCGTCCTCGTCGACTGATCCTCCAGAAGGAGTTGCGGTCGATTGGGGACCTGGGGCAGCTTGCCCTGGGGGTGTTGCTTGTGGCTGGGAGCCGCCGTCTTTCACTGGCGACACAGTCGTGCTTCCAAGTTCGCCACTTTCATAACCACTCTGCAAGCGACTTTGGATCGCCATAAGAAGAATGACGAACAATGCCAGAAAAAACACAACCGCAAACCGCTTCTTCATTCAGTCCCCACTCAGTCCAAATATCTGGCTAGTTCCCACCGCCACCAAGTTCCTAATGGTTAATACCACCCAACGACTTAACTCTCTCGGCAATCAAGACGATCTCAAGAGGTGTCGCAAAAGTTTCGGCACCTTGAGGGTTCAAAACTTTCGTGGGTTTACCTGAACAAACCATGTAAGCGCCGATCGCCGGACAGCCAGAGCCCACGACTGGCCTGGGTTTGCAGTCCAGCAAAAGAAGCGCTTACCTGCCCTGTTCAGGAGGATTTCGTTGCGAATCTACCTGAACAAAGGAAGTAAGCGCCAAGCGGCTTACAGCCAAAACGAGCTATTGGCTTACGTTTGCGGGCGCGCAGATTCGGCGCTTACCCGCCCTTTTCAGCAAAAACTCAATGCAAAAAACCGAACCCTGGCGAGGCGCCTGTCTGTGGCGATTCTCAATTTCCCAAATATTCGCTGTCGAGTGTCCATTCCCCTTACGGCGTCAATCTATTTATGTCGCGCGGAAAAAGGGCCGCGTGCTTCACTGTCGCCAACCCGAGCAGCTGTTTTGCCAGGCGTTCCAAGCCGATAGCGAGACCGCCATGTGGCGGCATGCCGTAGGAGAAGCACTGGAGGTAGTCTCCAAAAGCCTCCGGATTAAGCCCACGACCTTCCATCGCCGTTGTGAGTTCGGCGAGTTCGTGAATGCGCTGACCGCCAGTCGTAATCTCGAGCCCTCTAAATAGAAGGTCGAAACTTGCACTGAGTGTCGTTGCGCCACTCGTTTGCTCCGGCGCCGGCGCGGGCTTGGCATAAAAAGGCCGGGCGCTCAGCGGATAGTGGGTGACATAAACGAGATCGATGCCCTCAGTCTCAGCGAAGTGCTGACAGAGAAGGCGCTCCGCTTCCGGGTCGAGATCCGGGGTTTCGCCCTCGGTCTCGGGTTTCCACCCCAACTTCGACTGAAGCAACTCGATAGCCGCAGCCAATTTGATTTGCGGAATCTCGATGATTTCGGGCACCTTGGCGCCGTACAACTCAATTTCCGGCGCGCAGGTCTCCTGCACATGCGCAAACATGTGCTTCAAAAGCCCCTGCTGCATGGCGATTACGTCTTGCACACTCTCGATAAAACCCATCTCGAAGTCCATGCTGACGTACTCGTTGAGGTGGCGAGTCGTGTCGTGTTGCTCCGCCCTGTAGACAGGACCGATCTCGAAAACACGCTCGAATGCGCCGACCATGATTTGCTTGTAGAACTGCGGGCTCTGCGCGAGAAACGCCTTACGCCCGAAGTATTCGATAGCAAACAGGTTAGCACCGCCCTCAGTGCCGGTCGAGACAATCTTGGGTGAATGAATCTCCGTAAATTGTTGGCTGCGCAGGTATGTTCGAAACGCGTGACAAAACTCGGCTTCAATCTTGAATATAGAGCGCACCTTCTCGTTGCGCAGCGTCAGCGGACGATAGTCCAGCATCGCTTGCAATGATAGGGTCGACATCTTTTTTTCTTTGCTTATCTCAACTGGCGGGACAGATCGAGATGTCGACAAAACCTGCAACTCTTCAAGCCGCAGTTCTGATGCACCTTGCTGCCGCCCAATTTGAGTTTCGATTCTGCCCACGGCAATCACCGGAGTCTCCTGAGCAAGCTCGCGGCACTGCTCAACCAGCTCCTTTTGCTCCGCCACAACCTGCAAAATCCCCGTGCGGTCTCTGAGTGTGAGAAACACAAGATTGCCCAAGTCGCGCATGGACTGCACATGCCCTCTCACTCTCACGAGATTCGCTGTAGTCTGAAATTGGTGTTGGGCTGCCTGTCGTATCTGTATCTCAGTAGTGCTCATATTCGCCTCCAATGCGACAAAATAAAAAAAACCGCGATTCGAGAGGTCGCGGTCGTCGTAATGATGTCTGGTTTGATTCTTATGAATGCTACGACATTGACGACCGCGATGGGCGGTTATTATCGTCGTCGTTATTATTATTGGTTGCAGATGCGGAAACAGCGCACACGCAAGCCTTCAGCTCTTCTGTTTGAAGAGTGGAGCGGCTCAATTTGTGCTCGCTGATTTCGGACACTGATTTGATTCCTAATGGAGTAATTCATAGAGGAGTAATTCATAAAGGAAAAATTCCTGAACGAAATGATTCCTTATAAGCAAGATCGCGTGAGCAAATCACGCGGTTGCTCGCTTTCGTTATCCTACTGAGAGCGCCCTATTCGGTCAAGGCAATTTTCATCATCATGTAATTCAGCGACATAATCGCTTTGAATGGTCCACTTCGTTTAAAAACACTTGGGCCAGTTAGTCGGTCTTCAAACCGCCGATGGATGCTTCGGTGTCTTTAGCAAGCTGGCCGTTAACCTGTTCGGAGTGCAACAGATCGTAGAGCAACCAATCCCAAATGGTTCGCGTGCCGGCTTCGGGATTGAGTTCGTCCTTGATCAAAGAAGAAGCCGTTACTGGACGATAACCATCAATGAAGGTCAAATGATCGATGTTGCGAAACACTCTTGCCGTTCCTACATCAACCAAATTTCTGAGCTTGGGGATGTCGTGCTCTTTGGCAACCAGCGCGCTCTTCATTGCCTCTTCAGGCAGACAGATAGCACTTGTTACCGGCGTAATTCCATCGTTCAATCCAAAAATAAACGGAGAGCCGGCAGATTTTATAGCACCAGATGTGGTGGCAATGTTGGCGATGTCTCGATTCATAAATCCGAGCACTGGGTGTTCTCTAGCCAAATGAGCAGGAAACTTTTGGGTGATGAACGTGAGCGGATACATGAATGTGTTTTCGATGATTCGCTCTGCCGATGGATGCATATAAGGATTAATCAGGTAGCCTGAATACGCAATGATCTTCTTCTTGCTTGTCGGTTCTGCATTCAATCTGGCTAAACGATTGTTGACGTCTTGAATAAGTGTGAGTTGTCCTTTTGGTCCAAACAACAGTTTCGAGCGAAACCTTCCGACATCAGGCATCGTATTGTCGGTGTCGTCCCAACTGAAATCAGAGACGAGATTTTTGTTTTTATCGAAGTACAGCTTGTAGGCCAGACTGTGATCTACGCGCGTGAGTGGCCAGCACAACCTCTTATATAGGCTGTATTGCATCCAATCGATAGTAAACAATGGGGAGCCGTGGTACATGGTTCCCATTGTCAAAAGCGCGCGAATCTTGCTGTCTGTCTCTTTGTCGACCATTCCTTGATAGGCGAGATTGCCGCCCATGCTCAGCGCAACCACAGTAATGGGGCGCTTTCCTGTTACCTCATAAAGACGTGCAATCGCCTTTCGGTATTCAATAACAGTGCTGTCTATGCGATCTTGTGTGCAATATCGTGCGAGATACAGCTTGTATCTCGCGTGAAGATCTTTTTTGTCCTTCATTTCACTGATCACTTTCGGCCAGCGGAAATGCGGATAAATTTCGCCGTTCAATCCATGCACAAAAAGCAGAGGCTCACGGTCTCCAAGCGGAGTGCTGTCGTACTCGTATATCTTTACAATGTGCGGCCGCTTCTTCAAAATCTTCTTTGACATCGGCATTTGGTCGGAGCCAAGAACGCGTTCGGGCTCTTGAATGACTTCATGTTGTGCACCACCGGTGGTTGCCAAGCGACGCTTCGCACATTCACCCGGAAGTTGAATAGACCCGGAAAGTAAGACTGCACAGGCGATTGCGGAAATCGCTTTTATGGTTAGAACTTTGTCTAGGTGGTACATTATGCTCGTTACGAGAAATTTAGCTTTCTGCTAAGGCTGATAAGTGGAACTGTCTCGGGGGTTCTCCCCTCATGAAAGTCATTGTAAGGGTACGTCACCGTAAGAGCAAACAAGGTTAATGAGTAAATCAAGAATCTGTATCTTCTTTTCTGATACCGGCGGCGGGCACAGAAGCGCGGCTGAAGCAATTCAGTCAGCAGTTAATGAACTTCTGTCGTTCGAACCAACGAATCGCGAAATCGAAGTAGTGGTTGAAAACATTGTCGAGAAGAGCCACCCTCTCAACCAACGCTTCGTTGAAATTTACAACTATCTTCTGAGGCACAATCAAGGGCTGATGAAGTATTACTACTGGCTGATCGAAACCTTCAAACCAAACGACTCTGAACTGGGCTATAAACTGGCAAAGCCGTATCTCACTGAATTGATTCACGAACATAATTCATCAGTTGTCGTGTCTGTTCACCCCATGTGCAATCAGTACCTAGCACGCACTATTCAGGATATGGGACGCAAAAACACGACAAAACTGGTTACCGTCGTGACAGATCCAAATGGCAACTTTTGGCGAGGCTGGGCTAGCCCTGGCTCAGATTTAACGATTGTTCCAAATGAACTTTCTCGAGATCGCCTTCTCAATTGGGGCATTCATAACGAGAAGGTCAAAGTAGTCGGAATGCCGATCAATCCCGACTTTACGAAGCCGGCAAGTTGTTTAAAGGAAGATTTCCTTACCTCTTTAGGTCTCAACCCCGATGCCGTCACCATTTGCATAAACGCAGGCTGGGCGGGCGGCGGAAACATGATTGAGATTTATCGCGCCATGCAAACTGTGCGCAGACCGATACAAGTAATTTTCTTGTGCGGACACAACCAGCGCCTTTACGACACGGTGAAACGCGAATCTCGCAGGTCACTAATTCCTACCGCGGTACTTCCATTCCACGATCGAATGCCCGATCTCATGGCAAACGTTGATTTGATGATCAGCAAAGCCGGCGGGTTGACTTCATTTGAAGCCATCGCTCGCAAGCTTCCCATGGCCATCGACATGATTACCAATCCAATGCCTCAAGAGTTAGGAACAGTCGGGTTGCTCGTCGACAACAAGCTTGCATACCCGATTAAACGACCCAATGATATAGTTTCAATTGTGGAAGAATTTCAACCGGTAGATCGGCACAACATGAAATTGCCCACGACGCAATGTCTCGACCAGACAGATGCAATCTACAACATTGGTCGTACGGTTCTTGGATTATGCGATCCCTCTTATACCAAACGAAGCGGACCACCGCGCCGCGATCAAAAAGCGATCGACCTCGACGCTACAGGCGGACGCTAATTAAGCCCTGCCTGAATTTGCGTTTTTCTTGTGGGTTTGCAGACGGAGTTTTTGAGTGATTCTGTCTGTAACAAAACACGATCCGCTGACGCTCAAAAATCACATGGATCGCCTGGCTGATGTAGTGTTCATTCACGGCACCGGCTCTAACAGTGAAATGTGGAAACATCAAATCTCGGCATTGACTGAGCGCGGATATCGATGTTTCGCCTTCGATCTGCGCGGACATGGCGGTTCGGCCGAACCAAAAGAGACAACTGATATCGAGACGCATCTCACGGACTTGTTCGAAACAATTCCTGAACATGAGATTCAATTTCCGGCGGTTTTCGTTGGACATTCGCTGGGCGCAATTTTGTCAGTCGAGATTGCAGAACGCCGCCCAGATCTCGTGCGTCAAGTTTTCGCCGCTGCATTGCCGGGAAAAATCTTGCCAACTGTTGTGCCCGTGTTTAGAGCGTTCATAAATGGTCCATTCATGATGCTCAAAGACACGCCGCTTCCAAAGCGCATGGCGTGGCGCGAACGCACTCTCTTCGAAACGGATCGCCACACACTCGAACAAATTGCCGACAACTTCGGCAAACTCAATCTTCTGGATCGGGACTACAAAGTCTCATGTCCAGTGCATTTAAGCGCAGGCAGATTTGATCCGGTTGCACCATACATGTACGTAAAACAAATCCATAAGTCGCTGCCCAATTCGACACTGACTGTGTACGACTGGGCAGGACACAACTTTATGGATTACAACACAGAGACTTTCAATCACTGGATCATTTCCAGGTTGGAAACGATTAAATGATCGATGATAGAACTCGAGCAGATCCTAGAGCTTCATGATTCCGCGGAACCAATCAAAGATACCTTCACGCTTGCCTAGC
>CAZCZI010000046.1:0-26681 GCA_964503045.1 uncultured Candidatus Obscuribacterales bacterium
GGCATCGTATTTGGTGCCTAGTTCAACACTCCGCGACATACACTTGATGGCTTCATCGGTTTTTCCATCAGCCTCTAGCCAATATGCCTTTTTTTTGAACAGTTCAGCAAGAAATTCACCACTTTGCTGAGGGGAAAACTTGTGCGCGCTTTTCGCCGCATTCACAAAACTTTCCAGTTCATCAAGCCTTTTATAGGCGCTGGCGGCATCGCCGGCTTCGCGCGTCATCTCTGCTACCAACTCCATAAATCGCCTTTCACCATTAGCATCCGAGTTGGCACGCATCAAGCTGATTGCACGCTGAAAAACAGACTTTGCCTCCGCCTTCTCTTTCAGATTGATAAGAGCTCCCTCCATCTCCAAAAGCAGCTCAATCTCCAACATCGATTTGATCTTGGCGTCAGAAAGAGAAGCCAACCCCGTCTGGGCATAGCCTTTTGCACGCACCCAATCTTTGCTGTTTCGGCAAAATCGAGCCATATCTAGATTGAGCTGTGCTCTGTTTTCTGCAAAGTCTGCACGTTTGGAAGGAACATTGTTGAGTGCCTCTTCAGCCCACCTAAGGGCCTCTTTGAACTGTTTCGTCTCAGCATATGTGCGAGCCATCTCGGCATAAACACTGGTGACGGCCTGCAGATTGTTCGAACGCAAATTTTTTGCGACATTTTTTACTTGCAACCCTCGTTGAAGCGCGTAGTCATAGCGCTTAGTCTCACGCAAAGGCGGCATCAAAAGCGCGATGTCTTCAATGAAATTCTCTGAATTCTCAAATGCTGTTATGTCTGCGTCAACGAGCTTCTGACTGGACACCGGATAACGCAGTAAGTCTGCCTCGACAAGGGAAATCGCCTTGTCAAATTGACCCCGCACCGTGTAAAACGACACCAGCTTGGAGAACGTGAGCCGGTATTCACTCTCACGCGGTCCCATTCTTGCCAGTGATTCGTTCTTTACGGCAACAAGCATTGCTTCTTGCTTTGACGGATCTGACTCGTTGAGTGCTGCTTTGACTTTGGTTATAAACTTCGCTTTGGTAGAGGAGGTTCCGCCTTTTGCAACGCCTCTGACATCTGGCTTCTTTAACGCCTCTTCAAACACGGACATCTCGTTTCGTTCTCTCTCCAGCATGTCTTTATAGAGCGCCTTGGCTGAGCGAAGGTCTTCTGGCGGAACACCTGGGCCAAAACTGCGCTCAAGGTATTCTTCAATTTTGATGGCAGTTTGGAAGTGGTTTTCGGCTGTTCTAAAGGCGCCTTCCTCGCTGCTACACTCAGCCTGCCCTAGATTGGCTGCTTTAGCTTGAATCAGCCAATTCTTTGCCGGCTCGTTACGTGAAATATCAGCTGTCGAACCTAGATCAACGTGTTTCGTCGCAATCGAAGCGGCTTTCGCGAAAAGAGCACGGCTTGCGGTTCTTTGCCCAAGGTGCTTTTTAAAGCTCCCATATTTATTGAGGGCATCGACCAATGGAAATTCGTTCCCCTCAATCTTTTCGGCTTCATTTACAGCTTGTTCAAAATGCTTATCTGCAAGAACATTGTCGCCGCGAATCGCATCAGCCTGCGCAACGTTCAAAATCTTGTCGACACTTTCTGACCGCTGGTTCTCGATGAGAGCACAACCGACACAAGAAAACGCAACGACACAAACGCCAGACGCAATCGTAACCAGTGTCGCAAGCGATGCTTTGCCTCTAAATATCACAAATCAGACTCCGGCCGGTCCGACAGACATCGGTTGTGCCTATCGCAGCTTGCGTAATGAGAATATCAGATGAAGTGGGAAATACCGTCATTACATCTGACATCAAAAATTGATCGCAAGACCTTATTTGTTGTACCTCAACTCATAGCCCTATCGTTCTCTACTGAAGTCCTATCACGAGCACCCCTTTCCCGAACACATAACTGAATAGTTTTGAAACTCGGTTTCTTCCGGCTCAAAAGGCTGGGGGATAAAGCGTGCTCGTAAGAGACGGGTCGGAGGTTGTCCACCTCCGGGTCGTTGGGTGCAGGCACCGTGGGTGCCGCCCAATGGTCAAGGTTTCTCAAACCCTGGTGACGTTTGGACATGTCGCCACTGTTGGAAAGTTTGACTATGCCACACACATTCCTTCAAGACCTTCTGGTGGTCTTCGGACTCGGCTTGGTTGCCGTTGTCGTTTTTCACAAATTGAGGTTGCCTGCTGTTCTGGGTTTCCTCGTAACCGGGGTCATCTGCGGTCCCTATGGTTTCAAATTCGTCGATGACGTGAAGCAACTCGACGTGCTCGCCGAAGTCGGCGTTGTCTTGCTGCTCTTCTCGCTGGGCATCGAGTTTTCGATTCCCCACTTCATGCGCATGCGGCGGTTTCTGCTCATAGGCGGCGCCTTGCAAGTCGGCGGAACATTGGCTGCCGCAGCCGGTCTCGCCCACATCTTCGGCATGCCGCTTTCGCTTGCGGTGTTCATCGGCATGCTCGTGTCGGTGAGCTCGACCGCGCTTGTGCTCAGAGTTTTGGAGGGTCGCAGAGAGCTGGATGCTGCTCATGGGAGGAACGCCCTCACCATTCTCATCTTCCAAGACTTGTGCATTGTGCCGATGGTGTTGATGACGCCATTTCTTGGCGGGCAAGAGGTTCATCTCGCGGACCTCGCTTTGATTGGCGGCAAGGCGCTCGTCTTTTTGGTGGGCACCTTCACTGTCGTTCGCTACTGCTTGCCCTGGATTCTCAACCATGTGGCTCAGACGCAGAAGCGAGAGGCGTTTATTCTCACCATCATCTTCCTGAGTCTCGGCATGGCTGCAGCGACGGCACACGTCGGCCTGTCGATGGCACTCGGTGCATTCGTGGCCGGACTGGTTCTTTCCGAGAGCAAGTTCAGTCACCAGGCGCTTGGCGAAATCGTGCCCTTTCGGGAGCTGTTCAACTGCATCGTGTTCGTGTCGATTGGCATGATGTTCGATGTGCACACGCTCCTTTCGATGCCGGTCTTCATCGCCAGCTGCCTGATTCTGGTGATTGGTCTCAAGACTTTGGTGGCAGCCGTTGCCACTCGCGTCATGGGCCACTCCTTCAAAGTGGCTGTGCTTACGGGCTTGGCGTTGTCGCAAGCCAGCGAGTTCTCGTTTGTCTTGGGCAAAGTCGGTCTCGCTAATGGCGTCATCGATGCGCACACCAACCAGGTTTTCCTGGCGGTCGCGATTCTGTCGATGATGTTCACGCCTGCCTTGTGCGGGCTAGGCCCGTCGCTTTTCGATTGGATTGGGCGCCGCGTTCCCTGGCTGGCAAGCCAGCTGGGAACCAACTCTTCGAGCGCAGTCCCCTCCGACGAGGCGACCAAAGACCACGTGATCATCTCCGGCTATGGCGTCAAAGGACAGGAGCTGGCGAAGGTTCTCGACAAGATGGGCATCAAGTATGTCGTAGTCGACAGCGATCCGGTTGCCGTCCGCAAAGGACGAAAGCAGGGGCTGACCTTCCTCTACGGCGATGCCACCAACCAGCAGGTGCTTATGCACGCGGGCATCGCTCGCGCGCGGGTGCTTGCGCTGACGCAGGCCGACGGCAACTCCGCACGGCAAGCGTCTGAGTTGGCTCACCGGCTCAACCGCGACATTCACATCATCGCCCGCGCTCGCGAGCTGCCCGACCTCGAGGCGCTCGTCAAAGCCGGTGCGCATGAGGTAGTGGCGGAGGAGTTCGTGTCGGCTGTGGAGATCCTTACGAGGGTTCTCCAAAGATACTACGTAGCCGAC
This sequence comes from uncultured Candidatus Obscuribacterales bacterium, assembly GCA_964503045.1. GTDB lineage: Bacteria > Cyanobacteriota > Vampirovibrionia > Obscuribacterales > Obscuribacteraceae > CAYZJR01. Next base: position 3,739 of record CAZCZI010000046.1, read on the forward strand.
GAAACCGTGGACACGCTGATTCAGGCGGCGAAAGCCGACTGGCTCAAGTACAGCGTGGCGCTGCATCAGTCGTTCCGCCCTGGTCACGGACTGCAGCACGTGCCTTCGCACCTGGAGATGTCAGTTTTCCGCGCAGAGCCTGGCAGTGCCGTTGACGGCAAGAGCCTGGTCGAGTGCGGACTGCGAACAAAGACAGGTGCAACCGTTGTCGCCATCCAGGCGAAAAACGGCACGGAGACGCTCAACCCGCGGTCTTACGACGTCATCAACGCAGGAGACGCCGTGATCGTACTCGGCCGCCAAGATCAGTTGGCCGAGGCTGCTCTCTTCTTCAAGGCTGCTCAAAGCTAACCAGAACGTCTCGGCGCCTGTCGCAGGCGAAGAGTCGTAGCTAAGCAAGCCCGAAGGAAGTGAGTGGTAGAGCGCGCAATGTTCAAGTGCGCACTCGGAGAAACGCAGCAGGCGGGCAACCGCTTGCCTGCGTTTTCTCTTCGATCAATCCACTGTTTGCTATAGTAAAACACCGCCGATGATACCAATTAGACAGACGCGAATCCGCCTCCAAGGCTAATGCACGATTGATGGTACGGCAAAGATTCTTCTCATCCTTGTTATAGCTCCGTTAGAACTTTTCTGTATGCCTTTGCTGGACCTGGTCTGGACAGACAACGAATCCAACGTATCCAGTTTTCGACCATGGCATCGAAGCAGTAGCGAGTGAAGTCAAATGACAAACGAAATAGCAGTTATCGGTAATACGGCGAGTCCAGACGAGCCAGGCGCTTTCTATATAAGTCCTTTTGCTGCGGCGCAGCAACACGAACCAGCGCAGCCCGTTAAATCGCCTGAGCACGAACATCATATCCCGACGGTCCTCTCTGAGGATCACTCTGTTAGCGACCAACACCACGACCATGGCAAAACGTCGATGAATAGCGCCTTCGGTGGACCGTTCAAATCAATGAATGCGCTTGGCTCCGGAACCAGCTTGATCCCAGCCGACACGCCGGCTTACATGCTCCATTTCAAGAAAGGTGACTGGTCATTGATGGCTCATGGTGACATCAAAGCAGGCATTAACTCCCAGACGGGTCCGCGCGGTGTGACAAGGGGGGAATCTCTGAATTGGGGAATGCTTATGGCGGAACGAAAACTTGGACCCGGCTCTTTGATGCTGCGCTCAATGGTTTCGCTGGAGCCATTCACCATTCCCGGTGCCGGCTCACCGATGTTGTTCCAAACCGGCGAAACCTACCGAGGTAAAGAAATAGTCGATGCTCAACACCCGCACAATCTTGTCATGGAACTCGCGGCTGCCTATACGCTCCCACTTTCAAAAGGTGTGTCCATATTCATGTATGGAGGACTAGTAGGCGAGCCCGCACTGGGACCAACCGCTTTCATGCACAGGGAGTCGGCAATGGGCGTTCCGTTGTCTCATCACTGGCAAGATGCGACACACATAAGTAATGGCGTAGTAACTATCGGCGCGGATGTCGGCAAATTCAGGCTGGAAGGCTCAGGTTTTAACGGGAAGGAACCAGGCGAAGACAGGCTCTCTCTGAGTCCCGGCAATCTCGACTCGTGGAGCGCGAGACTCTCATTCGTGCCGACACCGAATTGGTCAATGCAGATTTCGCATGGTCGTCTCAAAAATCCTGAAGCTCTCGAACCAGCCGATGTGGCTCGCACGACGGCGTCGTTGAGCTATAACAAACGCTGGACAGACGGCAACTGGTCAGCAACAGGTGTATTCGGAAGAAATGACACCATTGACGGTGGCTCCAACACATTTCTGCTGGAGACGAGCGTCAACTTTCTAGACAAGAATTATGCCTGGGGACGCTTCGAAAGCGCTTCAAAACATGGACTGGGGAAAGAAAACATCTTCGGCAAGCCGGGATTTGAGCACCATGATGATGCGAATCATTCGTTTCTGGAGTCCGCTCGCATAAACGCCTTCACCCTCGGTGCCGGAAGAGATGTTTGGGAGACGAACGAATTCAGGTACAGCTTGGGCGGCGAAGTGACATTGTATGACGCTCCCGAACATTTTAACTCGGTCTACGGTGACTCGCCGCCGGTCGGCTTTAAGCTCTTCTTGCGGATCAGGCCGAATAAAATGTAGATCGTCGTTGATTTTCAATAACAAGGTCAAAACTCGAAACTCCCGAGAAAGGGGGGATGTGCGATGCGAAATCGACATCCCCTCTTTCTGGTGTGGCACTGTAATGTAATGGCTGGATTGTTATGCCACCTCTCGGCGCCAGTGCAACACTCCCGCCATTACATCCTCGAATGTTTCTCCTGTGTAGATCAGGGTGCGCGTCTCTTTTGTGATGTTCAGCGTGCCACCCCTTCCTTCTGTTTTCTTCCAGGCGATCAAGACTTCGTCGCCGATGTTGAAACGCACAAGCAGCGTCTGACAATGCGTTAGCTCCTCGGCACCAAAGTGCCTCTGACCGGAGAGAATTATGTTCTTGGGATTGACATGATAGTAAACTTCGGTGATACCGCTATTCACTTTGTTCTGACTGTGCCACCAGCAGCGAGGATCGAGAAGGACGAGTGCCTGCATGCTTACCGGCTCATCTCTGGCTGTTTTTTTCGATTCAGGGTGCAGCTCTATCTTTCCGTCGGACACCTTGACGGCCGCCCGTTGAATGCATAGAGGAGGGGTCTTGCCTTGAGCGAGGAGCGATTCCGTCAGTATCACGGGAGTCGCGCAATCACCGATGTTGATCGTGGCCGCACCATTTATCTTATCCACATCGATGGCGTCTTTCACGTGCCCGTTTCCAAATATGGTAAATAATCGTGCCATAGTATAAATAGCCTTTCCGGATTGTTAGAATTGATGTTCTTTGCGCGATTTACTTCATAGCGATTATGCAAATGAGGCAAAGACTGAGCCAAAAGATGATGAAGAGCAACATGGCCGGAATCCTTTCTGTCCTTGACGTTAAGCTCAAAAGAGAGCTTTCAACTCTATGATGCTAGACCGAGGCGAACCAGCCTGCGCGCAGGGCTTTCATGTTCGAACTCTTCAATTGGCAGTCCCAGCGCCTTGGCAAAAAGTTTGGCGGTATTGTCCAAAAGTATGGAGGTCGTTACAGGTCCCACACCGCCAGGAACCGGCGTTACAAGTTTTACCTTGTCAATTACTTTCTCGACTTGAACACAGCCCTTCACTGCGCCATCTTTGCGCACTATGGCGGCATCTATGACAATTTGCCCTCTGCCGACGTGCTGCCGTTTGATGATATCGGTCACGCCTACGGCAGCTACCAGTATGTCTTTATCGCGAGTGTTCTTCGGCAGGTTTTCTGTTTTTTGGTTGCACAGAGTAACCGTAGCTCCGTCATAAGCAAGGATCTGTGACAGAGGAAGCCCTATGACGGGGCTGCAGTTTACAATGGCAACGGTCTTGCCGCTTAAGTCGCCTCCACAGGCCTCCTTAATGAGAATCCTTATGGCCGCGGGTGTACACGGCAAAATTTCGGCTTCGCCGTAAACCAGTTTCTGCCTGTGAAATGCCGTGACCCCTTCAGGGTCTTTGGCCGGACTCAGACACTCATGGGCGACTCTGCGCAAAGCTCTATCATGAATCGTCTGGACGAGGATGCCGCTCACTTCAGGCTTCTTATTCAAGTCACCAATGAGCGTCTCCACATCTGTCGGCTTGGCTCCACCGTCCAGTCCATGAACATACACCGGCATACCAATCCTTTGAGCCTGATTGATAATCTCACGGCGATAAACTTTGTCATCCGCGTTGTCGCCAAGATAAATGACGGCAATGCCCGGTGTGTAGCTGCTGTGAGTCTTCAGCTCTGTCAACAATCGCAAGGTTTTTGCATTGTTTTTGCGGGCAACTGGTGCTCCATAGAGGAGGTTTTTCTCGTGGGCATTGAGCGTGGACAGGATTGCCAATGACGAAGATGGTCGAGCTTTCGGGTCCTTTGTACGTTTTCTTTTTGATTTACTTGCCATGATCAAACTCCGTTTCATTGAAGTCCAATGTCATCATTGACAACCGTCATCAGGACTACGGATCGGGTGAGATGATACCAGTTTCGGTATCATTCAATTCACGGGATATCATCATGCGATGATATACAACAGACGTCGTCATCATCGTCTGCGCCGATGGAAAAACTCAAATATTGTTGATTATGTTTTGACGCCAGCCGCCCGCTTTTGTTCGCCTCTTTCTCTGGCTTGTCTAGCCCGAGCCGCCTCAAGCAGCTCTTTTTCATGGCGCTTAAACCATTCATCTTCCTTTTGGCGCCTTTTAGCCTCTACTGTTCTGAGATCGTCCATGATAGTGGTCTCCTTTGATCGTTAATCAATCTTGATTGGTTGGTAAGGTTTTGCCGTGAAGGGGCTGTTATACAGCCCCTTCACGGATGTTAAGGTGGTACTGCGCCTTTCCATTCACCATGAAGCCCTGACTCCACTCCGGGATGAAAGGTGACACCACAAGTGGTGGCAACCCGGGTTAGCAGTCCCAGTTAAACAACCGGCAGATTGCATTCACGGGCGAAACTCCTTTGCTACCCATTTTGATATGGAACGCAAGCAGGAGTGGCACAGTAAAAAGAATCATTCGGGAAGCAAGCCGGAAGGCAAAGGCGCCCGGGTGACGTCGCCGCATGCGAGCCAATCGCTTGCGGGCAGCCTTGCGTCTGGAAAGTCTGCGGTCGACGGCTCGCCTGAAGTTCTCTTGAGGATCCTCGCTGTCTTTCGCCGCACGCTCTTCAAGCTTCTTGGCGTAGGCTACAGCATCGTCTGCTCCTCGTTTGCGATTGTCGGCGATCGCCCCGTCGTAATTGGCATGCGTTTCAGCCAAGATGCACGACAGCGTGAATTTGGACTCCTCCAGAATCTGCTCGAATCTCCTTCGGATACACTCAATAGCCTCCGCCTGCACGAAAGCCATCTTTGCCCCGGCAAGATCTATTCGAGCTTTCAACTTCTCGCTTCTGCCAAGCAGCTCGTTGACTGAGCGTCGCAAAAGCAAAGAACTGATGTTAGCGGCGCTGAGGTCATTGAGGCGAAACGTATCGAGGCATTGTTCTAATGCAGAAACGTCCATGAGGTTCGCGATCGCCATGTCCATATCCCGCGGCTCAAGGTTGAGTACCCACTTGTAGGTAAGAACTTTGGCGATATCCCGTCTATACTTGTCCTCGGCAACCTGGTCGCGGTGAAGCTGAAGGCGGTGTCGCGTCCGGATGCTTGGGCGGTGAGCCTTGAGCTTGCGTAACAGTCGACGCCGCAGAATCGGCTCGTCGAGCTGCTTAGCCGGCAAGACGTAGACACTCTCTCCATTACAATCGCCAGCGAATTGGTCCAACCCGTGGTGTTTCGGTTCGGAAGCTGTTTGAAAGTCGAGAAGCCCGAGCGCCTCGAAGGTCTTGACTCTATGGTTCCAAAGCGCTTCATCGCTTGCTGCGTTGGCGAGAACACTCTCGAACACCGGTAGGTGCAAATTCATCAGGGCCTCGGCGGCTCTATTTTCGCCGGTTACATTGGTCATCGCGTCACCTCTCCTTCCTATTTATTGGTTGTCGGGTTGTGCTTGTACGCTTCGCACAAAGCCGCATAACGCGTGCGCAATTCCTCGACTCGTGCATTTAGATAAGACCGAGTCTCTTCATTTAAGGGTTCTGGAGACCAGCTCAGGGGGTCGCTTTTCACTGTGTCCAGAAGAACGTCGAGCTCACCGTTATTCCACATCGGGTGAGACTTTACTTCCTGCATCGCCGAAGCAAACAGCTCGGCAAAGCGATCGCCACGCATGATCTTGCGCTCGAGCAATTCCCAAAACATCTTCCATACGCTTTCTGAGCGGATAAAGAGATTCATAATCCACCAGGATCTGGCGTAGAGGAGTTTAGTCTTGGCAATGCACTCGGAATCGATCAGGTCTTTCAACGACGGGCCCATCTCAGTACCATTGCTAATGCCGCGTTGGCCAAGCGAAACCGGTCCAATCTTCCCGGAGCCGTACCAACGGCCGATAGACCGATAGATATTGCCTGAGGCCACTTCGAAGTCGTTGTCTGGGCCCGAGTCCTTGGTATTCAGAAAAACAAGCTGAGCGGCACTGCCGCCGAATGCGCAGACCGCATCCGAGTCCACATGTTCGAGAGTTTTGCCGAAAGAGTCCCCTTCCGGCGTTTTGAAAGTTAATCCAAGTGCCTTGTCGCGAGGCTCAACCGAAATAAACCGAACCAACTCGTCGGTTCTGCCAAGGAAACGCTCGTATGCGATTGTGAGTGCGTGACCTGCTTCATGCACTACGGTATTGAAGGTTTGATCGAACCTCAGAGTGGTTTCTAGCTTGACACCCATAAGGTGCCTCAGGAGCCCCTCAAAAAAGTCCTCCTGGCTGACGCTACTTTTAACCTGAGTTTCAATCTGCTCCTCCGTAAGCGTCCGACCCGCTTGCACACATCTGGCGCGGAGATTCCTTGCTTGTTCTAAAGCCAGCTCTTCGGCATACAGAGCGGTTTCGTTTACAATGTTTTCCAGATTGGCACCTGATTGACCGGGGAGCACGCTGGCGATTGCCTTGAAATCTACGGTCTCGTCCAGAGGAACCTGACGATTGTTAGCATGCAGTTTCAAGATCGCCACACGCCCCTCAAGATGCGGCGGATCAACTTTAATATGCCAGGTGAAACGACCTGGGCGCAGGAGTGCCGGGTCAAGAATGTCAATCCGGTTGGTTGCGCCGACTATCCAGAGAGCGAAGTTTTCATTTTCGCTACTCAGTCCTTGTAGCTCGGCCAAAAACTGGTTTAGTGTTTGGTCGGCTTCCTCGTTTGAGCTAGGCCCACTGGAGCGCTTCTTACCAACGGCATCCAGCTCATCGATAAAGAGGATGCAAGGTCTTTGATACCTGGCGTCTCTGAACATTCTGCGGATACGCTCGGCACCCAGCCCCACAAACACCTCTACGAAATCCGAACCGGAGACCACAAAGACAGGAACATTGCACTCCTTGGCGAGCGCTTTCACCATCAAGGTCTTGCCGGTTCCTGGGGGACCGTGCAACAGGACGTACTGCGGCACTTTGCCACCAAACTTCGATGTCTTTGTCATCGATCTAAGTTTGTCCATGAGTCCATTAGAAGCCATCACATTCCTGTGACCGGTACCGGATTTTGTCGCTTCAGACCGAAGCTTTCGTACAATGTCAGCCTGCTCAGTAATTTTCCGCCCAAGCTTTTGCATCTGCCTGATAGCTTCCGGCACACCGGCTACGTCGGCAAAACCGTTGCCCCCCATACTCTCAGGATTTATCCACTGCCCAAAGGGTTTATCTGAAGTGTGATTCGCAGGCGAGCCGCCTCCGGTCGGAGCCCCGGTTCCGAACCGTCCCCTGAGAAAGTTTATTAGAAGATAGATGCCGATAACGACAACGACGACTGTCGCGACGTTCCAAAAAATACCAATTAATTGCGATGATTGCTGATTTGAATTATTCTGGCTGCCTTGCTCGTGTCTAATTATGATCTCTAGCGGTTTGTCGGCAGCAGGTGCTGGGACGGTCACCGTTAAGGTGTCGCCCTTCGCTACTGAAGTAACAGTTGGGGAAGAAGGCTCCATGGCCGAACTCGTATCGAAGAAGCCTGACCTAGTCAGGCTCAGCAGGGCCGATGTGCCGCCTATCACAACTAAGAAAAGCACAGGTATTATGAGATTTTTGAGTTTCATAACGGTCACTTTCGCTTGGTCGTTGGTGATTTAAATGAAGCTTTTTACCTTTCACCAACGAGTTTTCCGCAAGAAAGTCGAAACGCGAGAACAAGGAAGTGTCTCGCGTACTTCTCGGTGTATGTCATTGCGTGCGCTTTGTACGCGTTCCTTTTCTCGCTTGTGGACTGCTCTACTAGCTAGCGATGCAGTCCATCTTCTGGCAGCATTAAACGTGTTTTGTTTAGTTGCACTTCTTGTCGTTGCAATGGCACTTACGCAGCCAAGGAAAAACCGGAGGGTTTTTCAATTTGCCTTCGTTGATCAGTTGGAGCACTTTCGTCCAGTGATATCGCAGAGCAATCAAGTAAAGCGAAAATCCGATGCCCAGCCCGATTATATAGATAGGCAGGGCTTGCGGGCAGTTGAGCTTATCGACAACGGTAAGAATCGTGCCACCAAAAGCGGTACCAATCAAGGCAGCCGCATCGATGGCGCTAGGCTCTTGGCGCCTGGTCGACCAGCTCAGTATGTAGCCGAGCATGAGTCCTAAAGCGCCTGCGCCTATACAAAATATGTTCCACTCGTTTCCCAACATAGGTTACCCCTCTTGTCTGTTTGAGTCTGTTTTGAATTCGTCTTCGTGAGTTTGTTTTTGCTGCTTTTCCATTCGAACCATTCCTTCGTCCTGATACGTCAGCCGATCGATAACCGCAAGCGCAAACTTCAACCGATCATCTCGGCGATCACCCATGGGCAACTCTTTTTGTGAACCTGGCCAGTCGATTGCCTCTGCTAATGGCAGAAACTGAAAGTTGGTGAAGTGAATGCAGGAAAGAAGCTGTCGATGTGACCCCAATTAAAATTGCAAATGCATAGATGTGATTGCTCCTATCCTTCAAATTTCCGCTGTACAATGCAAGCGCAAAACGGCTGCCGCGCGATGCAATCTCGACTAGACGTATGGCGCCGCTGGTAATTGTTGTGTGTCGTTGCGCACCGCGGGCGTCCCGTTTCTCGCTTGTGGGCTGCTCTGCCAGCTAGCAATGCAGTCCATCTTTTGGCGACGTCAAACGTGCCAAGCACAGTCTAAGTGCATCCCTGTTTCGCTTCAAAGATTACTCGAAATCTTGAACGACTATTTGTCACACCTTCAAGAAACAGGCAAGACTAAAGGCGCCATCGACTTCTGCGCCCACCAACCCAGAGCAAGCACGCACAACAAGCAGTAAGGCTAACAGCGAGCTGGCGAAGCAGCGCTAAGGTTGCTTTGTTTTATCGCATACCAAAGAGTTCTTTACTTCCGCGGCAATTGCAGCTGAACCGGCGGCAACAATGGCATTGCGCATCGCATGCTTGGAGCCTGCTGCAATTGACAGGATGGTAACAGCGGCAGCCCACGCTGCCGCATTACCAGCCGCACTCTCTTTTTGATTGCAGTCCGCAGCAACCTTCCCCAATTGCTTTGCGCTTCTTGCATCATCTTCCAGTCTTGTCAGGGCTTGAATATCGTCTCGACTGATACCCATGTAAGGACTTGAGAGATGATCAATCACAGTGTAATTCGCGCTCAGCAAGCTGGCTGCGGACCGCTCTCGTGGAGAGTAATTGGGTGAGCGAGCAATAGTTTTTAACTGTGTCTCGCCCAAATAACTTTGATTGGTTCTGTTGAAAATGGACTGAGCCGCATCAGCAAGCTCAGCGGCGTTGCGAATCTCCGGGTGCTCAAGCGAATTCTTAATCTCTGCCGCCGTAGCATCCATGTTCTTTATGCCTTTTTCTGAAAGCTCTAGTTTACGCTCCGACGTCAAACGCCTCATTATGCCATCGCCTTCACGATCGCTATTTACAAATCCTCGGAAGTTTTGATTCAAGACGTGCGCGGCGCCACGCTCTTGTATGCCTATTTGTTCGTCGTTTTCTACTTTTTCCAGGAAGTCTCTATTGAGCGGCACTTGCTTGCTCCTGGCACGATCTGCCAGACTGTGTACCGCACTCATAAACGCTTTTGGATCGACAATTTCAAATCCATCCAGCATCGAACGAACATCTTCAGGACGTGTATCGCGTGGCATTCCATACACTTCCGGCATAGTTACTCTGGCGGGATTCTTAAGATGCAAAAGATTGATCACATCTACTTGTCCAACCGGCGATTCGCCTGGTTTTTTTAGTGCTTCGGGCTTGGATTCTGGTTGTGATACCGCTGGCCGTTCAACCGACATTGCTGCCGCCCTCCACTTCGACACCATGATTGGTGCGACTCCACTGCGCCTTACCGAGAGCCATAACCATACCTGCAAAGATTGCAACCAGCTCACAAAGCGTGTCTTCTTCATGCTGATTGAAGGCAATTAAGTACTCATTTTCATGACGCTGTTCAGCTGAACTATTAGCATAGAACACCTCAGTGGAAACAGCCGGCAACCCTGACAATACGACCGCATCATGCAGCGTGGCGCTTGATTGACAGCCCATCTTCGAACCTGCGAATCGCACCATCAAATGCGTGCCGCTTTTCGCCGACATAATCTTCACTGCCGAACCGAAATGCTGATTCAACGCATCAATCAACACTACTCGACGACGGGCATAGAGGGAGCGAGTTTTTCTGACTAGGCGATCCAAACTGCCTTCCTCAATAAACAAAGCCAATGCCTCATGCTCTATTGAATGAAGATGACGGTCCACCAAGGCTCTAGATTGGCGAACAACCTCGACAATGCTTTCGGGCAGCACGAGGAATCCGACCTTGACCAAAGGAAAGAGCACCTTCCAAAAAGACGAAAGGTAAATCACATGCTCTTCGGCACCATCGAGGCCTTTCAAAGCAAGCGACGCCTTGCCTCCATAGCTGAACTCACTGTCGAAATCATCTTCGACAATCATCGCATTATTGCGTTTTGCCCAAGCAACCAGAGCCTCTCTTCTATCGCGGCGCATTGGAACACCGGTAGGATCTTGATGATTGGGAGTGACGTAGATAAGCTTGGCACCCTGCGCCGACTCATCTAGATTGTCGGTCAAAAGACCATGCTCATCTACAGCAAGAGCACGAATCGAAGCACCATACGCAGCAAAAGTTCGCCTTGCACCCGGAAATCCCGGATCCTCCGTACAAACTATATCCGATGAATCTATGAAGATTCTAGCGATTGTATCGAGAGCGGTCTGCGCTGTTCCAAACAATGCAATTTGATCGGCACTGCATATGATGCCTCTGGTACGCATCAAATACGAGGACAAAACCTCCCTCAAATGGCGATCGCCCAAAATGTCGGAGACATAGTCTGCCGGCCTAGGTGCGCGACGGCAGCGCGCCATCAAAGAATACCAGCGAGAAAGTGGCAGCTGTCTTTTCGGAGGAGCGCTGTAGTTAAGCTCACCAAACAGCTCTGCATCCACCAACTGAGATACTTCATCAGCCAAAATACGCCTTCCATATGCCGAAAAGGACGGCATACGATCGCCGGCACAAGCCGATTTCTCGGCTGCACCGGCGAGATGCTCTATCCCCCTAAAACCTCTTTCGGATGGCTGAGCACACGCACTAAGACTTAACGGCTGACAACTCGTGAAGATTTTGACTGGGGGCTTATCGGCATCGATTGTCGCACCACTCTCATTAATCCGAGAGTTTTTATTCAAGAAGTCTGCGACGTATGTTCCCGCATGAGACGGGCTATAGATGAAACCTCGCTGCGCGAGATCTTCATAGGCCTGCGAGACCGTACATCTCGAGATACCAATGCTTTCAGACAATTCGCGAGTCGACGGCAGCCTTGTTCCACCAGGAAGAACTCCATCTTCTATCATGCGGCGCATGCCGTCCGCCAACTGTATATACAGTGGAACCTGTTTCTCTGGATCAAGTGAAATCAAAACTTGCACGCCAAACCTACCTGTAACAGAACAGGATGACTGTAATGGCAATCTATAACAGAGCTATAACGCGGACGTCTTGCAAATAGAAAAACACAGTATCTTCTTTGACACAAGTTAGGTTCAATCTAGCTAAGCTAGCGATATCGATTTGTCGACAACTCTTGTGCCTTAGCATCATCTTTACCGGCCGCAGCTTTGTTTCCGAGCTGCTCATAGGCTCGTGCGCGTCCTGTGTAGGCACTGGCTAGTCCATTAGGCTGCAGAGCTATAGCCTTTGAATAGTCCTCAATCGCGCCATGAAAGTCATTCAATTTTCTTTTTACATCGCCTCTGACAATGAGCGGTTCTGGATCCTCAAGATCTTGTTGAACCAAAATCGTATAGTCGGCGAGCGCTTCCTTGTAGCGACCCAGCTTGATAAATGCCTTAGCTCTGGCATTGTATCCATCCATACTTCTTGGGCTTAGCTTCAACTTAGCCGTATAGTCGATAATCGCTTTGTCATATTGTCCCAATCTGCAGTAAACAGTCGATCTGACATCTAGCGCCGGAAGCTTCTTTGGATCTAATTTCAGAGCAGAATCAAGGTCTGCCAGCGCTTTCGAGTGCATCTTAAGAGATTCATGAATCATGGCTCGTTCAACCAAAGCCGTCGTGTCATGCGGAGTTACCCTTAGCAAACTGTCAAGATCAGCGAGTGCCTCCTTCTGCTTGTTGCCCGCTGCGAACATGGCAGCCCGCATTTTCAGCGCATCCGCGTGACCCGGCTTGAGCTTCAGTACAATAGTGCAATCTTCAATAGCCTTGTCGTCTTGGCACATCTCGGCATGCAACCGAGCCCGCGCCATGTAGAGGCTCGTATCTTTCGGGCTCTTAACAAGCTTCTTGTTAATCTCACCAATACGGCGATCTCCACTTGTTTTGTAGTCGGAAATCTCTCCGGCTCTAGCGGAATTGCACACCATGAGCACGGCAATGATCAATAGTGGATATGTGGCATTGTGTGATGGAACCATTTATCAGATCAACACATTTGAATGTTTTTCCATTCTATCAACCTCTCGCCACTGTGCTATTCTCCTTGGCGAACGCCAAACCCGTGACAAACGATGCACCTCAACCTGCGACTGATTCACAAGGGATTGATTCTAGTCTCCTTACCGTTGGCTTTTGAGCTGCTTTTCGTCGGTGTTTTGTTCAACCTGCTGAATCAGGCGGAGCAAGAAATCGCTCGTGAGCTTCACGCCAGAGCGGTTGTTTCGCAGATCAACAAAATTATGCAGAACATAATGGAAATTTTCGTAGGCGTCGGCGCATACACTATGGGACGCATGCCCTTGCCGACTCTGGCAAGTGGATATGACGGCGCTGCAGCCAGCCTTCCAAGACAATTCGACGACCTGATTTTGCTTCTCGGCTCCGAGCCCGAAAAACAGTCGGCGGCTATGAAGCTGAGGAGCCTGTTCGAAAGCGCAATTGTCGTAATAAACGACGCCAGAATCAAATTCGAAGAGGGTGAAGTTGGGCCTGCACTCAAGCTTATTCCCAAGCTCAAAGTGATGCACCAAGAAGTGATATCCAGGCTCAAAGAACTTTTGGCAGAAGGCGAAAGACAGGAGAAAGGTAGCCAGAAGGCACAAGAGCAACTGCGCGAGTACGTAAGAGACTATCTTGTTGCCGGAATAATCTGCAATGTGGCTTTGGCTGTGATCCTCGCCTATCTTTTCACCACCGGCACCGCACGCCAATTGAGACTGGTAATGGACAACACAAAACGACTAGCCGGAGGGGCAAAGCTAAACCCACCACTGAAAGGTGGCGACGAAGAGATTACTCGACTCGATCAGGTGTTTCACACCATGGCTGAGAGCCTGAAGAAGTCGCAGGATAAAGAGCGTGAACTGCTGGCGAATGCAGAGCTCGCCGAGAAACGTGTCCGCTCAATCGTCGAGAACATGCCTACAGGTTTGATCATTGTCGATTTGACCGGTGTCATCGAAATGGTCAACCCCGCTTTAAAGTCAATGCTCAACACAGAAGATGGTTCTTCGTTTCCTTTGGGTGAGAACATAAAGACACTCTCCAATGAGTTCAAATCATTTAGCAGTGAGGAATTAGTTGAACATCTTCAAAATGCCACAATGGAAGTCGAAATTCTGAAGTCTAATGGTGATACATTTCCGGCATCCGTCAGTTGTAATCAATACGAAACGCCGGAAGGCAAGCGCTTGCAAGTGCATGTAGTCGACTTGACTGATGAGCGAGAGATAGAGCGATTGAAACAAAATTTCCTTTTGCTTCTCAGTCACGAGTTGAGAAGCCCCCTGACGTCACTCACACTTTTGCTGTCCCTGGTCGCGGACGGCGCATACGGCAACATCTCCGACAAAGGCGTCGGCAAGCTAGAGTTAGCCAACCGCAACATTTCACGATTGATTAAGTTGATCAATGATCTCCTAGATCTTGAAACCGCCGCCGGTGGCAAACTCACTTTGCGATTCGCGAATGCGCACCTGTCCTCCATAATCGAAAAAGCGGTAGACTCAGTCGCCGGCCCTGCTAGTCTCAAGGACGTGAAGGTCGTCGTCAACAACACTGCAGGAGCACTGGAGATTCATGCCGATGAAGACCGGCTCGTTCAGGTCTTGATCAATCTGTTGTCAAACGCGATAAGGTTTTCGCCAGAAAAGTCACAAGTAGTCGTTGACTGTTCGCTCAAAGACGAAAGTTTGCGAATGAGCGTGAGCGATCGCGGTCAAGGCGTACCCGCCAGCCACCAGAAAAGCATTTTTGAACCATTCAAACAGGTGAATCCCGAAAGCGAAAGCGCCAAGGGTGGAGTGGGAATGGGTCTTGCACTGTGTAAGATGATTGTCGAGAAGCACGGCGGAGAAATTGGTGTCATGGACAACGAAGGTCAAGGCAGCGTTTTCTGGTTTGAAATCCCACTTGTCGGCAGTATCGGTCGACCCGAGAACAACTGAAATGGCAAAAATACTTTTAGTTGAAGATGATGCAGATGTGGCAGAGATGATTGAAGACTGTCTCAAGCGGGAGCATCACCTGGTAGAGTGGGCGAACAACGGCGGTGACGCATTGCACCGATTGAAGAGTTACGTCTACGATATCGTCGTTTTAGACATAAATCTTCCGAACATGAGCGGACTCGAAGTGCTCAAAGAGTTTAGAGGCAGGGGTGGCTCTACACCTGTACTCATGCTGACTGGCAAAAACACCGTCACCGATAAGGAACTGGGACTTGATACAGGGGCCGATGACTATTTGACGAAACCGTTTGATGGAAGAGAGCTTTCAGCTCGCATTCGAGCACTGTTAAGACGCATTGGTGTAATTCCATCGAACAAGTTGTCTGTGCGAAACCTAGTATTGGATCCAGTCACATACAAAGTCACCAGAGACCAAAACGTGATTGAGCTTTTACCCCGCGAGTTCTCGCTACTCGAATTTTTCATGAGACATCCCGATCAAATCTTCAGCGTGGAAGCTCTTCTAGATCGTGTGTGGACAGCTGACAAAGAAGCCTCTGCTGATGCCGTTCGCATGTGTATTCAACGCTTGCGAAAGAAACTCGATCGAGATAACGAATCGTCGTTCATCAAAACCGTTCATCGCGTGGGTTACGTGCTGGAGTCCTGAGCCCAGACTGGATCAGGTTAAGGTTGGTTACCAGCCGCGTTGTGGTGGTCTGTTGTTGCGATTGGCCCGTTTGTTGGCTTCGTTGGCGAATACTCTGTCGAGTACGCCAAGACCTAAGCGTTCCATGCGATCAAACCAGATATCGCCTTGTTGAGAATTTGGTGGATAACCCGGCTGCTCCATAATTACACCAGGATTGCGCTGTCCCATGCGCATGCGCATGCTGTTGCTCGAATAGCCATCACGCCCGCCGTGGACACTTTGTTGGTCGACGTTAACATCGGGAGTTCTATATACAGGCTGCGGATAGCGCGGATAGTGCGGCGCCGGCAGGGGATACCCATTCGGATAACGAGGCATTGGCGCCGGGTATCCATAAGGATAATTATTGGCCGATATCACTGGCGGTGGCACCGGCTGGGCAATCATTTCATACTGAGACGGCATGATCTGGGCTGGTTGAGGGGCGACAACTTCCTGCGCTTCACCAAATCTTCTTTGACGGTCCTCTTGATCGGCCCATGCTCTTTCATTTCTTAGGCGGATTTGTTGACGGTCTGAATCGGTCAAATTGTCACCTTTTAGATAGGCTTGTGTGTTTTTTGTGATCTCTTGCTCGGAAACCTTGCGTTCTGCCGGTGTCGGTTGAACAGCTTTCTCACAGTTAGGATCCTGGTTGAGCTTTGGTTTCGCATTGTCTTCTGGCACATGATGAGAATCGAGGTCTTCCTTTTTGGCTTGAGGCTTTCGTTCTACATGTGGGTGTGATACGGGCTCAAAACCAGCCGGCATAGGACCAACAGCACGTTGCAACGAATCTATATTGATCTCTCGTTCGCCTTTGTGAATGTACTCGTTGCCGTTGGAGTCAAAAGAAACCATGTCTGCTCTAAGCAGTTTTACAGGCTCGCTGTCCCAGTTCTTGCTCAAGTAGTTAACGATTTCCCACTCGCGATCATTGAGCCTGGCCGATCCAAATGTTCTTGCGTTGTCATCCTTGCGCAAAAGAGCTTCGAGATCGTCTTTGTCGAGGGTCTGTTTGTCGCCGTCAGCATCCGCGCGGGCAAGCTTTGCGAAAAGTCTTCCGTCGTTCTTCAGAAGATCTTGTGCAGCATCTTCAACAAAGTCGCGTTCACGAACGCCTTCGAGTGAGTCGAGTCTGGCTCGTCTTATTGTGTCAAGTTCATCTAGCTTTCCTTTCACATCATCACGAGTGATTCCCTTCTCGTCATCTCCAAATGGGTTCCACTTGCTCGAGTCATGGGTAGAGCGAACATCTTCAAATCCGTTGATAGCATGACCCAAAAGCTGCTTCTCCAACATGTTTGAAGCACGTTGTTGTTGAACGTATAGTTCTACCTTGGTGATTCCATCGCCTTTATCCACGTCAACCCTGTCGAAGTTATTGTTGAGGTAACCGAGGCTAAGTTCAGGCAAGAGATTGCGATCTTGGAGTTCTTTCGTTACGCCGGCCATGTACATTGAAAATTGCTTTGTGTCGCCTCCCAGCGCTTGTCTAGTCATCTCTACGTCGCGCATCAGCAATTGGGCAGCCTTTTCTGGTCCGCCACTCATATCTTGAGCATCTCTTACCGTTGCATCGATGTCACTCTTCAGATTGTGCATAACCTTTTCCTTTTCCGGGCGCTGGGGGACAGGCTCAACTTAGCGGCAAGTTGTAACAGAGCTATAACGCGACACAACGAATCCGCCTCCGACCCTAATGCTTTTTCAAAGCACCCAGTTCACGCGCTCGATCGCCGTCCTTTTGTGCCTTCTGGCTGTTTCCAAGCTTCTCGTAGGCTCGAGAGCGTGCCAAATAAATAGCCGCAGCTTCTTCTTTGTCCATCTCAATCGCCTTTGTGTAATCATCTATCGCCGGCTGAAACTCGCCCAGGGCAAAATGGCAGTCGCCGCGCAGTTTGTACGTTTCTTTTTTCGAGTCATCCAGTTCCAAACTTCTGCCGCAATCGCCAATCGCTCTGCGATACTCTTTCAGTTTGAAATAGGCAGTTGCTCGTTTATAAAGCACCTCGTCAGCCGTATGTGTAATGCCCGCCCAACTGCTTCGGGACTTCGTTTCCAAAACAATTGACAGGTCGGCGATTGCCTCTTTGTACCGCTCCAATTCGAGAAGAACCAGTCCCCGATTCACATGCGCTATTGGCTGCACTTGAGTCCCTCTTAATTTAATAGCCTCGTCAAGATCTTTCTTCGCACTTTTATAGTCACCCACCGCACCGAAGCACTCTCCGCGCATTTCGAGCGCTTGCGGCTTCCGCATTTCCGGCAAGTCTTTGCTGTTTAATGCGCTGGTAAATTCGGCAATCGCTTCTTTGTACTTCTCTTTGCGCATCAACTCGCGAGCCTGAAAGAGGTTCTGCTTCTTGAATAGTGCATCGGCTTCCATTGCCTCTTTGCGGCGCCCTAAAACTCTGTACAAGGTCACCAAATCTTTCTGCGGAACAAAGAAACCCGGCATGTACTCCAGGCACTTTTTGCAGTCAGGAAGAGCCTTTTCGTAGTCATGCAAGTTTATGTAGGTGTGATAGCGGAGATCATAAGCATAACCATCCTTCGGGGAAGCCTCTATTGCTCGGCTTAGATACTTCAACGCTTCTTGATCGCGACCGGTTCTGTAACAGCTCTCTCCTAAAAGCTGCCACTCCGTAAACTTCTTGGGATTGAGCTGCAAGGCACGCTTGTAGCAATCATACAGTTGCGCATATTTGCGCTCACTCCGGAGTTTGACACCTTGTGCCATAAGCGAGTCGAACGTGTCCGCAGCAGCCGACTGCATGCAGAATCCGAGAAAGGCGACCAATAGACAAAAAAAAGAGAGTTTTTGCATTCGTCTATTGTAATATCGGTTTTTGCTTGCGTTTTGCTTTGAATGTGCTTGTTCTATTCTCGATGATCAGTGATCATGCGAGGCGTGATTGCGTAACGAGGTTGAAGTTGGCCATGCGTCACGCGATCATGACAAATGGAACAGCGCGTGATGCTTACTATCTTTATTCGTACGTTAATTTATAGTAAAAAAAATATTGCGAAAAAAAATCTTGAAAAGCCAAACCAGCTCAGGGCCCCAGTCCGGACCAAAATGCGTCCGGAATGGGGAGCCGAGCGGGTATTCATGTCGTGACGATGACGGGCATCAGATCAGCTTCTTCGTTAGTTAAAGAGCCTGAACTCGATCGCGTACTTGATCACCATGATACCGCTGAGAGTGGCACTCCCGAGAAAGCGGTTGTGTGGTGCAAGTCTTTGCTGGACGATGTAATTACCAATCAGCGAGATGGGCAGATTGGTAAGAAACGACGTCAACCCGAGGGACAGAGCGGCAGCCAGGGTAGAGCCCCAGAAATGCATATCTCCGGCACCAAGCGCTGGAGCGGTGACCACCATGATGATGAAGAGGTGGCGAGCGATCCAAAGCGGGTTGAAGTACAACATGGACATGAGCATGCGCCCCACCCAGTTGAGTGGTGCCGGCTCCTGGCCCGAACGAGCGAAGAACCTGAGTGGTCCTGCCGTCCGCGTTACGCGAATCCTATCGATGAAGCGAAACCAGGCCGGTACCTCGTACCGATACAGGAGGCCGCCGATTAAGGCGACCGCCACGAGCCTGGCGAAACTGACATGACCCATGATGAGTTGCCCAATCAAGTCACCGACCGGATACAAGAACCAACCGACAAGTAAGGTCATTACCCTTGTTTGCTTGTTCGGTTGCGAACCCGACGGGTTGTTGGTCATGAGGTTATCTCGGGAAAGGTAGGAAAGGTTTAGTAGGTCCGAGGCGCCGACCCGCGATCACCAAGCAATTGTTGTTGCATGGGCGCGGGCCGGCGCTCGAACAGGTTGTGGGTGTCACAGGACGCCGCCCCATCGCTGGAGCGGCGTTATTCTACTTGCGCATGTACTTCGCGTAATCCGGCCAGGACTTGCTGATGCGGCCCTTCCCGTCCTTGGGGAAGTCCCAGACATCAGAAACCTCGCGGAGCACGGGCACGACAAGGTTGTCGTAATCGCGGCAGTTGACGATCGCCTGGCGCACGCGGGCGCGCAGACGACGGTTGGCGATCACCTTGCCGGGCTTGTCGGAATGCGAGCAGAAACCCATGAAGGGCGAGTGACGATACGAACGAGCCATAATGCAGTCTCCTTAGAAGACCGCACCGTGGCCGGCTAACGATTACTGCCGAGCCCAACTTTGGGTTGGCAGTCAGTCATTTTGACTGAGCCGGACAGTCGCGGTACGGTCCCTAGAAGACCGCACCCGATGCCGGAAGAACGAAAGTGTTCATTCAGTGTTCTCCGTTAGTTGATTGTTGCAAGAAGCGCAACACCACAGGTGGTGCCACGCTTCTGTTTGAGGTTAGCGCTTGGATGCCGGCCGCTTGGTGCTCTTCGGCGCCGGGCGCTTGCTGGTCACGGGCGCGCCACGCTTGCGCGACGGTTTGCCGGGCAGCTTGCGCACCGAACCGACGTTCACCCCGAGCACCTTGGCCAGGGCGCCGGTCTCGGCGGCCTTCTGGAGAATCTTGATCAGCAGCGCCGGGTCGGCGTCGTCGCTCAAGAGCTTCTCCATGAGCCCCTTGCACAGAAGCTCGTAGAGCCGGTCGAGCCGCTGCTCCTGGGTGCCGTAGTCAGCGGTATAGTCGGCCTGAGCGGCGACGATCACTCGCTGTGCTTCCTTGGCACCGTACACTTCCATGATCTGCACGGTGGGCTTCTTGGACTTTTCGCCCGGAGCCCGCTTGTAGCTCAGGAAGTAGTGCTGCAGCCGTTCGATGACGGCCGGCGGGCACTCGGAGATGTCGGTGATGTCACCGTAGGTGGCATCGTTTTCGAGCACGGCGATGATCTTGTCGTCCGCCTGGTAAGGGGAAGACCCCTTGTGCGACGGCTTCGAGCCCGCCTTGTCCACCATGCGCAGACCACCTATTGGACGCGCCTGGAGGAGCAAGTCCCCGTGAGCGAAGTCCTTTTCGGTGAGCACGCAGATGTCCAGCGGGTCGCCGTCACCTTCGACGCGGCGGAGCTTCGTGCGCTGCATGCAGCGCTTGGCGATCTCCTTGCCGCAGTAGGTGAGCGGCACGTAGCCGTAGAGGGTCGGACACATCGATGAGAAACGCTGCGGCCGGTCGACGTGAAGGTGACCTGTCGCCTTGTCCAACTCCAGCTTCACCGCCTCCGTGGGCACGATCTCGACGTACGACCGCACCACATGTGGTGCGCGTTCGCCCGGCGAGACACCGTGCCAGGGATGCGACTTGAAGAGCATGGAGAGGAGTTTTCTGAATTCTTCGGATGCCATGTTAGCTCCTCGTAGAAGACCTCCGGCGCAACTCTTTGGGAGCGCGCCGGAGGTAGTTTACTGCTTTTGTTTGCGAGAAACCTTACTTGTCCCAGAGAGCGCCGTGACGAATCTCGCGACCGTCGACGGTTTCGTCTCCGTTCAAGCATCGGGTGGCGCGGCTTACCAGGTCGAAAGCCAACCGAGCGAACTGCTCGGCGGTGTTGAGACCGGCTTCGGCGCAGGCCTGAGCTGAGACGCGCAGCTTGCCGGCTTCCGCCTCGTACTGCACGTCCAGGTAGATGTTGTGCATCTCGCTGACCGGCTCGTGGTAGGTGCCGGCCAGAACCGCGATCGCGGTGAAGCCCCGCTCGCACAACTGCTCGGCTTGACGCGCGAGCGCCGTGGCGAACAAGATGGTGGCGTCATTCGCGTTGGCGGGAAACTGCTTGAAACAAGGCGCCTTCGTGATCAGGTCGGTTGCCTGTTCGTAGGCGCGAAAGAGGTGTGCACGCGCAGCCTCGACGCGTTTGAGATCGTACTCCATTTAAAATGACTCCTGGTTACCGAGTAACCTGAATGAGTTAACCCCGACAAGCACAACATGCGCCTGCCGGGAAGAAAGAAGATTTTTACTGCGCGAGATTGCTTACGACACGATCCAGCGGAGATCCACCAGCACGCCCTGGGTCATGTCGTCGACCTGGGGATGCCAGTTTCCGCGCACGAAGAGCATGCGGAGCTCGTCCGGTTTGGGGTCGTACTCCGCACCAACACGGAAGTAGTTGAACTGCAGGGCTTTCGCCGCACAGTCGAGCGCATCCGGCAGGGGCCGGCCGAAGCGCTTGGCACACGCTGCAGGGTTGTAGCGAATGCCGATGGACAGGTCGGGGCTCTGCGCGGCAGCCAGCTCCTCGGGTTTGAGGTAGCCGAACTTGGCGCGGAGCGTCCCGCGCGAGGTGGTGTGCTCGACGACGACCTCGTGACCGAATCTGCGATGGAGATCACCTTCGCCGTCCGGTCCCGCGATTGACGTCACGCCGCAGCCAAACTCGCCTTCGCCCATCTGTTGCATGAAGTGCTCGACCAGCACGCGAAGCGCGTCCGGCACTCGAGTCAGTGTGTTCATGTTGTTTGTCCTCGGACCCGGATCGTTGGCAATCCGGGCCTTTCATTTCTGGAGGTTTTTGAATTGAGAGGGCGGCTTCGTTTTACCGAAGCCGCCTTCCGGCAGCACTAAATGTGGTGCCACGCCCACCGATTAGCCGGCAGGCGGTGAAGAGAATTACGAGAGCACCTTCTTAAGCGCGTCCAGATAGCGCTGTGCTCCACCTTCGAGAAGCCCGACCGCCGCGAAGCGGTTGCCCGGCGTCGTCGTCTCCTTCATGATCACCTTGCCCCAGTCGGCACGCTCGCGCGCCAGATGCGGCACGGACGTGATCTCCACGGGCACCACCTTGTAGATGGAGTTGCGGAGCTCTTCGTGAAGGCTGAAGGCGGCCACGAGGTCGTGGATGAAGATGTACTCGTTGGGGTTGGCTGCCTGGCGCGGGCGAACCGCCGCGTCGTACCAGAGCGCGTAGAGGTGGTACAGCGCTCGGCTGCCCTGGTTGTCGGGCAGAAACTCACGCAGCTTCTGAGCGTTGGGAAACCCGATTTCCAAAACCCGAGTCACCTCGGTCGGCATCAGGTAAACCGGACACTCGAGCCCCATCAAGACTGCGTAAGCGGCCTGCGGGTCGCAGTGCACGTTAAACTGCATCGCGCCGCGGGGTTCGTCGCCGAACTGCATGAGATCGACTTTGCCCCACGTGGCGAACATGGCGTGCACTTCCTTGAAGCGGGTCACCACTTCGGGATGCCGCGCGATGACCTGGGCAAGCCCGGTCATCGGACCACCTACTGCAACGAGCACCGAACCGGGCTCGAACGTCAGAATGAGCTTCACCAGCTCCTCCTGCGCCTCCAACTCGGAGTGAGCGATCGCCGCCAGCGGGTCGACGTCAAGGAATTTGTAGTACTCCTGGAAGTGCACGTGATGAGGCACCAGCGTTCGCGGCGCGATTCCGCCGTCGAACACTCGGGTCACGTGAATTCCGAAGTGCTTGAGGAAGTTCTTGATGCGAAGGGCCGAGGCTTGCTGAGCCATCGACGAGCTGCGCATGTCCCATTCCCACTTCTGGTGCTCCGCGGTTGCGTTGAAGCGAACCGGGCGGCCGGTGAGCACTACGTGCACATCGGCGTTCGGAAACAGCTTACACAACCCAATCACCTGGACGAAGTTGTCCGGGTCGGGAGCATCGACGAAAGCGAGAATGTGTTGTTTTGTAGTTGACGCTGTCATGTTTTTGGTTCCGTGAGCATTCGTCGCGCAATTGAGGGCGGCGGCAAC